>JBEKME010000007.1:0-121014 GCA_050008675.1 Terriglobia bacterium
ACCGCAGGTCCATCGACCTGCAGCCCGAGCAAGACCAGTTGATCAAGGATGTCTACAAGGCCAATCCGCGGACCATTGTGGTGATCAAGGCCAGCTTCCCGTTCACCATCAACTGGGCGCAGGAAAATGTGCCCGCCATCGTTCACATGGCCCACAACAGCCAGGAGGAGGGCAACGCTCTGGCCGACGTTCTGTTCGGCGACTACAACCCTGCCGGGCGTCTGGTCCAAACCTGGGTGAAGTCGATCGACGATTTGCCGCCCATGATGGACTACAACATCCGCCACGGCCGCACGTACATGTACTTCAAGGGTGAGCCGCTGTATCCGTTCGGCTACGGATTGAGTTACACGACGTTCGCTTACTCGAAGCTCAGCGCCAGTAATGCGCGTCTGGCCAAGGACGGCCAGGTCACCGTCAGCGTGAAGGTCCGCAATACGGGCAAGCGGGAGGGACAGGAGGTTGTCCAGTTGTACGTAAAGCATATGGGCTCCAGGGTCGATCGGCCGATCAAGGAGCTCAAAGGCTTCCAGCGCCTCGCCCTGAAAGCGGGCGAGACGAAGACCGTCCAGCTCACGCTTAAGGCAAAGGACCTTGCCTACTGGGATGCGGCGAAGAAACAGTGGGTGGTGGAAGACGAGAAAGTCAACCTGATGGTGGGCGCCTCCTCGGCCGACGTCAAGCTGCAACACACGATCAGCGTAGGATTGTAGCTGCCTGAGTCAAGAGGTTATCTACCTAGACTAGGGGATTGTCACTTTTTGACCGGCTTGCGGCTATTTTCGAAAGGAGAATTGTGAAGATCCACAATACTTTATGCTGCATTTTCGTGTGCTGGCTCGGTTTGTTTGGTATGGTTCGCAAGCTTTAAGAACGGTTTGGTCAGTTGGGCTCCCATGTGGGTGAAGAGGGATTTTAAGCGATTTCCGCGCGTCCAGATGAGGAATGGCAGGAGTATCGAGCTCTTCTCCGTCATAGAGGGCCACGGCGATGCGACGCGAGACGCGGATGCGCGCGCCTTTGCCGCCCTGATGCGGCACATCAAGGAAGTGGACGGCCAGCAACACACGGTCATCTTCGTGCACGTCGAGAACGAAGTGGGAATGTCGGGGGACTCCCGCGACCGATCGACGGCGGCGGACAAAGCCTTTGCGGGGCTGGTGCCTAAGGAGCTGATCGACTACCTTCAGAAGCACAAGGATGCCCTCATTCCGGAATTTCGCCAGGTGTGGGAGGCGGCCGGATTCAAAACATCCGGGACTTGGCAAGAGTGAGAAGGTCCGGTTGGGCGACTACACGATGACTGTTAAGTTCAACCCCAACCGAACGCGGCCCAGCGGGACCACCCCGCCCCCGCCCGCTGTGCCGCTCGCAGGAGCGCTCTTCGTTTTGACGGCGCCTGACGAGTTCTACGTCATCGCCAGCAACGAGCTCGAGTTGGCCCTTACGTTCACTCCGAATACGCCGGGGCCTCCGCTGGTTGGAGTCGGCACCGTTGAAGAGGGCAGTTTTGTGGATGGCCGCTGGGTTGAAGGGCGCCACTTGGATCACCGCGTAACCGTTGTCGACAGCGACTGCACGTACTGCCAGGCCGCCGTGCTGGTGCCCGGTGCCTACCGTAATCGTGACACTCACAGCGAGCATAATATTTTGCGCGTCAGGCTGTACCGCTACCAATGAGCCCACCTGCCGCGGGCTGATTGACGATTGACGATTGATGATTGAAAAAGTCGTGGGCAACTCCTTCCAATGTCGGTCAGTAACCGACAATCGGCAATTTCCAAGCTCGCGCCGTGCAAAGGGAAGTGGCTTGGCGTATACTCCCAACTGCTCGGGAGTGCGAAACGGAAATCCCGGCTGATTCCCCAGGAGACGCCATGACCAACGCAATTCATCGTCGAGATTTTCTAAAGACCGCGGGCCTCACCGCGGCTTCTTTATCCCTCGGCGCAAGCACGCTTCAGGGCCGAGCCCCGGAGCTCATCAAGAATTCTCCCGGCCACCCCAGGCTCCTCTCGGGTTGTTGCGCTTACTCGTACCGCAAATATCTCCAGAACGGCCCCATGACCATGGAAGACTTCATCCTCGAGGCCGTCGAGTTGGAGATCGACGGCGTAGACATGACCACGTACTATTTGAAATCCACTGAGGCGTCTTACATTCTCGGATTACGGCGCCTGGCCTTCCGCAACGGCGTCCCGTTTTCGGGGGCGGCGATCGGCACCAACATGTGCCAGCCCGACCCAGCGAAGCGCGCCGAGGAAATCGAGAAGATCAAGAAATGGCTCGAGGTCACTGAGCTGCTCGGCGCCTCCCACCTGCGCGTGTTTGGCGGCGAAGTTTCCAAGGGCGCGAGCGACGAACAGGGCATCCAGTGGGTGGTGGAGACCATGAAGCCCGCCTGCGATTACGCGGCCACGAAAGGAATCACGCTGGGCATTGAAAGCCACGGCGGGATTACCTCGAAAGCCGCGAACATTATCGAAATCCTGCGTCGCGTGGATTCACCTTACGCGGGATGCAATCTGGACATCAGCAATTTTCAAGATGATCCTTACACCCAAATCGAGGCCTGTATTCCCTACGCGACCCACACGCATATCCGCGATTTCTACGGCGAGGCCAGAAAGCCTCTCGATCTCGAGCGGGTGTGGAAATTGTTCGCGCAGGGCGGATACAAGGGTTTTGCGTCCGCCGAATACGAGGGTGATGAAGACTCGAAGACGGGCGTACCCAAACTCCTCGCCAAGATCAAGGCGCTCAACAAGAAATATTCAACTGTGTAATGCCAAGGAGGACTACGATGCTTACGCGCCGCATATTTGTGAAGCAGATAGTGGGCGGAACAGCGGCTTACGCCGCTTACAGTCTCTTGCCCGCCGGCCGGGTGCTGGGGGCGAACGACCGTGTCCGCTTCGGTCTGATCGGGGCCGGAGGCCGCGGGCAAGAAATCTACAAGGCCGCGCTGGGCTGCACGAACGTGGAAGCCGTCGCGGTGGCTGACCTCTACACGCGCCGTCTGGACGAAGCCCGGCAAATCACTCCCCATGTCAGGACCTTTCAAGACTTCCGAAAGCTTCTCGACGACAAGAGTATCGACGCCGTCCTCCTCGCCACGCCCCAGCATCAGCACGCGCTCAATTTCGTTCCCGCCCTCCAGGCCGGCAAGGACGTCTACCAGGAAAAGACCATGGCCTTTAATCCTGACCATGCCAGGCGCATGCGCAAGGCATTCAAGGGCTCGGGGCGCGTGGTGCAGATCGGGATTCAATCCGCCAGCAGCCCGGCGTTCACGAAGGCGCGCGAGCTCGCCACGCCCGAGCGCATGGGCGTCATCACCGCCCTTCACACCCATCACTATCGCAACGCCCCCTACGGCGGCTGGAGGCGCGAGATTCCTCCCGACTGCGACACCCGGCACCTCGATTGGAAAGCTTTCGAGGGCGAGGCGGCGCCGCATCCCTTTGATCCCCAGCGCTACATGAACTGGCGCTTCTATTGGGACTACTCCGGCGGGAACGTTTTTGAGAACATGGTCCATCAGGTGGGCTTCTGGTGTAAGGTGCTGGACTTGAAAATCCCGCGCAGCGTAACGATGACGGGTGACAACTATCTCTCACCGAAGATGCAGGTCCCGGACACCATGAGCGTCACCATGAATCACTCTGAAAAGATCTTCTTCACCTGGAATTCGATGTTTGGCAACAATTATTACGGGGAGGGCGAAGACCTGCTGCTCGGCAACAAGGGTACAATCCTTTGCAAGGAGTTGGACGAGGTTCGCTACGTTCCCCAGGGTCAGCGAAGTTCTGAAGGTGAGGGCAAATCTTCCGCTGCGGCCCCCGACGTTGTCGGTGTCGGAGACACGACCGAAGCGCACCTGCAAAACTTCTTCGATTGCGTGCGCAGCCGCAAAGAACCCAATTGCCCCTTCGAAATCGGATTCCGCTCTGCCATCGCTTGCCAGATGGCCATTACTTCGTACCGCCACGGCCGCACCGTGCACTGGGACGAGAGGCGCCAGGATATCGTCTAGGGCTGGCTTCGCTCCCCCATAAACCCGAACTCGGAAGTTGGAGCTCCGCAGACACGGCGCACACCCCAGGCATGTCATCCTGAGGAGTCCCGCTCTTTGGGACGACGAAGGATCTCCGCAGTTCGCAGGGAACATTCATCCGTCAGCTAACGGACTGCCCGTTCAAAGAAACTGCAGGGATTCTTCGGCCCCCAAAGAACGGGGGCCTCAGAATGACAGGGGGGGCGGCTGGCCCATATGACAGGAAGCTGGCTTGTCCATCCTCTACTTGCTCGGGGTCTCGAAGAGTCCGAAGTCCCAAAGCTGCAAGCTAAGTTTCTCCTGGACCAGCTCGCCCAGAGCGTATTCGCCGGGGTCAAGGGGGTGGAGAGGCTTCAGACGGTAAAGCCCCGGGGCCAGTTGCGTGCGCTCCAACTGCACGGCAGCGCGAAGCTCCGACGGCTTCCCAATGCCGGCTCGGCCTGCCTCGACCTTTTCCACCACCCGCGACTCTTTCACCACCTTCACTGAAATCAGCTCGAGCTTGGCGCCCAGCCCATCCGAAGACTGAACGTAGAAGGTCGGCTGCGCCTGCTGAAGCCGCACCGCAGCTTTCGCGCCAGACAGCACCACGATCGTGCGGCTTTTCAATAAGGGCGCTGGAATGGCCAGGACAAGCGCCGCCCGCCTTTTGTCGGTGACTACCTCCGCGGAAGATTGAATCAGGCGGATCACCCGCACTCCATCGTAGGCATAAACACCCTCTTCCTGAGGCAGGTGGATGCCAGGAGCAATCTCGAATCCCACCTCCACGGGCTTCTCGAAGCGTTGCTGCTCAATCTCACGGCCTTCCTCGAGTTCTTTCTTCTGGATGGCTTTTTCTTCTTCCTGGGCTCGTTTCGTGGCCTCGAAGTCCACGAGGGATGAGGGGATTTCCTCCCACGCGGCGCGCTCCACGCTGTAGTATCGCACTCTGTCCCCATGCACCTCGTAGCTGGAAACAAGCTGGTAAGTCCCATCCTTCAGGAAGAGTTTCTGGCTGGCCCAGACGGCGCGGGATTCCCACGTCAGGCAGGCCAGCACCATGACCACCACGAGCAACCCTCGCATTATCGCTCTCCTGGTTCGACCTTCGTCCCTTCGGAAGTCGCAGTCATTCCCGCGAAAGCGGGAATCCACTCTGCAAGCCGTCGGAAATGCGCTGCCAAGGGACTGGATTCCCGCTTTCGCGGGAATGACTGTCGTCTCGAAGCCGACTGTCGTCGTAAATAAGCCGCCTACCAATCCTGCACGCTGCCGTCCATCCTGCGGGCCGTGGGTAGATAGGCACGGCGGTAAGGGTACTTCTTCGCCGCCTCTTCGTTCACATCGCAGCCGAGCCCCGGCAGGTCTGAAACGTTCATGTAACCGCCCTTGAACTCGGGGCCGCCCGAAATCACTTCGCGAGTCACGTCGGGGAAGAAAACCATTTCCTGAATGCCGAAGTTAGGAATCGAGAGGTCGACGTGTACGTTGGCGGCATGCGTGGGCGGGCCGATGTCGCCCGGACCGTGCCAGGCCGTCTGGACCTGAAACAGTTCGGCCAAGGCGGCTACCTTGCGCGCCGCCGTGATGCCTCCGATGTGCCCCAGGTCGCAGCGGATGTAGTCGATCAATTGCTCCTTGATGAGCGGCACACAATCCCACAGCGAGTTGAAGAGTTCTCCCATGGCCAGGGGTGTGGTGGAGTGCTCGCGAATGAGACGGAAGCTCTCCTTGTATTCGGGACGCAAGCAGTCTTCAAGAAAGAAGAGGTGGTAGGGCTCCAGGTCGTGGGCAAGACGCGCAGCCTGAATGGGGTCCAGTTTTTCATGACAGTCGTGCAGGAGTTCAACCTCGGGGCCGAGCTTGGCGCGCAGATACTCAAAAAGTCTGGGCACCACGCGCAGGTATGGAGCCGGCTCGAAGACTTCGGTCTGCGGAAGTCCCGCCATGTTCGCGACGCGACCGGCCGCCGCCTCGGGGGTCTTGTTTCCCGGTGTCCCGTAGGTTCCTTCCAGGCCGGGGATTGCCACCTGGGCACGAACGCATTTGAAGCCCCGCTCCAGCGCACGGCGGGCGACGTCTTCGACTTCCGCGAAATCTCTTCCACTCGCGTGGGTGTAAGCTAGAGCGCCGGTCCTCGTGCGGCCACCCAACAACTGGTACACAGGCATATTGGCACGCTTGCCCTTGATGTCCCACAGCGCCAAGTCGATGCCGGCGAGGGCCGTCATTTGGACGGGACCGCCGCGCCAGTAAGGCCCTCGGTAAAGGTACTGCCAAGTGTCCTCGATCTGCTCCGGATCCCGGTCGACAAGCAGCGGGGAGAGGTGTTTTTCAAGATCCGCCGCGACCGCCAATTCCCTGCCGTTGAGCGTGGCATCGCCAACGCCGTACAGGCCGGGCTCACTGGTGAGAACCTTCACCAGTACGTAATTGCGGTCCGGGCAGGTGACGATCACCCGAACCTCAGTGATCTTTAGGGGCGGTAGTCCTCGGGAGGAGCCGGCGCTCGAGCCTGTGTTCTCCGCCAGCCTATCCTTCGCAAGTAATGCCCTGACCACCCGCTGGCGGCTGAGTAGCGAATCGGAGAGGGCGGCTACGCTGGCAAGTCCAAGGAAGCCGCGCCGGCCCAACTGGCTTATATTGGATAAGGGTTTATGCATACAGCCTCCATAGCATCATTTCCCTATGCTCGCAGCGTCAAAATCGTTTTGTAAAGCAGCTATTTTGGAGAGCCATGATTTGTACTGAGCGAGTGAGAAGGGCGGCATACCCTGCAAGTAGTGATTCACGCACCTCTTGCCGTTGGCCGTCCACTCCATCAGGAAAAGTCGCTTGCCGGAGTGAAAGACTGGGATGGCGCCCACGTCCAGGTTCGCATTAGCCTTCGCCGCGTAGTCCCCTTCCAGCAGAGTCTCTCCGGAGTCCGCGTCCCAGACGCGGTAATGGCCGCTGGCGTCTTCCCTCGAATCATTTCCGACCACCACCCTGACGTGCCACTCTTGGGGCTCATCCACCATGACGCAGACGGGTTGCTGCACCCGGCGAATATAGTAATAGGCAAGCTTCTTGTTGAAATAATAGTCCACGATGGCGTCCGAGAATTGCGGCCAGCCGTCCATGACGTTCCACCAGATCAGGCCGGTGCTCTGCCACTTCTTCAAGCGTGTCATCTCGACGAAGAACTTTTTCGCTTCGGCCTGGGAGACCTGGGAAGCCAGAATGAAGTCTTCGATGTTGTCCGGAAGCGCGCCGAACAATTCCTTCACTTGGTTGGCCATCAGCTTGATGCGGTACGGATTTCCCGTCATGTCGGTGGAGTGAAAGACCCATTGGGGATTGTCTTGCCAGGGCCACACGTGGTGCTCGTCGACGAAGCGTTTGATCGAGGAAAGACCCGGACAACCGTGGTAACCGATCTCGCTCACAAAATGCGCCGTGTGCTCTGTGTAATAAGGGCTCTTGAAGTAATCTCTCGGGCCCCACAAATGGTCTTCGGGCATGAGCTTCATTTGTCCCGTGGCAACGACTTCCGGGGACATGTAGGGAGAGCTGGGAAGATAGGGCCGATAAGGATCGCACTGGAAAACCACTTGCGGCAGGACCTCCCGCGTGATCTTGTTGTGGGCAGGATCCAGCCCTGAGAAAAAGTAGGATTCATCCACTTCGTTGTCACCTGACCAGAGAGCGAGTGAGGGGTGGTTGCGCAGCTTTCTCACCACCGATATGGCCTCCTGCCTCATGACTTCTAGAAACTCCGGCGTCTGCGGGTAAATCGCGCAAGCCATGGCAAAGTCCTGCCACACCATGATCCCGTTCCGGTCGCAGATATCAAAGAAGGCGTCGTCTTCGTAAACGTTCCCTCCCCAGCTTCGCAAGAAGTTGCATCCCAGGTCGACGAACAAGGCGAGAATCTTCTCATAGCGCCCGGCGTCGCGGCTATGAAATGCATCCGCAGGCACCCAATTGGAGCCCTTGACCAAGATCGGTACCCCGTTGACCTTGAAAAGGAATTGGCCGGGCTTCTCGATACTTGTCGTCTCCGTCCGAATCAACTCCAGCTTGCGGATTCCCACCGCGTCCTGGCGCGACGCCATCACTTTGTCGTTCTGCAAGAGCTGGGTCGTCACCTTGTAGAGATTGGGATCGCCGTAGCCCCTGGGCCACCACAACAAGGGGTTCGGCACCTCGATGAGGAACCGTCCCGCGGTGAACTCTACTTTGTGGACATAGGTGAAGGTGGATTCGCCGCAGCGGCCCTGCACCCGCAGCCGGAGCTGGGGAAGCAGCGCGAGATCCGTAGTGAGTTCGTACGAGACCGCCAGCGTGGCACGGCCCGGCTCAACAGAGAGAGTCGTGAAATACATGTCCGTGATTTCGTGCCTGGAATGCACGATGAGTTCCACCGGGCGCCAAAGGCCAGCCGAAACCGCCCGCGGCATGATGTCCCATCCGTAGGAGTGCGCAGCCTTCCTTATCCAGATCGCCTCTTGATTCGTGCGCCCGGCGTTGATGGTGTAAGCCGGCTCATACTGCTTGCCGGCTGCTTCAATCACTGGCGACTTTAACCTGACCGTCAGAATGTTCGGCCCAGCCGAGTTCAACTTCTCCGTCACGTCGAAGTACTGCTCGACCAGTGCATCCGACGAGGTCCCCAATTCCTTCCCGTTTAACCAATAGGTTGCGAGACAATCTACGCCCCGGAAGCGAAGTTCCACCCGCCCTCCGGCAATCCCAGCCGGTGTTGGAAATTCGCGCTGATACCACCATTCGTATAGCTCGTAGGGCTTCAACTTCGCCAGGTTATCAGCGAAGAACAGGTCTGCTGGTAACTCGCCCTTCCCCGACAGGTCGAGCTCAACGTTGCCGGGCACGGAACTTTCGATCCAGGTCAGCCCTTGGCTCTTGAGTTGGTCGGGGTGGGTTATTTGATGTTTTCCTTGAGGAAAATAAAAGAGCTTCCATTTGCCATCGAGGCTCAAGCGGGTCGTTTCTGAGGCTGGCTTGTCGCTTGCAGCCTTCACCTGTGCCCGCGCCTGAAGCCACGATGCCGCTACAACAAAACACAAGAATAAAGAAATTGGCCGAGCTCGTTTCATACTGGTGATCCTCCTGGCGTGGTGCGCGATACCTGCCTGCTTTACGCCGCTGGGCGTTCATGGATTGAAATGTAGTGAAAACTCGGGCATGCCCGCATTGACGGTAAACGACTTGGCGCTCTCAGTGCGGGACTTGGGTTAGTCCTCGACGGATCATGTCCAATAACACCTTTTCTTTTCAATGACATTCCTGCATTTTGCGCGTAGCTGCATTTGTTTTCAATAATATTCCCGGTTTGCTCCCGGTTGTCCAAACCGTCGCGGTAGGGATACCAGTTACCCGGCACCCCCCGCACAGATCCGTACGTGCGCTGGTTAGCGCATACGGCTCTTGTCTCGGATACGTGGCGGCGAAGCAATGCTCGGCTGACCGCACCCCCATCAACCCCGGGGACACGCGGTCCCCGCTCTGTGTCGGGCGCGTGTGGGGCGGATGAGTGTTCTCCTTGACCAGCGGCCTTCCCTCCTCACTCTCCGCGAGCGGTGGTCTGCCCTGGTTCGAATGATTCATCGGTACTACGCCACTGTCCGAATCCTCGGAGACGTGCATACCGGCCGTACGGCCTAAGCCTTCGCCCGCCGGTCCGTCAGCTAACGGACGTTCCCGAGGTCTCCCGGTTCTCGTGCAGAAAGTGTCTAGGCGTGTCTCGGGTCCCGCCCTGCGGGACTTACGCAGGACTGCCCAGGGACTGGCGCTAGCGCCCCTGACCATGTTGCCTTCCGCCGGATCGACGGCGGCGGCGTCCCGATTGCACATTTTCGGAGCTCAATACCCAGCCCACCTATTCCCCTGTTTACGCTTCACTGTGCGCCTCGCGACGCCCAGCGCAAAACTCGGGGCCGAGTGGATCGCTACTCCTTCCTCGTGAGAATCTTTCATTCTCTGCTTCCTGCCGGTTTATCCCGGCGCTTTCCGATCCTTTGTTTTCAATGACATTCCCGCATCGTTCATTCATTTTTAAGTTCTCGACTGTTTCCACACCCCGCGAGTTGTCGGGCGAATTGTCGCTGTCGGGGACGTCCTCGGTGTTCTCCATCCTCCCGCCATCGTCCTGGCCAGCAGGAGCGACCGGGAGATTGGTAGATTCCTTCCGCAGCCTCAGCAGTATCCTCACTTTGCGGTCAATGGAGTGGTCCAGGGCGGCTTCCTGGCGCAGCATCATGCCCCACGTCTCCCCCTCCGGAGCAAGGCAGGCGTCCCGTTCGATCGCCGCTCTCTCCTCATTCGCCTTTTCCGCATAGGCGAATTCTTCCCGCAGGCTGGCGATTTCCTCTTCGAGCAGACGTAGAAGTTCCTGGCGCTCGGGCTCGCCCGGCGGCACGCAGTCGGCGCCTTCTTTGAGCAGGAACTGCCGGTATTCCTCGTCCTCCTCTTGTTGCTCGCGCAGGTGCATAGGGTCACTGAAACGGTGCAGCAGACTGAAAATCAGCCCCGGCCGCCACCCCATCATACCTCTGTAAAGGGATTCCAATACGGCGTACTGGCGCTCCCGGAAGGTGCGCTGGTTGATCTCCTCCCGTACGAGTTCAAGATAACAAAGAGTCTTTCTCAGCGCCACCCCTCGATCTGTAGACTCCGGCAGATCGACATCAAGTATCTCGTGCTGGGAGGCGTCGAAGGTGACACGAGCCATCTCCTGCCGGCGGCGGTGTTGCCAGTCGTCGATGGCCTGCAAGGCGCGCCGCCTGAGGCCTTCTTGCGCCCGCTCGAGCCTTTCGCGGCGCGAGTAGAGCCAGGTCAAGTCCTCGACCTGCTTCTCCCAGAGCGCGTCGCCGGGACCGAAGGCGCTCATGAGTTCCTCGGTGAGGGTTTGGAATTGTTCCGGGTCTTCGCCCAGCGCCAGCATGGACTGGCGGCGATTTTCGTCCGCGACGTATGCGCCGTGCTTCAAGGCATTGAGCTTGGAGTTCTGCTTGGCGGCGGGGCTGCGCGGTCCGGTGGAATGCTGGGCATTCTGGCGCGCGGCGGCGAGCAGCGCGGGCGTAAGTTCGGGTGATTTGCGTAAGGACATAGTTCCTCCTGGGACGGAATGTTGGGATAGCGGGGAAAGGACTTCCCCGCGGGTCAGGCTATACACATTAATAGGCTATCACAGGGGCGAGGCCTTGTCAAGAGAAATATATTTACAGAGAAATATATTTACAGGTCTAGCCCAGGGTTAGTCGGACGGAATGGTCGGTTCATGGGGAGATTAATTCATTGACCCATTGAATCACTGAATCATCGAAAAGGAGTAAAGGAGAAGGTCCCGGCCTTAGCCTTTCTTCAGTTCACCTAAGACCATGCGCCCGCATCTCTTGAGGGTTTCAAATACACCCACCCCCTTGTTAGCGACCGCTTCAAAAACGGGCTCGTTCTTCCTCATGAGCTCCTTTTTCAGGGTCTCGACCGGTAGTGCACTGGGCAGGTCGCGTTTGTTGAGCTGGAGCACGTAGGGGATTTTCATGAATTCGTGCTTCTGCTCCTGGAGGTTTTCCATCAAGTTCTCGATCGCTTCCAGGTTTGCGTCCAGTCGCTCTGCCTGGGAGTCAGCAACGAGAATCACGCCATCCACGCCGCGCAGGATCAATCTTCGGCTGGCTTCGTAGAAGACCTGGCCGGGAACGGTGTAAAGATGAAACCTGGTTTTGAATCCTCGTATCGAGCCCAGGTCGAGGGGAAGGAAATCAAAGAAGAGTGTGCGGTCGGTCTCGGTGGCGAGCGAGATCATCTTTCCCCCCGCCTTCCCCACCGTCTGGTCAAAGATCCAGCGAAGGTTGGTCGTCTTGCCGCCCAAGCCTGCGCCGTAATAAACAATCTTGCAGTTTATTTCCCGTGCAGCAAAGTTGATGAAACTCACGCGGTCTGGTTCCCTTCTTCGGGGCCACCGCCCCGCCCGCCAAACTCCCCGCCAGTTGGGGTGAAGCCTTGTGGTTTGCTGATGCCCAGCGCCCAAGGCCTCCGGTGTTCACGGGTTCTTCTGGTAAGGTTATATACCACAATGCCACACCTTGACAATAGCTCGCGCACTCCACGATCATCGCTTGGCCCAGGATGGCTGGAATTGCCGATTGTCGATTGCCGACATTCGAAACTCGAAACTAGAAATTCGAAACTCGCAAAAGACGCCGCCGCGACCCAGTGGAGCCGAGCTTCGATTTTCGAGTTTCGATTTTCTGCTCCCACAATCGGCAGTTAAAGCCCGGTCTTCCAGGGCGCACGGCTTAATCCCTCCAGGACTTCGCGCAGATTCAATAGGGCAAGGGTCCACGCCGTTTCTGCCTCATTTTCAGTCGCGCCGTAGGCATGAACAAAAAGTGTCAGATAGTATCCCCAGTTTTCCTGCGCATGAAACAAGCAGCGTCTCACCGCAATGTCCATCTGGGCCTGCAAGCGCGTCTCCTTCATGCCGCGCTCAATCTCTTCCGCCAATCGCAATTGTGGTACCAGGTTCGCGTTCAAGTCTGGTGAATCAAATAGCAGGTCGAGGTAACTGGCAACCTTCACGGGAAAATCGAAGTCCCAGCGCTCCTCCTCGGCCAGTTCATGTGTGATCCAGACGTGGCATTTTGCGCTGCGCAGGAGAGAATCCGGACGGTTGATCGCACGCAGCAGGCTCCCCAGCACAGGGCGGCTCCTACACTCATCAAGTTCTTCCGCCTGGTCGGGAAATGTCTTCAGATCAATATAGGCCAGGGTTGGATGGTCGGCGCTGGCCCAAGGGATTTCCAGCCGTGCGTCGTCCGGGCCGAGTTCCTGAAGGATTTCAACGCGCATCAAACCCTTAGAATATCATTTCTCCTACGAGGCCGAATACACTCCGTTTGCGCTTCCGGATCTTACCTCCAGTTGGTCCACTTTTGACCCTTAACCTTCGACCTTTGACTTCTCAGGCAGCACTGAGAATTTCAAATATGTTTGGCGAACGCTCAGGCCCGCGCTAGCTCCAAACTTGTTCGTCTTTTGCGAAGAATTTCTGCGATCGTCGCTTGGCTCAGGATGGCTGGAATTGGCGATTTTCGATTGGTGATTGGTGATTGTCGATTTTGGATTTAGGATTGGCGATTGTCGATTTTCCCGCCGTGGCGGGCTGATGGACATTGGAAGGAACTGCCACACCACTTTTTCAATCGTCAATCGCCAATCGCCAATCACCCATCGGCAATGAAAACCCGGTCTTTGGTTGCAGCTAAGGGCCGCGCCGTGGACGCTGGAACCAGCATGAGTATTGGCGTCGGCATAAGTTTAGTCCGGGAATTCAATAACGGGAATGCCGATTCAGGCCTGCAAAGAAGCTCGTGGGGCTTGCCAATCCGCTCCGGGTAGGTTAAGTTTGCGAGTGCAATGAGAAAATCATGGGTCGTTTGGCTGGCCAATTATGCCGCCGGCATCGCAGCCGCCCTCAGCCTGGGGCTGGTGGTGTTGCTGATTGTGGTGTGGGTCAATGTTTTTACGTCACACGCTATCCTCGGAGCGCTGCTCACCGTGCTCAGTGCTTCTATCATTGCGATGCTGATTTATGCCGTTCCTTACGTTCGGAAAAGGGCGGACGATCGGCGCCAACAGGAGCCTGAGGAAACTCTGGCTGGTTTGCTCCGGGAAATGAAGCAGGCCCGCACGGAACGCGAAATGCGTGAGAAGCTTCGTGGCCGTAGGATGTAATCTACAAGAAACCCACCTATAATGGTGCAGGGGTGATCGGAGGGCAGGATGATGAAGAAACCTTGCGTCGTCTTGTTGGTGCTTTGTGTGCTGGTTGGATCGCTTGCAGCGCAAGAAACTGTGAGGACCTCCCGACCGGCGACGACGCAAGTTCCCACCGACAAAATCAAGGTGCGCGTTGACCTGGTCAACGTTCTCATGACAGTGACCAACAAAAAGAATCGCCTGGAGACTGCTCTGGCTAAGGACGACTTCCGCGTTCTCGAGGATGACAAGCCGCAGACGATCCGTTATTTCAGCCGGGAAACGAATCTGCCCCTCCGCATCGGGGTCTTGGTTGACACTTCCAGTAGCATTCGTGACCGCCTGCGTTTCGAGCAGGAGGCCGCCATCGATTTCCTAAACACCACACTGCGTGCCGGCAAGGACTTGGCCTTCGTGGTGGCCTTCGACGTGCAAACGCAAGTGGTGCAGGATTACACCGACAACCTGGAAAAACTCTCCGAGGCGATCCGGAGTCTGCTCGCGGGCGGCGTGACCACCCTCTATGATGCCATCTATTTCTCCTGTCGAGAAAAGATGCTCATCTTTCCGCCTCCGGAGCCCTATCTCCGCCGCGTGCTGATCATCATCAGCGACGGCCAGGATAACCAGAGCGAACATACGCGCGAGGAGGCGTTGGCCATGGCGCAACGTGCCGAGGTGACCCTCTACGCTATCAGCACCAACGCCACGGGCTTGCCGGAACACGGGGACAAGATTTTGCGACGCCTGGCAGAGGGAACCGGAGGCCGGGCCTTCTTCCCCTTTAAAGCCAGCGAAACGGCCGCGAATTTCCAGGAGATCGCTCGTGAACTCCGCAGCCAATACAGCTTGGCGTACCTCTCCACCAACCGGGCCCACGACGGAACTTTCCGCAGCATCACCATCGAACCGCTTCAAAAGGGCTTGCAGGTGCGCGCCAAGCCCGGGTACTTCGCACCTTCGGAGTAGCCAGAGACATCAATCGCATCCTCGAAAAGGAGCGAGCCGAGAATGAATCCAGCCACGGAACACAAAGCACTTGTCTCGAAGCTCAGGCGCGTTCCCTGGGCCATTGGCTCAGCCCCGAACTTCCCAAAGGGATATGAGTTGGTGTAAGGTGTTGTATTTCCGGGACCGCTGTAGAGAAGCCCCGGCTGATATTTGGAATTCCGGATCAGCGAATCCGTACAAATCTAAGGAGAACATTTGATATGCCACTCGTATCCATGCGTCAACTGCTTGACGAAGCAGCCAAGGGAGCCTATGGGGTTGGTGCTTTCAACGTCAACAACATGGAGCAGATCCAGGCGATAATGGAGGCGGCTCGCGAGACCAAGTCGCCCGCTATCGTTCAGGCCAGCCGCGGTGCACGCAGCTACTCACAGGACCGATTCCTCTATCACCTGATGCTGGCGGCCACCGAACTCTATCCCGAAATTCCCACGGTGTTGCACCTGGACCATGGCAACAGCGTGGAGACCTGCAAATCGGCCATTGGCATGGGCTTCACCAGCGTCATGATGGATGGCTCGCTGATGCCGGACGGCAAGACGCCCTCAACGTTCGAATACAACGTGAAGGCGACACGTGAAGTCGTGGAGACGGCGCACTCCAAGGGCATCACCGTGGAAGGCGAAATCGGCTGCCTGGGCGGCATTGAAGACGGCCACGGCGCCGGCCTCGATGGCCTCAGCCACCTCACCGATCCCGAGCAGGCGGTGGAGTTCGTCCGGGAGACTGGCGTGGACGCGCTCGCCATCGCCATCGGCACCAGCCATGGCGCTTACAAGTTCACCAGTAAGCCCACCGGGGAAACGCTCAAGATGGACCGCCTCCTCGAGATCCACAGGAGGCTGCCCAATACCCACCTTGTCATGCACGGATCGTCCAGCGTCCCCAAGGACTTGCAGGATATCATCAACCAGTACGGCGGCAAGCTCAAGCCCACCTGGGGCGTACCCATCGAAGAAATCCAGCTCGGCATTAAGAACGGCGTGCGCAAGATCAACGTGGACACCGACAACCGGCTTGCCATCACGGGCGCTATCCGCAAAGTCTTTTGGGAAAAGCCCGAAGAGTTCGATCCACGCAGCTACCTGAAGCCCGCCCGCGACGCCATGAAGAAGGTCGTGGCGCAGCGCATGACGCAATTCGGCCAGGCCGGCCACGCGGGCGACTACGCCCCGATTTCGCTCGAGGCGATGGCCAAGCGGTACCAGCAGCACCTCACCGCCTAAGTGCGGGAACCGCCCAGAAAATGAGGAGGCGCCGGGCGAACGTCCGATGCACGCCCGGCGCTGACCTCCAGGCCACAGTCGTTCGTGTGTTCACGTTATCTTCGCGAAAGACCGGGACTAGTTGCCTTCTACTGAGGGATTCTAGTTCTTATCCCCCGCCTGGCTAGTGCCCTTCCATGTGCCCGCGCCCGTGCTGTGGCATCTCGTCAAACTTCTTTTTCTGATCGTCGTTGAGCACGTCGCGAATCTTCTTGTTGCTGTCTTCGAAGGTGCTCCTCATCTTGCTCCTTCTGTCCTGTTCTGAAAGAGAGGTGTCGGAGCGAAGGCTTTGTATCTTCTGCTGCCTGTCTTCAAGGATAGGCTTTATCTGGCCCTTCTGATCGTCGGTGAGCGTCAGCGCCTTATCCAGCCTTTGGAGTTCCTCATCGGGGCTCATCTGATGTCCTCGACCCATATGCCCGCCGGGTGGGCCGGCCTGCGCATTAGCCTGAACTCGACACAATGCCACTCCTAAAACGAGCAACCCACTCGCTGCAATTGTAAGCAACCGTTTGTACATTATCATCCTCCTCGAAGAAATCCTGCCATGAAAGGGAGACGTATGAGTGCCGAATCAGGTTTCAGCGAACTGGGGGCGCCGGTGTCATTTGCGAGACATGGGCGTCGCAAGCCGCAGTCATCCGCGCCATCGCTACGGTCTACAGAGCGCGGGGAACTGCTTTTGAAGTTTTCGCAGCTTGGGCAAATCGTTGTTGACGATATAGGGGTTGTCGGGATGGAGCGCCAGGAAATTCTGGTGATACCCCTCGGCGGGGTAAAAAGCCTGGAGAGGGACAACTTGGGTCACAATCGGCTTTCGGAAAACCCCGGCTTTGTTTAGTTGCTCGATGTAGGCCAGAGCAATCTGCTTCTGGTCCTCATTAGAATAGAAAATCACGGAGCGATACTGAGTTCCCGAATCCGGGCCCTGACGGTTCAGTTGGGTCGGATCATGCGCCACTGAGAAGAAGATCCTGAGTAAACTGCTATAGGAAATCCTTGATGGATCGTAGGTGATCTTCACCGACTCGGAGTGCCCCGTCCGGCCCGCGCTCACAACCTCGTACTGCGCGCTCGTCGCGCTTCCTCCTGAATAGCCTGCAACCACGCTTTTAACACCCTTCACGTGTTTGAACACCGCGTCCACACCCCAGAAGCACCCTCCCGCGAGAACCGCCGTCTGTTCACCCTCGGCTGCTGAGGATTGAGGCCCTCCCGCAAAGGCTGGAATCTGGCCACGTGCTGTGCTGGAGGCGGCCGCACCGAATATAGAAAGAATGAGCAGGCATCTGAAAAATCGGAAGCGGTTTATGCTAAAGTTCGACACGGTCGGACCTCCGTATTTCGATTCATGCACTTGGGGGTAGTTTCCTGATTCACCTTCGCACCCCTTCACCTTTATTTGATGGCGAAATCGCCGCAAAGTTGCGCGGAAATGCGCCTATCCGGTCCCTGACGGGCAGACCAACCGATGGGGGTCGGCAAACGCATATCCACAGGTGTCTATCTGAAATCTGGAATCTGCGATCTGAATTTGTCCTCAGAGGCTATCAAAAACCAGACTGTGCGCTAGCTGGCTGCTGGATCCTGACTCCTGAATCCTGAATCCTGGCTACGGGCCTCGGTTCCCCAGACTATCGCGCTGGCACTTCCACCAGCACCAAGCGCTGAAGGCTCGAGGGGTTGTTAATACTGGCGCGGAACAACTGATCGGCTTTGGAAGTGAAAACGATCCGTTGCAAATCCTCTTGCTCAACCGCCTGGGGCGAAGGAAACACCTTCTGGAGGTTGAATGCAAAGCCGATCTCATATCCGCCCGTAAATTTTCCGCCATCGAAGAACGACACGGGAAGAGCGATGTCGCCCGAGTAGCCGTAGGTGGTCTTCTTCCAGGCGCTCTTGATCTCTCGGCTGTAATCATGCTTCCGGGGCCGAAGCGGCAAGTAATCCTCGTCGGAGAAAAGGCTCGGCTTCACTCCTTTGAAATCGCCCGGGCTGAACCAGAGCGAGTATTCATCACCTGCCGGGCGGACTGCCAGGAAGTTCTTTTGGAAAGCTGTTTCCAAGGCGATCTCCAACCCGTCTCCCTTCTCGATGCCTCGCTCGAAGAAGGGCTGATAGAGCTCGGGGTTGGTGACGTCCACTCCCACATAGAGGTAGTCATCGTCCCACCCCAACGCCACGCGCGCCGACAACTGCGCCGGCCCTTTCCAGAGGTTGGTTCCCGCCCGGATTTTCGAGGCGTTGTCGAGCGCGTACAGAGGCCCGTTCTCCCACTTCCTAAAATCCCCGTCGATGTTCGGCGTTGCGGCCAACTTGGGTGCGGTTAGCAAATCATAGTCCTCCCGCCAGCAGAGCTTCCCATCCGCTAAGCGCAGAAAGGCCGGATCAGCCGTAACCTTGTCCAGGCGTTCGCGGGTTTTTTGCGGGAAGGGAGAAATTTCCGTGAGCAGTTTTTCAAAGCGCGGTTGGCTGCGAAGTGGTCCCAAAGCCGAATCGAGCCGGGCAATACCTGAAGCGATTTTGGCGACATCAATGGGGTAGCGGCGTTCAAGGAACAGGGGGGTGAAAATGTTCTCATCCCACCAAGTGTCACCATAGGTTTTTAGAAAGGTCGCCAGAAGTTGCGAGGCATTCTTTCCGAACTGGCTTTCGACAGCATGTCGCTGGGACTTGGCCGGATCGTAAGCCTGTGAATTCCACAGGTAGTCGGCGACGGTCTGGAGCGCGATCATCGAGGCGTGGGATTGATTCATAGGGTTGGAGAAGAGTCCTTCCACTGCCGCCGGCAAATTCGCATCCCGATTTCGCACCGGGCCGAGAAACACCCGCCAGCGGCGTCCATCGTTGACGGGGAAGTTATCCCAAAGCAGCGGCTTGCGGGCGAGAAACCCGCCCCACTCCCGCGCCTGGGCGGCAGTGATGGCCGGTGACGCGACCTCCGTGCCGGTCCACACGATATTCACGCCGGGATTGACTCCGGCCCCCAATTCCTTTATGTAATCGCGGCTGCCCCACTCGTTGGTGTAAACGGTGGGCGTAACCGTTAGCCGGTTCTCGCCAGATTGCGATTTGAGGCGCCGGTACAGCTTGTTGACCAGGTAAACGTGCGCCTCGGCCAGAGTCTTGAAGCGCGCCTCATCCGCCGGATTTTGAAGCTCCTGGGTAACGTCATCCAGGAAGAGGGCGTAACATGAAACACCCAGCTTGCCGACACTCTCGAGCTTGCTGGTGAGGGCACGAAAATCTTCCTCGCTCGAGTAGGTCATGGAAAGGCCCGGGCTGATCGCAAAACAAAAGTCAACGAAGTTGGCCTGGGAGGCCTTGACCAACTCCGCAAGACGCTTCATTTCATCCGCGGGATAAGGGTCGCGCCACAGCTTCCGATGATAGGAGTCGTCCTTGGGCGCGTAATAGTAAACGTTCATGCCGTGCTGGCCTTCGAAACGCAAGATGTCGACCCGGTCCTGGTGGGACCAGGGGAGACCGTAAAATCCCTCCACAATGCCGCGCTCAGGAAACGATGGAAAGTCTGAAATGACCACCTCAGCGCCCCCTCTTTCCACGCGAATCGCCTGAGGGCGAGGCAGCAGACGGGAGGGCAAGCTGGAGGGCCAAATCACCAGCAAATCGGGAACCCGCAGCAAGGCGTGATGAAACCCCGCTGCGCCGGCTGCCGTAATGCGCAGCCGATTCGGCACAGAAGCGCGAGGGTAGGAGGCTTCCAGGATATAGCCTTCGCGCGCCAATTCGCGCGTCGGCTCCATAGGAAGAGCGCCCCCCTCAGACCTTAAGGCCTTCACAAAGGAGTTAATGTTCCGTTCCTCGTGGAGTTCGATGACCAGGTTCCCCGGGTGCAGACGGTAGCGCGCCGCCTGACCTGGACTTTGGAAGAACTGGATTAAAGCCTGGTCTCGCGCCGCCAAGCCTTCAAGCTGGCGCAGAATTCTGGCATCAACCCCCGGTGGCGCGGCCACAACCCAGGTGTGGTCTCGACGGGCAGCGCCCAGAAGCGGCGCGGCCGAGAGCAAGAACGAAACTAAGATCATGAAAGCGATGCGCACGGTGTCCTTCCTGCCTAGGTTTTCATTGCTGACTGCCGATTGGCGATTGGTGATTGGCGATTGCTGATTGGCGATTGAACAAATGGCGTTGGAGCCTACAGCCCTCTCCCTTGGGGAGAGGGTGCCCGAGGAACGAGGGCGGGTGAGGGGTCTCTTGGCGCTATGCCCCTCAAACCCGCCGGGCTTCCATGCGCGCAAGAGGTGCTCGTCAGCGGTTCCCACCTCCCCGGGCGGCGTGAGTTCCAGAGCGGTGGGGGCGTGGCTTTTGATCTTGCTGCCGGGTTCGGCCCTTCACAGACGCCAGAGTCCAGAATTTGGGATCCTCAAATCCCAATCGCCACGCCGCAAACCCTCGAAGATGATATTTCAGCATCAACTCCAATTTAGCTTCCAGGCTCATGCTGTCTTCATACCAGCCGGTATGTAGACCGGAGTCGCTGCTGTACTGGAACCATGGCGTGCGCCAGCGTTCGTGCCAGAGGCGTTCAACGCTCAACTGCTCCATGCGATTCTGTGCTTCCGCAAAAGCGAGGGTTCGCGCCGAAGTTACGTCGCCACTTTGTATCCACTCTCTACCGTAGAAAGGGATGCCGAGCAGGATCTTCTGGCGGGACACTCGCGAGGTGGCGTATTCAAGGGCAGCCTTTACCCAGTCATAACCAGCCACCGGCCCGGGAGGAGTGTTGCTGCTGTGGTGGTTGTAGGTCATCAGAGTCATGAAGTCGACCACCCGGCCGAGGGCACGGAAATCATAGGGGGCGCCCCACTCCGTACTGTGGAATTCCTGTGAGGGATCGGCATCGGGGTAGACATCGGAGAAACGCGGAACTACGGCGATGCTGAGCAGCCTGCCCTCCCTGTGCAGCCGTGCGGCCGCACGCTGCACAAACTGGGTGTAGTAGCGCTTGTCGTCGGGATCGATGTACTCCAGGTCGAGCTGCCAGCCTACGAAATTATCGCGCTTGGCAAGATAGGCCAGGCAAGTCACGGCCCGTTGCTGGGCCTTGGCGCTGCGAAGCAGGGCACTGGCCGCGCCCCGGTCAAAGCCTGGATTGACGACCAGGGGCATGACTGGAATCTTGGCCCGCCTTGCAGTTTCCAGGATTGCGGAAGGAACGTCGCCGTGCACGAAGCCCTCGGTATCCACCCAAAACGACTGAGGAGCAAGCAGGGTCATCTGCGAAGCATGCTGCTCCAGAGACTTGTTGCCTTGTGAGTCCGGGGAATAGTAATACATCGCCAGCGGACGCGCCCCCAGGACGTGCCAGCGCGCCCTAACCAAAGTTGCCTCGGGCTTGGCGACGGGCTTCGAGGAGACGCTTGGTTTCCGGGCTGCCGCCAGGCTGGCCAAGGCCAGAAATAGCAGCCCCATCATTGCGGCGAGGCGACCTGCAAGCCCCAGCAAAAAAGTGGGGGGATGCGGGCTTAAACTGTTCTTGCACAGTAATCGCTCAGTCTCGGGTGGTGTAGCGCCGCCCTTTAGCGCGGCACGTGTGGGCTCATCCAGTGTCATCGATCACCTTGAACGTTTCCATATCCTCCAAAGAAAGTATGCGGGAATGCCGCTGCCGACCAGCGCGAGTACCCACACTGAGTCCGACCCTTGATTGATCAGCACCATCACTGCCAGAATAACAAAAATGGCCGGTATGAAAGGATATCCCCAGGTGCGATAGGGACGCGCCAGGCCGGGCATGCGGCGGCGCAGAATGAAAATGCCGGCGGTGACCAGGGCGTAAAAGAGAAACTCGGCAAAGATCACCTTGGTGAAAAGGCCCTGGTATTGGCCGGTCAGCGCCAGCAGGCCGGCGATGACGCTTTGGGCCGCGATGGCAGCCGCCGGCGTGCGGAAGCGAGGGTGCACACTTGCCAGGAATTGCGGGAAAAGCCCATCGCGAGCCTGGGCGTAAGGGACGCGCGAGCCTGACAGGATGGAGCCATTCAGCGCCGCAAAGCACGAGATCATTACACCGATGGCGATAAACGCCCCGCCGGCTTTTCCCATGAATTGCCGGGCAGTGTCAGCGGCGACGGTGTTGGTCGATGCGATGTTCGCGGGAGTCAAAACGTAAAAGTACGCGATGTTGACGAGAACGTAAACAGTTATCACTAGCAACGTGCCGAGGATGAGAGCTATGGGCATATTCCGCTGCGGATTCTCGACCTCACCGGCCACCATGCTCAGATTGTTCCAGCCGTCGTAAGCCCACAGCGCAGCAACGGTGGCTGCGCCGAAGGTGGCGAGCAGGCTCTCCGGAGCGCCCAATTTTACGTGCGCCCGGAAGTGCTCAAATGATCCGTGCCCAAGCGTCAGGCCCAGGACAATGAGGGTGAACAGCACGAGCAACTTGGCCCCCGTAAAGAAGGTCTGGGTGCGCCCGCTGCGGCGCACGCCCAGGATGTTCAGGCCCGAAAGAAGCAGCACCAGCAGCGCCGCTCCAACTTGCAGGCCCGTTAACTGTAGGGTCGCAGAGTGACCTGCAATCTGCACCGGCGCTTGCCAGAGGACTTCGTTCAGGCCAGGGAAAAAGTAGGCGAGGTAGATGACGAAACCGGTGGCAATGGTGGCAATCGACCCGCTCTTCGCCACCGTAAACTGCGTCCAACCATAGAGGAAGCCCATCATCGGTCCATAAGCCCGGTGCATATAAACGTATTCGCCGCCTGCCTCCGGAAGCGCCGCCCCCAGCTCCGCGTAGCCAAGCGCCCCCAACAGGCTGAACACGCCGGCAAGAATCCACACCACGATGACCCATAGGGGGGCGCCGACTTGCCGGAGCATGATGCTGGGCACCACGAAGATTCCGGTCCCAATCATCGTCCCGGCCACCACCGAGGTGGCCCCGTAAACGCTCAATCCTTTGACCAGTTCCCGCCGTTGTTCCATTGTTAGACCGGTATGTGGTAGGTGGGGGCTAGGGACTGGGGGCTGGGGGCTGGGGAAGCAAAGCCTGCCACCCACTGCTTTCCGCCTGCTGCTTACTGCCCACTGCCTACCGCCTACTGCCCACTGCCTACTGCCTTCCGCTTGCTGCCGACTGCCTGCTGCTTACTGCCCACTGCCTACTGCCTACTGCCATTGTGAGGCAGGGAGTGCCTCAGAGGCAAGGCCCGGAGGGCCGAAAGAAATTAGCCCAGGGCGCAAGCCCTGGGTCGGGAGTAGCCTTTCTTGCCCTCAGCCCCAGAGGGGCGACAGAAGGTGTCCTGAAGGGTCGAAATCCCAGTGATTCTTTCGCTCCTCCGGGGCTTACCCGCGCACTGCGACCGCGTTTCCCAGGGCTCGCGAAGCCGTGAAAAAATCGGATTGGGCATCTGGAGCGGCGCTCTATGAGCGCCGAAGTCATTGATTCTAAAATGCGGCGGTCATAGACCGCCGCTACAGCGCGATTTTTTCACAGCTTCTCACGCCCTGGGCTATCCCGCATGGCGGGACCGCCCCTCCGGGGCTTGATTGCGCAACTCCCCTTCGTTGCCCAGGGCGGAGGAGCTGTGGAATAATTCAGAAAGGTCATATTTCTATTACAATTAACTAACAAATGATGGGATGCAAAACCGCCCCCCAGGGAATTATCTCACGGCTTCTCACGCCCTCGCCTACAGTCTGCCGCCCGCCACGCATAAGTCGCCCTGACTTGTCAGGGCTCTCTTCGGGAGGCAGAAGGCCCACCCGCGTGTGATCAAGTCGGGGGCCAAGAATGCCGATATGCCATTGAACGGACAAAGGAGGTCCTATGAACAGATTACGTATCACGTTGAAGGATGGGAGGCGTTTTGTATACCCGGCCGCTATGGCCGCGGTGCTTGTTCTTCTCGCCGGGACCGCGAACGCGCAGGTTTTGACGGTGCGGTGCGTCCCCAGCCACACTATAAGTTCTAGCTGCTACGTCCCCCCCACGGAGTACACCACGATTTCGGCAGCGGTAGGCGCCGCCGTGTCTGGAGACATCATTCTCGTTGGGCCGGGCACGTACAAGGAGTATGTGACGATCGGCACCGATTCTCTCTCCCTCTTCGGTGCGCAAGCTGGTAGGGATGCACGGGAAGACCGAGACGATCCCAAGAAGGAATCGATCGTGGATGCGACCGGGACGGGGTATCCTACGATTACCATAAGCGCGCCTTATGTGGTCGTCGATGGTTTCACCATCCAGGGTGGCACGGGCGTGTTTCCTTCTTCCGGCGGCATCTCCCTGTCAGGAAGCCTGGGGACGCAAGTCCTCAACAACATTATCCAAGCCAACAGCACGGGGGTTCTCTTAACTGGCGCCGCCGGAAATGTCGTAGAACGCAACCGCATCAAAAACAACAACGGGGGAGCAGGGCAGGCCGTCGGCTGCGGCGTTGCAGCCTTGGGCGGCTCGTTCCTAAGCATCAGTGATAACGAGTTTGTCGGAAATCATGCCGCCGCCATATTGATGGCCCCCGGTTGCCTCTTTGCCACGATAACAAACAACACCTCAGAGAACGACGGTTCGTTCGCTGTTTTTCTTGGTACCACAGGCAACCTGTTCAGCCACAACCGGGGCAGGAAGTTTGGCGCCCAGGGGGCCTTACCGGTGTTTTGCGACGGGTCCTGTTCCGTCGACGCTGATGCGGCGGTCGACATCGGTTTCGGAAATGAATTTCTCGAGGTCAGTCACAATGATCTGGAAGAGGGAGAAGGCTCCATCAGCCACGGCATAGCGTTCACCCCTGTTTTCGGGAGCTCGGGGGGGGACAGCGAGGGCGTGGTTGTAAAAAACAACACGATCGTGGGATTCAAAGGCAATGGCATCGTGGCGGAGACCGACACCACGATTTCGCCCACCCTGGGCATGACTCGGTATTCGTCAATTGTAGGCAACGAGGTCCGGGACAACGGCTTGGCTGGGATTTCAATCGCAGGGGCCGGCGTATACAATACCAACATCTCGTTGTTCGATAACGAGGCGGAAGGCAACCACGTGTTTGACTGCCAGGACACTTCGCTTGCGACCGGCCCTGGCTACACGCTGGGGACCCACAACACTTGGTTCAACAACATCGGCAATTTGAGCTCCCCGAACGGACTCTGCACCCCTGGCAGAGGGCATGATCACTAGCGGCGTTGATCGAGATTGACAGGGTTAAACCGGCAAGAAGGCTCGGGACTCTGCTCGGAGAAATAAGCACACCGCAAGGGGAGGGACGCGGTCGAGCTCGAGGTCTCGCGGAGGCCTCGAGTTCGCACCGTGCCCACCGGTGCTGTGAAAGAATCCTGAAAGAACCTTCCCACCACAGAGACACCGGGGCACAGAGAGCTGAAAAGAACGGGCCTTTTCTCTGTAGCACTAGGCACCAACTTCATCGCGCGGCGCGAAGAAACGAGGCTCTCTGCGTCCTCCGCGCCTCTCAAGCCCTAACACGGAGCACACTGAGCCTCTCAGTGACCTCTGTGTTGGGGCTCTTCTGGCCACGGAGGACACGGAGACACTATGCACAGCAGGAAAAACCTTCGCGGCGCGAGAAGAAGCTGACTGCTTGTGCTACAGGTTCTCACGCCCTGGGCTGGACTCTGTCGCCCGCCATGGCGGGCTGCGCAGAGAACCCTACTCTTGACCGCTCCGGCCTTGACAAATGTGCGCCACACGCAGCGCAATTTCCTCACTTGACAAATGCAGCCATGCTCTTATATTAGAGGCGTTTTTCACGCTTAAATCACCCTGACTTGTCAGGGCTCTCTTCGGGAGGCAGGAAGCCCACCCGCCCGTGATGAAGTCGGGGGACCAAGAAAGCCAATTTCCCGTAGAACGGACAAAGGAGGCTCTATGATCAGTCTACATATCATGTTGAACAACCAGAGGGGTTTTGTTATCTCGACCGCTATGGCCGCGGTACTTGTTCTTCTCGCCGGAGGCGCGAACGCGGGGGCTCCTCCGCCGATCACGGTGCGCTGTGTCCCCAATGTCAGCATAAACCCTGGCTGCGTAGTCGCGTACAGCACGATTTCCTTAGCGGTAACTAACGCCCTTTCTGGCGACGCGATTTTCGTTGGGCCCGGGACGTACAACGAGTCGGTGACGATTAGCACCCCTGGTCTCTCCCTCTTCGGTGCGCAAGCTGGAAATGATGCACGGTTAGACCGACACGGTGCGGAATCGATCGTGAATGGGATGGGGAGTCCTGCGTTTATCGTAAGTGCGGACTATGTGGTTATCGATGGCTTCACCGTGACGGGCGGCACGGCAACGGCAGCGAACGCTTACCCTGGGGGCATCCTGGTTGGATCGACAAGCGCCGCGATCCAGTGGGCGCAAGTCCTCAACAACGTCATCGAGGAGAACGGCACGGGCGTTTATTTAGGCAAGGCCAATTCTCCCCTTGTAGAACACAACCTCTTGAGAAACAACAACACGGGGGCGGGGATGTGGGTCGGCCTCGGTATTGTCTCGAATGGAGTGACGTTTCCGGTCATCAATGAGAACGAGCTCACCGGAAATAAGATGGCCGCCATATTCGTCGGCGGGGGCGGCAATGCGGTGGTAACGAACAACACTTCAGAGAATGATGGCTCGTTCGTGCTCTATGCAAGTACAAACCAGTGCCTATTCAGCCACAACCGGGGCAAGAACTTTGGCCACAAGGGGGTCTTGCCCATCGTGGTCAACTCCACTCCCTATTACGCTGACGCAGCGGTCGACGTCGGTCCCAACAATTCCTACCTGGTGATCAGCGACAATGATCTGGAAAATGGAGAAGCGCCCATTAGCAACGGTATAGCATTCACCACGGCTTTCGCCTCCTCTCCTTTGGGAACCACCCCCAGCTATAACGTGTTTGTAAAAAACAACGAGATCAAAGGCTTCCCGGAGAATGGCATCGTGGCGGAGCAGCAGTCAGGCACGGGGACGCTCCTCTATTCCTTCATTGGGGGCAACAAGGTCCGAGACAACGGCTCGGATGGGATTATCATCGAAGGGGCCGGCGTCAATAATCACAACATCGAGCTGTTCAATAACGAGGCGGAAGGCAACCACCTGTTGGACTGCGACGACACGACATCAGGCGGTGGCACGCTGGGGGCGTGGGACGCTTGGTTCAACAACGCCGGCAATTCGAGCTCCCCGCCGGGACTCTGCACGCCTGGCAGGGGGCATGATCACTAGCGGCGTTGAGCGCGAAGGATTGGGTTGAACTGGCAAGAAGGCGTGGGAGTCTGCGCGGAGAAATGAGCAGGCCGCAAGCGGACGGACGCGGTCGAGCTCGAGGCCTCGCTCACACCTCGGGTCCGCACGGTGTCCAGCGCTGCTGTGAAAGAATTCTCAAAGAACCTTCTCACCACAGCGACACTGAACGGTAGGAGGTAGGTGGGGGCTAGGGACTGGGGGCTAGGGGTTGGGGAAGCAAAGCCTACCACCCACTGCTTTCCGCCTACTGCTTACTGCCCACTGCCTACGGTAGGTGGTAGGTGGTAGGTCGGGGAAGCAACGCCTGCCACCTCCTGCTTTCTGCTTACTGCTTACTGCCTACTGTCCTTCCCCAGTCCCCAGCCTCCCATCGAACTCACCGCCCACCCTACAGCGAACGTTACCACAGTTCCGAGGGCGACGTACCAGGTCCAGGCGAGGGAGGTACACGCTACCACAAATCCCATGGTGGCCAGGGCGACAAGGGCGCCAGTCAAGGCCCCCCGGCTATTGGCGCGCTTAGTGAGGACGCCCAGCAGGAAAATCCCCAACATGCTGCCGTAAGGAACGCTGGCAATGGTAAGCGCCAATTCCAGGACGCTGCGGTGAAGATGTTGTGCCACCAGCGCGATCACCACGAGCACGGCGCCCCATCCTAAAGTCACGGCGCGAGAGACAGCAAGGTAATGCTTCTCGCCGGCATTCGGCCGAACAAAGGGCTTGTAAAAATCCACCACTGAACTCGACGCCAGGGAGTTGAAGGCGGCACTTAAATTGGCCATAGCGGCAGCGATAATGGCCGCGATCAGCAAACCCGCCAGCCCGCGCGGCAGTTGCGTCACCACGAAAGTGGGAAATATCTGGTCTGCCCGCGCGAAAGGGTTCGGTGGTGGAAAGTGCTTGTAGAAAGCAAAAAGCACTACACCCACCACCAGGAAAAGGGTGAATTGCAGCAGGATGAGCAATCCGCTGGAAAGCAAGGCCGCCTGGCTTTGGCGCCGATTGCGCGCGGCCAGCAGGCGCTGAACGATCAACTGGTCTGTGCCGTGACTGGCCGTAGTCAGGAACGCTCCGCCCACCAACCCCGACCAAAACAAGTAGGGCTCATGCCAATTGAAATGGAAGTTGAAGACCGCCAGCATGTTCCCTTCGGAATGTGCCAGGCGGCTTACCTCTGTCCACCCGCCTGGGATAGCGTGTAACGCCAGGGCCAGCGCCACCGCGGTCCCCGTGAGATAAATGAGCAACTGGATGACGTCTGTCCAAATCACCGCCGTCAGTCCCCCCTCAAAAGTGTAGAAGAGGGTCAGTGCTGTGATGATGAGCAGAGCGGCAAATACGCCACTCTTGAAAATAACTCCAATCACAATCGCGATGGCGAACACGCGCACGCCTTCAGCCAAAGCTCGCGTGGTGAGGAACAGCGCCCCGGTGAAGACCTTCAAGGCCCGGCCGAACCGCTGCTCGATGAGCTGGTAAGCGGTGAACATTTCACCCGCAAAGTACCTGGGAATGAGAGCGAAGCTCACTACCACGCGGCCCACCAGGTATCCAAACACCAGTTGCAGGAAGCCCAGGTTGGAATGGTAAGCGATGCCGGGCGTGCTGATGATCGTCAAGATGCTGGTTTCGGCTGATACAACGGAAAAAGAGATTGCCCACCAGGGCAGACGACGCCCGCCGAGAAAATAATCGTGCAAAGTCCGCTGGCTCTTCCGGAAATGGGCTCCGAAGATGGTGATGGCGCTGAGGTAGGCGATCACCACCAGGAGGTCAAGCCAACTGATTGCCACGCGCGCTCCTTAGAACCAGCGCTCAGCCGTCAGCTTTCAGCCATCAGCGTACAGCCGTCAGGAAGGATACCCGTACTAGTGACGAGTGACAAGTGACGAGTGACGAGCAGAAGTCGGGTGTCAGAAGACAAAGAGCAGGCAGAGGGCAGTAGGCAGTAGGCAGTAAGCAGAAGGCAGAAAGCAGAAGGCAGTGGAGAGGCGAAAGCAATTCAGAATTCATAATTACCCCGTCCTCGGCCACCGCTTTTCAATGATTCAATGACTCAATGATTCAATGGTTCGATGATTCAATGCTCTTTTGGTTCAGCCGTTGGGCGCAGTGAGCGATGATGTACTTGCGAACCTGATCGGGCACGCGAGGGTCGAGGCATATGTCCCGAAGGTCGTTGACGGTGATGTCCGGCAGGAAGGCGAGCACGCGAGCGAAAGGGGTCAGCGGATTGCGAATCAATGCCAGACGCAGGAGATAGGGGCGCGACCATCTTTCGTGATGGGAAAGCAACTCCAGCAGCACGGCGGGGAGCTCGTTCAGGGCCAGAACCCCGAGCAGGTGGCCTTCCGAAAGGTAAGGATTGCTCAAGGCGGCGCGGATCAGCGCTGCATCCTGTGTTACAAGCAATGCGGCCGCGACGCGTCCCGAACCCCGGCGCGCCAGGGTTATCTTCTCTCCGCGGGGGAGGGCGTCCAGCTTTTTCAAGACCGTTTCCTCCGCCACCCTTTTCACCTGCGGGGGCGTCGCCGGAGTCTGGCTCACCCGCACCAGATCGAAAAGGTGGAGGAATTTCATCAGGGGCAAGGAAACCAGGCGAGGGGTCTTGGGATGACGGACAAGGGCAAGCTTCACACGGTAACTGCGCACGGCCTGGGCGTGTTGACCCAGTTCGCGCAGCGCCTGCTCGGGCAGGTCCTGGCGCTCCAGCAGGCGGAGCAGATCGTGCTCCTTAAGATTCGGGTTGCGCGCCAGGGCGAGCAGGACTTCCTCGGCCGTTTCCTGGAAAAACGGCTCGAGCCTGGAGCGGGGGACCACCGCAGCCAGTTCGGCTCGTTCGGCGACCGGGGTGTGGGAAGTTTCTTCCGCCATCCTTTCCTGATTCTAATAGGTCTCTTGGACCGAGGCAACCCCGCACCCATCGTCGGGCCCGGCTGACAAAACAATGTCCGCCGGCGCAATCCGCCTGAATAGTGGTATGATATGGGTGTGAGCGAGGGAGGCTATCTTTCTCCCGCCGTCAGCATCCAAATTCCACTTGTTCGCTGTGCCTCGCTGGCGCTGAACAGTGAAACCGGTCCGTGGGAAGAATTTCAGTTGTGCAATCCCGAGCGTCTGGACCATTTCCTTACGGCGAGGAATATATTCGTTCCCTGCTTCGAAGCAGAGTCCGTTACACGAGCCCGTTAAGTGAAAGGGGAACTACTATGAGAATCAAATTGGAAGTAATTCTTCTAGTGTTTTTGGTACAGGCCCCCGTTGCAGCTCAGACCGAAAAACCGGCGGATTTTCGGAGAACATCGTGGGGAATGACCCGGGAGCAGGTGAAGGCAGTCGAGTCCTCAAAATTGATCAAAGAAGATGAGCATGGGCTCTTCTACAGCTCTGAGCTTTCGGGGTTCGGAGAGGTCTTGATCGGCTATATTTTTGCCGAGGGGAAACTGGTACGGACGAGCTATATATCTCAAGTGCGGCACACAAATTCAAACGCCTTCATCGAGGACTTTACTAAAATCAAGTCCATCCTGACCGAGAAATATGGAAGGCCTGAATCTGACGATGTAGTGTGGTTGGACAATCTGTACAAGGATGACCCCGACAACTGGGGAATGGCTGTTTCGGCCGGTCACCTTGTTTATGACACGGTCTGGAAGACCAAAACTACCAAGATTCTTGAGAAACTAAAAGGTGACAACTTCGATGTCACGCTCATTGTGCAATACACCAGCCTTGAGCTAGCTGGACTGGAGGAAGCGAAGGATAAAGAAAAAAAGAAGTCTGAGTATTAGTCGGGAACATCCCTCTGCCACCCTTTCCTGATTCTAATAGGTCTCTTGGACCGAGGCGACCCCGCACCCATCATCGGGCCCGGCTGACAAAACAATGTCCGGCGGCGCAATCCGCCTGAATAGTGGTATGATATGTGTGTCAGGGAGGGAGGCTAACTCTCTCCCGCCGTCAGCATCCAAAGTTAAGCGATGAAGAACGTCAATGGGCGAGTGAAGGGTAAGTACGATTTTACTTGAATTGTTCTTCAATCCTTGATATTTGAAATGCGTCATTTTACGGAGTCAGTTCGTCCATCGAACGCTTACGGTGTGCGCGGACCGTAAGGTTTGAAGAAGGAAACGAGATGAAGCGCGCCCCGATTCTCAATAGAGTCAAAACCCCAATACCGAGGTAGCGTGACAATGAGGAAACTAACTGCGCTTTGGAGCTTCACTCTGCTAGTCAGCCTTGTGGTATGGACGCCTGCGGCGCAGGCTGCCGCCAAACCACAGCACGTCCAGAGGGGGGCATTCGCTTATCAATGGAATGCGCCTCCGCAAGCAGCACAGGCCAAGAATTGGAAGAGCAGGGAGGAATACGACGCATATACTGCAATGGGCAATGAGAAGGACCCTAACAAGAGGATCTCGCTGGCCGAGGCGCTCCTCCAGAAGTATTCGAACTCGGACTTCAAGGATCTCGCCTACGTTGTGGAGATGACAACCTACCAGCAATTGAACCAACCCGATAAGGCCGTCGAGGCAGGTCATAAGGCTCTGGAGGCCAACCCGGAAAATCTTGATGCCTTGAGGTTCTTGAGTTTTGTGTTCCCGTTCGTTTACAAGGCCGACGATCCCGAGGCGACAGCCAAGCTGTTGCGCGCTGAGAGCGATGCCAAGCATGGGCTCGAAGCGCTCCAGAAGCTACAGAAGCCCGCCGGGGTTTCCGATGAACAGTTCAACCAGGCGGTGAAAGGTTTGCGGGCGGTCTTTAACGGTAGCGTGGGGTTTGTGGCGCTGCAGCGCAAGGACTACGCGGCGGCCATCACCTCCTATAAAGCCGCTTCCGAAGACAACCCCAGTGATTGGTACGTCTTTTACCGCATGGGTCTGGCTTACCTGTACTCGAACCCTCACGATTACGACCATGGCATCTGGTACATCGCTCGCGCCTTGGCCCTGGCTAAAGCCGCGCCGGACCCGAACGCCGAGGAGTTCGACAAGTACCTTAAGCAGACCTATATCGGATATCATGGTAACGACCAGGGATTGCAGGACATCGTGACACAAGCCGCCTCTTCCGTGAACCCACCCGACGGCTTCAAAGTGGCCGCGATGGAAGCTCCGAAGCACACCGGGAACCCCTTGGTTGATGGCTTTAATGACATGACCTACCCTCTCAAATTCGGCGGAGAGACCGCGCAAAAAGCCTGGGACGGCCTGAAGGGACAACCCCTCGGGCTTGGGGGGGTTGTGGATAGCGTCGAGAAGGGTTCAGAAGCTGGAACTTATTTGGTTCGTATCGGCATCCTGGACCAGTCCAAGGCTACGCCGGGGGTCTACGACATTGAGTTGAAGGACACTAAGCAGCCGAACGTTAAGAACCTTCAGCGGGGCGATGCCGTCACTTTCAAAGGTACGGCGGATTCTTACACGGCCACGCCCAACGTCGTGCTGACGGTAGTTGGCGAGATTACCCAGCCCGACCCGCTGCCTGACAAACCACCCGTTAAGGAGAAACCGAAACCCCCCGTACATCACCACCCTGCGCACACGACCACACAGTAAGCCAGAGTTTCCGGACCAAGAAATTGCGCAGCGCCGAGCCAAAAGGCTGGGCGCTGCGCTCTTTTTGGCAGGCAAAAACAAATCCGCAGATTGCGCAGATGACGCAGATGAGTGCTCAACTGATCAACTACCTCAAGGCCACGGGCTTTGAAGTCGGCCTGCTGCTGAACTTCGGCGCACCGTCACTTGAATACAAGCGATTTGTCCACAGTAAGTGATCCGCAGATTGCGCAGACGACGCAGATGAGTCAAGACTGGGGTTAATCTGTGTCATCTGCGCAATCTGCGGATTAGAAGCATACTCGTTGCCTTGACCGGATCGTGGAGAGTGTGGTAGGTTAGGTTGACTTGCATTGATGGCTTTTGTCGCTTGGGGGAGAAAGGTTGGCGACGCCAACAGGACTGGCTTTAAAGCGCACGGCGCTCAATTTTCTGCACAAGGCACTCGGCGCCAAGATGGTGGAATTTGGGGGCTGGGAGATGCCCGTAGAGTACTCCGGCATCATCCAGGAACACCTCGCGGTCCGCAGGGCGGCAGGGCTTTTCGATGTAAGTCACATGGGGGAGATCGAGGTCAGCGGGCCTCGTGCTTTGTCGCTCCTCCAGCACATCACTTCCAACGACGCGTCCCGCCTGAAGGATTTCCAGGCCCAATACAGCGCCTTGATGCACCCAAAAGGGGGCTGCGTAGATGACTGCGTGGTGCACCGCTTGGCGAAGGAGCGTTACTTTATCTGCGTCAACGCGGCGAACGCGGACCGGGATTTCGATTGGATGGTTGAGCACAACTCCGTGGGGGCTGAGGTGCGCAACGTTTCCGGCGAGTATGCGCAGCTTGCTCTTCAAGGCCCACGCGCCCTGGAGATCATATCCAAGGTGGCGAACACGACCGTTGCGGGGCTCAAGTATTATTGGTTTTGCCGCACTCGATGCTGCGCTGTGGAGGGCATTCTGGCGCGCACCGGCTATACCGGCGAAGACGGATTCGAATTTTATTTCCCGCCCGCAGAGTCCGAGAAGGTGTGGAACACACTGATCGAAGCTGGCAAGCTCGAAGGGTTGGTTCCCGCTGGCCTGGGCGCAAGGAACACCCTCCGGCTCGAGGCAGGCTACCCTCTTTACGGCCACGAGCTCGATGAAGAAACCACCCTGCTCGAAGCCAACCTGGGTTGGATCGCAAAGCTGGAAAAAGGTGAGTTCATCGGCCGTGATGTCCTGCTGCAACAACGAGCCCAAGGCACGCGCAAGAAGCTGGTGGGTTTTGAAATGACGAACCGGGGAATTGCGCGCGACGGTTATTCTGTTTACGTCGAAGGCAAAATCGCCGGCTATGTGACCAGTGGTTCGTACGCGCCGTTCTTGAAGAGGAACATCGGCATGGCCTACATCCCCCCCTCCCTGACTGAGGTGGGGCGGGAGATTGAAGTCGATATTCGTGGCAAGATGGCAGGCGCGCAGATTGTTCCCCTGCCCTTTTACAAGAGGCCGAAGTAGGTGATCGGGAGATCTGATGATCGGGTGAACGGGTGAACTGTCGAAAAGCGAAAAACGAAAATCGAAAGCTCGCGGCGATTTTCGTTTTTCGATTTTTGATTTTCGAGCCTCCTGGTCACCCGATCTCCCGATCTTCGGAGAGAGTGAGCATTAATGTACCCTCAAGAATTTCTCTACACAAAAGAGCACGAGTGGATCCGAGTCGACGAACAGATCGGCACCATCGGCATTACTGACCACGCCCAAAAGGAACTGGGCGATATCGTGTATGTTGAGCTTCCGAAGCCGGGTGAACACGTGGCCGCCAACGAGAGCTTCGGGACTGTCGAATCCGTGAAGGCAGTCTCCGAGATCTACTCCCCTGTCAGCGGAGAAGTGGCTGCCGTGAACACCAAGCTACAGAACAATCCGGAGATGCTGAACAGCGATCCCCACCGCGAAGCATGGCTGGTTCAGGTGCGGCTCTCGGACCGCAGCGAGATCGAAAAGCTGATGACTGCGGATGAGTATGAAGCTTATATCCGAAAGGAAAAGTCCACCTGATGCGCTATTTGCCCAACTCTGACTCCGACCGTGTCGCCATGCTGAAAGCCACGGGCCGGAGCAGGGTTGAAGAACTCTTCGAGCAGATTCCCAGCGAACTGCGACTCCGGGGCCAGCTCAACCTGCCGGGGCCGCTCTCCGAGCCCGAAATCCTGGAATTCTTCCGCCAAGCCGCCAGCCGGAGCAGCCGCGAGTATGTCTCGCTGTTGGGCGCCGGAGCGTACAGCCATTACATCCCCGTGGCCGTGAACGCGCTGCTTTCGCGGGGCGAATTTTTCACCGCTTACACGCCATACCAAGCGGAGATTGCCCAAGGCACCTTGCAGGCGATGTTTGAGTTCCAGACCCTGATGACGCAGCTCACGGGCATGGACGTCAGCAATGCTTCGCTTTACGACGGCTCCACGGCCACAACTGAGGCCGTCCTGATGGCGATGCGCGTCACGCGTCGCAGCCGCGTGCTCGTGGCCCGCACGGTGCATCCGGAATACCGACAGGTGCTCGAGACATTCATCAAGCACCAGGGAATTGAACTCCAGCAAGTCCCCTACGGCGAATCGGGCCAGCTTGATCTCGCCAGACTCGAATCCGCCCTCAATGCTGAGACGGCTGCGATGGTTGTGCAATCGCCCAATTTCTTCGGAACTCTGGAACGCACCCCCGAGATTGCGAAAGTCGTGCATGGAAGCGGCGCCCTGCTGATCGTGAGCATCGCAGAACCCTTGTCGCTCGGGATCGTCAAGCCGCCCAGCGAGGCGGACATCGTCTGCGGAGAGGCGCAATCCTTGGGTGTGCCCGTGGCCTTCGGCGGGCCTTACGTTGGCTTTCTGACCGCGAAGCAAAAGCTCCTGAGGCAAATGCCGGGCCGCTTGGTCGGCCAGACGGTGGACACCGAGGGCCGCCGGGGCTTCGTGCTGACCCTCGCCACGCGTGAGCAACACATCCGGCGCGAGAAGGCCACCTCCAACATTTGTACCAATCAGTCGTTGTGCGCCCTGGCCGTGACCATCTACCTCAGCCTGTTGGGGAAAAATGGACTGAAAATGCTGGCGGAACAGAACCTCGCCAAGGCTCGGTACGCCGCCAGCCAACTTGCGACTATCCCGCGCGTCGCCACCCCATTCACCGGGCCCTACTTCAATGAGTTCGTTGTCAGGACGCCCGGCGACGCGGACGAATTGCTGGCCGAAATGCAAGAGCGAAAGATCATGGGTGGCCTGAACCTGGAGCGATTCTATCCGGAACTGCGAAACCACCTGTTGGTCTGCGTCACCGAGACTGTCAGCCGGGAGGCGATTGACCGTACGGTGGAAGCCTTCAGTCGCGCTGCCGGTTCAGGACTGGTTGCTCAAACGGTGGAGCGCGCGTAGGGAAAGGTCTTGTGTCTGCCCAGCAACTGGGGCGACCACGAGAGTCGCCCCTACATGATCATCATGGAAAATCGAATCCATGAGGCACGGCCTCACGTTAACAGAAACGAAAAGCTGATCTTCGAGAGGAGCACACCCGGGAAATCCGGCGTGGACCTCCCGCCACTGGACGTGCCCCCTGTATCACCGGAAGAACTCTTGGGCCCAGAGTTCAGCCGGGGCGAAGTCGAGGGCTTTCCGGAGGTCTCGGAACTGGAAGTCATCCGCCACTTCACGCGCCTTTCCTCCTGGAATTACGGAGTGGACACGGGCCTCTATCCGTTGGGTTCCTGCACCATGAAGTACAACCCGCGGATCAATGAAGAGGTGGCGCGCCTGGAGGGCCTGGCAACGGACCATCCCTACGCTCCGGAAGCTTTGGTCCAGGGCTGTCTCGAAGTTCTCCACGAAACAGCGCGTTGCCTTAAGGAAATAACCGGCATGGACGCGGTCACGCTTCAGCCTGCGGCGGGCGCGCAAGGCGAACTGACTGGCATCCTGATGATCCGCGCCTGCCTGAGCGAGCGCGGCAACCCGCGGAAATATATCCTGATCCCCGATTCGGCGCACGGAACGAATCCCGCCAGCGCCACCATTTCGGGTTACGAGGTCCGGAACGTCAAATCCGATGCGCGCGGTTGCGTTGACCTTGCCGAGCTCGACCGCGCCATGACGGATGAAGTTGCGGGATTGATGCTCACCAATCCCAACACGCTGGGCATCTTCGAGTCGCAAATCCGGGAAATCGCCGATTTGGTGCATTCCAGAGGCGGCCTCCTGTATATGGATGGGGCCAACATGAACGCGCTGGTGGGCGTGGCGCGCCCGGCGGATTTCGGCGTGGACGTGATGCATCTGAATCTCCACAAGACCTTCACCACCCCTCATGGCGGTGGCGGCCCGGGCTCGGGGCCGGTGGCGGTGAGGAGGGTTCTTGAACCCTACCTGCCCTTGCCCGTCGTCGAGCAGGCGGCGGATGGAACGTTCCATCTGGACTACAACCGGCCTCGGAGTATCGGTCGGGTGCGCGCCTTCTACGGCAACTTCGGCATGGCCGTGCGCGCGCTCGCTTATATCCAGGCCAATGGCTTCGAAGGCTTGCGTCAGACCACCCAGGACGCCGTGCTCAACGCCAACTACGTGATGAGCCAGTTGAAAGACCTTTTCGACCTGCCCCATGACCGCACCTGCATGCACGAGTGCGTGTTCTCTGACCGGCGCCAGGCGGCGCGCGGCGTCCGCACCGGCGACATCGCCAAGCGGCTCATCGATTACGGCTTTCATCCTTACACCACAGCATTTCCGTTGATTGTCCCCGGTGCCATGATGATCGAGCCTACCGAGAGCGTCAGCAAAGAGGAAATGGACTCCTTCATCGACGCGCTGCGGTCCATTGCCCAAGAGGTCGAGGAGAATCCGGGATTTGTCCTCAAGGCGCCTTACACCACGCGCGTCACGCGCCTGGATGAAGCCGGCGCGGCGCGCAAGCCCGTCCTGCGCTGGAAACCTTCCCACTAACCCTGCCTCTGGTCTTCATACGGGTTGTTCGTCATTCGTAGAAGAAAAGGCCACCGCCTGTCATTCTGAGCCCATTCGCTTCGCTCAGGGTAAACTCCGCGAAGAATCCCCGCATTTCAAAGCTCAATCAGTGCGAAAAAATGCCGGGATTCTTCGCTTCGCTCAGAATGACAGACAATGGGGTTATCCTCTACGAATGACGGACATTGCGTATCAGTCGTAGCACGGCCGCATGCCCCGGTCCCGCGAGGCGGGATGCGTCCCCGCCCGTGTGAAGCATTGAACTGCTCGCTTCCCTTTCCCCATTGCCTACTGCCTACTGCCGACTGCTCTTCCGGGGCAGGAATCTGAGCCTGCCCGTGCCAAAACGGGATCGTGGACCGTAAGCTCATAGCCACTCAAGAATCCTTATTGGGAATCCCGGAGTGGCCGATAACAGTATGAGGGAAGAAAACGTATGAGTTGGAACCACAAGGAGTGCACGCATGTCAGATCCACTTCCAACCTGCTTTGCTCCTGCGGAACGGAAGGGAATCGAACAGATTAGAACGGAACACCAACACATCTGGGCAATTCCTCATCTGCAGGACCTGCTGAGTGCCTTCCCGACCCCCGCGGTCATCCTGAATGAATGCCGCCAGATTGTGGCGGCCAACCAAAGGCTTTGCGGGCTCCTGAATCGGCGGCAAGACGAACTTCTGGGAATGCGTCCGGGCGACGCCTTCAACTGCATCCACTGGCGGGAGGGCCCCTGTGGATGCGGAACGTCGCGATTTTGCGAGACCTGCGGGGCGGTTCAGGCCATCCTGCGCAGCCAGCAACAGAGTGGCGAAGATATTCAGGAGTGTACGATCACTATGCGGACGGACGAGGGCGAGAAGGCGCTCGACCTGCGCGTGACGGCTTCAAGTTTCGACCTCGAGGGGAAATTTACGGTGTTCTCAATCAACGATATCAATGATGAAAAACGTCGTGCCGTCCTCGAGAGGATTTTCTACCATGATGTGCTGAACATAGCGGCGGGGGTGCGTGATCTGCTGGAGATGCTTCCTGAATTGTCCGATCAATGTTGTCACGAAACTACCCACCTGGCCTATCAACTGGCTGACTACTTGATTGAAGAGATCGAAGGCAGAAGAGATTTGGCTGCGGCGGAGCGCGGAGAACTCGCAGTGCAAGTGACGTCGCTTGACGTGCGGGAAATCTTTAAAAGCGTCTGCGAGCTCTATGCCAACCATCCGGTGAGTCAAGGAAAAGCAGTTGTTGTCACGGAAATAAGCGGGCCCTGCGTGCTCACCACCGACAAGCTGCTCCTTAAGCGAGTGCTGGGCAATCTGGTGAAGAATGGGCTTGAGGCGTCGGAAGAGGGCCAGGAGGTAAGCCTCGGATTCCAGAACTACGGTTCCGCCGTATTCCGTGTGCACAATGAGACGGTGATGCCCGAGTTGGTTCGGCTGCAGGTATTTCGGCGATCCTTCTCGACAAAATCTCCCGTGGGCCGTGGAATCGGGACGTACAGCGCCAAGCTGATTACAGAGCGTTACCTGGGCGGTTTGTTGAGCTTCAGCTCGTGCGAAGAACAAGGGACGACCTTCGCGGTCACGTTGCCAGTCCAAAATCCCGTGTGAGCGGCAAGGTTTGTAAGGTCACGGGGCAGGCATACCTCTATGATGTCTGCGGCGCGCCTGCCTCGGAAGCGCCCGAAAGTTAAGAGCTTCTAGTAGCGAATCACGGCATCCTTGGTGCTGGTGTCATTGGAATGGGGATCCACTCCAGCCGCCGGTCATTCCCGCGAAAGCGGGAATCCAGTCCGACGACCGCACATTTCCAAAGGTTTGGGGAGTAGATTCCCGCTTTCGCGGGAATAACTAGGTCTCGCAAACGACACCAATACCGCATCCTTGGTACAGGGACTCGCCCTCAGCGATAGAACTCTTTACGGTGCGCGACAGCCAGCACCAACACGGTTAACTTTTCGTCCTGGATGTCGCAAATGATGCGGTGCTTTCCAACGCGGTACCGCCACAAGCCTTGCTTGTCGCCGTGCAGTGCTTTCCCGAACTGGCGAGGGTTTTCGGACGGCTGCACTCGTTGCCTGAGGTAGCTGAGAATGCTGGCCTGCGCCTGGCGGTCGAGCCTGACGATCTGCTTCTCTGCCGTGTGGGTGAACTCAATGCGCCAGGTCAAGTCGGCGCTCCAACTCTTCCAGGCTGATGGTGGGTTCGTTGCGCTCCAAGACGGCGATGCCAAGAAGGTAGTCCTCGCGATCTTCGAGATATTGCCGAATGGCTTCCCGCGCGTAGTAACTCTTACTGCGTCCCGTCTTCCTGGCCAGTTTTTCCAGCCTACTTTCCAGTTCCGGTTCCAATCGAATACCCAGCATAGCCAGTCTCCTTCCCGTTAAACATGTTTAACATATCAGGTAACCGGACACTTTGCAAATGGCTGGCGGCCTGTTCGAGCCCCTTCGGGGAGACCTCGCTTTTCGGCGCCGGCGAGTTCCACGACAAAACCATGCCGCCTACCCCCGTCATTTTCGGCCCCCTACATATGGGGGCCATGCTTCTAGAAAAGTCCACTATTTTGTGGTTTTCGCTTTACTTCCCTCTTTTTTCGTGCTAAATGTTTTGTGAAGTTATTGGGGATGCTCGCATCAGCCTTTTCGTGCGCGCCAGAAGTGTGAAATTTGTATAAACTAAAAAAACTCGAACTGTTGGGCTTCAAGTCATTCGGGGATCGCTCGCGGCTCGAATTCGCGGATGGCGTTGCGGCGATTGTGGGGCCGAACGGCTGCGGCAAATCCAATCTGTCAGACGCCGTCTCCTGGGTTCTGGGAGAGCAGAGCGCGAAGAGCCTGCGCGGCGAGCGCATGGCTGACGTCATCTTTAACGGCACAGGCACAAGGCCTCCCACGAGTATGGCGGAAGTCAGCATGACGCTCGTCGACCCCGAATACAGCGAGGCGGGCTTTCCGGAAGAAGAGCAAGAACGCCGGCAAGAGGAGGCGCAAGAACCTGAAGCTGCGGCAGGCGACAAGGACGGCGAGGGAGAGTGGAGCCGACCGCCCAAGCTTCGCCATCGCGCCGGCGAGATCACGGTCACACGCCGGCTGTTTCGCTCCGGTGAGAGCGAGTATCTCATAAACGGCCAAGTCTGCCGCCTGCGCGACATCCAAGATTTGTTCATGGGCACAGGACTGGGCCCGGAATCTTACGCCATCATCGAGCAGGGGCGAATCGGGCAGGTTCTGAGTTCCCGGCCATCGGATCGGCGCCTGATCCTGGAAGAGGCAGCGGGGGTTTCCAAGTTCAAGACGCGCAAGCGGCTGGCGGAGGCCAAGCTGGAATCTTCGCGGCAGAACCTGGCGCGCATCGCCGACATCCTGGAGGAAGTCACCAAGCAGGTGAACTCGCTGAAGCGCCAAGCCTCCAAGGCGCGGCGATACAGGGAATTTCACGACGAACTGCGCGCGCGACTGAAAGTGGTCCTCACCTCACGGTGGGTGGCCCTGGAAGCGCAATGCGCCCGGCTGGGGGGTGAAGTGGCCCAGGCGCAGGAAGCGTGCGGGCTCGCGGCGCAGCGGCTCGAAGCCCTGGAGCAGGAGCAGAAGGCCGCCACAGAAAAGCACGAGGAGTGGGAGCGCCAGCTCGCGCAATTGCGGGAGCAGATCGCGCAAAGCAGCCTGGAGCGCGAGCGGTTGCTCTCGCGTTGCGAACAAGTTCGCCAGCAGGCGGCGAGCCTCGAGGCACGGGATACGGACGCGGCTCGGGAAAGGGCGGATTTCCAGACCCAACTGGCTTCACTGGAACAGCAGAGCAACGAAAGAACCCTCCAGTTCGATCAGGTCCAGCAGGATTGGACGGCGACGCAAGGAGCGCGGGCGCAACTGCTGTCGCGCCAGGACTCGTTAAGCCTCCAGGTGGCAGCAGCGGAGGATCAGGTAGAGTCATGTCGCCAGGCGATGCTTGCCGCCGTGAGCCAGGCGGCGGAGCTTCGCAACCAGCTTGTGCAGGCCGAGGAAGTGGGCCTGGCGCTCTCCCGCCAAGCGACGCGCACCGAGTCCGAGAAGCAGCGCGTGGAGCGGGAAAACCAGCGGTGGGCAGGCGAGCTGGAGGTTTTGATCGCTGCCCAGCAGCAAGACACGACATCGCTGGCAGACTTGGCGAAGGCGCTGAGCGAAACCGTGGCGGCGCTCGAACAGGCGCGGGGCGAGGAAGCTTTCCGGCGATCAGCCCTTGAGACGCTTCGCCGGGAACACTCCGGGGCCGTGGCGCGCAGGCAGGCGCTGGAGGAATCGCTGGCCCGTCACGCTTACAGCACGGAAAGTGTGCGGCGGCTGCTCACGGGGGAGATTCCCATGAACGGGCATCAGTTCCATCCCCTCGGCGTGCTCGCCGACTTCGTGGAAGTCTCGCCGGGCTACGAAGAAGTGGTGGAAGACTTCCTCAAGCTCGAACTCGAGTGTGTGGTGGTGGAACAACATGAGCAGGCCCGCTCCGGCATCGCGCTGCTGCGCGAGGAAGGGAAAGGGTGGTCCAGCTTTTTCGTTACGCATATCCCACCGAATGACCACTCGTATGGGCAAGCCCACGCTGACCTCCTTGCCGAGCCGGGAGTGGTGGCACAGGTGCGGGACCTGATAAGCTTCCAGAAATCTCTGGGGTTGAATGGCGACCTGGGGTTGCCGACGCTGGCCAATGCCTATCTGGTTGAGGACCCCGCAACCGCCCAGCGGCTGGCAGGCGACTACCCTGAATACCACTTCCTGACCCGGACCGGTGAGCACTATCAGCATCGCCTGGTGTCCGGGGGCAAAGGCTCGAGCGCCGGGCCTCTGGCACTGCGCCGTGACTTCCGAAAACTCGAGCGCCGCGCCGCCGAGCTGGAAGGCAAAATCCAGGCGTGCGAGGCTGCGCTGGCCGAAGCTGGCAGCCGCGTGACGCAACTCGCAGAGAACCACGGGAACCTGATAGCGGCCAAGCAGGAAGCGGAAAAGAGAGCCGTGGTCGCCAACGAGAAAATGCGCCAAGTAGGAGAGGCTTGGGAGCGCGCGCGCGACCAGCTCGAGATCCTCCAGTCCGAAGCCGCAACGCTCGAGCGCGAGCTCGCCTCAGCCGATGAACGGAAAGCCGGCCTGCGGTCGGAACTGGGGGTGGCCGGACATGAAAAGACCCAGCGCGAGGAAGCCATTACACAGTCCACCGGTGCGCTTCGCGAACTTCGCACGGACCTGGAACGTCTTTCGCAGGAACTGGCCGAGGCAAGCGCCCGCAACAGCGCGCTGGAAGAAAGGACACGCGCCGCCAGGGCCGAGGTGGCGCGCCTGCTGGGCATGCGCGAGGACGTACGCAGTCGTATGACGCGCCTCCAGCAACAATCGGAGAACTGGCGCGAACAACGGCAGCGGCTGGCAGAAGAGGGCGAGACCATTAGGGTTCGCCTGCACGAGCTGGAAGCCGTACTCGAGATGGCGCGGGTGGAGCTTCAGCACCTCGAGCAGGAATCCGGGGTGGTCAAGGCTCAGCGCGCGGCGCTCAGCCCGCAGGTGGACGCCGCGCGAGTCGAACTTGAGACCCATCGCGCCAGGCGTTCGGAAGCCGACGTAGCGTTTGCCCGGGCTGATTCCGACCGCACCCACCATGCGCAACAGTGCCGCGAGGAACTCCACGCGGAACCTTTCGCCGCGCTCGCGGAGTTACCTCCTCAGTCGGTGCTCGCGGGCGAAATCTTGCCGGCCGCGGAGGACGAGGTTCGCCAACTCAAGACCCGCATCGAGAACCTGGGGCCGGTCAACATGATGGCGCTCGAAGAACTCCAGGAGGCCGAGGACCGGCTGACCTTCCTCGATACCCAGCGCCAGGACCTGCTGGCTTCGATTGAGGACACAAGCCAGGCGATTCGCGAAATCGATCAGGTCTCGCGCCAGCAATTCCTGGAAGCATTCCAGGCGATCAACGGATACTTCGCTGAGACTTTCCGCACTCTCTTTGGCGGCGGAGTGGGCGAGATGCGGCTGACGGATGAATTGGATGCGGACAGCGGCATCGACATCGCCGCCCAGCCTCCCGGCAAACGGCTGCAGAATGTGCTGTTGCTCTCCGGGGGAGAGAAAGCGCTGGCGGCGCTGGCGCTACTCATCGCCATCTTCCGCTACACCCCGAGCCCCTTCTGCATCCTGGACGAGGTGGATGCTCCGCTCGACGAGTCGAACATCGACCGCTTCAGCCGCATGGTCGAACAGATGAGCCGGCACACGCAGTTCATCCTCATTACCCACAGCAAACGGACCATGGAAATCGCACGAGTGATGTACGGCGTCACCATGGAGGAACCGGGCGTGTCCAAGCTGGTCTCAGTGAAATTCGACGCGGTGCCTGCACTGGCCTGAAAGAGCAGTGACGAGTGACAAGTGACGAGTGACAAGCAGGAGTCAGAAGTCAGAAGTCAGGAGTCAGAAGAGAGCACACCGAAAGTGGGCAGTAAGCGGAAGGCAGTAGGCAGTTAGACACGCGAGCGAAGTAGGGGGACCAGCCCTCTCCCTGGGGAGAGGGTGGACCGCGACGCCGCTTTCATCAGGCGTCGCGGGCCGGGTGAGGGGTTCCTTGAGCAGGTAGCGCGGACCGCCGATTTTGCGGTCCGCGGCTTTTCCGTACCTATCCTCGCCACCGTGCCGTATTCTATCGCGGTGTCGAAACTCCATGGTCAAGTCACAAGGAACGCGCCGGCATGAGTGCCGAGGAACAAAACGAACGCTGCGGTTTGATCGTCGACCGCGTGAGAATACCCTCCCATCCGCGCGCACGAATTTGACCGCTCCATCAGGGGGCCGAAAAGACGTGGACCACAAAAGCGGTGGTCCGCGCTACCCGCTTTTCCGTAGCTATCCTCGCCACCGTGCCGTATTCTATCGCGGTGTCGAAACTCCATGGTCAAGTCACAAGGAATGCGCCGGCATGAGCGCCGAGGAATCCGCCAGCCGACGGACGGTTTGATCGTCGACCGCGTGAGAATGCCCTCCGATGCGCGCGCACGGATTTGATCGCTCCGTCAGGGGGCCGAAAAGACGCGGAGCACAAAAGCGGTGGTCCGCGCTACCCGCTACGGCGGGCTGGCGCAGACGTTGCTTTTTAACGTCTGCGATCTGCCGAAGGCACGCTTCGCCGAGGGTCGTGAGGAGATGCCCCGGGCACCTCCCTGGTCCCTTCGGGAAAACGCAGACTCCAGACTACGGAGTCTGCGCCAGCCCCCCCTTTCTGCGCTACGGCTTGGGTCTTCCTCTCCGACCACTGGCACTGCATTGGCGCGCCGGTGTATCCGTTAACGATTTCACCGGCCATGAAGTAGGGGCGAGGCGCCGCCTCGCCCCTACTGAGCACGCGGTCAACCAGCGCCGGGGCGCCAGCGGCGAACTCTGGCAACCCAGGTTCCCTTCGGCTGGGCTCAGGGCATGCTTCGACCGCGCCCTGCGCACGATCAGGGAATACAACGAAAAGGTCGAATACATTCACCTAAACCCGGTGAGGGCCGGTTTGGTCAGCCGCTCCGAAGATTGGCGATGGTCAAGCTACAACGAATACGCCGGCATGAGCGCCGACGAATCCGTCAGCCGACGGACGGTTTGATCGTCGACCGCGTGAGAATACCCTCCCATCCGCGCGCACGAATTTGACCGCTCCATCACGGGGCCGAAAAGACGCGGACCACAAAAGCGGTGGTCCGCGCTACCCGCTTTTGCGACACCCGCTTTTGCGATTCTAGTCTGGAGGCAATCTTGTGGTACACTCAGCTTAGGCGTGAGTTCATGGGCCCGCACTGGGGAGGGTTCTATGCAGGTTGTGAAGACTAAAGGTGAAGTGGGAAGCGACGGGCGGCTGAGACTGGAGGTGCCCGTCGAGCTTCCTGCCGGCACTGTCGAACTCGTCCTGGTGGTGGGTGTCTCGCCCCAGCCCAACGGATCTAAATACAATTTCACCGGCGTCGTGGGAAGACTCGAGTGGCAGGGCGACGCCCTCGAAGAGCAGAGAAAACTGCGTGATGAGTGGTAAGCGCTACCTGTTGGATACCAACGCCATTGTGTGCCTGCTGCGCGGCGAGAACGCTTTGCAGCAGCGGCTGCAGTCGGCGGAGTGGGTGGGGATTTCCATCCTCTCCCAGATCGAGTTTTTGGCTTTCCCCAACCTAAACGAGAATGACCGCAGGATCTTCCAAGAGTTTTCCGATGGGGTCGAGGTAGTAGGTCTCGGACGAACCGAGCGGGCGCTGATTGATAGAATAGTGAGCTTGCGCGCGCAGTATCGACTCAAGCTTCCGGACGCGATCATCGCTGCCACAGCCGTTGAACGCGACGCCGCATTGATTACCGATGACCGCCAACTGCGAAAGCTCTCCGCGATAAGAAGCTCAGGGACGAGCGCGTCAGAGTAGGTCGCGTGGCTGGCGCAGAGCCAAGCTCCGCGGTCTTCAATAATCAGAAACCCGCCGAAGCATAGAGCTTCGCTCTTGGCCAGCCCGCGAGCAGAAGCAAGCGCGGACCGCCGATTTTGCGGTCCGCGTCTTTTCCGTAGCTATTATCGCCACCGTGCCGTATTCTATCGCCGTGTCGAAACTCCATGGTCAGGTTACAAGGAATACGCGGGCATGAGCGCCGAGGAACAAAATGAACGCTGCGGTTTGATCGCGGACTGGGTGAGGATGCCCTCCGATCCGCGCGCACGAATTTGATCGCTCCATCAGGGGGCCAAAAAGACGCGGACCACAAAAGCGGTGGTCCGCGCTACCCCCTCAGGATAAGCACAGGGAAGGCTAGAGGGTAGCGAGACGAGCGGAGGACTGCCTTATCCGCAGAATGCTTTCTTTCAGAGTGTGACGAACCTCAAGGCCCCGAACCACCCAACCGGAGACCAATCTGGTTATCACTGCAACCGGCAATCCCACGAGTGTCTTACCTGTTGCGACCGTTGCTATCCAACCCGCTGTCGTCGCCGCCATCGCCAAGAAAGAACGTTTGGTCATCTGATAAAGGGAAGCTGAAAGGGTCTGGCGACCAGTCCGGTAACGCTGAACTTCCATTACAACGGCAATGCCAATGGCAAGCAAAGGAACGTGAAAGGCCAACTGGCTAGCTGCCTCTGCGTGGGCGGCTGCGCTGGCTGCATGGTCTCCAAGGGCAGCGTTCGTTATTCCCGAATCAATAATGTGCGCTAATTCAGAGTGATGGCCTGCCAGATGATTAAAGACCTCGTGTGTGGCTACCACGTCAATATGAGGATGGGTGTCGAGTGCGTGACGCACGTAATCGGCGCTCTCGGTTGCCTTGAGTTGCAGCAAATCGCTCACGTGGCCATGCGAGTCCTTGATAACGATATCCCACGCTGGATTGTTAGCGTGATGGGCGAGTTCAGCGTGAAATCCAGATGGTAGATGGCCGTGGTTGAGCCAGTTCAAGTATTGGTCTTCAAATAGCTTGCCTTTAATCCCGCTTGTGAGTCCACGCAGCTTCTCCGGGTCCCCACTCAACCGCTGCACCTCGGCAACGAAACTACCCCTGATGTTGGGATACTGTTCATGAAATGCCCGTACAACATCGGGTGGAATCTGAGACTCGGAAATCTTCCCGGCGACAATCTCTTTCACTTCGACTCCACCAATCACAGCAGCATCCACGAATTCAGAGTCCGAAACTGGCCGATTCAAAAGGTCGCAGGGCTTCCTGAGCGGTATCCTAAGCTCTTGCTCTTGCGCAGCCCACCAACTTCGTATCTCCTCCCTCACGTGAGTCCTCCCAGCGTGATGGCCAGAGAAACCAACCCCAACAGGAAACCTGCTACGGATAACATCCAGAGCCATCGTTGGCCTTTGTAGGGGTTTTCCCTCTGTTTCTCAAGAACCGCTATTCGGTCGAGAGCCTCAATCAGCTTTGTGGAGAACAAGTCGTTCCAATGGTCCTGCTCCAAAGCATGTTGTTTGACAAGCTCAGCATTCATTCCTTCCGCTCCTCGATTGAATTCGAATTCGTTCTCAGTTCTTGCTCCGCCGGAATTTTCCGCTGTAGTCTTGGGGTCGAGCAACACCATACTCCCGCTGGTTACCGATTGCAATCACCGTTCGAGCTAGCCCCCGGTCGGTGCCACCAGCAGCGCCCATGGAAGATGTGAGTTCTGGGATACCTTGCAATACCAAAGCCCGAAATCGGTCGTGTTTCTGGAACCGGTTTCGCTCACACTTCTGGCCGCTGACACGCCGCTTTCCAAATGCAGGTTGCATCCAATGACTCCGGTGGTAGAATAGGCTCATCTTGGCCAGTGGAGCAGTACAATACTTGGTCGTCTTGGAGGTGCTTGTGGAGGATAATTGGGCTGAAATGTGTGCTCAGGCAGGGGCAAAGTACATTGAAAATCGGCACGGTGATATTGTGTTCGCTAACCTATCAACTGGCCTACTCGCTTCCATCCCGGCGTACAAGGTAACGGTGACCTCCATTAGGGATATGGCAACGCAGTCCGAACGCTGGGCTGAAATGTGTGCTCAGGCAGGGGCAAAATACATTGAAAATCGGGATGGTGATATTGTGTTCGCTAACCTAAAGACTGGCATACTCGATTCCATTCGGGCGTACTATGCGACTGTGGCCTCTATCAAGGAAAAGGTGGTGCAGTCCCAACCGTGGGACGAACTGTGTGCTCAGGCGGGTGCGAAGTACATTGAAAATCGGGGTGGTGATATTGTGTTCGCCAGCCCAAAGACTGGCGTACGTGATTCCATCCCGGCGTATGCGGCAACTGTGGCCTCTATCAGGGAAAAAGTGGTGCAGTTGGAACTATGGGATGAACTGTGTGCTCAGGCGGGAGCGAAGCTACATCGGTACGAATATGGGTATATTCATTTCATGTGCTTGAGCACAGAGTCTTACGATGCCATACACCACAGCGAGATAACTGTGGCCTCCCTCAAGGAGAAAGTAAGGCAGGCCGAACCGTGGGCTGAAATGTGTGCTCAGGCAGGGGCAAAGCTCACAAGCGTCGGCAGCGTTGACCTTTTCTTTATCACCTTAAAGACTGGCGCCTTGAATTGCATACCGCAGAGCGATGCAACTGTGGCCTCTATCAGGGCTAAGGTAGTGCGGGCCGATGACTTGGCTACGACAAAGGTCAACCCAAGTGATGGGTTGGCCCGGGATGACAGTGAGCAGGAGCAAGAAGATGTAAGTAGAATCGAAAGCTGGTTAGAGTCCAGCGGTGGATTTTGAGCTTGACCTTTTCCGGTTGACGCCCTTTGGGGGGGGCATGTTCAGCCCCAAGATAGGCGGGTGGCGCATACGTCACGACGCCTTTTGTCGTGATGTATGCGCCCCTCTGCATCGTGCGCCGCGCTGGGCAGACGTGCTGGTTCCTAGCGTGTGCGCGGCGCAAGGGCGCATACATCCCGGCGAAGAACGCCGGGACGTATGCGCCACCCGCGTTTTTGTGGTACGTTTATCGAATCATGTTGAAACGATGGTCGATATTCGGGATGCTGCTGGTCGTATTCTGCGCGCATGGCCGTGCGGATAAAGTTCAGAATAACGGCAGGCAGCAAAGCCAAGCCCAGAGCTCGCCAACGTCGCGCGGGGACCATCAGCAGGTAACCGGCCAATACAGCCCCCAAGAGCATGAGAATGATATTCAGGCCGATGTAAAGATCATTAATCCCCCAGAGAAGGATTTTTATGACAAAGCGCCTTTCTGGCTTAACCTGGCTCTTACCATCGCCGGATTTATCGGCATCGGCATTGCTGTCTGGACTGTAAGGACAATCAAGCGCCAAGTTGACACGTTCGTAAGCAAAGAACGAGCCAGACTGACCGTAGACATTCGCCAGTTTGAGCCGAGCTACGGTGGCATTTGGATTGCGAGAGTCAAGATTGCCAATCATGGATCGACAAATGCATTCATCGGCCCAGCCCTGTGCTCGGCTTGCGTGAAAGACCCCGGCTGGCAGGGAAAAATGGCTATCACCACGCAAATACCTTTGCCCAAGGTAATTCCGGCAAATGGAGAGCCAGAAGAATACGCTGCTCGAATCGAAATGCCCGGACCCTCTGTGTACGAAGTTGACCAAGCCACATTCGAAGCTGTGCGCGGCGGGGTGAAGCGAATTTATGTTGTCGGCCTCATTGAGTTCTGGGATGTCTTTGGCGCTCGTTGGACCCTGAAGTTTTTCCGGCTCTGGTGGGGTACTTGGTTGGATTCCAAGTGGCAATACACCGCTTGGCGCGATTACCTGCCGGAAGACGGTGCTCCGGCGGACGCGAACGGGGAACTCCGTATCGAAAAGCCCTCCGCGATTCGTCGTTTTTTGCGGCGGATGATGCGGCGTGACCCTAATGCTGTTCTGGCTCGCAAGGAGAATTAGGCATACGAAAATCCAAATTAGGACACTACCCCGATTCCTCGAACCGACCTCCCTCCCCGCCGTCCCCTGGCCGCGATCCGCACGCGCCACTCAATGATGCTGTAATAACTCAAACCGGTCTTGAGCAGGTAGCGCGGACCGCCGGTTTTGCGGTCCGCGTCTTTTCCCTAGCCATCATCGCCACCGTGCCGTATTCTAGCGCGGTGTCGAAACTCCGGCGTCCTTTTCTTTCCGACCGATATTTCTTTATCGTCGTGCGCCTGCTCAGGCGGCGAGGGAAATTCACCGAGCCTGATTTCGCCCTGTTGGCACGAGCCTTCAACCGAGCGCGGGCACTGCACCCTTTTTACCTGTCACAATAACCCGGTGAGGGCCGGTTTGGTCAGGCGCCCGGAAGCTTGGTCCCGCCCTGCGGGATCAAGCTACAACGAATACACCGGCATGAGCGCCGACGAACAAACCGGACGCTACGGTTTGATCATCGACCGGGTGAGAATGCCCTCCGATCCGCGCGCACGAATGTGACCGCTCCATCACGGGGCCGAAAAGACGCGGACCACAAAAGCGGTGGTCCGCGCTACCCGCTTTCTCCTGTCTTCTTTATCTGGTGCTTCGTTCCAATCTCTACCCAACAGCCAGTAGGCTCAGTTAAAAGCGTTGCGGCCTCTTTTTTCGTTGACAACTTCTCCCGATGTTTTAGAATGGCGGTTGCTCTGAGGCACCGTCATGCAAGCAACTCGACAATCCGTGCTCACGGAGAGCAGATTGCCCGGAGTGAGGCTTTTCTCCCGCGGCAAAGTCCGAGATGTATATGAAGCCGGGCCGGGGCAGCTTGTGATCGTCGCCACAGACCGTCTGTCGGCCTTCGATGTGGTCATGGGAGAAGGCATCCCGGGCAAGGGCTGGGTTTTGACGCAACTCTCGTGCTTCTGGTTCGAGATGTTCGGGAAGTCCTTCCCCAACCACTTTCTGAGCTTCAAGCTGGAGGATTACCCCTCCGAGCTTCAGCCGTTTGCCGATCAATTGGAAGGCCGGTCGATGCTGGTGCAGAAGGCCGAACCCTTTCCCATCGAGTGTGTTGTCCGGGGATACTTGGCGGGCTCAGGACTTAAGGAGTACCGCACTACAGGAAGAGTTTGCGGCATCGAACTGCCGGCGGGACTGAGCGAGGGGTCCAAATTCGACCAGCCGATCTTCACGCCGGCGACAAAAGCTTCCACGGGCCACGACGAAAATATCACCTGGGAAGAGACGATTTCGAGAGTGGGGAGCGACGCCGCCCAAAGACTGCGCGACTATAGCCTGGAACTCTATTCGAAGGCCCGAGATTACGCGGCAGGACGGGGCATCATCATCGCCGACACCAAGTTTGAATGGGGCCGGAAGGGAAATGACATCATCCTCATCGACGAAGTCCTGACCCCGGACTCGTCTCGCTTCTGGCCCCAGCAGGGCTACCAGCCTGGCAAACCCCAGCCTTCGTTCGACAAGCAGTTCGTTCGCGATTACCTCGAATCACTTCACTGGAACAAACAACCTCCCTCACCTCCCCTTCCGCCTGAGGTGGTGGGGAAAACTAGTGAGAAGTACCGGCAAGCGTACAGTCTTTTGACTGGACAGAATCCTAATTGAAACAGGATGGGGCGCGGCTCGCGCTAAAGATCATGGGTGAATGGAACTGGCTCGATTGGACTTTTGGCGCCATCTTAGTGGCATCAACGGCTGCGGCCATCATGAAAGGGTTCATCCGGGAATTGATCTCCCTGGCCTCCCTGGTGATCGGATTGGTAGTGGCAGCGGTAGCATACCCAAGGGCCGCTCTCTGGTTCGAGGACCTGACGAAGTCGCACGAGATAGCCCTAGGCTTGGGTTTTCTGGTCCTCTTTCTGGGAACCCTGGCGCTGGGCAGTTTGGTTTCGCTACTGGCTCGGAAGTTGATTAAGACTGCCGGCATTCAATGGTTCGACCGGTTCCTGGGGGCGGTTTTCGGCCTGGTCCGCGGGGTGGTTGTGGATTGCATTCTACTCCTTGTTCTGCTAGCTTTCACCATTAAGCCGGAAGCTGTGCAGCAGTCATCTCTCGCCCCTTACGTCACCGCCGGAGCAAAGATTATTTCCCTGGCCATGCCCCGCAACCTCAAGGGGCAGTTTCGCCTGGGGTTTGAGAGGTTCAGAGAAACGCTGATTCAGAACGACAAGAAAGCCATTAAGAACTAGTCCTTGGTCATGCTTGCCCACCGGAAGGGTAGCCGAATTGGGAGGCTGAGGACAAGCCCATCAATGCTCGAAGTTCGCTTGTCATGCAAACCGAGCAAATACTTCCGCACTGGAGCACTGCCGTGAAAGACCAGCTAGAAGCTCTCGTCAACCGCATGATTGAACAAGGAATTCAGTTTCCCGACGCCATAACCGAATTCGAGAAACGGTTTATCCAGCGCATGCTCGAAAAGAACAACGGAAACCAGTCAAAGACAGCCCAAGCTCTGGGGATTCATCGCAACACCCTCAGCAGGAAAAGCGAAGAGCTCGGGTTGGATCACCAGCCCAAACGGCGGAAACTTTCCAGGCGGTAACTTTTCCATATTGACTTCTGCGGCAATACCCCGTTGCCTCTGATGAACAACCCTACATCCTTGCCCCGGGGGGCCAAGGCTCATGTGAGATTGCTGATCAGCGCAACGCAGACGACCCTCGCTGGACACAGCGGTCCCACCTCTGTCTTCTGCCTCTTTCCCGAGGAGAAAGGGACGGAATTGGGTCTTTGCCCTCTCCCAAGGAGTCTGTGTGACAACTGAGGGGTGAGAGGGCCAAGGGCTGGGTTGGATCGGCCTTGAGCTGTCGCTGCAGGTGGGAGGGCAGGTTGCGAATCTGAACCATGCTTGACATGCGCCCAGCATAGTTGCTTGCAAAACGCATATCAAACCATCCTCCGCGAGGGGAAATCCATTGGCTCGCTGAGGAGTCCGCCGACCCGGGACAAGACCGGCCCCGGTCGGCCTAAGACGAAACCGCTAGAGGCGACCCGGGGCGGTAACCGCTTGTTAGACCGTATTCTTCAAGCAATCCAGTAAATAAGGGCGTCGTCGATGAAGTGTCCGTTGATAACATTCTTCGAAAACCGAATTGGCCCGACTCCGGTCCCCGTGCGAATCGCAGTTTTCAGAAGCTTGACAAGCTCGGCGTTGGGATCCAGCAACCTGATTACAGAGAGCGGAGCGGCAGAAGCCTTGTCGCCCAACTCTTCCAGCGCTAAGCGAATTCGTTCATACACCTTCCTGGGACCTTGCGCAGACACCTCGAGCGAAGCAAACATAAGGCGCCACTCGTTGATCTGCGGCTCAAATAGCCAGAACGCTGCTTCGGTCCGCATCCCAGATTCGTCGAGTTTGCGTGTCAACTCGGCGCCAGCTTCGATCATCGCGTCTGTGAGTTAGTCTTTCACCACTGCGTTTTCAGCCACGGCAACACCCCTGAAGACGGATCGGTGACGGCGAGGAGCATGTCGCGCGCCTTGGTCTCCGTCGTGGAATGATCATACCGAGAGGTTTCTCCCCAATCACAAACGGTGTTCCAGTTCACCTGGAACGGCGGATCGGCTTTCGCTCGGGACTCAAGACCCGCCTTCGCACCGGAAATGTTCAGGAGGCCTTCGAGCCGGTGCGTATAGAGCTGCTCCACGGTCTTCCTTTCAGGCACTTGGTGCTCACGGAACTGCTTTGCGGCGCACGCCTTCAGACCGCACTCGACTGCCTAGCCGAGAAGGTAGTACGCGGCGGCCCAACGCCCGCCATGCAGCAGGGCCTCCGCGTCGGCAACGCGCGCTTCAGCGAGAATCTGCAGGTCCGACCGGTCCATAGACGTTCCGCCCCACACCTTTCGTGCAGTCTAACCCCTACCTAGGCTGACCTGGATAAAACGGGTCCTGGCCGGCCTGGCACGAGACGGCTTGGCTCTCCGGTCTTTCGGTCCTGTCCATTGGCTCAGCTCAATCGGACTTTCTTCTGAACTTGTCTGCCGGGCTATCCAATACTCCTAACATATAGCAGCCCATTCCCGACCTGTCAAACGATATTCCCTCCATATTCCCTCCATCGCTCAAGAACTGCGTTGCATCCTGAGTGAAAGGCCGCATAGAATCCAAGTTCTTAACTTCCGAGGTGCAACCGGTTGCCATTCCTCAAGTCGCTTTGCTTGAAACTCGGACACGTGCTGGCCCTCTATGGCGGTGTGGGGCTTTTCGCCTTGTCGTTCCTGGACTCTTCTTTCGTTCCATTTCCGGGCATCAACGATCTGGCACTTATCGTTCTGGCCAGCCAGCATCCGGCTCGCGCGCCCTTCTATGCCTTCATGAGCACGGTGGGCTCGCTCTTGGGGTGTTATGTTCTCTATGGTGTCGCGCGCGGCGCAGAGGAGTTGGCCGAGGGCAGATCACCCTCGACTAAGGGGAACAGCGTGCGGCGCTGGCTGGAGCGCAATGACTTTGTCGCCATGCTGGTGATGTGCTTGCTGCCTCCACCGGCGCCCCTGAAAATCTCCGTTATAGCCGCCGGAGCTCTGCGCATGAATGCGCTGCACTTCGGCCTTGCTTTGCTGCTGGGGCGAAGCTTGAGGTTTGCGGCTGAGGCCTGGCTGGGAGCACGTTACGGCGCTCAGGCGGAAGCTTATCTGAAGAAAAACCTCGGCTGGGCCTCGCTGGTGACTATCCTGATCGTTATCGGCTTGACGCTTCTTTCCCGCTGGTGGAGGGGTCGCCGGGCCGCTTCGGATGATTCCGGGTAAGTCGCAGTTGGCGGGGTCATCCCTCAGGGAGTGTGTCATTCCGAGCGCAGCGAGGAATCTCACTCTGCGCTGAGATGGATCGCAGGCGTGGCCTAGGCGGAGGTGGAAGAAAGAACAGAGCGAAATTCCTCGCTGCGCTCGGAATGACACCGTGACGGCTGAAGCACCTTGCCTAATGTCTAAACTTCAGATTCCCGCGAAAGCGGGAATCCACTCCGCCGGCCTTATCTCCCGGGCGCATCATGGTCTGGCGCGCTGAAACTGAAAGATTCCGAGCGCACTCGCAAGGCCTTGTCCAATTCGATTTCCGCCAGGAAGCGGCGACCGCCATAGTTCGTGTAGAAGCGCAGATCGCGGATTTGCACGTCAAAACCTTCGTCGTTTTCTTCTGCCAGAGCCCAGGGGAACCTCGCGAAATCCATGAAGATACGTCCGGTGCGCGTCTTCAAGGCTGCGTCGAGGGCAGCCGAGGCCTCGGGTTTATGGAATTGCTGCGCGGACCGAGGATCCACATCGTCATCAAGGGCATTAGCAGGCAGGACATCATAGGCGGTGTCGGTCTCGACCACTCCCGTCCACTCAAAGGGATTGAGTGGGGAGGGAAAGGCTCCGACCCGAAGCAGGTCTTGTTCAGAGTAAGTGTGGGTTTCGAGGAACCCGAGGACGCGACGGTGGGCGACGTCGCGCAGGCCCCAGAGAAATACCAGCGCACAGAGCGCGAACACCGCACCCCATGCAGGGCGGGATTTACTCGCCCCGACTTCTTCCGAGACCAGCCGCAGCAGCGTGGGAAGGCCGAGACCAAAGCAAAGGAATACGAGCAACAAAGGATCGAAGATGTACATGATGTCCCAGGCGTACCACTGCGGACTGAAGGGCAGGAAGGGCCTGACGCCGTAGGAATTCGTGAAGTCCATCAAAAGGTGGCTGGCCGTTCCAATCCAGGCCAGGATCAGAAGCCAGGGAAGGCTGGGTGGCGGTCCGGGTTTGGGCTTTGCCTTGCGCCCAAGGAAGTAAACCGTGCATGCCAGTAGGAAGGCAAGCACGCTGACCCCTAGAATCGAATGGGTAAAACCTCGGTGGTACTTGAGATAGGTGGCGCTTCCCCAGAGGCGGGAGACGATGTCGAGATCGGGCAGGTTCGCAGCCGCGATCAGAGTGAGAGTGGCAAACCGGGTTTTGCGGTGCAGCCCGGCATGGCTCAAGGCAACTGCGGTAAGTGTGTGGGTAAGGTTGTCCACGGCGGCTTTCGGAATTTGAAAATCGAAAATGGAAAATCGAAAATCGAAAATCGAAACTGGAAAATCGAAACTGGAAGCCAGCTTCAGCTTTCTACTTTCCATTTTCGACTTTCGATTTTCCAGTCCCCTGTTTCCACCTTCTATTCCCCGCTTCGCATTCCCCGCTTTGCATTTTCGAGTTTCGAGTTTCGAGTTTCGATTTTCGAGTTTCCAGCCTTCAGTTTCCGACTTGCCCCTTACGCTTGCCACTTTCCAGTTTCGAGTTTCGAGTTTCGATTTTCCATTTTCGATTTTCGAATTTCGATTTTCCCGTTCATGGCACCAGCAGGGTAAGTGCATCTGGCACGATTTCAAATGTTGCCGGGAGTGTCCCCACCAGCTCGCCATCGAGTTCGAAGCGGATGGCTTCGCCGGCAACCTGGGCGGCGCAGCAGAGCTTACGCGTTTCCACAAGTTCCACATCGCCGAGGTAGAGGTGCTTGCGCGCCAGAACCAGACCTGCGTAAAGGAAGTAGCGGGCGCGATTATGGCTTTTGAAAAGGCACAGAGTGAACCGGTCGTCAAAGAAGCGTGCGTCAGGTGTAAGGTGAAGCCATCCCCCATAATTGCGGGCTCGCTGCACGGCGGCGAACGTGCCAATACGGTCCGGCCCACCGTCGGTGCGGCAGGAAAAGCCCTGGAACGGGTAGCGGAATACCTGCCGCAACGCTTCCATGATGTATCCCGCGACGCCCCAGGACAACTTCATCTCCAGTGAGAGCTTATAGACGATGTGAGCATCATAGCCGATTCCTGCCACACTCACGAAGTAGCGAGTGACTTGCTCCTTTTGAGCCGGCGCTCCGTTTATCGAGGCCTTCTCAATGCACCAAGTGGCTTTCCCCAGGGGAATTCGGAGGGGCGACCAACGCGAAAGTTCTGCGGCGGCGCGAACAGGGTCGAGCGGAAGTCCCACTTCCCTCCCCAAGATGTTGGCTGTCCCTCCCGGCAACAGGCCGAGCGAAACTTGGCTGCCGGCAAGACCGTTGAGCACTTCGTTGATAGTGCCATCCCCGCCGCAAACCAGGACAATGTCCCTGCCCTTTCTTGCCGCTTCCTTTGCCAATTCCGACGCCGCCCCGGGCCCAGCCGTCGGAGAAACTTCGACTTCCATTCCCACCTTGCGGAGGATTTCAGCCACGCGCCGAATCTCCCCTGCGCGCCGGGCAGGGCGTCGTCCAGCTATCGGGTTATAGATCAGAGTAGAGGTTTTCAAACCTGCGGATTCGGTCCGCGCAAGATCCGGTTTGATCCCGGAGTTACGTCACACTTAATTGTTCACAAGATAGTTTCTCATTCCACCGGCACAACGATGCCCGTAACCACCTTCTTGGCATAAAGCTCGCCGGTTTTCTTGTCCTCGTGGACATCCACGTAGACCTGGTCGCCCACCTTGAGATCCTCCCGCGAACTGGGCTTGTCGTCGTGAATGAACTTGGTCTTGGGCTGGAATCTAAAAGTTTGGTCGATGCCGGACTTGGTCTTTTCCAGCACCATTCCATTGGCGTCAAGCGCCTTAATGACGCCGTAAAGAAGGTTCTGGTATTTGCGCGCGGTGCCGGTCGGGTCTCCATAGCGCGCCGTTCCCGCCTTGACGGTTTTTTCCTGCGCCATCACCGGCACAGCCAGAACCAAGCAAAGGGCAACTGGGATCCATATTCTTCGCAGACACATGGCTCTCTTCTCCTACTTCTAATGGCTCCCTATACCGACACTAGCAGCCGGTTCCGCCGCCTGTCAAGCCAAGCTTTCAGCCTGCGCAGCGCTGCGTCAAACTCCTGGAGGGGGGCAAGGATTCGGTGGCCCCGAAGGGGCCTTCCGTGGGTAGCCGCAGTCCCGCCTCGCGGGACTGCGGGCGGCGAGGTCTGGGGAACCACATCAACCCCAACGGGGTTGATCCCGCAGGCGCGGGACCCCTCCGGGGCCGGTACACTTTTTCGCTTCCTTTCCGTGAGTTCCATCCCGCAGGCGCGGGACTACTCATGGTTTGCCCCTGCGGGGCAATTCCCGCCGTCTCGTTTTGGCTTGCCGAAATGCGGTCCTTCGTAATGTTGCACTTCGACGACTTTGACGCAACCATGTCACCCTGCCTGCCAGTCTCCCGGATGTCAGCCGATATATGTCCGACCGGTGGGTTATAATTCCGCTCGGGGATGAAAGCCTATGGGGCGCACGAGAATCATGGTGTGCCCGCGCCTGGTTGGGAGGATTGCGTGGCTAAGAGCGTGGAGAAAGAAATCGAAAAACTGCGAAATGATATCCGCTACCACGAGTATCGGTACTACGTCTTGGATAACCCTGAAATCTCCGACTTCGAGTTTGACAAACTGATGCGCCGGCTTCAGGAGCTGGAGGCCCAGAATCCGGAGCTTGTCACGCCCGATTCTCCCACCCAGCGCGTGGGGGGCCAACCGGCGGAGGAATTCCCCAAGGTGCGGCATTCCGTGCCCATGTTGAGCCTGGACAACACTTATTCGGTGGACGAGCTAAAAGACTTTGACCGCCGAGTGTGCGAGCTTTCGGGGCGTTCAAAGGTCGAGTACGTGGGGGAGTTGAAGCTGGACGGGCTTTCTATGGCGTTGACCTATGAAGACGGCGTGCTGACGCACGGGGTCACGCGCGGCGACGGTGCCGAGGGCGAGGACGTCACGGCAAACGTGAAGACGATCCGCTCCGTGCCTCTCGGAATCGACTCCAAAAGGTCGGAGGTGATCGGCAATCCAAGGCGTTTTGAAGTTCGCGGAGAAGTCATCATGCCACGCAAAGCGTTCGAGCAGACAAATGCGCAACGCGAGGCGGCGGGCGAGGCGCGCTTCGCCAACCCGCGCAACGCCGCCGCGGGCTCCATGCGCCAGCTTGACTCGCGCATCGTGGCGCAGCGCAAGCTCGACATGTTCCTCTATTACCTCCTGCTCGAAAACCGCGAACCGCTTCGCGAACACTGGCAAAACCTTGAAGCCCTGGTCAAGATGGGCTTCAAGGTGAACCCCAACAGACGGCTGTGCAAGTCGTTCGACGAACTGATGGCTTATATCCAAGAATGGGAATCGAAGCGCGACGGCTTGGAGTACGAGATTGACGGTATTGTGGTGAAGGTGAACGACATTCGCCTGTGGGAGGAACTCGGGACCACAGCCAAGTCCCCGCGCTGGGCCATCGCCTATAAATATGCCGCACGCCAAGCCACCACGCGCGTCATGGATATTCGCGCCCAAGTCGGTCGGACCGGAACATTGACGCCTGTTGCGGACCTTGAGCCGGTGGACGTGGGTGGAGTCACCGTGAGCCACGCCACACTGCACAACATGGATGAAATCGGGCGGCTGGGCGTCAAGATTGGCGACGCGGTGCTGATCCAGCGGGCCGGAGAAGTCATCCCGCAGGTGGTCAAGGTGGCAAAGCAAGCTCCGGAGGGGCGCGAATTCAGCATGCCCAAGCAGTGCCCCGTCTGCGGCGGGGACGTGCACCGCGCCGAAGGAGAAGTCGCCTACCGCTGCGTCAACTCGGCTTGCCCGGCCAGACTTAAGGAATCGCTGCTCTATTTCGCCGGTCGCCGCGCCATGAATATTGATGGACTGGGAGAAGCCCTGGTGGATCAACTTGTGGACAAGGGACTGGTCCGCGACGTCGCTGATCTTTACGACTTGACCCACGAACAAGTGGCGAATCTGGAACGGATGGGCGACAAGTCTACAAGCAATCTCCGGGAAGAAATTGAGAACAGCAAGAAGGCAAGCCTGGCGCGGCTGATATTTGCCTTGGGCATTCGCTTCGTCGGCGAACGGACCGGCCAGCTCTTGGCCGACCATTTTGCCTCGCTGGACAAGCTCGCTAAGGCCAGCGAAGCGGAACTTCTGGAGGTCGAAGAGGTCGGGCCAAGAGTGGCCGAGAGCATCCTTGAGTTCTTCCGCGAACCGCAGAACCTGAAGGTCATCGAGAAGCTCCGCAAAGCCGGCTTGCAGTTCGAGCAGGCAAAAGTCTACAAGCCCCAAGGCAACTTAGCCGGAAAGCAGTTTGTGCTCACTGGCACGCTGCCTCGTTATTCCCGCGACGAAGCCAAAAAGATGATTGAAGAAGCCGGCGGCCGCGTCACGGGCTCCGTCAGCAAGAAGACGGATTACGTCGTGGTCGGCGCCGATCCTGGCTCCAAGCTCGACAAGGCCCGTGCGCTGGGAGTCAAAACGATTGAGGAGGGGGAGCTGCTCAGGCTTTTGGGTGGCTAGAGACGTTTTGACATCATAACGCTTTGACTGTATAATGACTCCATGAGAAGCTTACAAAAAAGAGCGACCGTTTATTTCGATTCCCAGCTCCACCGGGCTTTGCGGATCAAGGCTGCCGAGACTGACCAGCCGATTTCCAAGATTATCAATGCCGCGGTGCGGCTGAGCCTGGCGGAGGATGCGGAAGACCTGGCGGCATTCGAGGAGAGGGCGAGAGAACCGAATCTTTCTTTCGAGGCTGTACTCAAAGACCTGAGGAAGCGTGGGAAGCTATAAGATCCTCATCAAGCCTTCCGCAGTGAAAGAGATCGAAGCGATTCCCCAAAGGGACCGCCAGCGCATCGTCGCGCGAATCCAGGGACTTTCCAGCAATCCCAGACCGCCCGGCTCCGAGAAACTATCAGGCCAGGACAAGTTTCGCGTGAGGCAACGCGTGTACCGGATTGTCTATTCCGTCAATGACGACGAACCATCTTTATTGATTGTCAAGGTTGGGCACCGCAAAGAGATCTACCGTTAGCGCAACCGCTCATGTCGAGTTGCGACACCCGGCAACCATGAAGATAGTCGTAGCACTGAGGAGCTATGATAGATCCCCAATTGAAAGGTAAAGTGGTTTGTATCACGGGTGGGAACAACCCGCAGGGAATCGGCGCCGCAACCGCTAAGGCGTTCGCATCCCAAGGCGCAAGCGTGTTTATTCACTATTTCCGGCAGGCGTCCACATTGTCTGAGCAGGGAAAAGGCGAGGTCGAATCCGGCAGGCCCGGGGAAGCATTCTACCTTGACGCGCAATTGAGGTCGGCCGATGAGGTTGTCCGGGCGATCCGGCGGGAGGGTGGGCAGGCCGAGACCTGGGAAGCTGACCTGGCTGAGCCATCCGCAATTCCTCAGCTTTTCGAGCGCGTCGAGCAAGCGTTTGGGCCAGTGGAGGTGCTGATTAACAATGCGGCCCTTGACTTGCCCGACACCTTCATTCCCTCCAAGTCCTCGGCACAGGGTGATCGGAGTCTGGGTGGTTTGGGTTCTCCCATGGGTACGCTTACGGCGGAAAGCCATGACCGCCACTTCGCGGTGAATTGCCGCGCCCCGGCTTTAATGATGGCGGAATTCACCCGCCGTCACATCGCGCGCGGGGGCCAATGGGGTCGAATCGTAAATGTGAGCACCGACGGGGCGTCCGGATTCGCTGGCGAGATTTCTTATGGGGCCAGCAAGCATGCGCTGGAGTCGTACAGTCAGGCCGCCGCCCGCGAGCTCGCACCGTATGGGATTACGGTCAATGTGGTGTCACTCGGGCCCATACAGACCGGTTGGATATCTCCGGAGTTGGAAGAGAAGGTCGTGCCCACGATTCCACTGGGGCGGCTGGGCTCCCCGGAGGATGTGGCCGATGTGATTGTGTTTCTAAGTTCCGCGCAAGCGCGCTGGCTCACGGGACAGTTGCTTTACGTCGGCGGCGGCCACGCCATGCCCCTGTAAAGCGCTAATGGGAGAGACGCCTTGATTCGTTACGGCTTCTCAGTGGAGCGAGAGAGCGGAGGGGCGTGTGAGCAAAGGCAAGCCTTAACAACCTGCTCGAAATCAGTGGACGTTTGTGGCAGACTACGCTAGCAGTTTGACAGCAGGCGTTTGGCGTGTGCGATCCGCGCCATTCCCATAGTTTCACGATGGCGGCGCACTGAAGCAAGCGGAACGAGGTAGAAGCTTATTCCATACGGCAATCGGGAGAAAGTGGAAATTACCAAGGAGGCTACTAAGATGGCAACCAAGACGACAAAACCCCTGGCGCGAGCCAAGCCTACAAAAGCTGAGATAGAAGAAGAGTTTTCGGCGATCCGTAAGGAGGTCGCGGCGACAAGGGAAACGACCGACAAGAAAACAGAGGAAACCTCAAAGCTGCGCGAAACGGAAATCCGTCAAGCGGTTGAAGGGATTTCTGTGGAGGATGTTGTAAAGGGAATATCCGCTCTGGGCCTTGATCTATCGAAGGCGCTCGCGGGCCTCTCGGAGAAACTTGTCCAGGAAGTGAATCGCCTCTCCTCCGCTCGTGAAGCGGTGGAATTGGAGAGCAAAGAAATCGACAGACTTCACAAGATCGACGTCGCTTGTACGGCGCTCGATCAACTCGTCCAGGACTATTCGCGCAAGAAAGAGGAGCTGGAATCCGAAATCGCCACCCAGCACGCTGCGTGGGATGAGGAGCTAAAACGAACCGAGCGCGAGCGGAAGGAACAGGACGAGAACCTCAGGAAGCAGCGGCAGCGTGAAATTGACGAGTACGAATACAAGAAGACGCTGGAGCGCAAAAAGGCCCAGGACAAGTACGAAGAAGAGATGAAACTTCTGGAAAAGCATAACCGGGAGATGCAGGAAGCGCTCGAAAAAAGCTGGCAGCAGCGCGAGGCAGTCTTGAAAGAGCGGGAGGAGGAAGTCGCTCGTCTCAAGAGCGAATCAGAGGGTTTTCCCGGCCGACTCGAAAAGGCGTGCGCACAGGCGGCAACGGAGGCTGCACGAGCCACAGCGCAAAAGTTTGAGCAGCAGACTCTCCTATTAAAGAAAGAGAGTGAAGCCGAAAAGCGGCTGGCCGAGCTTCAGATCAAGACGCTGGAAGATACCCTCGCGCGGCAGACGGCACAGATGGCGGCGCTCCAGAAGCAGCTTGATGAAGCGAAGCAGCAAGTGCAGGAAATCGCTGTGAAGGCCATCGAGGGAGCGTCCGGCGCCAGGGCACTCTCCCACATCAATCAGATCGCCATGGAGCAAGCCAAGCACCAACAAGGCTAGGAAGTCAGAAGTCAGGAGTCAGAAGTCAGGAGCCAAGAGGGCCGTTGATCCCGGCGCCAGAGACCTCTCCCCAGGGGCTGATCATTACCCATATCTGCGGCCGGGCAGGGGAGCAGGAAGTGAGCAAACACCCCTCTCCCCCTCAGGAGCGGGCTGAAACTGTTCCGCCTCCTTCTGGCTCCTGACTTCTGACTTCTGCTACCGTGAGTTAAGCCAGTTCAACATGGCGTCAGACCGCGCCGTGGGGATGCCTTCCGCCCAGAGGCACGCGTCGCCTTTGCGGAGAAGGATGACCTGCCCGTTGGCTGCCGCGCCGATGAAGAGGTCTGTGGTGGAGCGCTTGTCGGGCGCGAGTTCGGGGTACTTGCGAACGAGAATGGAATGGTAATCGCGGAAGAAGGCAAGAGCCACCTCAGGACTCGACCAGCGAGTTTGCGCAACCAGAGTGTACTCCTTGCCTTCCTGTGTGAGTCCTGGACTCGGCCCGGCGGCAGCCCTTTCGTAGAGCAAATAGCAGTCTGCGAGCCAGCCCGTGGCCACCGACTTCGCCTCGTCCTCGGAAATCAGTTGGCCCAGCACCGCGTAGTAGCCCAGCTCACCCATGATGTTTTCCGCCAGAAAATTCAGCCCAGGTATTTCTGCCAGAGGCGCCGGATGGGGTAGGGAGACCTTCGGCAGTTGTTGCTTTTCAAAGTATGCCTGCGGCTCGAAAATTTCCTTGGTGGTATTGGGCGGATCGTTGAATAGCGAGTTCAGCCTTTTCCAACCGCCTGCCTGGAGCCCACGTTGCATGAAACCCATGCCCTCGATATATGGGAAGAGGGCCTGGAGGCGAAAGAAGAAAGGCGCTCGGTTGAAGGCGGGGAACTCTTCGTATTGCTGGCGGATGACCTGCGTCATCAGCGGTTCGAGCGAGGGCATATCCTCCAATTTCATCGGCGCGATCAGTTGCTGAATCATGGCTGCCGTGGCGTGACCTTCCACCATGGCCTGACGGGCGCTCGAAGCATCATCATCCGGGCGGACGGCCTTAAGGAATTTCTCGAGGTCAAAGTTCTGGTCCTGAAGCGCGTGGGTCAGCTCGTGCGCCAATACGAGGCGCTGCATGTCCGGCTCGACCCAGTCGGCGATAAACATGGTCTTACGGCGCGGATCGTAAAACCCCGCAGCCTGTTCGGTGTAGAAGCTGATCAGGAACTTCTCGAGATTGAAGTCCGGCGAGACAAGGCCGAAAGCCTGGAGCGTCGCTTCCTGGATGTGGATCTCCTGCGGCGTCATTTCCGCGTGAAGGGTCTCCGCAAGGTACTTCTCGACTTCCGCCCGGCTGATGATCTGCTTCTTCAGCGGCGACTTGATCGGGAGGCCGGTAAGCTCGCTCATCTGCTGAAGGACCAGGTCGGCCTGACCGAGCAGGTCCTGAGAGGCGGATTGCGGCGCGGCAGAAATGTGGAGCAGCGGAAGCAGCAAGAGGAAAACTGCCACCAGGCTAAGCCAGAGTCTTTGAAGGGCACGAAAGTTTTTCACGGTTCACGACCTTTGACGGGCAGGAGTCAGAAGTCAGGAGTCAGGAGTCAGGAGTCAGAATAACGCCCCTCATGTATGAGGTGAAAGGTATCAGATCGGCAGCGGGTTGGAGAAGCATTGTCCGCTGCGGCGGGGCCACTGCCGGCTGCCTTTTCCTAACTGCCTATTCTGACTCCTGACTCCTGACTTCTGACTCCTGAACGTTGACTCCTGACTCCTGACTTCTTCGCTCCAAACGAACAGATTGACCCGCTTCATACAGCAGACTATCATGAAACTTGCGCGAGCAAGCCGGGTGATCGCTGCCCCGCCTTAGCGGCCGCTTCGGCGGCCAAGCAGGGGTGGGGGAGAGGAAAGTCCGAACTCCGCAGGGTAGTGTGCTCGCTAACGGCGAGGGTTGGGGGTGGATGTCCCACGTAGAGGACCGTACGCCTCCAGCACGGAAAGTGCCACAGAAAATATACCGCCTCGTTCCCGCCTGCCGTTGCAGGTTTGGGACGAGGTAAGGGTGAAAAGGTGCGGCCCGCAAGCGCGGGATTAAAGTAAGAGCGCACCGCTCCGGTAGTGATACCGGGGGCATGGTAAACCCCACACGGAGCAAGACCAAATAGGGGAGGAGGGGCTGCCCGCTCCGTTACAACTCCCGGGTAGGTCGCTTGACCCCGCCAGTAATGCCGGGGCTAGATGAATGATCGCCGTCCCGCCTCCGCGGGAAACAGAATTCGGCTTATAGGCTTGCTTGCGCTTCTTTACTTGAAATCAACGTTTTGGCTGGCAGGCGCCTGCCTTGACGATTCGCGCGCGAAGAAGGTATGGTGAGAGGCATGGACATTGAAAACACCATGCGTTTTATTCTGGACATGCAGGCCAAGCACGAGGCAGCCATCCAGAGACACGATGAAGCAATGGCGCGGCACGACGCGGCGATCGGGCAGCACGACGCGGCGATCCTCAGAATTGACGGCGCCATGGAAGCCAACACTGCTGGGATTCGACAGCTTGTGGATGTATGCCTTTCGCTGGCGCACAGCGTCGAACAAACGAACGCGAGCGTTAACGAGCTGCGAGAGACTTTGCGAGAGGCTCAGGCCGCCACAGACTACAAGCTGAGCGCCCTCATTGATACGGTGGAGAAGCTGGTCGGTAACGGTCACAAGGGTGAATGAGCCGTGACCATGCAAGCCATCCGTTTTCACACCATTGGCGGCCCTGAAGTACTGATCCAATCGCTGACCGCCTATCACATGCGTTACACTGCGGATCAAGTGAAGCCCGGCATGTCGGTGCTTGTTCATGCTGCTGCTGGCGGTGTGGGACTTCAGGCCATTCAGATGGCCAAGCAGGCCGGGGCGACAGTTTTTGGGACTACTTCAAGTAAGGGGAAAGCCAAGCTGGCTCGCGACATGGGCGCGGACGAAGTCATCCTTTACAACGAGGCGGATTTTGCAGAGCGGATCAAAGAGCTGACCCAGGGCCGCGGCGTGGACCTGGTTCTTGATTCGGTAGGGAGAGCGACCTTTGCGGGAAGCTTGAGCTGAAGATAGTGATTGGGTTGAAGTTGCCTCTCGCGCAAGCGGCTGAGGCCCACAGCAGAATGGAAAGGCGTGAGACAGTTGGCAAGATTCTACCAACGGTGGATTGAGGGGTGCGCGAGATGGGGTTGTTTGGTTCAAAAACGAAGAAGCTGGAGCCTGCCAAGAGCCTTACGGGCACGGTTCGGTTTCCCGGTGATAAGTCCATCTCCCACCGCTATGCCATGCTGGGGGCGATTGCCGAGGGAGCGAGCGAGATCCACTTCTTCTCCACGAGCGCCGATTGTCAATCCACGCTTTCCTGTCTGAAGCAGCTTGGGGTGAAGATCGAGCGCAAGGACAATGTGGTGACGATTGAGGGAGCCGGTCTTGGCGGACTGCGGCCCGCCACCCAGCCTCTGGACGCCGGCAACTCAGGTTCGACGATGCGGATGCTGGCAGGCATTCTGGCCGGCCAACCGTTTCGTTCCGTGATGGTGGGCGATGCTTCCCTCTCCCGGCGGCCCATGAAGCGCGTCGCCGACCCCCTTTCGCGGATGGGAGCGCGGATCAAGTCCCAGCAAGGTGGGCTGCCGCCCCTTGAAATCGAAGGTGGCGCGCTCCAGCGCATTCGTTACGAAATGCCGGTGGCCAGCGCGCAAGTGAAGTCGGCCGTTCTCCTGGCGGGCCTGTTCGCGGAGGGTGAGACCGAACTAATCGAAAAGGTCCGGACACGGGACCATACGGAGATCGCGCTGGAACAGATGGGAGCCGACATCGGACGGCATCAGCGGACCATTGCCGTGCGAGGCAGGGCGCGCCTGGAAGGCAAGAAGCTCTATGTGCCGGGTGATTTTTCTTCGGCGGCGTTCTTCATCGTGGCGGGACTGCTCACGCCGCACTCCAACCTGATGCTTCATAACGTGGGCCTGAATCCGACACGCACGGGCATTCTCGATGTCCTTGTGCCCATGGGCGGGCGGGTAAAGGTGGTCAATCTGGAAATGCTGAATGGCGAGCTGATCGGCGACCTCCACGTGGAGGCCAGCCAGTTGCGAGGAGGCGAAATCCCGGAGAGTGCGGTCCCCGCCCTCATTGATGAATTGCCCGTCCTGGCAGTCCTGGGGACACAGACGGAACAAGGATTGACTTTCCGGGGGGCCGCGGAGTTGCGCGTCAAGGAAAGTGACCGCCTGGCCGCCGTGGCGGAAAACCTGAGGCGGATGGGCGCCGAAGTGGAGGAATTCCCGGATGGCCTGCGCGTTGCCGGGCGACAAACCCTGCGCGGCGCCGAGATTGATCCCCATGACGACCATCGGATTGCCATGGCTTTTGCTGTGGCGGGATTAGTCGCCCAAGGCGCCACGGTCATCAAGAACAGCAGTTGCGTCGACATTTCCTTCCCTGATTTCTTTGCTACGCTGGCCAAAGCAACGGAGTGACGGAGACTACAAAAAAGGGAAATGAAAATGCAGGGTGCTGAGGCTGCCAGCACGAAGGAGCTATTGCGAACCTGAGGCAGGACGGCTAGCCTGTATATTAAGGGTGAAGGAGGCTGGCTAGGAGGAGAGTTGCCCTGGCCTGCCCCGCACAATGAAGAGTGAGGTGACTCATGGAAGGTCTGGGAGCACTTGCTATACTAATCTCGGTTTTTGGTGGGTTGGTCTTCTTTATCGCCATTCTGTCGATCGCGATCGATTCCGCTCGGCTCCTTCGGCGCGCGAACAAACTCATCCAACTCCAGGAGCAGCAGACTCGCTACTTGGCGGCGATCTCGACTAACCTCGCCAAAGCCACTCCCGCCACCGCCCAACCCCGCGCCGCCTGAAAACTGAGGTGTGTAATGAGGTTTGCTCGCGTGTTTCCTGCCCTACCCCTGATGTCATTAATAATGATGTGGTCTGTGGGATGCCAGGATTCCCCTACGCGTGAGGAGTTGGAGAATCGGGCAGCGCAGGCAAGAGCCCAGGAGCAGGCGCGCCAACAAGGAGAAGAAAAGCGTAGACAGGAGCGCGCCCAACAAGGGCCCGTAGGAGCTAAATTCCTGGGCGTCAAGAAACCGATGGCCACCCTCTTTGTCAGTGTCGACGGAGTTCCAAACCGGGTTGAGCCCCGGATCCTCACGGGCACAACGTGCTTCGACGTGGTCACCAGCCCTGACCAGGCGGATGGTAGACTGGAAATCCAAACCGAGATCCTCCCGCCGCCAGGCCAAGAACATGTTTCCCTGGGCGATTGCGACATCAAGTATCTCGCCGTGCTCCGCAGCCGGCAGGGTAGGGCTTTGTGGCGAGGAAACCGGTCCACGCGCGTGCCCATCCACAATATGCCAGGCTACTACAAGCCCCAGGGCATAAGCCCCGACCAAGCACAAGCTGGCCTCCTCTCCGATTTAAGTCAGGTAGCCTGCCATTGAGCACTTTGCAAAAAACGTGTCGCCAATTGTCGGCAGTTTTATTCGCCTCCGCTGCCGACCGTATCCATCTCTTTCCCAGTCGCTTCCATGCGTATCCGCCCATCTCCATTCCCCCTTTTCCCCTCCACACGTTTTTCAAGTTCCATAGAGACGGGGACACCACCCCATCGGCGCGTGTTATAATGCCGACATGTCCGACAACATCGAATCACGCATGAACTTCATCATTGAGCAACAAGCCCAATTCACCGTGGACATCCAATTGCTCAAAGAGCGGCAAGCCGACACGCAGCGCCTTGTTGATGCCAACAGGGAGATGATTCGCCAGTTGGTGGATGTAACGATGTCGCTCGCTCGGCACGGCGAAGAAACCGATCTACGTCTCCGCGAATTCGGTATCCAAACTGACGAACGCCTCCGCGAGCTCGCGGAAGCGGGGACCCACACCGACCGCCGCTTGGACGCGCTGATCGATACCATGGACAAGCTCGTGCGACGCAACGGCTCGTAGGCTTCTGTAGCACCAGTTCCTCGGACCTTGATCTGCTACGAAGATTTCTCCCCCAACCAATAACGCCTCCGTGTCCTCCGCGACCAGGACAAACTTAACACAGAGGTCACTGAGGTCCTCCGTGGTCTCTGTGTTGAGGCTTAGAAGGGTCGGAGAACACGGAGAAGCTCGCCTTGGTTGCGGCCACGGGGCCGCGCTGTGCAGCTATGGGATTGGTTTGTAGATGAAGGCTGTGGTCCGGCTAGAAAGGCACCTTTGCCGGCGGCGCGCAATGCCACCTCAAATCCGCTGCTGTGAAAGCATCGAGTAAGTCTTCCATCCTCGTACTCTGGACGCACTTGAACCGCTCAGCCAGTTGCGCCAACGGGACAAAACTAACCGTCCGGCCCGCGGCACCGGAAAAGTGGCGGTGATGCGGAGGCGCGTTCCATGCACGCTTCTCGTCCCCGGTGGGGGGATGCGGTGGGGTTGGGGGCGTCGGTGGGTGGGGTCCCGTGCGCAGCAGCCGGACGGTCCCGTATTCTGTGTCGAGCCGGATCGGGGGCCCGCCTTTGCCCACGGTTCCGCTGATGGTCGGGTTGTCGCCTTCCTTCACGACCTTGAGACCAGGCCCGGAAAAATCGCTATCCACTTCACCGTGACGGGAGGCCGCGTCGACCTGGAAATTGCTTGTGGCGGGGAGGCTCAGTTCGATCTGGCCCTTTTTCAGGTCGACCTCGATGGGATGGGTTGGAGGAGTGGAGGTCCGCAGTTCCACGTCCCCGTTCGTATCGGTGATTTTCACGCTGTGCCTGAAGTCAGTGAGGGTGATGTCCTTTTGACGAGTCGAGATTTCGAATGGGCCGTCGATACCGTTCAATTCGAGCGAACCGACCTCCATGTCGAGGCGGCCGGTGAGCCTCTGAGCTGTCATTTCGGTTCGCGAGGATTTGAAGTGCAGGGTCTGAGCGATGTCGCGGAATTGCATGTCTCCGCTGAACTCCCCGTTGACGCTTGCCGTGCCGGTGACGCCGGATATATTGACGTCACTTCCCCGCCCCTCGACGTCCACGCTCCCTTTCAGATCACGGACTTCCGTCGTGCCGCTGCCCTTGCCCAAATGGACGAGCCCTTCCACATTGTCAATGTGGGCATCCCCGTGGTGCGCGGTAACGGCTTGCTCGGCTTTTAATCCGTCCAGGACTACGTCACCGTGTTCCGCCGTAATCTCTGTGCTGGTGGCGTAAGGAACGCGCAGGTTGTAGTCCAGGCGCACGTTGTGCCCGCCATCGGGAAGCGCATCAAGATTGGTTTGGACCAGGTAATGGCCTGCTTCTTCGACGACTTCAATTTTGACCTGGTCCGAGAGCTTCTGGGCGTCTCCTTCATTGGCGGCCCAGATGGTCTTCTTCACCACCGCGTCAACCGTGGCTTGGCTGGCCCCATGCACCTCCACATCACCACGACGGTCCACGACCAGGATGTGAGGCTGGGGACGGACTTGGTGAGAGAAAGTCTGCGTGTAGGTATAGGAGTTCATGAACAGGCCGGCAAAGCCCTCGTTGTCCATATCCACACCCATGGAGGCCGGCCACTGCTGCCAGGGCCTCAAAACGATCTTAGAAATCAAGGTTCCCATAACCAGTATCAAGACCAGCAAGATGACTTCGCTGGCCGAGAAGAGCGGTGGCGGCACGGTCTCAGGATGGGCTTGGGCCTGAATGTAATCTATGAGCTTCGAAAGGCCCCAAAAGATGATGAGGATCGGCCAGAACTTGGCGATGACCTGCCAGGGATGAATCGCAGGGTTGAAGTTCTGCCAAAGGAAGATGGCACCCACCGCAATCAGCGTGAGCGCCCAAAAAATCGATCCCCGACGATAACCGTAAATGCTCATGGTGTCCTGCCTTCTACCGTACTCCCGGTGTCATCCGTCCCAGGCTTTCTGCTTCCTTCCCCGCCCCGCGCCCCTAGAGCCTGGGTCCTTGCGGAGGTCGCGGCGGCATCGCACAATCGATGAGTTTCAGAACGCCGATGACGATCAATAAAATAGGCCAAGTCCTGCTAATGCCCCACTCTGGAACGAACTCTTCCATCAGGAAAATGACTCCAATCGTGATGAGAATGACCGGACCCGTCAAACTCGGCCTGCTTGAAATCGACGTGCTTGGTGGGTAACCCATGGTCTATTGTGGTTCTCCCTTCTCGCCTGCAACTCACCAGCCCTTTCCTCAGCCCATCCGTTCACTGCTCTTACTTCACCTCTTCCAACTCCAGTTCCAACTCGCGCATCTTGCGCTGGTGCTCCATCTCCTCCAGGCGCAACCGCTGGTGAGCCTCCATCTCCATGTCGCGAATCTTCACCAGGTGAGTTATGGCGACGATCACGACCACCATCGCGAAGCCTGCCAGGGGAATGATGAACGGCGATTCCATGGTCCTTTTACCTCCGCAGCCTCTCAATGAAGGCTCACAATCAGGCAGTCCGCTCGTAGACCTGGCGGGCCTTGGCCTTCTCGAGTTCTACTTCCAGTTCCTTCATTTTCTGCTGATGTTCCATCTCCCGCATGCGTATTTCCCGTTGGAATTGCAGCTCCTTGTCACGTACCCTGTACCAGGTCACGATGGCAACGATACATACAATCGTCAAGCCCAATGCGCACACGCCTAAAACCGGAGCTATGTCTGGGATATTCCACATTGAAAACCTCCTCGAATCCTGTTTGCCAATCCCCCGCCGTCGGACTGGCTTAGGAGATTTTTGCTGATCCGCCGGGACGGGGTTTCCCCCTTCCCGAGTCACATCTCCTGACCCCCCGGAACAGTCTCGTCGAGGCTCAGGCCGTCTTATCAGCAGCGTGGCGGTTCTTCTCTTTTTCCAGCTCCAACTCCAATTCCCTCATCTTGCGCTGATGTTCCATTTCACGGATGCGCAGGTCCTGGTGGAATTGCAGTTCCCTCTCACGCGCCTTGTACCAAAAGACGATCCCCACGATGGCCACAACCATCAGTAGACCGCCGATGCGCGACGAGAACAACAAGAATGGAAACATAGTCGGCTTTCCTCCGCCTTGATGGCCTGATGTGTGGCAGCAATTGAATGCTGTCTCATGCGCTCTTGCTCGCCTTGGCCTTTTCCAATTCCAGCTTGGCCCTCTCGATTTCCAATTCTTTCAATTTCCGTTCGTGCTCCATCTCCCGAATCCGCAACTCCTGGTGGGCCTGGAGCTCATGCTCTCGCATTCTTCTCATGGAGACGATGGCCACGATGAAGATGACCATCAAGAATGCTCCCAGGGGGATGATGAAGGGGTTGTTCAGGATGTTTTCCATGCAAGTCCTCCGGGCTATTGGTTTGTCGTGCGCCGTGTCGAATCCTGTTAGGGCCGGTCCCGCAAGGCGGGACCGGCCTGGCCGCCCCGCCATGGCGGGAGGCGGCCCTACATTTTGGGACACTACCCGAATCCTGGCTGAGTTGTGTCCTCTGACAAACTCAGGGTTAGTCCACTACAGTTCTCGTGGTCCCGACGCGCCACCGGGCCCTTGTCTTGCTATGCTGCGGGCGTCCGACGAAGGAGGAGAGGGTGTATGCCCTCCACCCATGCGACGTTGCAGCAATATCACTCCGATCACGATGAGCAACACAGGCCAGTACCTGCCGATATGGTGAAAAACAGGTATGCCAAGGTTATCAAGCAGGAACAACGCCCCCAGGCCGATGAGCAACGCGGCGCCGATGGGGGCATTCATCTTCATGTCGCCAAGCCCAAACCATTCCGGTGTCGGCTGGCCCAGTTGCTTAGCTTTAGCGGTCTGATATGAATCAATCACCATATAAAAGTAAAACGCCGCCGCGCCCAGGCCGAAAATGGTGTCCATGGGGCTACCCACGCGATCACCCAGGGCGATGAGAGAGCCGAATATCAGCACCTGAACCATGGCCTTAACGATCTGGCCGTTATAGATAGCGCCCACGCCCGGGATGAAGCCCAGCGCCAGCGCCACGCCAGGGCTGGGGCCGGTTTGCGGACCGAACAATGGAGTCTGCAGGCGGCTCGCCAGACAAGTCTCGCAATAGAGCATTCCGTGTACGTCGCGCTTGCATTCAGCGCACAGAGGACGCCCGCACAGGCCGCAATAGGCGACGGAATCAACGTTGGGATGGTTGGCGCATTTCATGGGTTTTGGCTCCTTACTGCCTCGAGGGTTAGGGGGTTCGACACGATTTCATTCCACAGAATCGCGGTGCGGTCGGCCACATCCGCAACCCGGGCCTGATTTGCCGCCAGCGCGGGCATAGTTAGCGGCGTGCTGTTCGTGGACCCTCCCGCGGGCGGTTCTTGCTTGGGCGCTTCCTGCGGCTCCTCCTCTGGGTGCGAGCGGAGTTGCCGGAGTCGAGACTCAATCTCGATGACCACCCGCAGGTCGTAGTAGAACTTTTCCACCCGAGCGACGAGCAGGTGCCCGGCGCGATTCCCCCGGAAGAACCAGGTACGAGGGTTCAAGTCCTCGACAGTCATGTGCCGCAGATCGACCCCCGCGGCGTTAATGATGATGGAGAATGAAAACACAGCCATCGCTACACCATAAGCGAATCGGGGTTGAAGGGCGGGGCGGAAGAAGGCCACGAGGCGATCCGCCAAGCTGGGTTTGCGTTCCCCCACCGTGGCGAGCATGATCTTCCGCACCAGCCAGGGAGCGGGCTCCAACTCCGGGGCGGAATGGCAGAGTTCCATGGCCCGGCGCACCTCTCCCACCATTTCGAGGCAGGAGGGGCAGACGCTCAGATGGGCTTCGAATTCCCTCTTCAGCGCCGGCTCGAGCAGCCCTTCCAGGTAATCGCTCGTCAGGTTTTCCAGGTCCAGGTGCGTCATGGCTCATTTCCCGCCTTTGCGGGGCCTCTCATTCCTTCCATACGTTTAAGGACCCGCCCTAGTTCCAATCTTCCGCGGTTAATTCTCGATTTCACGGTACCCTGGGGAACCTTCAGAACCAGGGCAATCTCCTCGTAATCGAGGTCGTGCAGGTCGCGCAGGATCACTGCTTCCCGCAGATCCGGCGAGAGTTTGTCCAGGGCCAATTGCAGGATCTCCCTGCGCTCCCGCGATTCCACCTGGCCAGTAGGCTCCATATGTGGGCTTGGATTTTCCTGCGCCGCAGGCAACTCGTCTTCCAGCGAGGAGGTCACACGGTCTTTCCGGGTGCGTCGGTAGTGGTCCACCAGATGGTTGCGCGCTACCCGGTTTAGCCAGGTTGAAAAGCCGCCCTGAGCGGCATCATAACTTTTGAGAGTCTGGAAGACTTTGATGAAAACTTCCTGGGTCACATCTTCGGCTTCTTCCACCCGGCCCGTGAAGCGGTAGCAGAGATTATAGATTTTTCGGGTGTAACCCCTGAGCAGGGACTCCCAGGCGGAGTCCTCACCGGCGAGGCAACGGTCCAATAGTTCCTGATCCTGTTCCACTCCGGCTCACCTCAGCCATTTCCCGAGAACGACGGACGTCGATCCCCTCCGCCGCCTCGCCCTACGGCTCATTGGCTTGCCCGGCATTGTAACAGAATGCAGACCATCGATGCAGGGTGTCGGAATTATTTCACCTCCTCAGACGCCGATGCCACCTCGAGCTGTGCTGCCCCAAATTGAAGCCCCAGTGTTCGTTGAGGCCCACCGGAAGGCGAAGAAGCTCGGAACGGGTCGGGTTGCGCATCGATGGTTAATCTCCGCGGCTTGGCCAGAAGATCGCTTGAGAATGACAGCTAACCTACTTTATTTTCAACAATATTCCCGTCCCCAACGCGTAACCACCTGTATTTTCTATAACATTCCAGCTTCGGCCCGGGCCGCGGAAATCCGACCCTTTATTTTCATAGACATTCGCGCTTCGTTCCTGCGTTTTCAAAGAATTCTTATTCCTTTTCCCTTTCGAGAAGGGACTTATTTTCCGCCTTAACCCACGGCGCTTTCCAGGCTTTTGGCCCCGCTTCGGACATTTTCGGGACCGGATTGGAGGATGGGGTAGCATGGCAGTCGAGTGTTCCCAGATGGCCATAGCCTTCTACACAGCCTCAACTTACTATCCTAGCCTATTTCCTTCCGCTTGTCAAGAGACAGAGTGTCCGCTCGGTTGATCGGAGAAGATAAGGACGAGGTCGGGGTTTGCCCATGCAGGGGCGAGACTCCGAAGAGCTGTGAGATAATTCGCGGGCGCCGACTTTCGCCGACCGCAACGTATCGACTCATATACCCGTCGGTTAAAGAGAGAGTGATAGATATATGACAACGAAAACGGCGCCGAGACTTGAAACTGTCGAGCGGCTTATCGAAGAGGTCGAAGAATGGTCGGGCCGAGTGCACAGGATTCGCCAGAAAATGAGCCGCGTGAAGCGAGAAAGCGATCCCTACCAGGACCTGCTCTCTGAACTCTCGGTCGAACTCGACTGGCTGAAGATGAAAGCCGAAGCCGCCGCCGAAGCCATCGACGAATACCACGAATCCCTGCCGGAAGACGAATGACGCCTGGTCATAACGAGCTCGCGTAGCCATGATTATTTCGATTTGTGAACCAGCCGACTGTTTGTATTCATGAAAAGCCGAAGGGGAAAGCGCCGGCGAAGCAACCGTCCTAAAGATCGCGACTGGCGGCCATGACTGGTATAATGGGTGTGTTGGATGGGACGAAACAAGGAGCTTCGAAAAAGGATCGCGGCGCAAAGGGAGGTTATCGAGGACCACGAGGAAAAGATCCGCCGAGAGTGGATGAAGGCGATGCCTAACGAATCGTATATCCGGGGCTGGAGCCGCGAAATCAGCACGGCAACAGAGAAGATTGAAGACCTGGTCCGCCGTCTGAAGAGGGAGTGGTAACGCCATGGCTACCAAAATTGTGCCCAGTCTCGAAACGGTCGAGGGGTTGATCGTGGAAGTCGAGGAGTGGTATGAGCGGGTCCGCAAGATTCGCCAAAAGATGACCTGCGTGGAGCGCGGAAGCGACCCCTATCAGGACCTCCTCTCCGAACTCTGGGTCGAACTTGAATGGCTGAAGATGAAAGCCGAAGTTGCCGCCGACGCCATTGACGAATACCACGAATCCCTGCCTGAAGACGATTAGCCTCCAACTTCAATTGAGTTGGTAGCCACGGCGCGCGGGTTGGAGCGCGAGCTTATGATCCTGAAACGCCGCTGGCTTGGCGCGTAAAGACCGTGCCGTAACTACACGCTGAAACCCATTGTCGGTATAATCGAAGACTGAAGCGCGAAGGACACGTATGATCGAACGAAAAGATGATCTCCTCGCGGAAATTAGGCAGTTAGGCTACGGGGCACGGATTGTTGACGGCCGGATAATCGTAAAACTAGACAGCCAAGTCTCAGTGAATATTGATGAGGTGCAACTTCGCAAGCTAATAGATCAATTGACGAAGAATGACAAAAAGGGTCGTGCGAAAGAATCTACTCCGGCCGGATCAAGAAAAGCCTCTTCCAAACTGGTGAAGAGGGCTGCGCGAATCCGAGCAAGAGCCGAAAAGCAGATCGTGACCTCTGCCCCTGCGAGCGCGAGGTCGTTGGAGACCCAAACTGGGTCAAGACCGGTCTTACGCAGAGCATTTGTCACAGGACTGCCGTGCCCTGGTGGCCTCCCGAGCTTGGGCAAACACAGGTGACGAGGGATGACAGAATCCGCCACTCGTCCGCGACAGCATAACTGCGTCCGCAGGCGGTGTGAACCATCAGTGGCTACAGCAGTCGTTACCAGTGCGGCTTGTCACAATCTCTTCAGGAGATCATCCAGATTCTGACACACTCCTCCACCACATCCCGGCATAGCGCTATTGGCGACACGACGGACATAATCTCTCATCCTGTTATCCAGCGTTATCAGGTCGACGTAGGGAATACAGCCAACATGAGCCGCGTCCGGGATGTCAGCATCTCTGGGCACGTCGCTGAGATTTTGCCGGACTGAATGATAAACCTCGTAGCATAAACGTAGTGATGGGCAGCGAGAAGGATCGTCGTAAATCCAGTTAGCCAAGGCGGCCACACGGCTCTTCGGTACAGCTAGTCTCCCCTGCGAGATGTGTCTGTCCAAGACCTGGGCGAAGTTCTCTCTCAGAGTTGGGGGATTCGCCAATCTGCGGTCAGCTTCGAGCAAGGTACGTAGAGTTCCCCCGTGTTGTGGGACGCTCATTAGTGGGTTTGTGTTCGCCGAAAAGAGCATAAGAACAGTTTCAGAAAGGCTGAGGTTGAGAAAGCTGGCCGTGGCAGGGCGCTTATTCCAGGGAGTGCACGCCTCATCGAATCGACAAACGAACGGCGAGACGCCTGCATACTCACGCGCTTCGGAAAAGGCGGCAAAGGCTTCCTCAACCTCCTGGGGACAAATATAGGCCTCACGGATGTATTTCAAAGGGATCGTCTCAATTTGGTTCAACAGGCTTGTAACGATGGTCCTTGTCTGTGCTTTGAAAAGCGGCTGTGATAGCTCACGCACATTCGAGAATGAAATTACAAGCTGATGCTTCCCAGCGACAAGCCGCCTTCGGAATTCCTCAGGCCCGCATGGCCGTCTCTTCTCTAGGAGGTCTATCAAGTCCCGGGTGTCAAGGTAAACCAACATAATGAGAGCTCTGCAGGCTGGGGAATACCTAGCGGCTCTGGCGATGTCGCTGTGTTATTGTGATCGGCGCGTGGCGGACACGCCGGTCTACCCCTGCGATTTCAAGAAGCAGAAAACTCCGGATTGCATTGCCCCGCCCCCAGTCACGCATTGTTTTTCTGCTCTAGACTAAGCGCTTGCTGCAACGTGACGACACCGTTCCTGATCGCCATACAGGCGCGCAGAAGGTGAAGTTCGTACATCATGTCATCGCGGGGGAATTCCCCCTTGATTAAATGGCGGAGTTCCTCGAGCTTTTCAGCGGGAATACGGGCCTCGCGGGCGACTTCCTCGTAGTCAAAGTAGGTCACAGGTGAGCTCCTTCAAATCTCAGGTGGCGCCACGATATCAATGGTAGGCAGACCCAATGAAATATTGGCGTCTTTGATTTGGGCACGCCGGCGCCGATTGACAAGGTGCTTAAAGTTCCACGACAACAGCACGTCCTGCCGCGTCAATACAGCCGCTGCAACGTGCACAGCATCATTATACATAACTTCGGTGAAGATTCCGGCCTGGATGTAGTGAACGGCAAGAGCTCTCATTGCGTCAGTGACGTGGTGGATCGTCAGGCTATCAAGCAAGGCCAAGAGAGCTAGTCTCCTTGTAGCGTCAGGCGTCCGTTGTAATTCCTCACGTGCCAGTTCTGACGTCGAGACCACGAACTGGCTTCGGCGTGGCCAGAACTCTTCCGTCTGGATCCGCCGATCGGCCGCCTTCTCGTCGTAGTAGGCGCTGAAAACCGAGGTGTCAAGATAAACCCGCAAAACCATAAGTGAGCGAGGTCCTTTCAGCGGGATCGCGAAAGTCTGGGCAAGACTCCCGCTTTCGGAGTTCTGACCTCGCAATCCCGTTCTTTCCTGCCTTCTGCCTCCTGCCTACTCTGTTCCGCCACCTCCCCCACCCACCTTCTCCAACTCCGCCCCCGTCGTGGCTGACACCACATCGTGCAGTGAGTTCCCGTGCGAATCCATGGTGACGATTGCCGGGAAATCCTTGGCTTCGAAGACCCACATAGCTTCCGGGATGCCGAGTTCCTCGAGCAAGTAGACGCTTTGGACCTTGGGCAGGCAGCGGGCGTAAAACTGTGCGGCGCCGCCGATGGCGTGGAGATAGACGGCTCCGAATTCTCTGAGACCTGCCAGGGTCTTCTTACCCATGCCGCCCTTGCCCATTACGGCGCGGATGCCGAAGCGCTTGATGACGTCGGCTTCGTAAGGTTCTTCGCGGATGCTGGTCGTAGGGCCAGCAGCATTGGTGCGCCAGCGTGTATTGGGCGATGTTCCCTCTTTCATCATGACCGGGCCACAGTGGTAAAGGATGGCGCCGTTCAGATCGCAGGGGGCGTCGTGGTGCATCAGGTAAGTGTGAGCGGCGTCGCGGCCGGTGATCATCGGCCCATTAATCAAGACCACGTCACCGACCTCGAGGGCGCGAACTTTTTCTTCGCTGAGCGGAGTTTCCAGCCGAATTTCTCTGCCTGACACCTGGAACCCGGCGCCCGCCACTAGTCGCTCGACGGGGCGCTTAGGGTCGCGGTAGAGCCACTGCTTGATGGCGCCGGACCCGGTTTCAAGCAGGAGGCCGAGCCGCCGGAAGGCCCAGCAATCGTAGGCGACGGAAACGAAAAAGCACGCGGGCAGCCGGTTGGCGGCGGTGATCTTGCAGCCAATCAGAGAGACTTTGCCGCCAAAGCCCATCGTGCCCACCCCAATCTTGTTGGCCCCGTCCATGATTTCCTGCTCGAGTCTGGCCAGTGTAGGGTCGGGGTTCACGTCGTCGAGCGGGCGGAAGAGTTGCAGCTTCGCCAGGTGGTAGCCCGTCGCGCGGTCGCTGCCGATGCAGACGCCAATGGCGCCGGGCGCGCAGCCCTGTCCCTGCGCCTGCCACACGGCGTGCAGGAGGCATTTCTTGACGCCTTCGAGGTCGCGGTCCGCACGGCCCAAATGTTCGAGCGTGCAGGGCACCGAATACTGGATGTTCATGTTCTCGCAGCCGCCACCCTTCAGGAGCAAACGGATTTCGATATCCGGCTCTTCCCACTGCTCGAAGTGGACGACAGGAGTGCCGGGACCCAGGTTGTTGCCGCTGTTTTTGCCGCTGATCGAGTCCACCGAATTGGGCCGCAGCTTGCCGCGCTTGGTGGCTTCGGCGACGGCCTCCTGGATTTGCTTCTTCATCACAAGCTGGTTCACGCCCACGGGAGTTTTGATTTCGAAGGTGAGCATGCCCGTGTCCTGGCAAATGGCGCCTTCATCTTCGTACGCCATGTCAATGTTCTGGCCGATGATGGCCAGCGCCTGGCCCGCCTGCGTTTGCGGCTCCTCGGTCTTGAGCGCCTCCCCCATGGCCCGGCGCACGTCCGGGGGCAGGTTAGTGGAAGTCTGAATAATCAGTTCCAGCATGCTTTCTTTGAAGAATTGCATGGTAGCCTCCATGGCGAATTATAGCGCGGAATGGGGGGAGGAGTCAGGAGTCAGGAGAGAAGGTTACAGGTGTCGGGTGTCAGGTGTCAGGTGTCAGGAAGGCAGTGACCCGCCGCGGCGGGAGGAATGACAAGCAGAAGAGCAGGTTACTGGGGACAGGACTCAGGAGTCAGAAGGGCAAGTGCCACGGGAAAGCGGGCCGAGGGTTGGTGACAACTGACAACTGACCACTGACAACCGACAAGCCCCAAATCCAAAATCCAAAATCAAATGAATGGATGCTTGAGCACGGGCCGGACACGGAGTATGCGGCTAAGGTCTTCCTTGATTATTACGAATGCCTCCTGGGGAGTATCGGCAAAGCGGATGAGTTTCATATCTTCTTCCTGAATGGTTCCCGCCTCGAGAAAATAGCCGAAGTCGACGGCGCGCTTCCAGTACTTTGAACCATAGAGCACGATCGTTACGCGATGACCCATCTTGTGTGTTTGCAGGAGGGTGAGCATTTCGAAGAGCTCGTCCATAGTCCCGAAGCCACCCGGGAAGGCGATGAGGGCCTTGGCGGGCTGGGCGAACCAGAGCTTGCGCATGAAGAAGTATCGGAACAGAAAGCCCAGTTCCGGCGAGATGTAAGGGTTGGGTGGTTGTTCGGCAAGCAACTTGATGTTCAGCCCAATGGACTTGCCGCCAGCCTCGGAAGCGCCGCGGTTGGCGGCTTCCATGATCCCCGGCCCCCCACCTGAACAAACCACGAGAAAGCGGGAATCGTTCTGCAGGGAAAGAGCCCATTTCGTCAGCAGGCGTGAAAGTTCGCGCGCGGCCTCGTAATACTGGGACATGTGCAGGGCCATGCGCGCTTTCTCCAGTTCAGCAGCAGTGGCGTCCGCGCCGCCACCTTTCCCCCTGCTTTCCAGCTCCCTCAGCTTCTGAAGCGCCACCTCGCGCGGCCGGATTCGTGAGGAACCGAAAAACACCACGGTATTCTGGATGTTGGCGCGCCGCAGTCTTGCCTGCGGTTCGAGGTATTCGCTGAGGATGCGCAACGTACGGGCATCACTGCTTTCCAGGAATCGGTGGTCCTGATATGCCACCACGGGCATCTTCACGGTCTCATGCTTTCCATTCGCCATGCGGTTCTTCTCCCCCAAAAGGTCCGGAACATTAGAGAGAATACCAAACGGAAGCGACCTTGGGTTACCAAATTGGGCGCTGGTCATGGGTGATCGGGTCATCGGGTCATCGGGTGATCGGGTCATCGGGTCATCGGGTGAATAACGGCTGTTCTTCCGATCTCACGATCTCCAGATCTCCAGATCTGCTAACGGTCGTTCTTCCGATCTCCCGATGACCCGATCTCCTGATCTGCGGGGGTTGCCCTGGTGGTGGTCCGCAGGATAATATAGCTGATGATTTCGTTCGCATATGAACGGAGGAGTAAAAAATGTCTTTTGTCACACGACGTGAATTCATGCTCCAGGGCGCTGCGGGGGCAGCCAGCCTGGGATTGTTTCTGAACGGGAAACGAGTCCATTTGGAGGCTGCGCCGTTGCCCAGGCCGGCGAGTCCGAACGATCGGGTCAATGTAGGTTTCATCGGCTATGGTATTCGTGGGTGCTTCTTGATGGAATGCGTAAAGCAAACCGAGCAGGCTAATCTGATTGCCGTTGCCGACTGCTACCGAGGGCATCTCGACCGCGCCAAAGAACGCACCGAGGGCAAAATCGAAACCTATTTTGCGCAGTACAAGAAGCTGCTTGAAAGAAAAGACCTGGATGCCGTGATTGTCGCCACCCCGGACCATTGGCATACGCCCATAGTGGTGGACGCCGTGTCAGCCGGAAAGGACGTTTACATCGAAAAGCCGATGACCTACCGCATCGAGGAAGGGCCAAGAGTCATTGAGGCGGCGAAAGGCAATAATCGGATTGTCCAGGTAGGGAGCCAGTGGGTCTCCTCCCCAATGCACAAGAAGGCGAAGGAAATTGTGCAGTCCGGAAGAATTGGTAAGGTGACGAAGATTATGGCCTCCTACAACCGGAATAGCTCCACCGGCGCGTGGAATTATCCCATCCCGCCAGACTTGAAAGACGGCGAGAACTTCAGTTGGGAAGAATGGCTGGGCTCAGCCCCCAAGCGCCCCTTCGATGCGGAGCGCGTGTTCCGGTACCGCAAATACTGGGATTACTCCGGCGGAATCTCTACGGATCTCTTTGTCCACTTGATCAATACGATTCACTTCGTGATGGACGCCAAGATGCCGGACACCGTCGCCGCCATTGGTTGCATCCTGGTCCGGCACGATGGCCGCGAAGTGCCTGACACGCTCGACGGTCTGTTTGATTACCCAAGCTTCCACGTGAATATGAGCTCGACCATGAACAATTCCAGCGCCACCCAGCAGGGCATTCAATACCTCGGCACCGAAGGCACACTGATGGTTACTCTTGGCGCGGACATGACCTTAACCAACGAGACCCCAAGGGAGAGCTACCAATCTCAAATAGAGCCCTGGCCTAAGAAGCTGCAAGAGCAATTCTGGAGCGAAGGCAAGCATCGCGAGGAGTCAAACCCCTATGTGCGGACAGAAGGCTCCATGGACTTCAAGGCGAGCGGGCCGGATGCGACCGTCTTCCATCTGGCCGAGTTTTTCGATTCCGTTCGCAGCAGGCGAGAACCTGTGGAAGACGCCGAGATGGGGCACCGCTCTGCCGCCGCCGGCCACATGGTGAACCTGTCGGTCCGCAGCGGGAAGAAGATGGTTTGGGAGGCCGCCAGCGGCACGGCCAAAGAAGCCTAGACTAGCTATCAGCCGTCAGCTTTCAGCAAGCAGTAGGGGGACGGCTCGCCGTCCCCTGGTCGTCGCAAGGAATGTGTCGTCCAGAGGGGGTAGGGCAAGCCCTACCCCTACAATGGCAAAGGCTCGGTGCGAGCCGTCTGCTGATAGCTGAAAGCTGAGAGCTGACAGCTTCGCTAACTCACCCACGGGCGTAACGCCCTGTAGGCAGCTACCCTTTCCGGGAGCCAATCCCTCAACTCGGGCGTCAAGTAAAACCGCGGCAACAGCAGATCCTCGTCAGCTCTTATGACTCCTTCACTGACAGCGGTTCTTGCCAGAGGAGTCTGCGGGTAGATGCGGAGGCCGACCGTAATCTTCAAGGCCTCGAGATTCAGGGAATCGGCGAACGAAAGGCTTTCCTCGACGCTGTCTTTCGTCTCTCCGGGACCTCCCAACAGCAGGAATCCCATCCGCTCTATTCCCGCCTCCGCGAACATCTTTGAGACTGCGCTCACCTCTTGTCTATTGAACTGCTTGTTGAGGCTGCGCAGCATCCGGTCAGAGCCGCTTTCGAAACCAAAACTGATCTGGCGGCATCCTGCTTGCCGCATGAGTTCCACAAGCTCCGTATCAATCCACTTTGGGTAAATGATGCACCATAGGTTGAGGTCGAGTTCCGCCCGTATCACTTGGCGGCAAAGGTCCTTTGCATAAGTGGGCGGAAGGTTGAACGTGTTATCGACGAAGTTGAAGTTTCGGCATCCAGTCTCCCTCAGATCCCTCAGCCACTTCACGATTCGGTCGGGCGAACGTCTTCGAACCGATTTCCCCTCGATCGCGCTGGTCGAACAAAAGGTGCAGTCGAGCGGACAACCTCGCCGGCTCTGCACCGGCACCCAGAGCTTGCGGTTGTCAGCACCGGAAGGAATCCAAAGACTGGGCTCTGGGAGAAGCAGATCATCCAGGTTCCTTTCAAAGCTCCTGCCCTCAGCGGGCTGACCTGGGAGGGAAATCCCGGGAATGTCCGAAACTTGTGCACCCTTGCTTATTCGATCCACGACGACAGGGAAAACAACCTCTCCTTCGCCTTGAATTCCTATGTCTGCGCCCAGATAACGCAATGCACTCTCGGGGAAGATACTGTAACCAGCCCCGCCAAGGATAATCGGAGCATCGGACAAGCTTCGGCAACTCACTATGATTTCCCTGACCGGAGCAAGCAGGAACTGAGGGCGCGGCATGTTTTGGTCATCGATGTTCCGCACCGAAATGCCGATGAGGTTGGGGCGGAAGTCCTCGATGGAGTTCCTGATGCCCGACTTCGGGTCGCCTTCGAACATCAGGTTGAGCAAGGCCACCTCGTTACCGGCGTTTTGGGTTGCGGCCGCCACACAGGCGAGCCCTAGAGGGAGAACAGGCATGCTCATCGTTTCGGTGTTGGCAGAGATCAGCAGAACCCTCACGGACTCACCTCCCCCACGCCCAATTCTAAGCATTAATCCACGAGACGGAAGAAGGATCGCCACACGGGATTGGAACCGAGCACCAAGTCAACTCGATAAGTTCCATCCGGCAGTTGGCCCACGCCCATGGTCCATGAGCTGTACATGAGCTGCCCTTTGGAAAGGTTCAGTTTGAGACTGTTTGAGGTTCCCACCAACCGGTTGTCGATGTTGTAGATTTTCAGGAAGGCGGTTGATTTGAGCTTAGTCTCCCCATGCCAGGTAATCAGCACGTTGAACTGCGAGTCTTTGCGCTGGAACTCAAACTTCTGGTCGACAGCCTCCCACTGTGGACCCACGCGCCGAATAGACTTGGCCAGTGTTCCTTGCAGGAGGTTTTCGTTTTTGGCCAGACTTTCAGGAAACTGGCCGGATTTCGCGAGGTCGACAAGGGTTGTGGTCGCCGTCTGTGGCGTCGGGACCTGGATCAAAGAGATCGGAATGGCGAGTTGCGGTCCGAAGCCGAAGTTAAACCCGCCACCAAGAAGATTCCCGGGATATCTTGGGAAACCGTCATCTGCTAACAGCGTGAGAGAGCTCAAGTCCGGCACAAGACTTGATGAAACCATTACTCCAATGACCTCGCCGTATTCGTTGAGCAGCGGCGACCCGCTGGCAGTGCGAGACACAGTGAGGTTCAGGTTGAGTCGTTCACCCACTTCGTTGAATTTATGTGTGCCAGTTATATTGCCGTCCACAATAGTCCGGCCACCCTGCTGCGGTGAATCGAGGGAAAAACAGTGGCCCCCGACCTCCCAGGAGTTTGGCTTGGCCGCGGCAAGGGAGTTAGTGATCAGAGTTCCCAGCCTCAAGAGCGCCCAGTCTTCGCGCCGATTCCATGCCACGACGCTGTCAAAATCAAGGCTGGCCCCATTAGCTAACTCAACCCGCAGGTATCTTGCGCCTTGGATATTCTCAAAACTGGTTGCGATCAGGTCCTTTTCAAGAATGAACCGCGAGCCCAACCCTAAGCGGTGGCGCTGGGCATCCAGCCGTTCGACGGACGCCATGGCCGGGACGGCGAGCTTATAGACTTCCGTAGGCCCGAGCAGGGGACGGGATGGCACAGCCGAAGCAGGCCGAGGCGCAACGACAATCTGAAAGTTATGGGTGCCTGCCACCTCACCATCGACATGAGTTTCCATAGCCCAGACCCCGGTCGACGTTGACTCGCTCAGCAGTAGGGTCCAATACCCCGCGAACCGCTTCTGCTTGGACTCGTAGTTGAAACCGGAAACGACAGCGACTTTGGAGTCCGGGTCCTTCCAGAAACCCTCCAGATGGTGCGGGCCGAGAGGCCCTTCCCATTCGAAGTAGACAATGATTTGTTTGTCTTCAGGAAGGTAAAAAACAGTGCGTGGATCTTCGATGACGTATTGATTGCCTCGCTGGGAGCCCTTTGTGCCGGAGACTGATCTAACCAAACGAAACTTGGGTTCGGCTGCCGCCACGCCGCCCGCTTGAGGCGATTGACCATCAGGCTGCTGAAATGCATATCCTGCCGGGGCGCGAGTCGCCACAGCCAGTAGGAAGGCTAGCTCTGTAAGCAGAAAACACCATGGGGTTCGGCGTAGCACGAACCCGCGCAGGGAGAAGCAGGCCGCAGCGTTAGATCGTTTTCGCATGGGTGCAGACAATCACTTCTTTTCGAGCGCGGGTAAGAGCCACTGTGCAACGTACGTTTCGTATTCTTTTCGAGCCTCGTCGGTGATTGGGGCTGTGGCGAGCGGGCCATCCGGTGTGGCTAGCAAGTAAAGGTCCCCAGTCTTGCCGAAGGGTCCGGGGTCAGTCTTCGTAAATTTCTCCACATCCTGTTCGCCAAATTCGTAAATCTGCTTGGGGGTGTAATCCTTCAATTGGCCCGCCGTGAGCTTGTCCAAGCTTCGCACGCTGAGCCTGAACCTCCCAAAGGTTCTGCCCTTTTCGTATTCCGCTTTGAAAACGCGCTGAAGTTCCTTATCGGGAATCTTTGGGTCCTTGTAAATGTCGCCGATGAGGTAGAACTCCGACAGCTTCCCGGCGTAAGAACCATCGAGAAGCTGGAAAAGGCGCAGGGTCAAGTCATCCGGACTGACCGTGGGGATCTTTTCTTTGGCAAAATGGAGGCCCGGAAGGCCCACGGTCGATAGAAGAGCGCAGAATGCGGCAATCAAAGAGAACGAAGGTCGGCCCGTTCGCATGTTCCCTCCCCTACTACGGCTCCAGCATCCCAAGCATGTGGAGCACTGTCTCCTAAGAACATATTCGGACTATTGCTGTGGGAATACTACTCTCCCCTTGGCGCGAAAACAATAGGCCAAAAGAGTAAAGGGTAAAGGTTGAAGGATAAAGGCTAAACAATGGCTGAGCGGTGAGTAGGAACCGGCGTAAACATGACTCAGAGTTGGTTATGGGCGAGACCTCCAGACCGCAGCTCCAGGCGGCGGGCGTCATTCATGGCAATCACGTGGACCGCGGCGCGTGGGCGTAATCCCCACGATGCGCGCACCACAAAACAAGAAGTGCTCAGCCCACCGTTCGCGTCTGGGGTTGAAGAGACGCACCAACTCACCGCTGAGGGGATCCGTTCACCTGGAACAGCTTGACACCCGTTGCACGCAGATCTTCGCGCTGCGCCTGCGAGCGTAAAAAAAGCATTGCGTCATCCAACTGGCATATAATCCTACGCCGATGACTCGTTGTGCACAATGTGGCGGAGAGATGGCCGAAGGGGCGCGATTCTGCGCATCCTGCGGCAAGCCCGCGACTCCGTTCACGGAACTGCCGACTGAAGCACCAGCGCCTCGGACGCCCCGGCGGCCAGGCTCGTCTTCGCCGGGCACGGGACGCTCCAGCTCGGGCTCCGCGATGGACGCCGGCCGCTTTGCGCCGGGCGAAGTCCTGGGCGAGCGTTATCGGATTATCGGCTTGCTGGGCCGCGGCGGCATGGGCGAAGTCTATCGCGCCGACGACCTGAAGCTGGGCCAGGCGGTGGCGCTCAAGTTTCTTCCCGAAAGTCCTGCGGCACCAGGCCAGTCGGACGCCGACGCCACCGCGATGGCAGACCGCTTCCGCGCCGAGGTGCGCAATGCGCGCCAAGTCTCGCATCCGAACGTGTGCCGCGTTTACGACATCGGTGAGTTCGACGGCCGGCTATTCCTCTCCATGGAATACGTGGATGGCGAGGACCTGTCTACGCTCCTCAAGCGCATCGGACGGCTGCCGCCGGCGAAGGCGCTCGAAATCGCCCGCCAGCTCTGCGCCGGGCTCGCCGCCGCGCACGACAAGGGCGTGCTCCACCGCGACCTGAAGCCCTCCAACATTATGATTGACGGCCAAGGCCGCGCCCGCATCACCGATTTCGGACTCGCCGTGCGCTCGGAGGATGAGCGGGGCGAAGGAGGAATTGTCGGCACACCCGCCTACATGTCCCCCGAACAGCTTGCCGGGCGGGCCGCCACGGTCAAAAGCGATCTCTACGCGTTGGGCTTGGTGCTCTACGAGATTTTCACCGGCAAGAAGGCTTTTGAGGCGGTGACACTGGCGGAGTGGAAACGCAAGCACGCGCAAGAAACGCCCACTGCGCCCTCGAGCCACATCGCGGACGTTGACCCGGCTGTCGAGCGGGTGATCCTGCGCTGCTTGGAAAAGGATCCTCGTCAGCGGCCGGCTTCGGCGCTGGCCGTCGCTGCGGCGCTGCCGGGCGGAGACCCGCTGGCGGCGGCACTGGCGGCGGGCGAGACGCCATCGCCCGAGCTTGTCGCCGCCGCGGGCGAAACCGAAGGCCTCCAACCCCGCGTCGCCGTGGCGTGGCTTGCTTCCGTCTTTATCATGCTCGTCCCCTTCTGCGTGCTGAGCGACAAGGTCTACATGAGCGGGGTCGTGCCTCTGCCAAATCCTCCCGACGCTCTGGCCGCGAAGGCGCACGAACTGCTCCAGCAATTCAGCTACACAGTGCCTGCGGTGGACTCGGCTTCCGGCTTCCTTCAGGACAACGACTATCTGCGATACATCGAAGAGCACGACAAGACCGCCAATCGATGGGAGCAACTGAAGTCGGGCAATCCTTCGGCGATGGTGTACTGGTATCGCGAGAGCCCGCGTTATCTCCTGGCGCTGTGGCTTTTCAATGTCGGGTCTGTCGCGCCCAGCGATCCGGCGCGAAATGTTTCCGGGATGATCTATGAGGTGCTCGATCCGAGCGGACGGCTGGAATGTTTCGAGGCGGTGCCTCCCCAAATCGACCAATCAAGAGGAGTGGCTCCAGCGCCCGACTGGCCGATGCTGTTCAAGGCCGCCGGACTGGACATCGCGGAGTTCAAGCCCGCTGACTCTGAGTGGACGCCGCCCCAGTGGAGCGATACACGGGGGGCTTGGACGGGCGCGGCGCCCGGGCGGCCCGGCGTGCCGCTACGCGTGGAAGCGGCAGCTTACCGAGGTAAGCCAGTTTATTTCGATTTGATTTGGCCGTGGACGCGGCCCTCGCGGATGCAAGCGTATCAGCCCACTGTGCAGGAAAAAGTCAGCACTGCTAGCTTTCTGGGGCTGTTCCTGGCAGTGCTGGTGGGGGCCGTCTTCCTGGCTCGAAGGAATCTGCGGCTGGGGCGCGGCGACCGTCGCGGCGCTTTTCGCCTGGCCATTTTCGTTCTTGTGCTTCTCGTGCTTGCCTGGGGGATTGAGGCTCACCACCTTCCCGACGTTGAAGAGTTTGTGTTGTTTGTAATCATCACCAGCGCGGCGCTTTTCATCGCCGCTTTTGTCTGGCTGCTCTACATCGGCCTCGAACCTTTCGTGCGGCGCCGCTGGCCCAACGCGCTCATCTCCTGGAACCGCGTGTTGGCCGGGCAGTTCCGTGATCCCCTGGTCGGCAGCAACGTTCTTATGGGAGTCGCCCTGGGCGTCGCCGGCGCGTGCCTCTTGGACACGCTTCGACATTTTGCCGAAGGCTGGTTTGGGAGGCTCCCACCCCGCCCGATGACCATAGCTCTAGACCCGCTGCTCGGAGTGCGCGGAATGATTGCGCAATTATTGGGGACTTTACCTATCGAACTCGGCGTAGCCCTCGCCCTTTTCTTTCTGTTCGTCCTGCTTCGCCTGCTGCTTCGCAAGGACTGGGTGGCGGCTGCGGCTCTCGTTCTCATCTTCACCGCCGCAAACGCCTTGTCTGAGCGATATCTACTCGTGGACGCCGTGGTCAACGCGGTATATTGGGGAATTACGATATTTATCCTGATGCGCTTCGGGCTTTTTCCGCTGATGGCATTTTTCCTGACTTATGACCTCTTGAATCTATTTGTCCACAGCATGCACCTCTCCCAATGGCATGCCGCCTCAACGATTCTCGGCGTTCTGTCTGTTCTCGCTTTGGCGGTTTATGGCTTCCACGTCTCCCTTGCCGGCCGGCCGGTCTTCTCGGGCGCCGCGCTCGATGAGTGAACGAGGCCGGCAGCGGCGGGCCTGCCTGCCCCAGGCAGGTTCCTCTTTTGCAGGGCTGAATCAGGTTTCCACTTGGGGGGGCTGGAAGGGCGGGGCTGAAGCCCCGCCCTTCCAGCTCTAGTGAGGGATCCACGCTAGTAGTCCCCAGCGCTTAGGAGGCCAATCCAAAATCAAGAGCCCAGAATAGCCCCGATGCCGTGCCGTGGCCCCGGCCAACTAATCCAAAATCTAAAATCCAAAATGGCCCCAGCCCCTAGTAGAGCAGGTACTTCGCACGCAGGGCGCGGAATTGTTCCAATGCGCCTTGCCACTCGTAAGCGATACGGCGCGGGTCCTTCCCTGCCCCAATAGCCTGCAGGACCCAGCGAGCGCCGACCAGAGGGAGCGTCTTGTCGAGCTGGAAAACGTCGGGATACAACTTCCAGAGGGCCGCTGCGAGTTCGACCCCGAGTTCAGCAGGATCAAGAGCCTGGCGGTCAATCAAAACGATCTGGACGCCGTGACACAGGCGGTCCGCAAAGGAATTGCTCGAGGGTTTGAAATCCACGGGCACGAAGCGCACTCCCTGGATATCCCGCGCGTTCAAGTACGCAGAGAGATTTCGAGAGTCCATCCATGGAGCGCCGAGCAACTCGAACGGGGTATCAGTGCCGCGGCCCACGCTGACGTTTGCCCCTTCCACCATGGCAACGCCCGGATAAAGAACTTCCTCCGTGGGATTGCGAAGGTTGGGCGAAGGGTTCACCCAAGTGAGACCCGTTTCGTCGTACCAGTCCGTACGCTGCCAGTCCCGCATCTTGATGACGTGCAGCTTGGCGCCGAGGTGGTTTTCGTGGTTAAACATCTCTGCCAGCTCTCCCACCGTCATGCCGTGGCGAATGGGCAGAGGGTAGTAAGCCACGAAGCTGCGCAAGTCATCCTCGAGGATGGGTCCTTCCACCTCGTCCCCGTTGATGGGATTGGGCCGGTCCAACACGTAAAACTCGATTCCCTTCCGCGCGGCAGCCTCCAGGCAATAACCTAGGGTGGTGGTGTAAGTGTAAAACCGGACTCCGGCATCCTGGATGTCAAATACCAAGGCATTCAGCCCTTCCAGCATGCGCTCAGTCGGCCGTTCTGTGTCTCCATAGAGGCTGTACACCGGCAAGCCGGTAGCGGCATCTGTGCTCGAGGGGACTCGGCTATCCGCCTGGCCCATAATCCCATGCTCGGGACTGAACAGGGCAAGGAGTTTCACCCCCGGCGCATGCGCGAGCAGATCGACGGTGCGCCGCCCGGCGGCGTCCACGCCGGTCGAATTGGTGATCAAACCCACCCGCCGCCCTTCCAAGGGAGCAAAGTTTTCGGCTTCCAGGACGTCGACGCCCGTCTGCACCTTGCCATTTCTAAGGCCTTGCACCCGATAGCTCTTCATCAATTCGGCATAACCTGTGAGCGAGCGGCGGCTGGCCAGCACCTGCTGGGCGGAAGCAGGTCCCAGCGCAGCGGCCACCAGCGTGGCAATCTTCGTACGCATCGGGACGACATCGCCTTTTCCGTCAGGGTGCACGCGATTGGTCAGAATGATGATGTAGGTTTTGGTGACCGGGTCGATCCACATATCTGTCCCGGTAAATCCAGTGTGCCCAAAAGACCCGACCTCGAACAGTTCGCCCCGGTTCGATGCAAAAGGTGAATCCAGGTCCCAACCGAGCCCGCGCAACGCCATCTTGTCAGGAGGAGTCTGGGGCGAGGTCATCTTCTCCACCGTCAACGGGCTCAGGATGCGGACGCCGTGGTAACTGCCCCCATCCAGAAGCATCTGTGCGAAGATCGTGAGATCATCCGCCGTGGAGAAAAGTCCCGCATGACCGGCCACGCCCCCCATATTGTACGAAGTGGGATCATGGACTTCCCCCCACAGCATTTTCCCCCTGTCACCGTACTGGTATTGAGTAGGCGCAATGCGGTGGCGCAAACTGGCGGGAGGCTTGAAGCGTGTTTCCTTCATGCCCAGCGGCTTAAAGATGTGTTCAAAGCAATAGACGTCCAGAGGCTCGCCGGAGACGAGGCGCACCAACTCGCCCAGCGTCTCAAAGTTAATATCGCTGTAAATGAAGCGGGTGCCAGGCGGGACAATCAGCTTCTCACCCACGATCATCTTCATGGCAGTCTCATACCCCGACCAATCCGGCTTTAGATCGAGGTCAGGAGGCAGCCCTGAATAATGGGTCATCAGCTCCCGCACGCTGATGCCTTCTTTCCCATTGGCCTTGAACTCCGGCCAATAGTCGGTAACGGGGGCACTCAAGGCTATCTTCCCCTGCTCCACAAGCTGCATGATCGCCGTCGTCGTAGCAACCACCTTGGTCAGCGAGGCCAAGTCGAAGATCGTGTGGACAGTCATCGGCAACTCTTCCGGGACCAAGGCGCGATGCCCGAAGGCCTTGCGGTAGATGACCCTTCCCCCATGTCCGATGACCACCACGGCGCCAGGACATTTGCCGGTGCGAATTGCTTCCTTAACAACAGAAGCGATAGCTGCCAGCTTCTTTTGGCTTAAACCCACCTCCGGCCTCGCCGTCCTTTGGACCGGGAAGGCTCGAGCGGCTGACGTCCCGGCGAGCACACAGGCCGCCAGGAAGAAGCTCATTATCCGCAGACCACTCACTGTCTCTCACCTCCGGTGAGGTACTGGCGTCATTTGCGAGAGATGGGCGTTACAAGTCGCGGTCATTCCCGTCCCGCCCTGCGGGAGGAATCCACTCCGAGGACCTTCGGAAATCCGCTGTGGACAGACTGGATTCCCGCTTTCGCGGGAATGACCGGCGCTTCCGAAGAGATCCTATCCCAAATGACACCAGCACCTCAGGTACGCTACCTTCCAATTGAAGAGTCTTTTGCTATATACTCCCCGCTTCCTTCTGTCAATGGGCAGTTGGAAGAATTTCCAAGGGTCCGGTAATTTATGAAAATCACCCCGATCGATTGGTTAGTCGTGGCCGCCTATTTCGCGATCAATTTGCTGATTGGGTTCTACTATCGCAAGAAGGCGAGCGCCAGCACGGGCGACTTTTTTGTTTCCGGCCGGGAGGTCACCTGGTGGCTGGCGGGTACGTCCATGGTGGCCACCACCTTTGCCGCCGACACTCCGCTGGCGGTCACAGGCCTGGTGGCGCGACAAGGAGTCGCCGGCAACTGGCTCTGGTGGTGCTTCCTCCTCAACGGCATGATGACCGTCTTCTTCTATGCCCGCTTGTGGCGGCGCGCGGAAATCATCACCGATGCTGAGCTCGTCGAGTTGCGTTATGCAGGCAAGCCTGCCGCTTTTCTGCGCGGCTTCCGGGCATTGTATTTCGGCGTCCTTATGAACTGCCTGGTCGTCGGCTGGGTCAACCTCGCCATGGAGAAGATCCTCCAGACCGCCCTGGGCATCCCCAAGAGCCTGGCGATTATCATCATCTTCGGGTTGATTGCGTTCACCGGCTTCTACACCTCAATATCGGGGCTGTGGGGCGTGCTTTGGACGGATGTTATTCAGTTTGCTCTCAAGATGACGATGGTGATTGTGCTGGCCTATTACGGCGTGCGAGCCGTGGGGGGAATGGCAATGTTGAAGACGAAACTCGCCGCCCTTGACGCTGCCCGCGGTGCGGCCATGGGCGGCTCGGGTTCCATTCTTTCCTTCGTCCCCGATTTGCACTCGCCCTGGATGCCGCTGATGACGTTCTGTGTGTACCTGGGAGTGAATTGGTGGGCCAACTGGTATCCGGGCGCGGAACCGGGCGGTGGCGGCTACGTGGCCCAGCGCATATTTTCCGCCAAGGATGAAAAGAACTCCCTATGGGCCACCCTGTGGTTCAACATTGCGCACTACGCGTTGCGTCCCTGGCCCTGGGTGCTAACCGCCCTGGCATCCGTAGTTCTATACCCCAAGCTCAAAGACCCCGAGGTCGGCTATATCAAGGTTTGGGTGGATTATCTGCCGGGCGCCTTTCGCGGCTTCATGCTGGCCGCCTTCGCTGCTGCCTACATGTCCACGATCGCTACCCAGCTCAATTGGGGTTCCTCTTACATTGTTAACGACTTCTACCGGCGCTTCCTGGCTCGAGCAAGAGACGAGCATCACTACGTGCTCACGGCCAAATTCTTGACTGCCTTTCTGGCGATCCTGGGGGCTGCCGTTTCCCTGGTGATGACCAGCATTTCCGGAGCGTGGGAACTCTTGCTCGGCATCGGCGCGGGCACGGGAGCGGTTTACTTGCTCCGCTGGTACTGGTGGCGCATTAACGCCTGGTCAGAAGTCTCCGCCATGGTTGCCGCCGCGATTACAACAATACTCCTTCGCACCGTCATTCACATTCAAGGCACTGAGGCAATAGTTTTTGCGAAGTCTATCCTCCTTACTGTTTCGATAACATCGGTCGTGTGGCTGGCGGTTACTTTTCTCACCGCGCCGGAACCGGAATCCAAACTTCTTGAGTTCTATCGGCGCGTCAGACCCGGAGTGGCCGGCTGGAAGCGAATGGCTGCACTGGCGCCTGAAGTCCGCGCCGGCCAAAATGGCTGGTATAATCTTATGGACTGGCTGCTCGGATGCTTGATGGTGTACATGACTTTATTCGGGATTGGTAAGCTGCTGCTCGGCTCGACCGCTTTGGGAATTCTCTTTTTGGCCGTCGCGGCAACCGCTGGTTACACCATCTACTGGGACTTCTCAAAGCGCGGCTGGGAAACGCTTTCAAAGTAGTGACGAGTGACGAGCAGGAGTCAGAAGTCAGAAGTCAGGAGTCAGAAGTCAGGAGTCAGAAGTCAGGAGTCAGAAGTCAGGAGTCAGGAGAGCAGGGGCTGGGTGCTGGGGGCTAGGGGCTGGGGAAGAACAGAAGGAAGAAGGCAGTAGGGGTCGAGAGAAGGAAGGAAGCAACTCATAATTCACAATAGAATTGCCCCAGCCCCTAGCCCTCAGCACCTAGCCCCTTCTTCAAGAGATGCGTATCACAGAACGGGAGAACCCAGCCTCCGTTGCGCTGGATACAAAACCCACCCGAGCGATCCTTCGCATCATCAACCGAGAGGATCAGCGCGTCGCTCCTGCCGTGGCGAAGACCATACCGAAGATATCGCGCGCAGTGGACATGGCCGTTCAAGCCATCCGCCGGGGCGGGCGAATGATTTACCTGGGCGCCGGAACCAGTGGGAGGCTAGGGGTGCTGGACGCTGCCGAGTGCCCCCCGACCTTCGGGAGCGACCGCGTGCTGGCGGTCATCGCGGGTGGCCGTGGGGCGATGTTCAAATCCAAGGAAGGGGCGGAGGACAATCCCCGCGAGGCCGAGCGCGACCTGCGCCGTGTCAAGCTCAACGGTAAGGACGTTCTGGTGGGAATCGCTGCCAGCGGGGACACGCCTTACGTGCTCGGCGGGATGCGCTATGCGCGGCGACGCGGCGCGAAGACGGTGGGCTTGACGGCCAACCCTGCGGCCCCCATGAAGCCGCTTGCGGACGTCTTCATCGCTCCTGTTGTCGGGCCGGAGGTTATTGCCGGCTCGAGCAGAATGAAGGCTGGGACGGCCCAAAAACTCGTGCTCAATATGCTTTCCACAGCCACCATGGTGCGCTTGGGGCGAGTGTTCTCCCATTGGATGATCAATGTTCAGTTAACCAATCGAAAGTTGCGCGAGCGCGGCCAACGAATTTTGAGCAGCGTCACGGGCGCAAGCCCTACCCGCGCCGCCCAAACGTTGAAGGCCGCCGGGGGGAATTTGCCCGTGGCACTCCTGATGCTCCACGAGGGAATCAAACGAGACGAAGCCCTGCAACTTCTGACGAAAGGAAAGAACATCGCCGCAGCTCTCCGCGCGTCCCTGGGCGAGCTTGCTCTGAAAGAGATTGAACCATTGACTCATTGAATCACTGATTCATTGAACCATTGACGATTGAAAGGACTTAAGCTCGTGCGGGATGGGGCAGGTCGAGCGATACATCAATCTCGGCGTCGCAGTGAGTTTGGACGCCGCCCACCATGTTCAGAAATAGAAGGGTTTAACTCATGACGAAAGTTAATCGACGCAACGCTATTCAAGGAGCGCTGGCGGCGCTAGCCGCAGGAGGCTTGGCGCGCTCCGCCAGCCAGGCAACTACAGGCGTCCGCAGACCTGTATCGAACAAACCTGCCGGGATAAAACTGGCTCTCATACATGCGCCGCATCAGAACTCGAGATTCAAACTTGCCTGCCAGATGGGTGTTAATCACGCTATCGTAGGCGTCGCGGGCGAGTTGGGCAAAGTCCGACGCGAACAATATCTGGACACACTGGCGAGAATCCAGGCGGATTTCACAGCGGCGGGCTTGACCATTGCGGGCGTGGAAAGCTATCCCGTGCCGGCGGAGAAGATCAAGCTTGGCCTGCCTGGCCGTGATGAGGAAATCCAGAACTACTGCGCAGCCCTCGAGGCTCTCGGAAAACTCGGCATCCCGATGGTCTGCTACAACTTCATGGCGGGCCTGGGATGGTATCGCACCAACGTCGCCGTCCCCGCGCGGGGTGGGGCGCTGACCAGCGAATTCGACCTGCGGGATGCCGAGAAGCAGGGGCTGACCGAGTGGGGGGTGGTCAGCGAGGAGAAGCTCTGGCAGAACATCGAGTACTTTCTGAAAGCGGTAATTCCGGTGGCGGAGAAGGCCAAGGTGAACATGGCGCTGCATCCGGATGATCCTCCCGTTTCCCCGCTGCGTGGCATTGGGCGAATCCTGACCAGTGCGGCGAACTACCGCCGGGTGCTCGACCTCGTCCCCAGCCCAGTCAACGGCATCACCTTCTGCCAGGCCAACTTCAAGCTAATGGGGGAGGACATCGAAGCCTTGGCGCGCGAGTGGTGCGCCCAGAACAAGATCTTCTTCGTCCACTTTCGCGATGTGGAGGGGACTCGCGAACATTTCGTCGAGACCTTCCACGACAACGGGCCCACGGATATGGCCCGCATGCTCAAGGTCTACCATGAGAGCGGGTTCAACGGCCCTATGCGCCCCGATCATGCTCCCACCATGGAAGGCGAGTCCAATGAACACCCCGGGTACGCGATTATGGGCAAGGTGCTGGCCTTCGGCTACATGAAGGGCATCATGGACGGACTTCAAATTCCATTCGCATAAGGCGGGTGGCGCAGACATCACTCCTTGATGTCTGCGTTCACAGGCCCGCGCGAAAAATCAACTTCCCCAAATGACATCAGTACCCGGTCCTGCCAGGCGTTGAAAAATCACGGGAACTTTCCCAACTCTCGCTGCGTTCCTACGCTTAGAGTGAGGAGGTAGGTCCCGATGATTAGGAAAACTCTTGGTCTGTTGGTTTTCATGTTCGCCTTTGCGGCGCTGGCGATGCCGGCTGAGCGCTGGATCCATGTCCGGGTAACAGAGTCAGGTCCGGAGGGAGATAGGGTACGCATCAACATTCCGCTGAGCCTGGCTGAAGCCGTTCTTCCCACGATCAAGGCTGAGAAGTTCTGCGATGGCAAAGTCAAGGTGGCGGGCCACGCCCTCGACCAGGTGGATTTGCGCGCCATACTGGAAGCGGTCCGCAAGGCGCAGGATAACCAGTACATCACCGTCGAGTCGAAGCACGAGAATGTGGAGGTGGCAAAAGCCGGGGAATTCCTGCTCATCAAGGTCCATGAGGACCGAGAGGGAACCGGGAAGGCCGCCGGGGCGCAGAAGGCGGGGAGTACAGTAGACATCAAGATTCCATTCAAAGTTGCCCATGCCCTGCTCTCCGGCAGCAGCGACGAGCTTGATGTGCTGGCGGCAATTCGAGCCCTCGGCGAGTACCCGAACCTCGAGCTGGTTACCGTGCATGACGAAAACGATAGCGTCCGCATTTGGGTTGACTCGAGGAATTACGCGGACTGAAAACTATGTGTGAGCCCGAATTTGTGAGTTGGGGCTGGCTTTGTTTCGCGGGGCAGGGACGTCTCCTGCCTGTCATCCTGAGCGAAGCGAACGGGCTCAGGATGACAGCACGCACACTTTTGCGCGCAGATTGGAAAGGCGGTGAGTATGACTACAGGCATGACTCTTCTCGGAGGGGCTCTCGGGATGCTCGTTGTGGGCGGAGTGTTTGTCTATAACGAGGGGGCAGTGAGGGTGGATGTGCGGGAAAAGAGTCGCAACGGCGAGCACATCTACTTGGTAGTGCCGGCGGTCGTGCTACCTGTGGCTGCCCGGCTGATCCCCAGGGGCAAACTCAAGGACGTTCCACGCGAAATTGGGCCATGGCTTCCAGCCATCAAGGCGGCAAGCGAAGAGCTGGCTCGCTGCCCCGACGGCCCCCTGGTCGAGGTGGATAGCCATCGCGAGCACGTGAGAATTCACAAGCAGGGCAGGTCTCTCTTTATCGACGTGGACTCGGAAGAGGAAACGGTTCACGTCTCTTTCCCACTCCAAGCTGCGGCTGACACCGTGAGCCAATTAGTAAGGCAGGGGCCAGCAAACTGAGGGAGGGCCTTGCCTTCACGGTCCAACAACAGGATTGGTCAGGGTGCCAATGCCCTCCACCGTCACGCTGACCGTGTCACCCGGTTTGAGGTAGACCGGCGGCTTGCGGTGATGGCCCACACCCCCCGGCGTGCCCGTCGAAAGAAGGTCGCCGACTTCCCAGGTCAGTGATTGGGAGAGGTAGCTCACCAGAAATGGGATCTTGAAGATCAGGTCGCAGGTATTCGACTCTTGCATCGTCCGCCCGTTGAGCGCGAGTGAGATTCGCAGGGAGTGCGGGTCGGGAATCTCGTCGGCGGTGACGATGCAGGGGCCGGTAGGCCCGAAGGTATCGCAGCTCTTCCCCCGGAACCACTGCCGGTCGCCGTGTTGCATGTCGCGCGCAGTCACATCGTTAAGAATGGTGAAGCCGGCGATGTGCTCGAAGACTTTCTCTTCCGGTATGCCTTTCCCGCGCTTTCCGATGACGACCGCAAATTCCGCCTCGTAGTCTACCTCTGTCGAGTTGGGAGGGAGGACAATGGAATCGCCAGGGCCGCAGATCGTGTTGCTGGACTTCAGGAAGAATACCGGCCGCGGGGGCGATGTGAGGCCCTGTTCGGTTCGGTGGGATTCATAGTTGAGTCCCACGCAAACAATCTTCCCAGGCCGCAGAAGGGGAGCGCGCAGCCGCACTCTCTCGAGCGGCATCCACACTCCTTGAGGAAGGCGCAAAGGTTCTCGAGAGGCAGTTACGGTTTCGAGAATCTCCCCCAGCGCCCGGCGCCATGCTTCCCCTCGTTCGAGCAGATCAATCATGTGGCGAGGGCTCGCTCCTCCAGCCACGACCGTGTCGACAGCCTTTTGCAACCCAGGCCGCGGCTCGAAGCCAAGCGTGCCGCTGCGAAGCAAGTCGATGGCGAGTCCAATATCGAACACGAAATTGCCCTTCAAAGCGCCTACGCGGTCTTCAGCGCCGCTCTCAAATGTTACAAGTTTCATCTCGGAACAAGTCTCCTGTGTCATTGCCGATTGGCGAATGCCGATTGTCGATTGAAAAAGCGGTGTGGCGACTGGCTCCGCTGTCAATCGGCAATCGACAATCGAAAATCGGCAATTTCAGCCATCCACTCATGTCACCGGCGCGGCAGTCAGAACCCGCACGGTTTCGCGCGCCACCACGATTTCCTCATTGGTGTAGACGACCAGCACCGCCACGCCGGAACCAGGACTCGAAATGATGCGGTCGGCGCGGCTGGGCTGGCGGTTAGCCTCGTCATCGAGATGTATTCCGAGGAATTCCATGTCTCGGCAAACTTGCTGGCGAACCCGCCAGGAGTTCTCACCGATGCCTCCGGCAAAGGCCACCGCATTCAGTCCTCCCAAGGCGGCAGCGAAAGCTCCAATGTATTTCTTGACCTCGTACACCATGACATCCACAGCCAATGCGGCCCGCTTGTGGCCTCTTGATGCCGCCTCTTCCAAATCCCGCAGGTCGCTGCTGAGCCCGGAGATGCCCAGTAAGCCTCCTTGCTTGCACAGGATCTCACCGGCCTGCGCGGGAGTCAGTTTCTCCTTCTCCATGACAGCCAGAATCACGAAGGGGTCAAGATCGCCGCATCGCGCGGCGTGCTCAATTCCGGACTGGGCTGAAAAGCCGAAACTCGAGTCGATGGATTTCCCCTTCAGCACCGCACAAATCGAAGAGCTGCCACCCAGGTGGCACGAGACAAGCCGCAACTCGGATGCCGGCCGGCCCAGGATTTGCGCAACGCGCTGTGATACATAGCGGTGAGAGGAGCCGTGAAAGCCGTAGCGGCGGACGCCGTACTTTTCCCGCCACTCATAGGGCACGCCGTAGGTGAAGGCCCTCTCCGGCATGCTGGCGTGGAAGCCCGTTTCAAAAACCGCCACCATCGGAACTCCGGGCAACACCTCCCGAAAGATCTGCATGGCCTGGATGTAAACCGGATTGTGAACAGGCGCCACCGGGACAAACTCCTGCATGGCGGCGAGCAACTCATCATCGACCAGGAAACTCCCGCAGTAGCGCGGTCCACCGTGCACGGCTTTGAAACCCACGGCCGAAATCGCGCCCTTATCATCTGCTGGCGTGCCGAGATGAGCGAGCTTATCAATCAGGATTTTGACGGCAGCCCGATGCTCAGGAACCTCGATCACCTCTTTCACTTCCTTTTCGCTGCCAGCATCCCATGTCGTGACCGGAGACTCTGCGCTTCCGATGCGTTCGATCTTTCCTCGCGCCAGAACCTTTTCGCCGTCGGTCTCGAGGAGTTGATATTTCAGCGACGTCGAGCCGAGGTTTGGAACCAGAATCCTCAAGGTAAATCTCCTTGTGCGCACTCGTAGGGGCAACCCTTGTGGTTGCCCCAGGGCGGCCACAAGGGCCGCCCCTACAACGCGATGACTGGCCGCACGTCGCGTGTCATCCTCCAGAATCCGCCTAGGAGGGCTGGCGCTGATGATGCATCAGGAGGAGCGCCAAAGAAATGGAATGAATCTTGGTCTCCGGCGGTTCGGCCCGGGAAAGCACCACAAGTGGCACCCGCGCTCCCACGATGATGCCGCCGGACTGGCCCCCGGCAAAATACGTAATGGCCCGATACAGGATATTGGCCGCCTCGATGTCGGGAGCAATGAACACATCCGTAGCCTCTACAACTGGGCTCGCAATGGATTTGCGGTCAGCGGCAAAGCGGCTGAGGGGAACATCCAGGGCCAAGGGGCCTTCCAGGTAAGCACCTGAAATCTGCCCCCGCCGGTTCATTTGCACCAGGGCCGCAGCGTCCACCGTGGCAGGCATGGCGGGATTGACGAATTCCAAGGCAGCCAGCAAAACCACCTTGGGGTCAGTGATGCCCAGCGCGTGCGCCACCTCGATGGCGTTGCGGCAGATTTCCACCTTGTTTTCCAGCGTGGGGGCAATGTTGATCGCGCCGTCGGTCATGACCATCAGCCGCGCAATTCGAGGCGTTTGGAAAACAACGACCTGGCTGAGATGTCTTCCGGTTCGCAGGCCACGTTCCTTGTCGAGAACGCCTCTTATCAAGTTGGCCGTAGTCACCTTGCCCTTCATGAGCAGGTCGGCCCTGCCTTCCTTTACCAGGTCGATGGCTTGGCGGATGGATGCATCTTCCCCTGAGGTGGGGATCAGAGACTCGGGGCGCAGCCTATAGCCCACCTTGCGGGCTGCCTCTTCGATCTTGGCGGGTTTTCCAACCAGAGTCGGCAGCGCCAATCCCAGTGGTTCCGCCTGCGCCAGACTTTCCAGCACGTCAGGGTCGTGCGCCTCGATCACCGCGATCTTCGCCGGACCAAGCTTCCGCGCCCGATCAACTAACTCCTCAAAACTGCGGATCATTCCCTTCCCTCCGAACATGTGAAAAAATCACCCGGCAGTGTCATTCCGAGCGAAGCGAGGAATCTCGCTCTGACTCGGGCGCATAGAAGGAGAACAAGCAGAGCGAGATTCCTCGCTTCGCTCGGAATGACACTGTGCCGGTTGTAAAGAACCAGGTGTAGCAGGACCTTAGCTCGCGCCTGCCGCCACAGCTAATACTTGGCCCACGATAGCCTTGAATTCGTCCTCGGTGAGCAGGTCCTTCTTCTCGAAGGACTTCTCCTTCACCAGACGCACCATTTCCAGCATTTCTTCTTCACTGGCTTTCACTTTCAGCTTCTCGCACCATTCCTGGATGGATGGCAGGCCACTGTTCTTGCCGAGTACGATGGACACCGGCGCCTGCCCCACAAGCTCGGGGGCAAACGGGACATATTCCAGCGGGCTCTTCTCCCGCGCTTTCCGGACCCACCCGGCCACAATCCCTGACTCCACCTTATAGAGCATGTCGCCCACGATGGGGCGGTTCCCCGGAATCTTTACTTTCGCAAGGTCCAGCACAAACCGCGAAACCTCGCACATCTTCTCCGTGCGAATGCCCAGGTTGACTCCATACTGGCACAGCAGAGAGAGCACCACATCTTCCATGGGAACGTTGCCGGCCCGCTCGCCCAGGCCGGTCACGGTGGTGTGCGCCACCGACGCTCCTGCCGCAAGGCCATAAATCGTGTTGGCCACTCCCAGCCCGAAGTCCTGATGACAGTGAATCTCCATAGGCTTCTTGAGTCGCTTGATCGCTTTCTTGACCACCATGTAGATGGCTTGCGGCGTGCACCCGCCCAAACTGTCGGCGAGCGTGAAGGCGTCCATGTGACCTTCCTCAGCCACATGCTGGACCAGGTCCAGCAGCTTCTCCACTTCAGTGCGTGTCGAGTCAATGGTGAAGAAGACGGTATAGAGGCCAGCCTCTTTAGCGGCCAGCGTGGCCTCGATGGAGGATTTCACGGCGCGCGCCAGGGGCCAGCCATAAGCATTCTTGATAATATGTTCACTGGAAGGAATTTCGACAATCACCCCTTTGCATCCACATGCCTTGGCTGCCGCGATGTCACTGACGAGGCAACGGGCGAAGGTAAAGATCTCCGCCTTCAAGCCAAGGCTGGCGATATCGCTCACCGCAGCCTGGTCCTGCGGTGAGACCGCGGGCATTCCAGCCTCGATCCGGTGAACACCCATGGAGTCCAGCCGCTTGGCGATTTCCACCTTTTCTTCACGACGGAAAACCACCCCAGTCTGCTGTTCGCCGTCGCGCAAGGTCACATCATGGATCTTGATCTTGGGCGCAAATTTGAAGCCCTTCGTCACTTCGGGCAGGTAACACCAGGGGCTGACAAACCATTTCTTTGTTTTCCAGGGTTGTGCCATAACTACCTCCATTTATTGTAGAGAACTATCGCCGGTCTGGCGGCATGGACTCCCCTTGGCAGGGAGTCAATTGCCGCGCGCTGTCCCGCTCATCAATGCAACTCACCTTCGACCGGAAGGCGGATAGTTTACCGCAACTTGTCAGTATCTTCCATCGTCGCGTTCGGCGGGCGCATAGTGCTTTGAAATTCGGATGCATCAAGAGATGGTGTCTCCGCCTCTCTGGGGCACCTGACACCTGGAAGCCGCCTTTCCCAGCGTGTAACTACTTTTATTTTCATCAACATTCCCGCTTTATAGACTTATCTCCTTTATTTTCTAGAACATTCCAGCTTTACTCTGGGCTGTGGAAAACCGACCCTTTTTTTCATAGACATTCCAGCATTGTTGCTTCATTTTTAAGAAGTCCTTTTTCCGTCTTTCTCCCCGGAATCGACTTCTTGTCCACAATAAACTAGTGTAATGTCCATCAATTGGGTGGGCAGTGTAGCGCTGCCGTCCCAGCGGCATTTGCCGGTCCCGCACCGCGGGAGCGGCGCTACGGCGCGCGCATAGTCGAGATATTCTGTGGACATTACACCAGCTTCTGCGCCTTTCGTGCTGTCTGGGGAATTCTCGCGAGCGGATTGGAGCATGGGACTCCCATCGCAAAGAAAAGTGCTTCCCGGAAGCCATGGGCACGTGTGCAACCACCACTGACTATTCTAGCCTATCACGTTTCGCCTGTCAAGAGACACGAAGTCCGGGTGCTGGTGTCAATTGGAATGGGGATCCACTCGTTTCTCCATTCCAGTGAGGGAGCAAGAGGATCAAGGCCAAGTTTCGAGAAAGCTGTTGCGCGTGTCCTGGATTAGGCGCAGAATAGGGAGTGCTCTCATGATCGATGGAAGCGGCGCGGTTTGCCGAGGGCGCGGATTGAGAAGGCTGCAAGTTCGGGCTGGCGCGCCGAAAGTCGAAAGACTGTGGGGACGGGGTTTCGGATCGAACAATTTGAGTCAAGATGTTAAGGAACGCTAAAGCAACCCAAGGCTTATCCTTCCTGATTTGGAGGAAAATTTTTGGAGCCAGCGTCTCATCTCTTCCCAGTATTTTCTCTCCCCGAAGGCAAGTTTCATGACCACTGCGGGGTTTTCGCGGTGTATGGTCACCCTGAGGCAGCCAAATTGGCGTACCTGGGCCTTTATGCCCTTCAACACCGGGGGCAGGAAAGCGCCGGCATCGCTGTTTCCGACGGCGAGACACTGACCTGCAAGAAGGGCATGGGCCACGTGGACGAGATCTTTCCCTCCGAGGTCATCAAAGGCTTGCCGGGACATCTCGCCATCGGGCACACGCGCTACTCGACGGCCGGCGACACGGACCTGAAGAACGCCCAACCCCTGAAGGTGAGTTGTAACAAGGGCCAAGTCGCCTTGGCGCACAACGGGAATTTGGTAAACGCCACCACCATCCGGCGGGACCTGGAAAGCAGGGGTGACATCTTCCAAACCACCAGCGATACGGAAGTGATCCTGCATTTCTTTGCCCGCTCGCGCCAGAGCGGCATTCCTGAGGCCGTGGCGGAAGCGCTTGACAAGGTGGTCGGCGCCTACTCACTGGTCATGCTCTTCAAGGACAGTGTTTACGGCATCCGCGATCCGCGCGGGTTCCGTCCCCTGAGCCTGGGGCAACTCGACGGTGCTTACGTCCTGGCCTCGGAAAGTTGCGCCTTCGACCTGATCAATGCCAGGTTCATTCGCGACATCGAGCCGGGCGAGATGGTCATCCTGGACCGCCGTGGCGTTACCTCGCTGCACTTTGCTCCCCCTGCGACGCCCGCGCATTGCATCTTCGAGCACGTCTATTTTTCCCGTCCCGATAGCGTGGTGTTTGGACGTTCGGTGCAGGCCAGCCGCGAAATGCTGGGACGCTTTCTGGCCCGTGAGCACCCGGTGGAGGCCGACCTTGTGGTTCCGGTTCCGGATTCCGGGGTGCCGGCGGCAACAGGCTTTGCTGAGGAATCAGGCATCCCGCTGAAGATTGCCTTGATCCGCAACCATTATGTTGGCCGCACCTTTATTGAACCCAGCCAGGCTATCCGGGATTTCGGCGTCAAGCTGAAGCTAAATCCCGTGCGCAGCCTGCTGGAGGGGAAACGAGTCGTTCTGGTGGACGACTCGATTGTCCGGGGCACCACCAGCGCGATGATCGTGCGCATTGTGAGAGAAGCCGGGGCAAGGGAAATCCACATGCGAATCAGTTGCCCGCCTACAGCCTCGCCTTGCTTTTACGGGATCGACACGCCGACGAAAAAGGAATTGATCGCATCCACACACAGTGTCGAGGAAATACGACAATTCCTGGGGGCTGACTCCCTGGGCTACCTCTCGCTCGAAGGTCTGCGCCGGGCTGTGGGCGATACGCAGGGGCGATACTGCCTTGCCTGTTACACTGCAAATTATCCCACCGCCATTCAAGAACCCCTCTTTGCAATTCGGAACCGGGACTGAGAGTTATGGAACCACTCGAGAACGAAACACAAGCAAGCCCTGTTTCAGAACCGCCTGAGCCGGCAAGCGAAGGTCCGGGCACGAAGTCTGAGCATCGGGAAAGCGTCTGGGAGACTGTCCGTTCCTTGCTGATCGTCCTGGTGGGCGTCTTCTGCATTCGGACCTTCATTGCGGAAGCCACCGTGATTCCCACCGGCTCCATGGAACAGACGATCCTGATTGGCGATCATGTGTTTCTGAACAAGGTGCTTTACGGGCCGCGGCTTCCTTACACTTCCCTTCGCATTCCTCCGCTCCGGACTGTACACCGGCAGGATATTGTTGCCTTTCGGTATCCCCTAAATCCGTCCGTAATGTTTGTGAAACGCGTCATCGGCGTGGGCGGCGACGTGCTCAGGGTCGAAGACAGGAAGGTTTTCGTCAACGATAAGCCGCTCAATGAGCCTTACGTGCAATTCCAGTACTCATCCACCTTGCCGTTGCGGGACAACTTCCCTCCTCCCCTTAATGTTCTCGATACCTTGCCCGCCGCCTGGGGGCTGGACCCGGCGTGGTCGCGGGAAATGCCCAATTTCATCCGAGAAGATGGTTTGCACGTGCCGCAGGGATATCTGTTCTGCATGGGCGACAACCGGGATAACTCGCTGGATAGCAGGTTCTGGGGATTTGTTCCGGAAGAAAACGTAGTGGGCGAGCCGCTCTTCGTTTATTGGTCATACGATGCCCCCAGCCGGGACTGGACGAGCGAGGAGTTGGCGTCGCGACTGAGGTTCGACGCCTCCATCGTTTGGAACTTCTTCACCAAAACGCGCTGGTCGAGGACCGGAAAAACGTTCTGATTTGTGATCGGTGATTTGTGATTGGTGATTGGAACGCAATCACCAATGGCCAATCACAAATACGATTTGAGATTGGCGCGGTGCTCTACCGCGATGAGTTGGTGATGGGCGGCTGGAGCGCAATCGGCAATCGGCAATCACAAATCACCAATCGCAAATCACAAATCCCTATGCTCTATCGTGACGCTGGTGTTGACATTGACGCTGCAACCGAAGCCAAAGTAGCCATCAAGCAGTTGGCGCGCAGGACCTTCAATGCGCGGGTGCTGAAAGATGTTGGAGCCTTTGGAGGATTCTTCTCAATCAAGGGCCTTCCCCGCGACGCCGTGCTTATTTCCAGCATCGACGGCGTGGGAACCAAACTGAAAATTGCCTTCGCCTTGAATCGCCATTCCACCGTCGGAGTTGATCTGGTCAACCATTGCGTCAACGACATCGCGGTGCATGGCGCGGCGCCCTTGTTTTTACTCGACTACCTGGCCACGGGGAAAATGCATCCGAAAGTCGTCACGGAAGTCGTGCGCGGGTTGGCCCTGGCGTGCCGCTCCGTGGGCTGCGCTCTGATCGGCGGTGAAACGGCGGAGATGCCGGGTTTCTATCCGCCCAATGAATATGATCTGGCAGGCTGCATCGTGGGCTGGGTACGGCGGCGTGAGATTATCGATGGCAGCCGAGTCTGCCCGGGAGACGCCATCGTGGGGCTTCCTTCGGTGGGACTACACACGAATGGATACTCCCTGGCCCGTAAGGTCTTGCTGGAAAAGGAAGGAATCAAGCTCACCGAGCAGGTGCCGGAACTTGGCCGGACCTTGGGCGATGAGCTGCTCGCGCCACACCGGTGCTACTGGAAAGTCGTCAAGCCCCTGCTGGCTGAGCATTTGCTCAAGGGATTGGTGCACGTCACCGGTGGCGGCATCACCGACAACACGCCACGCATACTTCCGACAGGAACGCAGGCGGTGGTTCACTTGGGAGCCTGGCCGGTGCTCCCGGTTTTCGATTTGATTGCCCGGCTGGGACGCGTCCCGGAGTCCGACATGCTTCGCACCTTCAATATGGGCATCGGCATGATGCTGATTGTGGCGAAGCAAAAGCTCGCTCCCGTTACCACTCTTCTCGCTCGACAGCGCGAAAAGTTCTGGGTGATGGGCGAAATCCAGCGCGGCAAGCCGAGCGTGAAGTACGTCTGAATATTGGCGATTGGTGATTGGCGATTGGCGCTGTCATCCTGAGCGAAGCGAAGGATCTCAGCAGTTGTTTTGGCGTTCGATGGCCCCAGACGAACTGCGGAGATCCTTCGCTTCGCTCAGGATGACAGCGAACCACCGGCCCATTAGCAATCGGCAACCAACAATGGGCAATTACCAATCACCAATCACCAATCGCCGATCACAAATCACCAATCATCAATGGATGGCTCTCATGAAAAATCTTGGCATCCTGCTCTCCGGGCGCGGCTCGAACTTTGAGGCCATCGCCCGCAACGTTGAGGCGGGGAAAATCCCCGCCCAAATCGCCGTCGTGATCAGCAACAAGGAGGAAGCCGCCGGCCTTGCCACGGCCAGAAAGATGGGCCTCGAAACCCGCTTCATTCCGTCGACAGGGAAAGAACGCGAAGCCTTCGACCGTGAAGTCGTTTCGGTTCTGAAGGACTTTCAGGTGGATGTGGTGTGCCTGGCAGGTTTCATGCGCATTCTCAGCCCTTATTTCGTTCGGGCGTTTCCGCGCCGCATCCTGAATATTCATCCCGCCTTGCTGCCTGCTTTTCCGGGAACCGACGCGCAAAAACAGGCGCTGGATTATGGCGTGAAATTCACCGGCTGCACGGTCCACATCGTGGATGAAGGCGTGGATTCCGGCCCCATCGTCTGCCAGGCCGTTGTCCCGGTTTTGGATGAAGACACCCCTGAATCCCTCGCCGCGCGAATCCTGAAGGAGGAGCACCGGATCTATTCTGAAGCTGTCTGCCTGCTCGTGGAAGACAAGGTCCGTGTAGACGGGCGGCGACTTTTGAGGAAGGATTGATTCGGGCGCTCTCCGGGAAAACTACTGGGGCTCGCACAACATAGTAAGACTTCGGGCACCCGGCATTACTCGTCCTTTGCCAAATATGCCTACCGCCAAGGAACTGCTTCGCTTTTTGCGCGAACACGGCTACGAGGAAAAGCGTCAGACGGGTTCGCATCTCATCCTGAACCATGCGACCCGGCGAATGCTCGTCTTGCCTGTACATCGGGGTGATCTTCCCCGCGGACTGTTCCTTCGCGTTTTGAAAGATGGCGGATTTACGGAAAAGGAATTCTTCGAAGGCTAGATTGCCAGTGAGATGGTTTCAGAATAGACCGTTCGTGTCTTGGGCACAGGGCGGCGTTTGGCGCGGCATTCCTCGATATAAATCCTCATCGCTTCAAGAATACTGGCTTTGGCCCCGTCGATCGTTTTCCCTAGGCCGTACACACCAGGAAAGTCTTCGCTATAGGCGTAGTAGTTCCGCCCTTCGCGTTCGACCGTGATGGGGTAGGTGTAAAGCTTCATACTGTAATCGTACCATACATTCCTTACGTCAGCACGCGCCGCGGAAGGGCTTATCCTTGGCGGGGGATTGCCACTGCTCGTAGGCCTGCTGCATTGCGGGTTCGGGGTCGATGCCGAGGGCATCGGCGACTCGGATGTGGAAGTAGAGTTTGCAGGTCGGATTCCGCTTTGGGAAGGAGTCTAACGCGGTATGCCATACTTGGCCCGGATTTCTTCGAAAACCTCTTCAGCAGGTCTCCCCTCGCCGCGCCGCGATTGCTCCACGGGGCCGTCGATAGCCGCTCTCGTTTCCTGAAGTTCCTCTTCGTCCTCCTCGACCAGTCGGTGGACGGCCTCCTGCATTAGAGCGTCTACACTCGCATATTGCCCCCGCTGGATCTTCTCTTGAACAAGCCTCTCAATCTCGGGTGTGAGGGTAATGTCCATGGTTTGCCCACTCTCCAAACCTAACGTTCATTCCCCATTTTAGTTCCCGGGAAAGCGTTTGTCATGGGGAAACGAGTATGCGAGGGTCGAAGGGTTTCCGCGTACTTTTCCTCCACTTGTTTCACTTGGATGAGCTTGGTTTGAATCCCGAGCCCCAGGCGCCGATGGGCCATTATGGCAACGGTTCTATCTTAGTTAACGGCTCCGACTGCCGAGCCTTGTTCCATAGCGCTCCAAGTTCCGCTTGGTGGAGCAAAGCCCATTCCTTGACTAGACTGAGGGCTCTACCTGGCAAGTCGCCGGCGACTACTCTCGGCTGCTCGATGGTGACCAAGGCTTCGTGTTCGCCATACTCTGCGTGGAAATGGGGTGGGAAATGGTCCGCAAAGTACATTCTTATGAGGATGCCATAGAAGCGGCTAACCTCTGGCATGGCTACTCTCGTGTTCGAGTTGCGGGAAAAGCTCTTCGGGGGTCTTCCCAGTCAATCTCATATAAACCGCGTCCGGACACAATTCTATCTCCTCACTCCACCGAATCTGTCTGCCCGGCCCGAGGTATACCCCTGCAAAGAATCTCTCATCCTTCCAGGCCTTAAAGACGCCCCGCCCTGCCAAATCGGACAAGTCCACTGCGCCCTGCGCGCCGTCGGAAAACACTACGTTAATACGGTAGCCAGGCAATGCACTCACCGAGATCGGCCTAATCATAAGTTCGCCCCTTCGTTTACATCCGTTCACATTGTACCAAAATAAGGAAACCACCGCGACTGGTGGCCCGTGCTGAGCCATCGGGGCCTCCCCCCGCCTTGCCGGGAACCCCCGCCGCGCCTGATGCGCGAATCTTCGTGCGTCCAGCAAGTGGCGCAGACCTGTTTTTCAAGGTCTGCGGCTTTTCTCACAGACCGCACACGTGGAATCCGCTCGGCTGATCGGTCGCCGAGACGACCCAAACCCTGCATTTTTTGCGTACGCCGCGGGTTGGGACGTTAAAAGAAGAGTTCCGGCGAGGCGTGGAAGCGCTCGCTCAGGCGCTTGATGTGGTCCTTGTTCAACCCGCGCTTGCCCCTCAATACTTCCGACACAATGCTGGGCGTCCCGAAGACGTCCACGAGGCCCTTCTGCTTCAGGCAGTGCTGGTCCATCAGGAAGCGCACTGCGTCCAGCGGCTTTGCGCGCGGTAGTTGGTATTGCCTTTCCTCGAAATCTTCAATCAACAACGTCAGAAGTTCTGCGAGTTCCTTCTCGGCTGGCGTCAGTGTTTTGCTGCGCCGGTCGAGGTCGTAAAGAATCTCCGTGTAGGCCTCATTTTCCTTCGCGGTGCGAATGACCTTTGGAGGGATTTTCTTGAGCAGCGCACCGTACTCCGGGCTGGCCGTGAGAGTGCTCATCTTCTCCAACCTCCCTTGCCGTACTCAGCATGAGTCAGCACATGGCGTAGGAAGATTCTTCCTGTTTGATAGTTGATCTCGGTAATCAGCCGATATGCATTGCCCTGAGCGTTGATTCTCACTTAAACCGGAAAACGAGCCCTGCGCTCGGAACGATATTGTGACTGGTTCCGGTGAGCCCGGTGATCCCGCTGACGGAGCTGGGCTTGGGCTGGCCAGTTATGTAATCCCTGAGTTCCAGCCGCAAGGCGAAGTGCCGTTGGAGGACGAGGTCAGCGCCGGCTCCGTAATTCCAGGCGAACTGGGAACCGTTGTCCGCATTGACGAGGCCTGAAAGAACCGCAGGGGCATTCGAGGGGCCGCTGAAGCGGTTGACTCCCAGCCCGCCAGTGACAAACGGCTGGACAAAGGTTTTGGCCCAGAGATAGCGGACGTAGTTGAAGGAGATGAGATCAACGCGATTGTACCCGGAGACCGCCGGCAGCCCTGCCGGCTGAAGTGAGAAGACGTTGGGGCTGTAAGAATAGCTCGCTTCCAGGGCGTCATGCCGCGTAAACCGGAGGCGTGCACCGGCAAAAAGACGCGCCGTCTTGGAGAACGAGCTGGTCACGGTGACTGATGAGGCGGGGGGGCAGGGGACACATCCCGCGGGGGTGCAGAGCGCTGGACATGCGACGCCTACCAGATAGCTGCCACTGCCACCATTATTCAGGAAGGAGCCGCCGCCTTCGAGGAATACTTCGAGGCGCGGAGGAGGGTCCTGCGCGCAGGCCCAAGGGACAGCCAAGAGCAGAAGCAAAATCAAGGGCGGGATAATTCGAATGCTTCGCATACCACTATCCTCCACTGGAAGTCCCCTTTTGGCCTCCCGGTTGCCCTCCAGCATGCACCGGCTCGGCTTTCCCTGAGCCTGCGGGGTCCGAAGCGTTGATTCTCACTTAAACCGGAAAACGATTCCTGCGCTCGGAACGATATTGTGACTGGTCCCAGTGAGCCCGATGATGGAGTTGGGCTTGGGCTGTCCAGTTAGGTAATCCCTGAGTTCCAGTCGCAAGGCGAAGTGTCGTTGGAGGACGAGGTCGGCGCCGCCTCCGAAATTCCAGGCGAACTGCCACCCGTTGTCCGCATTGACGTAGCCGTAAAAACCCGCAGAGGCACTGGAGGGGCCGCTGAAGCGGTTTGCTCCCACCCCGCCAGTGACAAACGGCTGGAAAGAGGTTTTGGCCCAGAGATAGCGGACGTAATTAAAGGAGATGAGATCAACGCGATTGTACACGGAGAGCGCCGCCAGCCCTGCCCCCTGAAGTGAGAAGTGGTTGGGGCTGTAAGAATAGCTCGCTTCCAGGGCGTCGTGCCGCGTAAACCGGAGGCGTGCACCGGTAAAAAGCCGCGCCGCCTTGGAGAACGAACTGGTCACGGCGACGGGGGAGCAGCCCGGTGGTGGACATGGGAAGGTTAGCTGGTAGCTGCCGCTGCCACCAGTCAGGAAAGAGCCGCCGCCTTCGAGGAATACTTCGAGGCGCGCGGGAGGGTCCTGCGCGCAAGCCCAAGGAAAGACCAGGAGCAGAAGCGAAATCAAGGGCGGGATAATTCGAACGCTTCGCATAGCATGCCTCCAAAGAGGCGCCGCGTGTCGCCGTGGCGACGCTCTCTGCCAACAGCGGCCAGTAATACCCGGCCTGCTTTACCCGCCGTCCACCGCTCTTCACCAGCCTCTGCTGCAAGCTGGTCAAGCACAAACTTTCGACGCTCTAGGGATGCTACAACCGCCGCCATAAGTTGCCCAGGCTATAGGCGATCACGCTGAGCTACAGTCGCACTTCATTGGATCCCGCGAGGCGGGATGGCATCCCGCCGGGCGGGACGCGTCATCTTCCCTCCAGGGCGGGTTTTCGACACCGCTTGCTTGCCTTCCCTGTGAAATTCACATCGCTGTCGTGCAGGATGCTCATGAGGAGCACCTAGGGGTGGGTTTTCGAGCCGTGAAACGGAGCGCCAACTCGTTTAAGCAATGACCGCGAGCCTGACCTGAGCGGTTTCTCGCTCGACCGGGATTACTTCTTTCGCTTTCTTGAGCCCCTGGATGTAGCACCGAATGGCGTCCTTCGCCATGTCGCGTGCATCTTCAAGGTCCCTGCCCTCGGTGACCAAGCCGGGGAGGGCGGGAACGGTGACCGTGTAGCCGCCGTGCTCGTTGGCTGCAAAAAATACCGTATACTCATAGAGGCGCCCTTTCTCGTTTCTCATATATGAACTATAACCTCCGAAGGGGCTTCGCGCCAAGCCAGCGCACCTAACCAGCCATCAGTGAGACAAACTCCTCGATCGTCATTTCGGCCTGGCTGACGATTGACTTTATCGTCTTGGGCGCCAAATCGCCGCTATGACGCGGCACAACAATAGTGCTGCTTAATCCCCTTTCGCTTGACGAATTATGAATTCCCGGCCAGTATAATTGTATAGGAAACATGGGCCTGTAGCTCAGTTGGGAGAGCACATGGTTTGCAACCATGGGGTCGGGAGTTCGAACCTCCCCAGGTCCACCAAATCTCCTTGTGGTCTGACGGATTCTGAGGTACGGTTTTCTTACCATGGAGTTGAAGCTTTCCACAAAGGGCCAGATCGTACTTGCGGGCGCAATTCGCCGCAGACTAGGTCTCCAGCCCGGCGATTCGCTCGACGCGAAAGTGCAGGCTGGGCGGGTAGTGTTAACTCCGCGGAAAACGCGCTTCTCCAACGTGACCCTTCTCGTTGACCGAATTACAAGTCTTCCGGTTCTGAGCGCCGGAGTGGGGGCTCCGCATTTGAGCAGCAGGCAGGTCCGCGAGATTCTGGCTGAGTTTCCATGAAATGCGTGTATTCCTGACGGCCAAGACATCTCCCATCTTCCCAGTCGGGTCAAGACCGCAAAACAAACAACGGACGGCCATCTGGCGCAACTCGGCGGAGCGAACAGCGCAGTTCTTGCGACGCTGGACAGGCGGATCCCCAAAGCATTCCTGATTCCCGTGGAAAGATAATATGCCTAACCCTCTCGCTCGGGCGAAGTACAATGCTTCAATCAGTCCCCAGTTCAACCCCTCGATCAATCCCAAGGTCAATGCCTCGATTAATCCGAAGTTCAATCCCTGGATGAACCCGGAGCGGAACACCCGCATAAGTCCCAAATTCAATCAATCCTTGAACCCCCTCCTTACCGCTTCCCTTAATCCCACTCGTAACCCTCTGCTCGACCCTAAACAGACTCAGAAATTCTCGGGCCTTTGCCGACTGACCCCTGATTCTGAGTTGATGGGATACATCGTGCGGACCCGCAACAAAGCTGTTCTGCTTTTCTTCGACAAGGACCTCAACTGGACAGCCTATGCTGTTGACAACAGCCGGGAAGGCTACAACGTCTTTGATTTGGAAGGAAACTGGAAGGGGTACGTGCTTAAGAACCAAGGCGGCGGGTGGAATGAGTTCGACCTCGAAGGCGACTGGACAGGATTCATTACCTCTTAGCGCGGCACGGCCGCAACCAAAGACCGGGTTTTCATTGCCGATTGCTGATTGCCGATTGTCGATTGCTGATTGGTGATTGTCGATCTTCAGGTCTAGTAGGCTTCCCCTTTGCGCTGCCAGCAGTTTTAGTTTCGACAGGTGAACAGGACTACTTCAATGGGAGGTATTCCACTCGGGAGACCCACTCCTCCGGCTTAGAGGCGTGAGCAATCAGCTCGAGATCGCTTACAGCTTGGTTGATAGTGATGTCGAGTTGGGGAGCGTAAATGACAAAAGTGAAGACTCACTTAAGCTCTTTCAGTTCGAGAAGTTTGTGCCGAAGGGCAGGATTGACCAGTCGCGGCTTCAGGGCTTCCGCTTCCTGGCTCTGGCGCTTGATTTCAGCGTCCAGCTCATTCTTGTTTTCATAGTAGTAGGCCAGAGCAGAATGGATTTGGGCCAGTGAGAGGTGAGGGTGCTGAAAGTGTATTTCTTCAGGGCTCCATCCATAGGCGAGCTTATCCAACACAACCTGGATTACCTTGGTGTTTGCACCGGTAATCCAAGCCACTCCATTTTCATCGATCTCGACGTGGTTCTTAACGCCAGTTGCCACAGCTTTCACCCTTCACACTCAATGTAGCACACTGTACTAAGAGTGAGATACTACAACTCGCCCTTCACACAAACAGGTTGACATCACCCAACACCCAGGGTCGCGTCAAAGTCGGGGAAAAAGCGGCTCTGCCGCCTGCTGTGCGGAAAGCCTCTGGCTTTCCGGCGCAGCCCGCCTCCTTTTACGCCTCCGCTCGGCTGGAAGGCTGAGCCTTCCAGCCGAGCGGAGGGGTTGGTCAGGGCGCAGGCCCTCGGAAAGGCGAAGCCTTTCCGCACAGCAGGCGGCAGAGCCGCTTCGGGATCTTACCCTTCGGGGACTTTGACGCGGCCCTGACCCAACACCGCGCCGCCGTTGTCGGTCTTCCATTCTGGGGATATAATCTGCATTGGTATTGTGTTTGCGCGTCGGCCTTCTCGCTGTCCTTCCCGATGATGTATCTGATTTACAGTTTCTTGGTAACGCTGGGCGTGCTCTTGACGGCCCCTTACTATGTCTGGAAACGGCGTGACGAACTGGCCGGAAGGCGATGGCGGGAACGATTCGGACTGTTGCCGGAATCATTCCAGCAGGCGGAGCGGGGCGCTATTTGGATTCACGCCGTATCCGTTGGCGAAACCCTGGCCGTGGTGAGTCTGGCGCGCCAGTTGCAACAGGTATGTTCTGACCGGAAGATCTTTCTGAGTAGTGTCACGCCGGCAGGCCGCTCTGCTGGAGAAAGCCGCCTCCCCTCAGTGGCCGGCCGGTTCTACCTTCCCATGGATTGGCGCGGGGCGGTTGGGGCCGCGTTGAAACGAATTCAGCCGTCTTTACTGGTGATCGTGGACACCGAGTTATGGCCCAACCTTTTGCGCGCCTCGCACGAGTTTGGAGCACGGATTATGCTTGTTAACGCGCGGCTTTCGACGCGCTCCTTTCGACGTTACCGCCTGGTTCGGCCTTTCATGCGCCGGGTGCTCGGACATGTCGATGTGATCTGCGCTCAGACGGAAGCGGATGCCGAGCGGTTCCGGCATTTGGGCGCTGCGCCGGAGCGCCTTGTTCTGTCTGGAAACTTGAAGTTCGATGCGGAGCCGCCTCGGGCCGGCGACTTCCCTCGCCTCCTGGAGAAAGCCGCGACTATTACGGGGCGTGGCCCGATCATGATTGCGGCGAGCACGATGCCGGGTGAAGAGCCAATGGTCCTCAAGGCCTGGAGTAAAGTCCGGGCTCAATATCCCAAGGCCTTGTTGGTCCTCGCCCCGCGGCATCCCGCGCGCTTCGACGAGGTTGCTCAGATTCTGACCAACTCCGGTTGTAGCTACACTCGCCGTACGCATCTGGCATCCCAAGAAGCGGAGGTTTCGAGCCGGGTGGCCGCGCCCGAAGTCCTCTTACTCGACACGATCGGAGAATTGGCAGGAATCCTTGAATTGGCGGATGTGGTTTTTATGGGGGGGAGCTTGGTCCCCACAGGGGGTCACAATATTCTCGAAGCCGCGTACTGGGCGAAGCCCGTGGTTTTTGGCCCGCACATGGAGAACTTCCAGGACATTGCCCGCCTCTTCCTGGAGGCAGATGCATGTGTCCAGGTTCAGGACGCGGAAGAATTGGCCGAATCCGTGCTGAAGTTGTTTGGAGACCGCGCGGCGGGTCACCGACTGGGCAAGCGCGGCAAGCAGGTCCTGGAAAGGCAGACGGGGGCGACGGCTCGAGTACTGGAACAGATCCGGCGATTGCTGAATGCGCGCGTCCCCCAAAAAAGCAAGGGGTAGAGCAGACCACCGCCCCGCAGACGCGGCAAGGCTCTTGCCTGTCATCCTGAGCGAAGCGAAGGATCACCGCAGTTTGTTGCATGCACCGCACGCCGGCAACCTCGATTGTCGGTGCTTGTGCTTCGCAAAACGGCCGCAGCAAGGGTGGCGGACGAAGAGCAAACTGCAGTGATCCTTCGCTTCGCTCAGGATGACAGTCCCTCCTTCGCCGAGGAGGGGAGCTATCTTCATGGCGGCGCAGAGTGAATACGTTGCTTCAAATCTTATCGGCGGTCTTCCAAGCTGGAGTGGCGCTGCGCCACGTTGCCTATCGTCGCGGGTGGCTCAAAATCCGCCGTTTGAACCGCCCGGTCGTAAGTGTGGGCAACCTGAGCGTGGGCGGAACAGGCAAGACTCCGCTGGTGATCTTGATGGCTGAGACTTTGCTTGCAGGCGGGCATCGTCCTTGCATCCTCACGCGGGGTTATGGACGGCGTGGAGGAAAGGGGGTCATCGTTCTTGAACCCGGCCCGGATCGTGTCGCCGATCCCAGGGAGGTCGGTGACGAACCTGCCGCGCTCGCCAGAGCACTGCCCAATGTACCCATCATTGTCTCTCCAGACCGGTTCCGCGGGGGGATCATCGGCGAACAACGATTTCAAGCCACCGTGCACCTGCTGGACGACGGATTTCAACACCTCGCCCTTTATCGCGATCTTGATGTGGTTTTGCTCGACGTCACGAGCCCATTGTCCGACCTCGCCCTGCTTCCCGCCGGCCGCTGGCGGGAGCCGTTTTCAGCACTGCGGCGGGCTCACTGGGTAATACTCACCCGAACTGAATTGGGGGACGCGGGTGGGGTGCAGGGACGAGTTCAAGCGCTGAATCCACGGGCGAGAATCTTTCGCTGCTCCACGAAGTTTGCCGGCTTGGTGGATGCGCGGAACGGTTTGTCAGAACCCCATGCGAACCTGCTCCGCAAGAAAGCCGCGGCTTTCTGTGGAATTGGGAACCCGGCAGCGTTCTTTGCTGACTTGCGGAGTTGGGGGTTTTGGGTGGTTGCGGAGAGCGTTTTTCCCGACCACCATGTGTACAGACGCCATGAGCTGGACAATATTTTCGCGCTTGCGCGGAGTGCGGGTGCGGAGGCCATTCTGACCACCCAGAAGGACGCAATGAACCTGCCGCCAGATTGGAATGCCCCGTGGCCATTGTTTGCTTGTTGCATTCACCCTGAAATCGAGGAGAAGATGGAATTCGAGCGAGCGTTGCTGGCCGAGGTGGAAGCAGCGCGGAGGGCGAATTGACGAAATACGAAACACGCTCGTGCAATCCGAAGAAGATCATGGTACGGGCCACGAACTGGATTGGCGACGCCGTGATGTCCCTTCCGGCGATTGAGGCGCTGCACGGGCGCTTCCCGAACTCCGAAATCGTTCTCGTTTCGAAACCCTGGGTCAGCGAACTCTACTCGAACCATCCGGCCGTCAGCCGGCAAATCGTTTATGACGCGGAGGGCGAGCATCGAGGAGCTCGGGGGTTCTGGAAATTAGTCCGGCAACTCCGCTCGGAGCGCTTCGACGCTGTCCTTCTTCTTCAGAATGCCTTCCACGCTGCCTGGATGGCTTGGTGCGCGCGCATTCCCCTCCGTATCGGCTACGCGCGGGATGGGCGGAGCTCGCTGCTGAGCGAGGCTGTCGAGGTTCCCCCACCGGCAGCTTATGGGCATCAAGTTTACTACTACCTGCAATTACTGTTTCGTTCTGGGATAATTGAAAGGCCCAAAACGCTCCAAGAGGTTCGCCTCCACCTTGCGGAATCCGAACGAAGGTGGGCCGTAAAGCAGCTTCAAACCCTGGGCCTGGGCGGTCGGCGGTTCTTGGTAGGGGTCAGCCCGGGCGCATCTTTTGGAGGGGCAAAGCGTTGGTTGCCGGACCGTTACGCCAACCTGGCAGACCGCCTGATTGATGCCCTGGGCGCGGATGTGCTAATCTTCGGCTCCCCCGCCGAGAGGCCCTTGGCTGAGGCCGTGGCGCGGGCAATGGAACATACACCTGTGCTTGTAGCGGGGGAAACCACGCTGCGAGAGTTCATGGCGTTGATGGCGAAATGCCACCTGGTCATCACCAACGACTCCGGGCCGATGCACGTGGCGGCAGCTCTGGGCTTGCCGCTTCTGGCCATCTTCGGTTCCACCAACGAGCGTGCCACTGGGCCGGTGGGTCTTCGGGCGCGCACCATTAAGCATCCCGTGGAGTGCAGCCCCTGCGGCCTCCGTGAATGCCCGATTGATTTCCGATGTATGAACGGTATTTCCGTGGACGACGTTTACATCGCAGCTCTGGAGTCGGCAAAAAAATGGGGAATCACCCCATGAATCGCAATTATGAAGATCACCGCTCAAGATCGTGCAACCCTGCTGTCGATCATGAAAAGATTTCCCCGCCAGCGCGTCGTCATGCTGGGGGACTTGGTGGCAGACGAATACGTTTATGGGGAAATCGCTCGGGTCTCTCGTGAGGCCCCAGTCCTGATTTTGAAACAGCGCGAGAAGCAGGTAGCGCCGGGCGGCGGAGCTAATGCCGCCAATAACTTGGCGGAGCTTGGCGCCCAGGTTATTCCGGTGGGCGTAGTGGGTGACGACGAGACGGGCGAGGCGCTGCTCCGTTATTTCCAAGAGAAGAGCGTTCCCACGCGATATGTGGTCCGGCTGGGTGGTTACCTGACCCCAACGAAATCGCGCATCCTGGGAGGGCTTAGCCACTGGCAACGGCAGCAGATCGTTCGCATCGATCGTGAACCGGCTCAATTATTGGCCAGGGAAGTTCGAAGACGGTTATCCCGCAGTGTCGTTCCTCTGCTCCGCACCTCTTCTGCCCTTCTGGTGTCCGACTATGGCTACGGCTCGACGGACGCGCGCGAGGTGGAATTTATCAGCGCCCGAAGAGGAAGTGCTCCACTGCCGATTACGGTTGACTCCCGCTATGACCTGCTGACGTATAAGAACATCACCACGGCAACACCCAATGAGCCGGAAGTCGAGGCGGCTTTTGGGGAGACTATCGGCAACGACCTTGAACGGCTTCATTCCCTGGGGAGAAAACTGATGCGCCGCCAAGGTCTTCAGGCGCTCCTGATCACCAGAGGGCGCGACGGTATGGTGCTTTTTGAGCCGCGCCGGGAACCCCGTCATTTACCCATCTTTGGTTCTGACCAGGCGCTGGATGTGACCGGGGCGGGAGACACCGTAATTGCCGCCTACACGCTGGCGTTAGGGGCGGGCGCAAGCTTCCTGCATGCGGCCATGATCGCAAACTGCGCCGGCGGTCTGGTGGTTATGAAACGAGGTACGGCTTCCGTCACCGGCAGCGAGATAAGGGAAGCCGTTCGAAACGCATGAGCGCCCAGATCATAGCGCGAGAAGGAACCGCTGAACTCGGTGTTCAGTTGCGCCGAGCGGGTCGCCGTGTCTCTTTTGCCAATGGGTGTTTTGATGTTTTGCACCTCGGGCACGTGCGCTATCTTCAGGCTGCGAAGCAACAAGGGGACGTGCTCGTGGTAGGGATTAACAGCGACCGCTCGGTCTCGGCTCTCAAGGGCCCAGGAAGGCCGCTGCTCCCCGCTGAAGCGCGGGCAGAACTAGTCGCCGCGCTCGAGCCGGTGGATTACGTTATCATCTTCGAGGAACTCACTGCGGAGGCCATGCTGAGCGAGCTTCGCCCGGATGTACATTGCAAGGGTCCCGACTACACCACTGAGACGGTTCCCGAGAGAGCCCTGACGGAAAGCCTGGGGATTGCGGTGGCGATCGTCGGCGACCCCAAAGACCACTCGACCCGTAACTTGCTGGCGGAGATCGCCCGGCGGTATCGAAAAGAGTAACTTCCGGTCATGCGTTAAACCGGATGCTGAAAAAAGTGTGTGGCCATTGTCATTCCGAGCCCTTCACTGTCATTCCGAGCGCAGCGAGGAATCTCGCCCTGCCCGTTCAGGGTAAACTACGCGAGGAATCTCGCTCTGGACTCGAAGGACTTGCGAGATTCCTCGTCGTCCGCCAATGAGAATGGCGGACTCCTCGGAATGACAGGCTGCAGGGATTTTTCAGCGTCCTGTTAGGGATTTTGACTTGTCGGAACCCATGTGGGAGCAATCAGCTTCGCAACTCCGTTTTCTGGTGATTCGCCTGAGTTCCATCGGCGATATCGTGCATGCCCTTCCCGCGGTGGCGGCGCTGGGGCAATCTTTTCCGAAAGCTGAAATCCATTGGCTCATCGAAAATCGCTATGCT
>JBEKME010000070.1:0-33417 GCA_050008675.1 Terriglobia bacterium
ACCACATGAACGTCGGCAATCCCTACGTGGCCGACGTTTTCATGCTGCCCCCCATTCGTCACAAGGTCCGCCTCCACATCTGCGACGCCACCACAGCACAATACGAGGGCGGGCCCTCTTTCATGCCGCACTGGACCTGGCCGTACAATGCCTTGATCGTCGGGCACGACCCTGTGGCGCTCGATCACACGGGCTGGCAAATCATCGAAAAGAAGCGTGCCGAAGTGGGCATGAAATCGTTGCGGGACATGAAGCGCGAGCCTGTTTACATTTCGACGGCTGCCGACCCGCAACACGGTCTGGGAACCAACGATCCCCAAAACATTAAGGTGGTGGAAGTCTGATGGCAACGAAATATGATTTGCGACTCCTCCAGGCCTCTTCTCGGACGCCGCGAGTTCGCCCCCAAGAAACCCCCAGCCTCGCCTTCAACCGGCGAGCTTTTCTGAAGGCCGCTTCCCTTCCCTGCCTCGCCGCCTGCGCCGGGGTGGTTATCGGTCGGCAGGATGCTGTCCCCATCTTCGCTGCTTCGCTCGCGGAGGACGACTCGCAATTCATCAAGGAAGCCAGGTTCTACGAGAAACAGCCCTACAGGAAAATCAAGTGCAAGCTCTGCCCGCGCGAATGCGCCATCGACGACCGGGAGCGCGGCTATTGCGGGGTGCGTGAAAACCGCGGCGGCGCCTATTACACCCTGGTTCACTCCCGCATAGTGACGGCTCACGTTGATCCCATCGAGAAGAAGCCCTTCTTCCATTTTCTCCCTGGCACCGTCGCGTTCTCCATTGCCACTGCGGGCTGCAATGTAAACTGCAAGATGTGCCAGAACTGGGATATTTCCCAGGTCCGCCCCGAGCAGGTCCGGTCAAGCTACGCGCCGCCGCAGAAGGTGGCGGAGTTGGCCCAGCAGTACAAGTGCCCCAGCATCGCCTACACTTACAGCGAGCCTGTGGTGTTTTACGAATACCTGGCTGATTGCGCCGAGGCTAGTCACGGCTTGGGCGTCAAGAGCGTGGTGGTCACCGGCGGTTACATCCAACAAGAGCCTCTGCAAAAAATGTGCCGCCAGGTGGACGCCATCAAGGTGGACCTGAAAGCTTATTCAGAAAAGTTCTACAAGGAAGTGGTCAACGCGGAACTGAAACCGGTGCTCGATGCCCTCGTGACCATCCGCAAGCACGGGGTATGGAATGAGATCGTTTACCTTGTGATCCCCACTTTGAACGACAGCGACGCGGAGTTCAAAGGCCTCGCCAAATGGGTCAAATCCGAATTGGGACCGGACGTTCCGCTCCACTTCTCGCGCTTCCATCCCGAATACCTTCTCAAGAACCTTCCTCCCACGCCGGTGGAAACGCTCGAGCGCGCCAAGGCCGTCGCCGACGCCGAGGGTCTTCACTACGTGTACATCGGCAATGTGCCGGGCCACCCCGCCGAGAATACCTATTGCCCCAAATGCCGCAAGATTGTCGTGGAACGCACCGGGTACACCGTCGGCACGGTGCACATCCACAACAACAAATGCCAATACTGCCAGCAAGCCATCCCCGGCGTGTGGCACGCGTAAACGGGCCGAAGGGGGCGCTCCGGGCTCCCGGCATTCCTCTGGCGAGCGTAAACGGGTTGAAGGGGGGCGCTCCAGGCTCCCGGCATTCCTCGGCACTGTCGTAGCAGTCAACACTCTCCTTTCTCTCGTACTCTCGCCTCGGTCGCCGCGGCTACAGAAGCGTGTATATTTTGGTCGACACCCTCCTTTCTCTCGTACTCTCCCCTCTCTCCTTTGGGGGTCGAGCGTGGTAGAAATGGAATCAACTCTCCCCTCTCCCCCTTGGGGGTCGAGCGTGGTAGAAATGGAATCAACTCTCCCCTCTCCCCCTTGGGGGTCGAGCGTGGTAGAAATGGAATCAACTCTCCCCTCTCCCCCTTGGGGGAGAGGGGCCGGGGGGTGAGGGGGTCGAGAGGTGGTAGGTAGGGACAGCAACCAATCCCCACATACCGCATTTGACCTACCCGGCGAACGCCCCACTCCAGGACCGATTTGCGGAATCGATCTTGCTCACCCTGATCGAGGAAGGGCCTAAGACGCTTGCCAACTCGGCCGACTATAACTCACGCGCCAATTTGTGTTGGTGTGCGAGCATGGCGCTCAATGGACTCATCGGCCTCGGCGTCCCGCAGGACTGGACGACCCACATGGTCGGCCACGAGCTCACGGCACTGCGTGGCTTGGATCATGCTCAATCACTGGCTGTCGTCTTTCCCGGAACCCTGGCAGAGCGCAAGCAAGCCAAACGCGCCAAACTCCTGCAATATGCCGAACGCGTCTGGGGCATTCGCACCGGCGCCGAGGATGAAAAGATCGACCAGGCCATCCAGAACACCCGGACATTCTTCGAATCTGTGGGTGTGAAGACTCATTTGAAGGACTACGGTGTGGCCCCGGATGTCGTCGAATCTGTTTCCAATCGCCTCGCAGCTCGCGGTTGGACGACTCTCGGAGAACGCCAGGACATCGGTCCGAAGGAAGTGGAAGCAATCCTGTCACACAGTTTGTAATCCGTTGCAGTTTCTTTGGGAGTTGACTCTCTTGGTGCCTTGGTGTCTTGGTGGTCCATCTTTTTTCCCTTCACCACCAAGACACCAAGGCACCAAGAAATCATAGGGCAATTCGCTGAATCCCTTGCTTTAAGAGTGCATTATCGACGGCAATAGGGAGTAACCCGAGGTAGGTAAGCCATCTGGCGGCTTGCGCCTCGGTGCTCCGCTGGCGCCGCTCTCCCATCAGCACCGCGTTCGCCACCTCCAGGGGCCAAATCAGCGGCACGGCGGCGCGCGCCGCCGGAAAATGCGCCGCCACCGCATCCGCATACGGGTCTGCCTCGTCCTTGAAGTACCAGGCCAAAGCGAGCGAGCCGTCGAGGACAAACTCGGCCATGCCAGGCTTCCTTGCCTTTTTCGCCATCGTGCCTCCCCTCGCTGGCGCGTCCGCCTAAAAGCGGCGGCCTTCGTCAATCAGCTCGCGAATGGTCACCTGGCCGCCCAGCGTTGGCCCCTCGCGGTCCCGGAACGCCAGCATCTCCTGCACAACCTGATGCACATCCCGCTGGTCCTGCTTGGGGGGCGGACCAAGCAGGGCCGCAGGCTTGCCGCGCCGAGTGATAAGAACTTTCTTCCCCTTCGCGACGTGGTCGAGCAGCTCCGAAAGATGCGTCCGCGCTTCGTAGAAACCCATCGTGGTCATATCCCTGTCCTCCTCGGACCTGTCTATTTGACCAGTCTAACAGAAAGGAATCTTCTCTACAAAAGATGTGAATCTCTCTCGCGTGGGGGCTTCATGCGAAGCTACGAACAACTGGATGGGCATCATCGTGGGTTTGTATTCGCGGAGACTTGAACGCGCAGCCACAATTATGTATTTCGGCTTCGCGTCACGGTGACCCCAAGTGTGGGGGCGACGACCCAAAAGCACAGGTTGGCCGTTTTATGGCCGAGTGGATTGTTCGGAACCCACCGGCATCGCCCGGATACTGTTAATCATCGTCAGCCGCGGCCCCGAAGCTGCCCTCCGCGCCACCCCACAGAGGGGACAGCGCAGACGCAACAAAGCTGCCAGTGTTGTGAATCCTCATGCAAGATGTTATGCGGTATCTCTGACCGGCGCCGGTACTAAAACAACCGGCGTTGTCCGCTGCGACCAGCCCCGCGCGCTCGATCTCGGCGCGCGCAACGGCAGAAAGCTGGAAAACGTGCCCGATGCGATCATGGACGAGGTTCTGGCGAAGGTAGGGACAATTCTAGAGTGAGTCAGACTTGTGTATTACAACTCGGGAGGGCTCCGGAGCGATGCCAGAGGATTAAAAGCCGCGGAGTAATCCCGCTCCGAGCGGGACAACTCCGCGCTACCAGCGCTAGGTCCATGGATTCAGGAGGGCCTTCAAAATCGAATGAAAGTGTGCAGTGTTGCGGGTGACAAGGGTCAATTGGTGAACTTGGGCGGTGGCCGCGAGGAAGGCGTCCATGGCTTCGACTGGCCGCCCCGCCGCCTCGCTCCTTGCCACCAGCTTGCCGCACGCGTCGGCGATAGCCGCATCAATGCTCAGAACCCTTCCTTCGAATCGCATCGGCAGCTCGTTTTCCAGCCATGCGCTCAACTGTCTCTGACGCCGCCCCGTGGCTATGCGCTCGATGCCATGGCGCAGTTCCGCTAGAGTCACCACGCTGAGAAACACTTGGTCTTCATTCGTATCGGCCAGCCACGCTACGACTCCCGGATTGGGGCGTGGCTTCACCCATTCTGAGACGACGTTGGTATCGACCAGAAAACTCATAATCCCGCCTTACGAACGCCACCGCGCAGGCGGTCAATCTTCAATCCGGACCGCCGCAAGGGCGACGACGCAAAGAACTCAGCCAGGTTCCCCTTGCGCCGGGTCTTGCGCTCCCATTCGTCAGCGGCAACTACCACGGCGGCCTTGCGTCCGTTCCGCGTAATGGTTTGCGGCCCCAGGGATCGCGCCTTGTCAATGACTTCGCTGAATTTCGCCTTGGCTTGGGCGACTGTCCACGCATCCACTCCCACGGTGCAACCTCCCTGCGGTAGCAGTCAATATAGTCATGATAGTCATTTTGATCTCACGAAAGCAAGCGCAAGTGAAACGCGCACCGGTTCGTCGATTCCGCGGTCCGTTCAAAGCGCAGACGTAGGCGCAGTTTGCCTTCGTCTGCGGCTCTTCGCTGATTCAATTCGCAATGCCAAGCCCGAACGCCGAAGAATCTCGTGGGGTGGCGCGTAGATTGTCTTGCCTGCAGCCGCGACGCCTTTGCCCGCACCTTGAGTCCAGCCACCGTCAGGGTGTAGCGCGGACTTGGACGTAGTCTGCCCTGCTCTGCGGTTCGTAATCTCATACGCTCACCTTGAGTATTACAACTCGGGAGGGCTACGGAGCGATGCCAGAGGATTAAAAGCCGCGGAGTAATCCCGCTCCCAGCGGGATAACTCCGCGCTACCAGCTCATGAATCTCCGGCTTGGCAAAGGCGGCGGCTCGAAGCGCCACTTCCTTGCCCAGCTTCTGTTGCCGCTCAATCTCAGGTAGTCGCCGATGACAGATTCTTATACGGCGATCCTGCGCGGACTAAGGGCACTTCTACGTGTAGGCCGTCCTAGTCGATGTGATTCAGGTGTTGCACAAAGGGTCCTTTGTGCAATGACTACGTTTCCTTTGCGTTTCCTTTGCGTGTGACAAAACCTTTCCAATGGCGTAAGATCGACGCTGTTACAGGGGGTGGGGGAGATTTCTTATGACGGTGATCGAGCTTCCCGACGAACAGGCGGCAGCGCTGAAAGCATTTTTCATTTCCCGCGATGATCTCATAGCGGCAAAGCTGGCGGCAGGACGACCGCAGGACCTCGCCGACGTGGACGCAATTCGCAAGGCGGCAGAGAGCCAATGCCCGCAACCCGCAAAAAAAAGCCCCCGGAGACACGGGGCGGCCCTAGCCAGTAGCACCCACCCAGGGCCGTGTTATGCCCCCGCCGTGTTTCCAGCGGAGCAGCCGCTCGAATTTTTCGCCGTATTTTTCGCCGTTGCCCAGGAGCCCGTTTTCCCGTATTCTGAAAGCCATGGAAGTACACCTCACCCCAGATCAAAAGGCTTTCGCCCGCCGCGCGATTGAAAGCGGACGGCTGCACTCGGAACAAGACGCCGTGCAGGAGGCGCTTGCTTTGTGGGAAGAACGCGAGCGGCAACGGACGGAATTTCTTCTGACCCTCGACGACGCCAAGGCTTCGCTTGCCCGTGGCGAAGGCCGCGTTATCACGCAGGAATCCATGCAACAGCTTGCCCAGGAAGTGAAGGAACGCGGACGCGCGCGCCTTCTCGCTGAACTCACCACGTCCCGCTGATGGCGCATCGCCTGGCGCCCCGCGCCGAAACCAATCTTGACGACATTTGGGGTGGTGGTTCAGTTTGACGTAGCGGCGGGTTTACCCCGCCATCGATCGAGTTATTTCAACGTACGATGGCGGGGTAAACCCGCCGCTACGTCAGCAAACTGAACCAGTATGAGATTTGGTATTACGTCGCGAAGGAAAGCGGCAGCATCGAGATTGCCAACCGCTTAATTGACACCATCACCGACCGTTTTTTCATGCTTGCGGGCTTCCCCTATGTCGGACGTGCCCGCGATGACGAATTCGGCGTCGGATGCCGCAGCGTGGCTGTGGGGGAGTATGTCATCCTTTACTGTGTTGAAAACGAGGACGTGCTTATCCTTCGCGTCGTCCATAGCCGCCACCTGGGGGCCCTTTTCGACCGCTGAAACGCCCCCGCCATGTTTCAGAAAAGGAAAGTTTTGCATCTATCCTGCGCGTGACGCGGGCCGCCGAACTGTGGTAAAAAGCTGCGTAACAAGCTACAATGAAAGGAGGGTGAGAACATGGCAACTCTCGATTGGTCCCAATGTCCTGCCGTTGAAAGCGTACCGGGGAAGGTAAGCGGCGCGTGGGTTCTGAGGGGTACGCGCATGCCGGTGACGGCGATTTTCGAGAACCTCGAGGCGGGAGCCAATATCGACGACATCATGGAATGGTTCGACGGCCTTGACCGTGAGCAGGTAAAAGCCGTGATCGAGTTTGCCGCCCGCAGTCTGGACAAGCCTCCCGAGTACGCTCCTTAATGCAAGTTTTATTCGACCAGCCAACGCCCGTACCACTCCGTGCGTTTTTGAAAGGTCACGCCGTCACCACTGCCGCACACCAAGGGTGGGGCCGGCTCAAGAACGGCGAATTGCTTAGCGCCGCTGAAGCCGCCGGTTTTGACGTGCTGGTAACGACTGACAAAAACATGCGCTATCAGCAGAATCTCACCGGCCGAAAGATCGCCATCGTTGTGCTCGGCAAGCAGCAGTGGCCGGAACTACGGGAGCACGTCCAGCTTGTTGTCTCCGCCGTGAATGCGGCCACACCGGGCAGTTACACCGAGGTTGATATTCCCGACTGACGCTCTCCGAAATTCTTCGCGTCCGGGCTGGCGCACATACCTGTCTTTTGGTGTCTGCGATGACTCCCCTGATTATGAAAGGGCTTAAGGAGGAATCGGCCAAGCGCATCATCAAAACGCTTCGGGAAAACCCTCCGTATCCTTGGTGCCGGAAGACGCTCGCCAGGCTGCGGCTGCCCTCCACGGTTCATGATGAATCACATTACCGTCTTTGGCAGCGCCGCTTTTACCCCTTCAACGTCTTCTCCGAACACAAGCAGAAACTGGACTACATGCACAGCAACCCGGTGACACGCGGCCTGCTGAGTGCCCCCGGCGACTGGCCGTGGTCCAGATCGAGGTTCTACTATTGGCAGGATGCGTCAATTCTCCGCATGGATCGGATGCGTTGAGCTCAATTTACCAAGTCCCTTCGGGACCGCAGACTCCCAAAGTCAGGAGTCTGCGCCAGCCCGCGTGCTTCACCATGCTTCGATTCTGATACCCTCGACGGCGCTGAAGTGCGCGTCGCGGGTTACCAGCGTGAGATCGTACTGTTGAGCGTGGGCGGCAATCCAAATGTCATTTTCTGGTATCGGACGTCCCTTTGTTCTTAGCAATTCTCGAATCTTTCCGTAGTGGCGTGCCGTGGAGACATCGCAGTTAAGGACCACGAATTTGGCCGCAAGCTCCTCTACCCTGGACAAATTGGATACCACGCGGGCCGACTTTCTTGCGCCATAGAACAGCTCTCCAAGGACGATGCTCGAAAGGAATGTCAATCCACCCTGGTTAAGGGAAGCGCGGACCACGTCCTCGCCCGCAAGGAGGGCCACCGCAATATTGGTGTCAAGGAGAAAGCTACCAGGCATTCGCGTCGACTCTTTCGCAGCCTTCCTCGATCGCGTTCATCATCTGGCGAGCGTCTTCGGCAGTTATGGCTCCGGTGAGCGGCAACAGATCTTTGGCGGGAACTCCTTGCGGTTTATGGCTTGCCAGTGACCTGACGACCTCCAGCACGATTTGTTGTTGCGACGCCGGCAGCTCGTGCAGGCGTTCAACGATTTCTTGGGTTATCGAAGGGTCCATAGCGAGTTCTCCTCTGCCAAACCAAAGACTTCTCTCGGTTAGGTCCCCTGGGTCCGTCAGGAGCACCTGAGGGGATTATAAACTGCCTTTCGTCCCCGCGACAGGAATTCAATCCGCCAACGGCCGGCGGATATTTTGATTCGGTGCTTGTTAGCGAGGTAGCGCGGGCTGGCGCAGACACCTGTCTTTTGGTGTCTGCGATCCCGAAGGGGCGTTCTCTTCCGGCCCCGCACCGCAGAGAGTATACTCTCCTGCGCCATGCCCTTCTACCACCGCGTTTACAGTCCCGGTGAGCTCCAATTCATCACCACCAGAGAACGCTTCGGGAAAACCTTCACTATCCTTGGTGCCGGAAGACGCTCGCCAGGCTGCGGCTGCCCTCCACGGTTCATGATGAATCACATTACCGTCTTTGGCAGCGCCGCTTTTACCCCTTCAACGTCTTCTCCGAACACAAGCAGAAACTGGACTACATGCACAGCAACCCGGTGACACGCGGCCTGCTGAGTGCCCCCGGCGACTGGCCGTGGTCCAGATCGAGGTTCTACTATTGGCAGGATGCGTCAATTCTCCGCATGGATCGGATGCGTTGAGCTCAATTTACCAAGTCCCTTCGGGACCGCAGACTCCCAAAAGCAGGAGTCTGCGCCAGCCCGCGTGAGGCAAGGCAGCAAGGAGTCAGCCCCTTACTGGAGTGTTGTACAAATCTAAACCAACTCCAGCCGAACACGGTGGCCTACAGCCATAGCAGCACGCTGCACGGTGTCAAGTTGTACCTTGTCGTTCTCGGGGTCCAACAGCTTGTTCAGATGAGCGCGGCTCGTTCCCATGCGCCGCGCCATCTCTGCCTTGGTTATGCCCTGCTCGCGCATGCCCTTTTCCACCTGCCATGCCAACATCCGCTTAACGGCGTGGTTGGTCGCGTCCTCGTAAAGTCCCTCTTCCTTGAGAAAGTCATCAAGGGAAGAGCCGATGTGCGGATTTTTTCTCACGTCGAAGACCCTTTCTTTCATACTGTATCTTATAAAGTTCACTTCTGCAAATGAGAATTGCGCCAGGCGTGCGCGACATAGGAGTTGGAATTTGAAGAGCGGGTAGCGCAGAGGTACGCGCCTTTTGCGTTCCTCTGCGGCTTTCCATCTGCCCTCGGACTGGTGCTCATGAGAAACGCGAAGTCATCCCTGCCCCGGAAGGGGTCGCGCAAGGCGGGGCTAAGCGGCATCAGCACGACAGCCACCCCCGCCCGAAATGAAACACCAACACCCTTTCCACTATATTGACGAAAGCGACAACCTGTCTCTTGACATTCACGATCACATAGGCTAGTATGCTACGTGGAGTCGAGCAGGATTCAGGATTCAGGATTCAGGATTCAGGATTCGGGACTCGGGAGCAAGGAGACGGAAGAGAGGTTGCAGGGGGGGGGAATGGTGAATGGTGAATTGCTGTTTTGCTTCTTGGCGGTGCTTGCCGCCCACTGCTTAACGCGTGGTCCCTTTGAGAGGGGTTGAACATGGTAGGACCCTTCGCAGACATTGCTACCAGGGACTAGATGTCTTCTCGCTCCACGAAGGAAGAAACCATAGTAACTTCAAAAAATGACGCAACGACGCGGGAATGTTATTGAAAACAAAGGACCGCTGTGGAAAAAGTGGGTGTGAGGCGGGAATGTCTATGAAAACACAGGTACTTAGCCGCTGAAAGCGGGGATGTTGTTGAAAATAAATGTAGTTAGTAGGTGGCAGGTGGGGGTAGAACAGGTGTCTGGTGTCAGGTGTCTGGTAGGTGGTATGTCGTACACGGCCGTGGCGGAGGAACATGAGGGCGGCACGTTTTTCCGTGACTTGGTAAGGCTGGCAAAACAGAGTTGCTCTCGGCTGGAATGTCGAGAGCGGCAGGCAGAATTATAGTATCCTCATGGTTATGATGGACCCCAGCGGAGCAGGAGAGAGGCCCCAGCCCAAGCCCCCCGCCTCGCAGCATCAGGCTTTGCTGGAGGTCACCGAATCGATCGCTACGCACCGTGACCTGCCGGCGCTTTTTCATGATCTCAAAGAACGCCTGCCGCGCTTGGTAAACTTCGATACGCTCTGGCTGGTCTTGCACGAAACCACCCGCAACGTCATGCGCCTCCAAATCCTGGAAACCCCGGCCCGAGCCTATATGGATGTCATTGAACGAAGGGTGGAGGACTCCCCCAGCGGATGGGTGTGGGAACGGCAGGAGCCTTTAATTGTTGCGGACATGGGGCAGGAGAATCGCTTTCCTAAAGCCATGGATTTGTTGAGAGGCTATGCTGTTCAGTCCTTGTGCATTTTGCCGTTGACTACCGCGCACCGGCGCTTGGGAGCCGTCGGATTCGGCAGCCAGCGGGTGGGGGCGTATGGTGAAGCGGGGGTGGAATTTCTCCAACTTGTGGCTCGGCAAATTGCTGTCGCCGTGGACAACGCGCTCAATCACCAAGCCGCCCAGGCATTGCAACAGCAGCTCGAGCACGAGCGGGATCGGCTAAAGTTGCTCCTGGATTTGAACAATAGCGTGCTTTCCACCCTTGACCTTCGGCAGCTTTTTCGCGCCATTTCGGCGAGCGTCCGGCGAGTCATGGAGTGTGATTACGCCAGTGTGCTTCTGCCCGAACAGGATGGGAAGCATTTAAGAGTGTACGCGCGCAACTTCTCCGAGGGAGGGGAATCCTGGCAGGAGGAAATTGTGGTTCCGGCTGCAGGAAGGCCTGCCAGCAAAGTCTTGGAGTCAGGCCAACCCCTGGTCCTCGATAGCCAAGGGCTCAACCGGTACGGCCCCCAACTTAACCTCGTGTCAATGGGATTGAAGTCCACTTGCTTTCTCCCCATGGTCAGCCGCGACCGCGTTATCGGCACATTGAATCTAGGACGACTGCGGGAGGGGGCTTTTTCCCAGGGGGATGTGGAATTCCTTGCTCAGGTGGCAAATCAGATTGCCATCGGTGTCGAAAATGCACTGAATTATGAACAGGTTACAGAGGCGCGAGAAAAACTGACGGAGGAAAGAAACTATCTTAATGAACAGATTCGCACTGAGCACGACTTTGAAGCGATCATCGGCCAAAGTCCCGCTCTCAAGCGGATTTTGAAACAGGCTGAATTGGTAGCGCCCACCGGTTCGACCGTCCTCATTCTGGGAGAAACCGGCACGGGGAAGGAGATCCTGGCGAGGGCCATCCACGATATCAGCCCACAGCGCGAGCGGACTTTTGTTAGTGTGAATTGCGCCGCAATTCCCATGGGCCTCCTGGAAAGCGAACTTTTTGGTCACGAAAAGGGCGCTTTCACCGGGGCAATCGCGCAAAAGATCGGTCGCTTTGAGTTAGCGCATCAGGGGACGCTCTTTCTTGATGAGGTGGGAGACATCCCCTTGGAGTTGCAACCGAAGCTCTTGCGGGTGTTGCAGGAAAAGGAATTTGAACGCTTAGGCAGCACCCGGACGCTCCATGTGGATACCCGCCTGATGGCAGCGACCAGCCGTGACTTGGCGCAAATGGTCGAAAATCGGGAGTTCCGTGGTGACCTCTATTACCGCTTGAACATTTTCCCTATTCTTCTCCCACCCTTACGCGAACGGCCGGAGGATATTCCCCTGCTGGTGGCCCATTTCACGGATAAGTACGCGCGCAGAATGGATAAGCGCATCAGCAGGATACCAGCGGAAACGATGGATGCCCTGAAGCGCTACCACTGGCCGGGCAATGTGCGCGAATTACAGAATTTCATCGAGCGGGCCACGATTCTCACCCCCGGATCGACCCTTCAGGCGCCGCTCTCAGAACTGAGGCAAGCCAGCCGGGAAGTCCAGCGAAGGTCGCACACCCTTGCCGAGATAGAACGTGATCAGATTATACGGGCCCTGCGCGAGTCCCAATGGGTGCTTGGCGGTCCCGGAGGCGCTGCTGAGAGGCTGGGACTTAAACGCACGACGCTCTTCTACAAAATGCGAAAGCTGGGGATTACCCGCCCCAACCCTGCTTTGCCGGACCACGAAGGAGAGTAGGCAGTAGGCAGTGGGCAGTAGGCAGTAGGCAGTAGGCAGAAAGCAGTAGGCGGTAAGCCCCCCCACTTGCCGGTGGGAGGGCGTGGCCGTGCACCCCACGAAGTGGCCTGAAAATCCTATGTCGCAAACGCTCAAATCCCTGGAACAAGGGCCGAAAGCTGACGTAATGGCGTCAGTGCGTCAAAAATTTGACGTCAATTCCCCAAAATGACACTCCAAGAAATCAAGTTTCTTTTGACATTACTAAAATAAGGCATTTATTTTTAACATCTTATAACGAAATAGTCGAGCCCTCAAAGAATGGAATCACACATGCTAAATATAACGGTTGAGGGCATAGTGAATTTGTGTCGTCATTACGCAAACTTCGCTCTTCCGATGTCGTTTCGCGAAAGGTAAGGGTGGGTATTCTGGATGCGTGAGCAGGATCGGAAAGGGTTTGCTGCCTACTGCATTCTGCTTACTGCCTACTGTCTGTTATGTGGATTGTCCGATTAGCCTTACGACGGCCATACACCTTCATAGTGATGGCTATAGTTATCATGATCTTAGGGGCGCTTTCGATCATTCGCACCCCCAAGGACATTTTTCCCAACATCAACATCCCGGTTGTAACCGTCCTGTGGGGCTACACGGGCCTCTCTGCTGACCAGATGGCGAACCGAATCGCGGTTGTCAACCAACGTTCCCTCACCTTGACGGTAAATGACATTGAGCACATTGAGTCCGAATCGCTGAATGGCATCGCCGTCATCAAGATTTTCTTCCAGCCGGGCGCCAACATTGCCATGGCGATGAGCCAGGTGACGGCAATGTCGCAGACACAGCTTCGGCAATTCCCGCCCGGCACCACCCCTCCGTTTATTATGCAGTACAGTGCATCCACGGTGCCCATTCTGCAATTGGGACTTTCCGGGCAAGGGCTTTCTGAGCAGCGGTTGTTTGACTTGGGCGCGAACTTCATCCGCGTCCAACTGGCCGACGTGGAAGGCGCCGCCATACCATGGCCCTACGGGGGAAAGCAACGTCAAGTGCAGGTGGACCTTAACACTGCCGCCATGCAATCCAAGGGACTTTCGCCCGTCGACGTCGTGAATGCCATCAGCGCCCAGAACCTGATTCTTCCTTCCGGGACTTCCAAAATCGGCCGCTATGAGTATGACGTTGAGACCAACGCCAGCCCGCGGACGACGGCAGAACTCAACGATTTGCCGGTAAAAACCTCCGGTGGCACGGTCATTTATGTTCGCGACGTCGCCTATGTGCGCGATGGCTTCCCGCCCCAGACCAACATCGTGCGCGTTAACGGCCAACGGGCGGCATTGATGACGGCGATGAAAACCGGGAATGCCTCGACTCTGGATATCATCTCCCGAATCAAAGCGGAGCTGCCGGTCATTCAGAAGGGTTTGCCGCCGCAATTGCAACTCCACTACCTCAATGACCAGTCCATCTTTGTGCGGGCCGCCATTAAAGGTGTAGTGAGGGAGGCGCTTATTGCCGCTCTCCTTACCGCGGCGATGATTCTGCTGTTCTTAGGGAGCTGGCGGAGCACCATCATTATCGCGGTCTCCATCCCGCTTTCCATCCTAACCTCCCTGGTCGTGCTCAGTGCGCTCGGGGAAACCATCAACATCATGACGCTAGGAGGCTTCGCTTTGGCGGTGGGGATTCTGGTGGACGACGCCACGGTTGAAGTCGAAAACATCAACCGCAACATCGCCATGAATAAACAAATCCTGGTGGCGATTTTGGATGGCGCGTCGCAGATTGCCGTTCCGGCCTTTGTCTCGACCCTCGCCATCTGCATTGTTTTCGTGCCCATGTTTTTCCTGACCGGGGTTGCCCGGCACCTCTTTATCCCCCTGGCGGAAGCGGTAAGCTTCGCCATGTTGGCGTCTTACCTCCTGTCCCGGACCTTGGTGCCGACCATGGCGCGATACCTGCTCCGCGGCCACGAGCACGACGCCCAGAATCTGGAAGCCGAGGCCCAGCGCCACTTTTTGGCGCGACTGCAAATAAGATTTGAGCACCTTTTCGAAGGGCTGCGGGGGAGGTACAAGGGTTGGCTAGGGACTTGCCTGCGCCATCCTGCCTGGCTCGCACTGGGGGTCTTAGGCGCCGCCGCGGCTTCGTTTTTGCTGATTCCCTTGATTGGCCAGGACTTTTTCCCCAAGGTTGACAGTGGTCAGTTCACCCTGCACCTGCGGGCTCCCACCGGCACGCGCATCGAGGAGACGGCGCGGCTTTGCGATTTCGTCGAGAATTCAATTCGGCAAGAGATCCCTCCCCAGGAAGTCACCAGCATTATCGATAACATCGGGTTGCCCTACAGCGGCGTGAATCTCGTTTACAGCAACTCGGCTCCCATCGGCACCGGGGATGCTGACATTATGGTCGCGCTGTCGGAAGACCATCACCCCACGGCGGAGTACCTCCGCAGGCTGCGGCTCAAATTGGCTCAGGAATACCCTGGCGTGACGTTTTACGTCCTGCCCTCGGACATGGTCAGCCAGATTCTGAATTTCGGCCTCCCGGCGCCCATCAATGTCCAGGTGGTGGGCCAAGACCTGACCGCCAATCGGCGATTCGCCGAGGGGCTGATGCGTAAACTCAAATACATTCCCGGCGCGGTTGACTTGCGCATTCAGGAACCTTTCAACCTGCCCCGGCTCCAGGTTGACATTGACCGTACCCGGTCGGCGCAGGTGGGCTTTACGACCAGCAACGTCGCCAGCGACATTCTGGTTTCCCTAAGTGGGAGCTTCCAGACTTCTCCCTCCTTCTGGTTGGACCCGCGGACCGGCGTCAGCTACAGTGTCACAACTCAAACGCCGCAATACCGGGTGGAAGCGCTCCAGGATCTGCAAAACATTCCCATTACGAGCTCCGCCGGCGCTCCCCCGCAAATCCTCGGGAACCTCGCCTCCATCAGCCGCGGCGCATCGCTGGCCGCAGTCTCGCATTACAACGTTCAGCCCGTGGTCAATATTTATGGCGCCGTGCAGGGAAGAGACCTGGGCGGTGTGGCTCGCGACCTCGACCGCATGGTGGGTGAGAGCCAGAAGGATCTGCCGCGCGGTTCGCGGACCATTGTGCGCGGGCAGATTGAGACCATGCGCTCGTCCTTCTCGGGACTGCTGGCCGGGCTAGTCTTCTCGATTGTGCTGGTTTATCTCTTGATCGTGGTGAATTTCCAATCCTGGCTGGACCCGCTGATCATTATTTCCGCCTTGCCGGCGGGGCTGGCGGGGATCCTCTGGTTCCTGTTCGCCACTCACACCACCTTCAGCGTGCCGGCCATGATCGGCGCCATCATGTGCGTGGGTGTCGCCACGTCCAACAGCATTCTGGTGGTGAGTTTTGCCAAGGAAAAATTGCAAGAAGGCGTCAATGCCACGGGGGCGGCACTGGACGCCGGGTTCACTCGTTTTCGCCCCGTCATCATGACGGCGCTGGCCATGATTATCGGTATGGTACCCATGGCTCTGAGCCTGGGTGAGGGCGGCGAGCAAAATGCCCCACTGGGCCGGGCGGTGATCGGCGGCCTGCTGTTTGCTACCGTGGCGACGCTGTTCTTTGTTCCCACCGTGTTCAGCGTCGTGCACGGCGCACGAAAGAATCGGGCCATTTAGGAGAAGATCGGGTCATTGATTCATCGGGTCATCGGGCCATCGGGCCATTTAGCCATCGGGTCATTTGGCCATTGGGTCATTGAAGTAGTCGCGTGATCTGCCGGTGGTAGGATTGACCAATTACGAAGAGTCCAGTAGTTTCCAATTGCAAAATCGCCAAATCAGGAAATCACTAAATGACCCGATGACCCGATGACCCGATGACCCGATGACCCGATGACCCGATGACCCGATGACCCGATGACCCGATGGCCCGATGACCCGATGGCCCGATGACCCGATGACCCGATGACCCGATGACCCGATGACCCGATGACCCGATGACCCGATGACCCGATGGCCCGATTTTGAGAGGACGTAATGAGCGTTGAGGAAAGTTTCGACATTAAAACCCGCGGCGGTCAGAGTGGAGGTTCCGGCCTGCCGGGCCAACGTCCCCCGTCATCCGGGGTGGGCAAAGTCATCTTGGGGCTGGCGGTTCTCTTAATTGTTGCCGGCGCCGTCGTTTACAGGGGCGTTACCACTCGTGTGCGCGCCGCTGCCGACGTGAAAGCGGACACGCGCGAACTCGCCGTGCCCGCGGTTTCGCTGGCTCAACCCAAGCGCGGTGCGCCGCAAGAAGAAATCGTATTGCCAGGGAACATCCAGGCATTCATCGACGCTCCGATTTACGCGCGGACCAGCGGTTACCTGAAGCGCTGGTACGTGGACATCGGCGGCAGGGTAAAGGACGGCCAGCTTCTGGCGGAAATCGATACTCCCGAACTGGATCAGCAACTCCAGCAGGCGAGGGCAGACTTGGCGACGGCTAAAGCCAACTATGACTTGGCCCAGACCACCGCGGCGCGCTATGAGTTCCTGCTGAAAAGCGATTCCGTTGCCAAGCAAGATGTTGACAACGCCGTGGGGGATGCTCACGCCAAAAAGGCCATGGTGGACTCCGCTACGGACAACGTAAAACGCCTGGAACAGTTGCAATCCTTTGAAAAGGTCTACGCGCCTTTCGACGGGGTGCTAACGGCACGCAATACCGACATCGGCCAGCTCATTGGTTCCGGCAGCGGCAGCGGCGCCAAAGAGTTATTCCATGTGGCGGCTATTCACACGATGCGCGTTTACGTGAATGTGCCGCAGAATTACTCCCGCGCGGCGGTTCCGGGCGTCCAGTCCTATTTGACGATGCCGCAGTTTCCCGGACGCCGTTTTCCCGGCAAGCTGGTGCGGACCGCCGAGGCGATTGACCAGGCATCCCGCACCCTGCTTGTGGAGGTGGATGTTGCCAACCCTATGGGCGAAATCCTCCCCGGCGCTTACGCCGAAGTCCATTTGAAGCTTCCCTCTGCCACTTCGACAGTCGTCATCCCGGTCACCTGTCTAATTTTTCGTTCGGAAGGCTTGCGCGTCGGCGTGGTCCGCAACGGCCACGCTGCCCTGATTCCTATAGCCCTGGGCCGGGACTTCGGGACGGAAGTTGAAGTGGTATCGGGCCTCGACGGAAGCGAAAGAGTGATCACGAACCCTCCGGATTCGCTCGTGGAAGGGCAAGAGGTTCGCAGCGCTACCCCGGGCGAAAACCAATGGGGGACAGAGTAGGGCCATTTGCGATTTGTGATTTGTGATTTGTGATTTGGTCGATCGAGTGATCGGATGATCGGGAGAACACAGGAAATGGTGAACGGGAGAACGGGACAAGCGAGAGAGTTTTTTGAAACACGGCGATTTTTGTTCACCCGATCTCCCCATCTCCGGATCACCAGATCGTTGGGAGAGGTTTTTGTTCACCCGATCACCCGATCACCCGATCACCCGATCGGGTTGTTCACCGGATCTCCCGATCTCCCGATCACCCCATCCCTCGGCCTTCGGCTTTCTGCTTTCTGCCTTCTGCTTTTTGCCTCCGCCTGCACGGTGGGGCCGAAATACGCGCGGCCACCCGTCGTAACGCCCCCCGCCTACAAGGAGCTTGCGCCCAGCGTGGCCGGTGCGCAAAGCGAATGGAAAGCATCCCAGCCGCAAGACCAGATGATCCGCGGAAAGTGGTGGGAAATCTTCAACGATCCACAGTTGAATTCGATTGAGGAACGCGTCGACGTCTCGAACCAAAACCTGAAGATTGCCGAGGCGCAGTTTCGCCAGGCGCGCGACCTGATTCGCATCAATCGGTCGAGCTTGTACCCGACGGTCAGCGCCGGCCCTTACATCACCGGAGAACGACTCTCCAAGAATGCTCCCAACGCCGGGCCCCAATATGGCCACACGCAGGGGGATTTCGTATTGCCCTTCGACCTTTCTTATGAGGTGGACGCCTGGGGGCGAATCCATCTCACGGTTCAAGCTGCCACGGCCAGCGCTCAGGCCAGTGCAGCGGATTTGGAAACTGCCCGGCTGAGTATTCATGCGGAGTTGGCTGCCGACTACTTTGCGCTGCGTGGGCTGGATGCGGAGAGGCAGTTGCTTAACTCCACCGTGGTCGCCTACCAGAAAGCTTTGGATCTGACCACCAACCGCTACAACGGCGGTCTGGCTGCCAAAGTGGAGGTGGCGCAAGCGGAGACGCAGCTTGAAACCACGCAAGCACTGGCCATCGACGTGGGAGTGCAGCGCGCCCCATTTGAACATGCCATTGCCGCGCTGGTGGGCCAGCCGGCATCGGCCTTCTCGATTCCCGTCTCGCCGCTCAGTGAGCCCCCACCCGTGATTCCGGTGGGAGTGCCTTCCGATTTATTGCAGCGCCGCCCGGACATCGCTGCGGCGGAACGGCGCGTGGCCGCCGCCAACGCCGAAATCGGTGTGGCCCAGACGGCCTTTTACCCCACGATCAGCCTCAGCGCCGCGGCTGGCCTCGAAGGGTCCTCGATCATCAACTGGTTTGCCTGGCCCAGCCGCTTTTTTGCCGTGGGCCCGACGTTGCTGGAAACGCTTTACGATGCCGGCCGCCGCCACGCCTACACGGACCAAGCCTGGGCCGCTTACGATGCGAATGTGGCAACTTATCGCCAGAACGTCCTCACCGCCTTTCAGGAGGTGGAGGATAACCTCTCGGGACTGCGCATTCTCGATGCGGAAAGTAAGAAGCAGAATCAGGCCGTCCAATCAGCCGAGCACTCGCTGGCGCTTTCCACAACTCGTTATAAGGGCGGACTGGTGACTTATCTCGAGGTCATCACCGCGCAAAGCGCCGCCCTGAGCAACGAGCGAACCGCCGTCGATATTCTGACGCGCCGCATGAACTCAACCGTCCTTCTGATCAAAGCCCTGGGCGGCGGATGGGACGTCTCCAAGCTACCCCAAGTCGCCGGGAAGGGCAGCCATGCCGCGGCGAATGGGGCGGGACGTTAGGGGCGATTTTGGATTTGGACTAGCACGGCCGGGCTCGGGAGATTGAAAACCCAGGAGGACGAAACTCGAAATTCGAAAATCGAAAATGGGGGCGACTTTCGATTTTCGACTTTCGATTTTCGGCCTATTCCTTACAAAGGTGTGGCGCACGCATGTTAAAAATCACCATTGAGAAGAACTCGCGATCGACCACCCTCCGGGTGGAGGGCAGACTCACCGGCCCGTGGGTAGACGAATTGGAACGGACTTGGCGCTCCCTCACCGCTGACCCTGCCGATGGCCGTGTCTCGGTGGACCTCACCGATGTCACGTTCGTGGGCGAGGAAGGAAAGAAGCTTCTGGAAGCGATGTACGGGGAAGGGGCCAAGCTCAAAGCTTCCGGATGCGTCACCCGCAGAATAGTGGAGGAGATTGAGCACAACTTCAACCGGACCCATACCAAACGTTCCGCTCCGAATCCCGAGTGAGCCGCACGGGCTTTCATCGAATCAAATCTACCGCAAACCGCGATTTCTCCCCCCTTCACGTCACTATGCTCTTTACATAAGGGGTTTATTAACTCCCCCCTCGCCCCCTTCTGAGCATGTTCCACATTTCTTGCTGCACACAGGGGGTGTCGATATTCTAAGCTGCCCGCATGACGATTTGCGGGCAAGAATTTAGTCCGGCAATTCTCCAGCGCATTTTTCAGCCGGAAGCGGACTCCATTCTGATTGCTGATTGCCGATTGTCGATTAAAGAAGTGGTGCGGCAACTCCTTCCAATGTCCGTCAGCAATCGGCAATCGAAAATCGGCAATCCCAGAGGACACTTCAGGTGTATACTAGGGAACTGACTGCCCGTGAGTCCTCGCCGAGGGTACAGACATGAGGATACAACTGACTCTATTGCTATTTGCCCTGCTTGTTCCCGTCGCATTGTTTGTGTTCAGCCCTAAGAATCTTGGCTCGAGCGAAGAGCATAAGATCAGGCCTGCCTATGTGGCAGGAGCTTTCTACCCCGCAGACGCGAACGAACTGGGAAAGATGATCGACGGATTTCTGGCGCATGCGTCGGCGGAGAAGCTGGAAGGTAGGTTAGTCGCGCTGATTTGTCCTCATGCGGGCTACGAATTCTCCGGCGGGGTGGCAGCTTACTCTTATATCCAGCTCAAAGGCAGAAGCTACGACCGCGTCGTAGTGATTGCTCCCTCGCATTACGAGTCGTTTCCCTTCTCCTCCATTTATGACGGAGAGGCTTATCAGACGCCCTTCGGCGACGTTCCCGTGGACAAAGACTTTGCCGCCCAGCTCGTCAAACTGAGCTCGGCAATCAAGATCTCGGGACGTGGACACGGCGAAGTCCAGGGGCATGGTGAGCACGCGCTGGAAGATCAACTGCCGTTCCTGCAGCGGGTGCTGGGGCAGTTCAAGATGGTGCCCATCGTCATGGGAAATCAGAATTATGACCTTTGCCGCGCGCTGGGAATCGCTCTCGCAAAGGCAGTGCAAGGCACAAACACGCTCATTCTGGTCAGCTCCGACCTTTCCCATTATCACCCCTACGATGAGGCAGAGCGGATGGACCACCAGATTCTGAAGACGATCGAAGATTGGGATTACCTGACCCTCTCACAAAACAGCGAGCGTGACATCTGGAAAGGCCCCTGCGGAGGCGGGCCCATCGTCGCCGCCATGATTGCAGCGGAGCGCCTGGGCGCACATCGCGCGCAGATCCTCAAGTACGCAAATTCAGGAGACGTCACAGGAGATAAGAGCCGCGTGGTCGGCTATGGGGCGGTGGCGCTGGTGGCTGAAAAAGAGAACAAGAAGCACGGGCGCAAAAGCGCTGAATTCTCACTCACTCCCGCCGAGAAGCAGGAGCTTCTGAAGATCGCGCGCACTTCGGTTGAAACTGCGGTTCGAGAAAAGAAGCTCTACTCGCCGCCCGCGGATGAACCTGAAGCCCTCCGCAACGCCCGCGGCGCTTTCGTGACCTTGAAGGAGCATGGAGATTTGCGCGGCTGCATTGGCTATATGTCGCCTGTGAAACCGCTCGCTGAAACGGTCCGGGATGTGGCCGCCTACGCCGCACTCGAAGACCGGCGCTTCCGGCCGGTCAGCGAGAGCGAGTTGGGGATTCTGGAATACGAGATTTCAGTGCTTTCACCACTGCGCAAAGTTGAGGACATCAACCAGATCCATGTGGGCCAGCACGGACTGCTCATCCGCAAGGGGGACTATGAAGGCGTGCTGCTGCCTCAGGTACCTACGGAAGAAGGTTGGGACAGGGACACTTTCCTTAAACAGGTGTGCGTGAAAGCGGGCCTTCCTGAGCAAGCTTGGAAGGACGAGGATGCCGACCTGTTCATGTTTTCCGCCCTGGTCTTCGCAGAGCCGACCAATCCAAAGACCTCTACGTTCGACGAACCCTCGACTCCAAAGCCGCCAGGGCAGCCAGGGCCGCAGGCGCCAGGTTCACCACGGCCATGAGCATGGCGGTTCGCAGGAAGCCATAGACCGGGAGCAGGTAGGCGCTCAGCGCCACTGCTCCCAGGCACGCGCCGAGCAGGTCAAGAGCATAAAGCATCCCAGGGTTGCGCTTTGAATTGTCCGAACGCGCGAAGTAAATGCGGCTGGCCAGCGGGAACTGATATCCGCCCATCAACCCCGCGATCAGAGCCAGCACCGGGAAGACCACCTGGCTGATGGTGAGAAGCGCGGCCAGACTTCTGACGCCCTCGAGCAAAACAAATAGTGCGTAGAGGAGAAGAGGCGACAGAGCCGCCAGCAGTTGCAGGAGCGCGAGTCTGAGGAATTCAAACTGCCACGCTCTCCTCGTTTCCGCAGACATCTTTGGGTCGAGCGACGCAGGCACAGGCTTACACTGAGCCGGAAGCGCCCGCACTTTGTTCAAGGCCAGCCACGCCCCTGCCGCCATCCCCACCATGAAAACGGCTACCAGGATAGACAGTTGTTGGTAAACATATCCATAAAGGGCCTGGAACCCGAGCAGAAGCAGTACTTCAAGACCCAGCAGCGTGAATCCCATGGCGGCAACACAAAGGCCCAGCGTGGCCTTGTGGCGGGACATCTCCTCCGCAGGCCGCGCAACTCTAGTGCGCTCGTACAGCGCCGCAAGCAGCGCCAGACCAAACACGCCGAGGGCCACGCCGCCTGCTACCGCACCGAATCTCAGCCGCGCCAGGGATTCCAGTAACTCGCGCCAGTGGGAGTGAAATCGCGAGCTCCAGAGGACAACATCAAAATAGTAAGCGATGGGGGTGAAATCCCGGTTGATTGGCGTCGCGGGCTGCGGCTCAATTTGCAGTTGCAGATCGAGCATGCGGTCCGGCGACATGCGGAAGGGGATGTAATACTCGCGCACATACTGGGTGCGGATGCGGCGCTCGCGAAGCCGGGTCATGAGTTCGGAGGGATCGAGAGTGAGCGAGCCGGGCTGATTCGCAGCAATAAAGTGTACCGTCTCGCCCGGGATGGCGACCACTTGGGGAAACACTGCGCGCAGCGTCTTTTCGAGGCATCTCAAGAGGTCGGCCAGTTCCTGGCTGATGTAGTTCTCCGACGATGTCACCTGGAAAGACAGGACGCCGCCGGGGTTGAGCTTCTCCGCCGCCTCGATGAAAAACTCCTGGCTGTAGAAGCGGTTCAATTGCGCGGTAAAGGGGTCTGGCAGGTTAATGATGATGACATCGAACTTCGAGTTGCTGGTTTTGAGGAACAGCCGCCCATCCATGGGGTGGATGCGTACGCGTGGATCGCTCCGCACGCGATTCCAAGCTTGCGCAAAGTGGCGCTCTGCGACACCGAGTATGGCCGGGTCCAGTTCGACGTACTCGAGGCGCTCGAGGCTGGAGTATTGGAGGGCTTGCGCCAGGCTGCCGTTGATGCCACCGCCGATGAGCAGTACCGAGCGAGGCGCGGTGTGTTCGAGAAGCGCGAAGTGTACGGACTCCTCTGCGGCCGAAGGGTCAGGCACCGTCAAAACTCTCAGCCCATTTTCGAAAAGGCTGCGGCTTTCGCTCGTCGCCACCAACGCCAGGTTGCCATAAACGGAATTCCGTGACTCCACCAGGCTAAAACCATGCCACAGCAGCGCGAGCGACTTCGCCTCCAGCAAGCGGGCGGCGCGCGGAATCAGAAGCGCAGCAATTAAAAGCAGCGCCTGCAGGACACGGCGGTAGATAGGCGTGCGGACCCCCACCCATGCCGCCGCCAGCAAGTTAAGCAGCGCCACGAAGAGGGCAATTTCGAAGGAGGTGAAATGCCGGATCAAGACGAGGCTTGCCAGTACGCCTCCCAAGCCCGAACCCGCCGCCTCCAGCAGGTAAACAGAGCTTGCCGCAGACGCAGTCGAGGTTCGCGCTTCGTCGGCGCACAGCCTACTGCCCGCCGCGAATAGACCGCCCGAGAGCAGGCAAAAGACGCTGAGCGTGGCGAAGGAGGTGAGGAACATCGGAGCCGGGCCAAGGATTTCTCCTGGGACTGTCTGAAAAAACGGTCTGCTGGCGCGTACGGCTAGAATGGTCAGCGGGAAAAGCGCAGCAATGAGGGTTTCCAAACAGGCCATCAGTTTCCGGGAATCGCGCAAACGCGCGGAAACCCGACCTGACACGCTTGAGCCAATGGCAGTCCAAAGGAGCCAGCCAGCCAACATTATGCCGAGCGAAATCTCGTTTCCGTAAAAGACCACGATCAGTTCGCGCATCAGGACAATCTGGGCTATTACGGAGGTAAAGCCGATAAGAGACAAAATGCATTGAAGTCGTGCGGAGACCTTGATGGCCGCGCGCTGCCCGGCATCGAATGTCGTTTGCTGGCTCATCACTTTTGCCACCGCAATACTACCGCTAAAACCGTCACCGCCGCAAAGGGGGGCTGCCGGTCATTATTACTTTCTGCTGCTGTACACCATCTCTGCGGGCGCCTTGTTGCCCGCGCTCGGATGAAACCCGAATTGACTTTAGCGCCCTGCTTGCAATTTTACGTTGACTATGGGACCATGTAGCTAGATTGGCTAGATTAAGGAGAGCCTCGATGTCATGGCGTCTGGCAGATGCTAAGAATCGCTTCAGCGAACTGGTAAACCGCGCCCTTAGGGGGGAGCCCCAGGTGGTCGTGCGCCGCCGCGACGCCGTGGTGGTGGTGGCCCGGCGCGATTACCAGGAACTGACAGGCAAACGTATGAGCTTCAAGCAGTTTCTGCTCGGCGAAGGTCCAAGTTTGCGGGGAGTCGACCTTCGTCGCGACAAATCCCCCATGCGGAACGTGAAGCTGTGAGAGTCTTGCTGGACACCTGCGTGCTGTCAGAACTGCGTAACCCAAAGGTGCACCCCGGTGTTCGCCAAGCCGTGGACGCATGCAACGACGAGGACCTTTTCGTCAGCGTTATATCTATCGGTGAAATCCTCAAGGGGATCTCCCTACTGAGGGAAAGCTCGAAGAGGCGTGCGCTTGAGACCTGGCTGAAGACTCTCGAACGCGACTATGGCGATCGCCTCCTCTCGATCGACCTAGAAACGAGTCGCCTCTGGGGAGAACTCACAGCCGCCGCACAAAAGGCAGGGCGGGTGGTGCATACCACTGACGGACTTATCGCCGCCACGGCGCTACGCCACGGTCTGCACGTTATGACCCGGAACACGGCTGATTTCGAACCCACCGGGGTTTTACTCGTGAACCCGTGGGAGGGCTGAACCTGGCGTCACCGCGCCTGCCGACCGATTGGCGGGGAGCGGATTGACAAAGCGCTCTAGAGACTGTATAAAGACTCCATGAAGACTCTAACTATAACGGATGCGAAAAAGAATCTGAGCCGCTGGCTTGACGCTGCCGCCCACGGACAGGACATCGGGATTATTCGTGGGGCCGAAATCATTGCTCTGCGCAGGGTGGACGTGGAATCCACCGATTACGCGCAACGCGAATACGCGGCGACGCCAGAGCAGATTGCGGCGTTTGAAGCGGCCACCGATAAACGCTATCGCCGGCTCAAGCGGTCGGGGAAATTGGTGACCGTCACCGCCGAGCAACTGAGGAACCTGCTTGAGTAAGCTTCTGTCGATTGACCCCGCAGTGTTACGACGCTTACGGAACCTGCCGAAGAACGAAAGAGCCGAGTGCCTGTTAGCGCTGTGCGAGTTGCCCGAGACCTTTGGCCGCCCGCATGTCCACAGTGGCCTGGGGATTCGCAAGTTGGGCGACAAGATTTTCGAGTGTCGCGGCAATGTTTCGTTACGCTTCATCTTTCAGGACCGGCCATCGGACTTGTTCGTCTCTTTCCTGGGGAATCACGATGAAGTCAAGGCGTTGCTCCAAACCCGCAAGTATCGTTGAGACGGGCGGCTGGCGCAGGCGTCCAGAAAGCGCGGTGCGCGCCTACTTGACGGTGATCGATAGAAACCCGGAAGCGGTGGAAAAGGCCCTCACGAACAAATCGTGAGATGCGAAGGGTACCAGGCATGAGAAAAGCCCACGGTCAGGACTGGTCGCCTCGGGACTACAGCGGCAACCCGCTACACTTGGCCCATCGCGGCGACGCACTCATCAACCGTCATACACTCAAAGCTCTCCACGAACCCTTCGCGGCTTGCGCAAAGTCGCGTGTAACAGTCCTCTGAGACACACACGATGAGGTGCCCTTGGGTCCGGGTCGTTGCCACATAGGCTATTCTCTTCTCCTCCCGGTCCTTATCGTCTGCCGACCACCAGACGACAGAAGGGCAGTGAGCTTGGCTCGTCTTGGGACACACGAAAACTGTGATGTCGTGTGTCTCTCCCTTGACGCTGTGAACCGTTCCTACAGGCACGTCGGCAAGTCCAGGTGGAGGCGCATTGGTCTGAGGGAGACAATCGGTACAAGTCGCGTTGTAACCTGGCCGCTTCTGCGGTTTGAGGTTGCCTATTACGAACTGAAGTGACCCGTTGTGCAAAAACCCGTCAATCTCTGCGTCGAGAATCTTGCCAGCTTCAGTTTGCCAGTCGAACAGAGTACCAGTCGTCACTATTCCGCTAGCACGAAGCAGGCATCGCACTGCAAGAGCCTTCCACTCGCGGGGGTTGATCTTCTTTTCCTCCAACTTCTCATCGCTTACGCCTTCGTGTTCGAAAACCGCGACTTCAAGAGCCGCCCGTGCGGCAGCGAGAGCCCGAATCTGCTGGCCCTGTCGGAAGGCCACGACCGCTCTCTGCATATGGTTAAGCGGCGGGCAGCCGAGCTTTTGAAAAGGCTTTGCACGTCGTCCGAGAAGGGCCTCTACTGTGGAAGTTTGCCTCGCTATGACTTTCATATTGGTAACGCTCACGGCGGCCCTGATTGCAAGCAGGATCCGACGAATGTCTCCGACCATGTCGGTGTACCGCAAAAGGAATGCTCGCCCAGTCTTGCCGTCGGCAGGACCGATCGTTCCTCCTGAATCTTGCAGGTGTCCTGCAGCGGCAGCGACGGCGGGAGGGCAACGCCGGCTACTGGCTAAAGGAAGTGGGATGGCGCCGACGATTGATTCAAAGCGGTTGAAAAGGTCGGGGCGGGCGCCACTGAACTCATAGATGGCTTGGTCAGGATCGCCTACCAGCACTCCGCGGGCGGCAGGCTCATCGAGCAGAAGGAGAATGCTCTTACCGAGAAAATAGCCGGTGTCTTGAAGCTCGTCCACGATTATTAGCGGGAACCGCCGGATGAGCTCTGCACGAACTGCGGAGCCATGCGTTTCATGCTCAAGGATCTTGCTAGCCCACAACGCGGCGTCGGAATGCGTGAGACCACCCCACTTCTCCCAGAGCTTCCGCTTGTACTTTATGACTTCAGCCGCCTTGTGGTTGTCAAGCTGGCACAGGGCTTGCGCAGGATGCGGCTTGCACGCCACCACCTCTTTACCGGCCGCCTCGCCAACGAATACGCAGCCAAACAGGTTGATATCTTTAATGGTTGCGCTTTGGTTCGGGCCGTAATTTCCCCAATATTCTGCGCCCCACTCCCCGGGAACCAAGTGGGGGCTGGCGAGACTGGGAAAGCAGCGGCAAAGAAAAGGGCGAACAATATAACGAAAGAGGAAAGCATCAATCGTGCCAACGAAATGCGGATGACCGAGTTCATACCCTACCGCCTTGCGGATTTCATCACCGCCGACGCGCGTAAATGAGAGAGCTGCAATGCCGCTAGTCCTTGTGGACCAGTTGACCAACTCTTGCCGGATCAGTTCTGCCACCAGCCACGTTTTTCCGCTGCCGGGCGTGGCACGAACGACGCGCACGCGTGCCGGGCTTTCGAGTACCGCTTTCTGTTCGCCGGTGGGTGTCCTCATACAGCACTGGGTCCGGCTTGCGGAAGAGTTGAATTCACGCTGTCCACGACATATTCAATCGCCTGCTTCAAGTACTCGGGCACTTCGAACCACAGGGGACACTGGCCACTCCCGTCGGCCCCAACGAGCTTGGCTGCCAGTCGGTGAGCGAACTCAGCCTTACTCCCCGTATGTTCCGCTCTACAGATCCCCCGCCAAACAGCCATAGCCTTGGCCCCACGCGAGGTCCCCGCATCAGTCACTCGCTGCCTGTTGAATGTGCCGGGTACTCCCTCAAAGCAACTCTCCCATACCTCCGCCATGAGTTCCGCATTCATGTCGCCGGCCTCAGCAAGGTCATATTCGAGTGTCAGCTTCGAGTGGAACACCTTAACCGATTGATGCTGAGAAAATAGACCAACCAGCTTATTCGCGCGATCGGACAGCTTGAAGCTCCCATTCTCGGATTGGGGTGTGGCGTCCTTCCATTTCGAGTCCGTCGGCACGGGCGGGTCCGCATCAGTCACGATGGCTACAGGAATCCCGAGCGCCCCGGGATCCAACAGTTTCTTGAATGTCCCGAACGCCACCCCACAGATCGGGATTACTGAGATGTGCAGCTTGGCCAGGTCGTGACCGAGCCGCTTTGCAAGTACCGGAACGAGTAACGATTCCGAGATGCCTTCGACCAGAATCGCCGCCCTTGCGAAATACAGCGTTGCCCGGGTAACGTCCATCATCCTCTGAAGCTCACCTAGCTCCTTTTCCTCCATTCCTGCTTTGGAGAGACTGTTGCACCGGAGTTGGCAGGCCTGTTTCCCGGAGAACAACACGTGAACACTGCTTGGCGGCACACTCGCTGCCAGCGTTGGAGAATGTGTTGTCACTATTGTCTGAGGTGCACCCTTCCCAGGAGTCTTGTTGGCTAGGTAGTCGGCTAACAGCATCGTTAGTTGTGGGTGAAGGTGTGCTTCTGGCTCCTCGACGAGAAGCAAGGGGCACTCATCCGCGTCAGGAGACTTAAGGTGTTCGAGCACAACAGCCATGTATAGGAGATTGTTGTAGCCCAACCCGTTTGCATCGAGCGCACCAATGGGTGCGCCATCCATCTGCACTTGCAACGACCGAAGAATCCTTTCAAACTCGACCTCGACCGCCTTGATGGCCGATGGTGAGTAATCGCTGCCTGCGAGATCCTTCGTCGTCGACTGGAGTGATTTCCTCGTGTCGCTGATAAGCGGGCGACTCTCGAGTTCATCGTTGGCCTTCACGTAAATCGCCTTGATTTCATCCTTTACAGTACCCCGCTTTCGCTCGGCCAAGTCCTGCAAAAGGATTGCGAGGCGGCTACGGTACCCCGGAGCCAGCGAGGCTTCCGCATCGCGTAGCGCGGGGAGAAACGTAATCGGCAAGGACTCCAATATCTTAGTTGGCGCCTCGGGTGGCTCAGCAGTTAGCGGGCCGCCCGTGCGCTTGATTGACGCCTGCCGTTTGCCTTTGGGCCAGGACGCTTCGAATCGAATGACAGCTTTTGACTTAGTAACGTCGTTGAGGTCAAAGTCGACAATCTCATAAAAGTAGGCCCGTTGCTTTTCGGACAACCCGGCGAAAGTCAGAGTAATGGAGATCGTAGGTTCGGGATCTTTTGCCGCTTCTCGGTAGAAGTCATCTCGCTCCAGCCATAAGGCGTCTCCACGCGACGAGCTAGGTCCAAGCGCGTGACGGATGGCTTGCATCAGATTGGTCTTGCCAGTGTTGTTTCTGCCGACCAACACGTTGAGCCCAGCTTGGAATTCGACGCGAAGCTCCTTGAGTGACCGGAAGTTCCTGATTCCTACGCTGGAGAGATACACGTTAACAGCTCCTCAAATCTTCCTCGTAGCGCCGTCGCGCGGACAGAAGTGCGTGCCGTCCGGATACGTTCGCTGGCATTAGGGGCAGGCGCGCATCGGGCCCCTTGCCAGGTTACGCATAGGTAGCTTCCCGGTGTCGTGGATAATACTACAGCGATCAGGAAAGGTACAACCACCCGCCCGCGCCGTTTGCTGAAGAATTTCCGCAACCTCAGGCAAGCGAAGCGCGCCCCGGCGCGTGAGGGCCTGGCGGAGAGATTCACCTTCCAAAAACTCCATGGCGATGTAGGGCGTGCCGTCATCGGCTTGGCCGGATTCGTAAATGGTGACGACGTTTGGGTGATGAATGCGCCCTGTGGAAGCCGCTTCATTCTGGAAACGCAGCAGGAACTCGGGGTCATCCAGCAGCTTGCGGTTCAGGACTTTGAGCGCCACCGGACGGTTGCCGACCGCGATCTGCTCGGCGAGGAAGACCGTACCCATGGCGCCCGCGCCCAGGCGCCGGACAATGCGAAAACGGCGGGAGAGTTGACCGGCAAGCTGCGCGTCGGTCTGGATTCCCGCGTTCGCGAGAATGACGCGATGGAGGCTGTCCGGGGGAAGCGGAGCGCCGTCGCGCGGACAGAACTCGACATCATCGGAGTAGGTCTGCTGGCAATTGGGGCAGATCTTCATGAGCGCCAGTGAAACCCTCCCATAGCGCGGATTCTAACAGAAGTATTGCCGCAAAGGGAATCGTCGCTTGGTCGCTTGGTCGCTGTCGCTTGACGGGTTGCTAATCTCCACGTCCTGAAAACTCCTTGACAAAGGCGCCGCCACGTGGTAGGCTACCAGCATGGACCTCATCGGACAGCCCGTCGGCAACTGGCGAGCGTGCGGCCCTCCCCGGCCCCACAAAGCTGGAGAAGCAAGACTTATGCTCATCATCGAAGATCCCGGGGGGGACGAGGTGAGCGCAATTGCCGTGGCAAAGCGCTCCCCGAGCGTTTCAGCCAACGTTCGAGGGACCTGTAGGATGGTGCAAAAAGATGTTAATTTATACGGAACGAACCTAAGAAGTCCTTTAGAATCAATAAAAGTCTCAAAAAACGAACCGAAAAACGGTGCAAAACGAACTCAAAAAACGACCTGTAAGTGCGGAAAAGAGGCCAAACGAAGCGAAAAACGAACCCGAGACGGCAACATTCTAGCCCGCTTTTCTCCCACTCTGGTGCGACCCCGGCAGGCCCCCACGGCGTTTGACTTCGCGCGGCCGGCCGGCTAACCTGAAATGGCGGGGTTAATTCCTCCAGCGCAGGATTGATGGTTGGAACAGAGTCTTGGTTCTGCAAACAAACTGCAGGGATTCTTCGGCCCCAAAGAACGGGGCCTCAGAACGACATCGCTCGGGGTAAGGTCTCGATCGTGAGAAGGGTATATCTGGACAACAACGCGACGACGCCGCTCGCGCCGGAAGTGTTTGAGGCGATGAAGCCTTACCTGCTCGAGGACTTCGGCAACGCCTCTTCGATCCATTGGTACGGCCAGCGGGCCAAGAACGCGGTCGAGAAGGCTCGCCAGCAGGTTGCCAAGCTGCTCAATGCCCGGCCCAGCGAGGTGATCTTCACGAGCGGGGGCACAGAATCGGATAACGCTTCGATCTTTGGGATTGTCCAGGCGGCCCGTCCGGCGGCCCCACACATCATCACCACCGGCATCGAACACCACGCCGTGCTTAACACGGCGCAGGCCCTTGAAAAACGTGGCGTCAGTGTGACCTATGTGGGCGTGGGCGCAAGCGGGGTGGTTGATCCGGAGGACGTGAAGCGCGCCATTCGTCCTGAGACCGTGCTGATTTCCATCATGCAAGCCAACAACGAAATCGGCACCATCCAACCCCTGGAGGAAATCGGGGGCATCGCCCGCGAGCACGATATCTACTTCCATACCGATGCGGTTCAGTCGGTGGGCAAGGTTCCCGTGGATGTCGAGAAGCTCGGCGTGGACCTGCTTTCACTTTCCGCGCACAAGTTCAACGGGCCGAAAGGCGTGGGCTCAACCTATATCCGCAAAGGCACAATTCTGAAGCCGCTGCTTTATGGAGGCCATCACGAACGCGACCGCCGTCCCGGCACCGAAAACGTGCCGGGGATTGTTGGGCTGGGAATGGCGGCGGAACTCGCCCTGGCTCACCTCGAGGAGACCGTGCAGCGGGTGGCGGGCCTGCGCGATCGCTTGGAGCGCGAAATCCTGGAGCGGGTTCCTCAAGTCAGCGTGAACGGAGACCCAGGGCGGCGCCTCCCCACCACCAGCAACCTCTGTTTCGATTACGTCGAGGGCGAAGGCTTCGTCATCGCCATGGACTTGAGGGGCATCGCCTGCTCGACGGGGGCGGCGTGTTCGTCCGGTTCGGTCGAGCCTTCGCACGTCCTCGCCGCCATCGGCCGAACGCCGGAGCAGGCGAGATCGAGCATCCGCTTGAGCCTGGGCCGTTACAACACCGCCGAAGATATCGATGCCACCCTCGAAATCCTCCCCGCCGTGGTCGAACGACTCCGTTCCGTGTCACCACGCTGGGGGCTAGGGTGATTTTGGATTTTGGATTTTAGATTTTGGATTATAGATTCTGGATTGCTGGATTTTGGCTTGATCGCAGGCCTCGCCCCGCTCGCTGCTGCCTACTGCCTAAGGACCAGGGCTGGGGACCGGGTGTCCTCTTTCGAGTTCGAGTTTCGATTTTCCATTTTCGAGTTTCGAGTTTCCATTTTCGAGTTTCGATTTTCCAGTTTCGACTTTCGATTTTCCATTTTCGAGTTTCCATCTTCCGAGCCATGACAACAATTGCTGTCGCGATGAGCGGAGGCGTGGACAGTTCCACTGCGGCCGCCTTGCTCGTCGAAAACAATTCGGATTCCAAGCCCAGCACAGGGTCCGACCGCCACGCCTCGGTGATTGGGCTGACGATGCAGTTGTGGAACCAGCGCCGTTTGCCACGCTTGCAGGGCCCAGGGGACAGCATCAACGCGCCGGGCCACGCCAGCGGCCGCTGCTGTTCACTTGATGATGTTTATGATGCCCGAGCCGTGGCGAGTTTCCTGGGTATCCCCTACTACGTGATTAACCTCGAACAGGAGTTCGAGGCGACGGTGGTCCGGCCATTTGTCGCGCGCTACCTGGCAGGGCAAACACCCATTCCGTGTAGCCTCTGCAACACGGAAATCAAATTCGAGCGCTTTATCGCCCTCGCTCGCCAGATCGGGGCCGAGCGCGTCGCCACGGGGCATTACGCTCGCATCCGGCGCGATGAAAGGACGGGGCGTTCTCAACTTCTTCGCGGGGTGGACCGAAGCAAGGACCAGGCCTACTTCCTCTTTGGCCTCACGCAAGAGCAACTCGCGCGCGCCATTTTCCCGCTGGGAGAACTGAGCAAGGAGCAGGTACGCTCCATTGCCCGCGCTAAGCAGCTCCCCGTGGCCGAGAAACCTGAAAGCCAGGAGATCTGCTTCGTCCCCACGGGCAGTTACCGCGAGTTTATCAAAGCCTATTTGGAGGAGCAGGGCAAGAAGCCGGACGCGCAGCCGGGTGAGGTCGTCTCAACTGAAGGGCGGGTGCTTGCGGACCACCAGGGCATTCATAACTTCACCGTGGGCCAAAGGAAAGGCCTGGGAGTGGCCGTGGGCTCGCCACTCTATGTCATCAAGCTCGAGCCTGAGAAGAACCGCGTCATTGTGGGGCCTGAGCGGGATTTATTCCACCGCAAGTTCGTGGTTCGCGACCTCAATTGGATTCGCCCCATCCGGGATGGCGAAGCGGTCGGAGCCCACGTCAAGATTCGCCATAATCACCCGGGCGCGCCTGCCCAAGTCGAATCGCATGGGGCGAGCGAAGCCTTCGTCACCTTCCACCATCCTCAACGTGCCATCACTCCCGGGCAGGCAGCAGTTTTCTACGACGGCGACGAGGTCGTGGGTGGCGGCTGGATTGCTCACGTCGTCGGTTAACACGCTGTTGCGCGGGTCCTCCAACACGCTTCAACCGGAATTCGCAAGTTGAACGAGATTTTTGGCTTCCCGGAATGGAAAAACCCCTCACCCGCCCTCCTCCGTCGGGCACCCTCTCCCCAAGGGAGAGAAGCTGTGAAAAAATCAAGAATCAAGGAAAATGTCTGACAAAATACCCTAAAAGGTAAAAAAAGTTAAAAAAGTTCTTGACATCTTAGCCTATTATGATAAGCTAC
>JBEKME010000071.1:0-33288 GCA_050008675.1 Terriglobia bacterium
TGGCCATAATCAATCACAGCCGCGGTCGATAGGACCCGCAAAACGATGGTGCTGCGGGAGAGCGGATCCTCGCCCCCGATAATTTTTTCACAGCTTCAAACCGTCGGGACGTATGCGCCACCCGCGTGCTCGACACCGAAAACCCGTCGCTGCGATTGGCATTCAGAGGCGGTCGGGTGTATGTTATTGCTCGGCCGAGAATTGAAAACAGCAAGGAATCTTATGCGCTTGAGGTTATCATGACCCGACTCCTGCGGCTGTTGCTTCTGACCTCGCTGATGCTTACGGCAAACGCGTCCGCCCAGGCGCAGGACGCTGCTTCGCCCCGCGCGCTGACCGCCGCTGATTATGCGCGCGCCGAGAAATTCATGGGGTACAATACCAACCCCCTGGTGTATCACGCGGTGCGGCCCACGTGGACCAGCGACGAGCGCCTGTGGTACCGCGATACCGACGCGGTGGGCGCGCACTTCGTGATTTTCGACCCGGTGAAGCTCACCAAGGAGCCGGCTTTCGACCACGCCAAGCTAGCCGCGGCCCTCTCGGCAGCGTCAGGGCAGACTTACGAGGCCAACAAACTGCCGTTCCGTGAGATCGAACTCTCGGCGGACGGGCAATCCGTTTCATTCCGCGTCGGCCGGCGCCGGTTCCAGTGCGACCGCCAAGGCACCCGGTGCGCTGCGGAGGGCGCTGCGGAGGGCGCTGCGGAGGCGGCGCCGGGCAGGGCGGGACGGGGTGGCGGCGCGCCCAACGAGGCGCTTTCGCCGGACAAGAAGAAGGTGGCCTTCATACGCGAATACAACCTGTGGGTGCGCGAAGTGGCCAGCGGCAGGGAGACCCAGCTCACCACCGATGGCGTCAAAGACTACTCCTACGCGCTGGACAACGCGGGGTGGGAGAGGAGCGACCGGCCGATCCTATTGTGGTCGCCGGATTCAAAGAAGATCGCCACCTTCCAGCAGGACCAGCGCAACGTGGGCGAGATGTACCTGGTGGAGACCAAGGTGGGGCATCCGGTGCTGCAAGCGTGGAAGTACCCGCTGCCGGGAGACGATACGGTGGCGATGATCCAGCGCGTGATCCTGGAGGTGGAAACGCCCAAGGTGATCCGCCTGCAAATGCCGCCCGACCCGCACCGGTCCACTCTTTGCGACGACGTCGCCTGCCACGGCAGCGCGTGGGCGGACGTGGAGTGGAGTCCGGATTCAACCCGGCTGACCTTCGTTTCCACCTCGCGCGACCACAAGCAAGAGACGCTGCGCGTTGCCGACGCCGCGCACGGCGCGGTGCGCGACGTCATGGAGGAGCGCGTCGCGACGCAGTACGAATCCGGCCAGGGCAGCGTGAACTGGCGCACTCTGCCCGACTCCAACGAATACATCTGGTACTCCGAGCGCGACAATTGGGGCCACCTCTATCTCTACGACCTGGCCACCGGCAAGCTCAAGAACCGGATCACCTCCGGCGATTGGGTGGTCACTCAGTTGTTGCGCGTGGATGAGAAGGCGCGCACGCTCTACTTCCTGGCCTCGGGGAGGGAACCGGGGCGCAACCCCTACTTCGCTCATCTGTATCGCGTGGGCTTGGATGGCCAGGGACTCACGCTGCTGACGCCCGAGGACGCCAATCACGAGGCCACCTTCTCGCCCTCCGGCCGCTACTTTGTGGATAGTTATTCGAAGCCTGACGTTCCGCCCGTGAGCGTGCTGCGCCGGTCGGATGGCAAGCTGCTGACCACCCTCGAGAAGGCCGACGTCTCCAAGCTGCTGGCGGCAGGGTGGAAGCCGCCGCAGCCCATCACGGTGAAGGCGCGCGACGGCACCACTGATCTTTACGGCCTGATGTTCCTGCCCACCCACCTCGACGCGCAGAGGAAGTATCCCCTGATCAACCATATCTACCCTGGGCCACAGGGAGGTAGCGTAGGTAACTGGTCTTTCGCGTCCGCCCGCGGCGACGCACAGGCGGAGGCCGAGCTGGGATTCGTGGTGGTGGCGATCGAGGGCATGGGGAATCCCCTGCGCTCCAAGAAGTTCCACGACGCCTACTACGGCGATATGGGAGACAACACGCTGCCCGACCAGGTGGCCGGCATGAAACAACTGGCCGAGCGATACCCTTGGATCGACATCGAGCGCGCCGGCATCTACGGACACTCCGGCGGAGGCTACGCCGCGGCGGACGCGATGTTCCGCTACCCGGACTTCTTCAAAGTGGGGATTTCCGAGGCAGGCAACCACGACAACCGGGAATACGAGGACGACTGGGGCGAGCGCTATCAAGGGCTGCTGACTCACCCACCAGGCAGGGGTACGAATTACGACGACCAGGCCAACCAGAATATCGCCAAGAACCTGAAGGGCCACCTGCTGCTGGCGCACGGCATGCTCGACGACAACGTGCCGCCGTATAACACGCTGCTGGTGGTGAACGAGCTCATCAAGGCCAACAAGGATTTCGACCTGCTCCTTCTGCCCAATCGTCGGCATGGATTCGGAAATGAGCCGTACATGGTACGGCGGCGGTGGGACTATTTCGTTCGTTACCTGATGGGCGCCGAGCCGCCGAAGGAATACGAATTGAAACCGCCGCCCGATCCCTTCAGTGCGCCGCGGCTGTAAGTATTGGGGACGCTTACTGCGAGGCGCCCGGCACCTGCACGTCGCAGTTCAACGCCGACATCCCCGTGGACTCGCTATCGCGCACCACCTCGCGCACCCTGTAGGTTCCCGGCCCTACCTCGAAGCTGGTCTTGGCGTAAATGCCGGACTTGGAGAATTTCTCCAAGGTCCCATCCTTAAGGTGGAGCTCGAGCGAACCTTCTTTGCCGCTTACATACTTCCCATCGTAATCGAAGAGGCCCGTGTCGAAAATCAGCGTGTTCACACTGCGGTCGGCTTCCTTGCGGTAGCGCAGCGAGGCGATGTCCACGTGAATGTACACGGTGAGCGTTGACTTCTGGTCGTTCAGTTTCTCCACTTTCGTGCTTACTTTCGCCGGCAACTCATGTCGCTCCTCAAGAGAGAAGACCACTTTCTGGAGTTCATCTGCGCTTGGCGCCAGCCCTGCCAGCCCTGCCAGCGCTGTTTCAGAGGCAAAGTAGCCGCGCCGTGCCTGGACAGTGAAGGGTTCGTGGGTGTTTAGGATTACCTTGAGAGAGTGAAATCTCCCGTTCAGCCCGATGTTCTGCGGCGAGAAACTCAGCACGTAGCTGACCTCGGGAACTGCCGCGGCCTCCCGGAAGCCATCGTCGAAATCGTTGCTGTTGTGGAAGAAAACGCCGCCCGTACCGGAGCTCAGGCTTGCGAGGACGTCGCCGGAGGCCACGACACCCGCGTTTATCAGCATGGTCTTGCGCGCCTCCATGTCGGGACGGCCTGCGTTTGTTATCTCATGTGGGATTCGCGCTTCGAGCCCGACAGCGTCGATGGCACTGATGACTACGTCCTGCTGCAAAGCACGGTTAATGATCGCGTCTATTTTATCGTTCTGCGTCTCTGTCAGGAAGCCTGGGGAGACCAGCACCAGACTGCGCTGGCCCGGCATGGCAGCCAGGCGGCGAACAGATTTTTCTATGGCTTGCAAGGAATACTGCGACCGCATCTCCGCTTCGGACCAAACCTTGGCGGCCGCGAATTCCGCGTTCCGCATTGCCGGCACCGCGCAGGGGTCGCGATCCCCAGGGGGCCCGTTGAAGACGGAACGCTCCGTCGCCGCGTCAGTCTTATCGCTGGTGAATAAACAATCACATCGGATGGCTTCCGTGTGCAAAACGGCGAGGGCGTCAGGGGAGTGCATTTTATCGACGAGGTAAGCTTCGTAGTCGTCAATCTCGGGACAAGCATTCGAGGAATGCGCTCGAGGCACCAAGCGGAACAAGGCTTCGTGGAGCTTCTCCCGGTCATTCGTGAAGTCGAGCTGGTCCTTGCCGGTCGCGGTGAGGACTGCCACGCGGTCTTGGGGCCGAACGGTGGTCGACACGTAGCGCCAGGCGGCGTCGCGTGTGCGGCCAATTCCCTCGACTTCAGAGTGCTGATCGTCGAAAAAAAGCGCGACGAAACGCTGGGGTGCTGGGGTGGGAGGAGGGGGAAGGGTGGGAGTGGCAGTGCCCGTCGTCGCCACCGGAGCTGATCGGGCTTGGGTTGCGGTGGTTTTCGGGTTGGCAGCCTCGACGCTAAAGCCGGTGATCTCCTGAGGCTTGCCGTCGTCGAACAGTCGGAAGTCTTCTTTGTGGAGATCGGCTACCGTCCGCTCTTTTGCGTCGCGCACCACCACTCGCACTATGACCAGGTTGCGTTCGGCGCGAATCTGGAACTTGGGTGTGGTCTCGTGCGCCTGTATCTCGGGCGCGTTGGCGCTTTGCGGGGCAGCGCTGGGGCCGGTGGCCAGCATCAAGAAAGAAAGCGCCACAGACCGAAGAAGGTTTCGACCCAGGCCCCGCGCGCGAATACTAAGGGCATTTCCACCCATTAGTCATCCTCTGAGAATTGCCTTGCTCAACCGTGTCAAGGGCTCTTCTGTTTTTCCTCGGTATGGACGATGAAGAGCCGGTAGTCCGAGTAGCTGTGGCGGTTGTGGAACATGTACTTGTTCAGTTGCCCACTCACGGTCACCTCACGCGGCAGCCACAGCGTCTTGCCGCCCTGCTTAAATGTCACTTCGGAGTACTCGACTTCGGTGGTTTCCCTCTGCAAGCCGACGTTGAGTTCCGGTTGCTGGATGTCGGTCCGCAGACGCAGTATCCTGAAGCTCACCGGATCGATCCAAGCCACGCCCTGCGCGAAAACAAATCCGGCCTTGTCGTCGAACCCCACGCGCCCCGCCTGCCGAGCCACCCCGGGCCGCTGGGCAAAGGCGACGACGTAGGTGTTCTGGCCTTTCACTACCTCCCGCCCCAAATACCGGAAGCGGGAGTCACGCTGGTAGGCGGGATGAAAATGTACGAGCAGAGCGGCGAATCCGCTGGTAACTACCGCGCCTCGAGGCTTGGCCGGTTCGCCCTTGAAATCAGTGCGTGACTCCTGGAGTCGAGTTTTGTCGGCCCCCGGTTTAGCCAAAGCCACATAATTGAACTTGGCGTCGCTATGCACCGTCTGCTTAAGCAGTGGGGTCTCAACAGTGGAGGTGACGTGTTCCGTACAAGTGGTACTAGAGAAGTTATCGAAAAAGTCCGCCACGGTGGCTCCCCCTCGCTCCAAGATCAGCGGCAACATGTCCTGGCTCTCCGCAAGCTTTAGATGCTTGAGTTCAGGGACCTCCCAGGCGAGCTCGGCTGGCGTCAGATCCAGAAACGTCTTAGGGACACCCTGCGACTCAGCTCCCTTTTGGCTGGTGACCTGGCAAAGCAGTTGGGGGGTCGGATAAAGCAACGCTTCGTGGGGCTTGACACGGCGGTCGGTGAAATCGCTCTGGTCTATGCTGGTGGAGGTGAAGATTCCGACGCGGCTCTGTGGCTCGACCGCTGTCGATAGGTGCCGCCAGGCAGCCTCGCTTGTCCGACCGCCCTGCTCGGCCAGCATCAAGAGCGAAAGCGCCACAGACCGAAGAAGGTTTCGACCCAGGCCGTGCGCTCGGACACTAAGGGTATTTCCAGCCATTAGTCATCCTCTGGCAGTTTGGTGAAAAACTTATTCGGACTCTCATTCTTGGGAGTCTGCCGGGGCGGACGGCGAAGGTTCTCGTCAGTCGTTGATTAGGCGAAACAGCCAATCATTCGGTCCGCCATGATGATCGGCGCACCTCAGGATGACACGCTTGGAACGGCTTTCAGCAAACTGCTAAACCAGTATATCCCCTTTTGGACACCCGGTTCCAAGTAAGCGGAGCGGGTGGTAGTGGTGTCATTTGGAATGGGAATCCACTCGAGCCGCCGGTCATTCCCGCGAAAGCGGGAATCCAGTGCGACGACAGCACATTTCCAAAGGCTTGCGGAGTAGATTCCCGCTTTCGCGGGAATGACTGCATCCAAAGCGCCTAGGTCTCGCAGATGACACCAATACCGAGCGGGTAGCGGCTCTTGTGCTGAAGGCGTGGGGACGAAAAAGGCGGACCGTGAAGGAGTTTTACGAGAAGGTGGAGTATATTCATCCAGCCCTTTGTCGCCGTGGCGAGGCGCGCAATCTGGCGGAGAGAAGCGCAATTTTTTTGCGATCTTTAGCCGCAAGCGCCTATAGTTAGATTGGCAAAAGGAGGCCCAGATGTCCAACGAGATGAAGAGACGGCAGTTTCTCAAGGAGTCGGCTATTGGGGTGTCGGCGTTGGCTGTGGGGTTAGATGCTGGAGCGCAGGAGGCCAGCCCGGCAGGAGGGGCTCGAGGGGACCCGTCGGGGTCGTCCGAGGAAAGAGTTGGGCGCCCAGTGCGAGTGGTCAGTATCGGCTTTGATGCGGGGAAGCACCCCCTGGAGTGGATCACGACTCAGGTGGACCGGGAAGGCGCGCTGGGGACGGATATCATCGCGCTTCCGGAGACGTTTCGAGGCCAAAACGGGACGACCGCAGAATCACTCGATGGTCCGACCGTAAATACCATGTCGCGCCTCGCCAAGAAACATCGAACTTACATCGTCTGCCCGATCGATCGAAAAGACGGGGACCGGCGGCTTAACTCTGCTGTCCTTCTCGACCGCGAGGGAAGGGTGGCCTGCGTTTATGACAAGATCTATCCTGTGTGGCTCAGTGAGTGCATGGATCATTCCGTGCATCCCGGCACCGCCGTGTGTGTCCATCAAGCGGATTTCGGCCGGGTAGGTTTGGCCATTTGCTTCGACGTCAATTGGTCTTCCATCTGGGAGCAGTTATCAAACCAGGGCGCCGAGCTTGTGATCTGGACGAGCGCTTACTCGGCTGGCCGCTCGCTCCAAGCCCAGGCGATTAGCTATAACTACTACGTAGTCAGCGCCACGTGGATTCCGGACTGTCTGGTTTACGATATCGATGGGCAGCAGCTCGTTCACGACACCAACAACCATGGTGACGGCACAAACGTCACACGGGTCACGCTTGATTTTGACCGCTGCATTTTTCATCAGGATCGGAATCGTCCTGAGAAGATCGGCCGGCTGCTCAAGGAACGAGGAGAGGACATCGCAGAAGAAAAGTGGATGCCCCTGGAGGGGTGGTTCGTGTTGAAGGCCAAGCGTCCGGGTGTGAGCGCCCGCGAGCTGGCTCGAAAATATGATTTGGAAGAGCTAAGACCTTACCTCAACCGCAGCCGCTGTGAGATCGACAAGTGTCGCGGCTGGGAGTTTGCTTAAAGGGTGAAGGGTAAAGGTTAAAGGGTAAAGGCTAAAGGTTAAAGGGTGTAGATTGCGTTTATCCCTTAACCTTTAGCCTTTACGCTTTAACCTTTTCAAGCTGTGACGCCGCGACTCTTGTAGATCGCTTTGTTCACTTCAACCAGCAAGTCATCGAACGATGCGCCGACTTTGCGCGCGGCCATCTCAATCGAGCAGTCATAGCAGGAGGGACGAAGGCCGAATTTCTCAAACACCGCTTCGGTCTCGGGGAACTTTTGCTTTACTTCGCGGACCATTTCGCCGCCCCGCACGAGATCAGCAAACCGAAACATGGCTCACTTCCTCCCGCAGGTTCGACTCGGAGTTTTTCCTGCGCGGCTGGTAAACGCAGCAGGGTTCTTCATCCAGGTAGTCGCCGGTAGCCGCAAAGGCCCGAGCGCGGCAACCCAGGCAGAGGTTGCGAAACTCGCAGTAGCCGCATTTCCCTTTCAAATTATCCGTGTTTCGCAGCTCCTGGAAAACCCTGGCATTCTCCCAAATCTCGGCAAAAGACTGCTTGTTCAGGTCTCCTGCCAGAACCGGCAGATATCCGCAGGGATAAACCTCCCCTTGGTGCGAAATGAAGCAGACCCCTGTGCCGGCGAGGCACCCCTTGGTCATTGCACTCATACCCTCGGGGTGGCTATGGCCGGGCTTGGCGGCGTGCGGATGAAGTGCGATGCCGGTTGAGCCGGGCATCGTCATCTCAGTTGGGCCGATCGAATCTCTCGTTCCGCCCGTGACCGGCGCGCCAGCCTCGATGGAAACATTCGAGGCCACCCTCCGCTCGGCGGCACGCCGTTGCCGCATCACCCGGAAATAATGCGGGGCGCAGGTGGCTTTCAGCTCGATTCCGCCTTCCAGCGAGCGATCATAGAACCAATTCAAAATCTCTTCGTATTCCTCTGCCGGCACCATCTGCTCGCTGGCGATCTCTACGCCGCACCCCACCGGAACCAGGAGGAAGGTGTGCAGTGCGTCCGCTCCGATTTCCTTAGCCAGCTCCAGGACGGCGGGGAGCTGGTGCGCATTATGCCGGGCAATCGTCATGTTTATCTGGAGTGACATCCCCAACTCGCGCAGGTTTTGGAAACCGCGCAGCGCGGCATCAAAGGCGCCGGGCATGCCGCGAAACGCGTCATGGGTGGAAGCGTCGGCGCCGTCCAAACTGATGGAAACACGCCGTACCCCGGAATCCAATATCTTGCGCGCCATCGGCTTGGTTACCAAGGTGCCATTGGTGGCCAGCGCCACACGCATCCCCAGGCCTGCGGCATAGCTGGCAAGATCGAAGATGTCGTGCCGAAAGAGAGGCTCGCCACCGCTCAGAACTAGGATTGGTAGGAATGACTGAGAGACTTGCTTTATTAAGTTCAGGGCTTTGGTTGTAGGTAGGTCAAGTGGTGATGAGAGTTCTGTAGCGGTGGCGCGACAGTGAATGCAACGCAGGTTGCATCCCTTGGTCACCTCCCAAAAAACGAGCCGCGGTTTGTAGTCTACCTTGTTCATCAAAGCTCCACGACTCGAACTTGAAGGCTGACAGTTTCACCCAGCCAGCTTTTCCACGAGCACGTCTTTTTCCATCGCCTCAGGGAATTGGGACGCAGGGCTGGGGGGTGCTGGTGTCATTCGGAATGGGGATCCACTCGAGCCGCCGGTCATTCCCGCGAAAGCGGGAATCCAGTGCGACGACGGCACATCTCCAAAGGTTTGCGGAGTAGATTCCCGCTTTCGCGGGAATGACTGCCTTCGCAGGCCCGCACGAAAAATCAACTTTCCCCAAATGACACCAATACCGGCCGGGGATATCTCTCCATCCCTCTGGCAAACGAGGGGCACGAATTGCATCACCCAAGGAGGAGTGCGGGCAAGAGAGACTTGTGATATCCACCATGATATGCCTCTGTTGGGTTGGCCCTGGTTGCGAAGGGAACACTCGGTGGCTTGTGTTTGACCTTGAGATTTAACGGGGGTTGGAGATTCCGGTTCGTCTGATTTCCGGTATCCCCAACCCCCAACCCGTCATCTGACGGGTTCCTAGGACCCGAAGTCCCTCGCACCCTTGGGAGGGGCACGCCTCATGCCAAACTCAGGAAGATCAAAGAACTCCATAAGCTTGGATTCAAGCCGAAGGAATAAAACAGCTTAGCGATTTCTGAATTGGACAAAGGCTGGAATGGCTTCACAAATCATGAGATTAGGAAGTGCGGAAAATGACGGTTGACAAACCGACCGGGGGGTGAAAAGGCGCAAAGTCTCCAACCCGGGTTTGTTCTGATACGCAATGTCCGTCATTCGTATCAGATCTGTTGGACATAGGTGGTGTACACCTCATCCCGAATACGGTAGAAGGCTACAAAAAGCAATTTCTCTGGCGCCCTCGACACCTCAAAGGTTAGCGGTGAATAGGCAGTTGCCTTTATTCCCTCAGGGGATGTGGTGATTGCCTTCCTGGGAAGTTCCAGAGGGGGATCAAGCGCCACCAGCATCAGCGGACCCCACATCAGCGCCACCGTATTCGGGTGCTGTTCGTCAATGGGTTGGATCCAAAATGAGAACGGCAGGTGAATCTGGACGGTGTCATTCGTCTGCCAGCGGCGATGGATAGCGGCAAAGGTCCGAGACTCGGCTGCCACAGAGATGGCCTTGCCGTTGACAGCGAGTTGCGCGGGCGACCGCAGCCAGCCTGGAATGCGCACGTAAATAGTGAATTCGCACGGCGCTGCAACCTCAACCCGCAGTTCGCTAGAATCCGATTCTGGATAAGTTGTGGTCTGGATGAGTTTCGCGGGAACGCCTTGGACCTTCCAGCTCACCTCGGAAGGTGTGAAAAGATTCACGAAGATTCCATCCTCGCTCCGAAGATAAGTACTGATGGCATAGTCGGCCACCACCTGGGGAGTTGTGCCGGAGCAGCAGGGCCACTTGTCATGCATGTAAGCTTTTTGGGTGGAAGGATGATAGTCGGAGTAATAGAAGACGTGCCCGTCGCCTTGGGGGTCTTTCACCCCGAGAATAGTGTTATAGAGCACGCGCTCGAGCCCGTCGCCATAACGCGCCTCTCCGGTGAAGCGCAACAAATAGCGTGCCAGCTTGAAGTGAGCATACGACCCACAGGGCGTTTCAAAGTGCGCGTGGGTCTTGGTCAGGCTCTCTCCCAGCAGTCCCTTGTTGGGTACGACAAATTCCTCATTCGGAGCCCATCCCCCCGAAGCAAAGGACTGCGTCTTCTCGATCATGTCCCAGGCGTTCCGGATAGCTTCGAGGTATTTGATTTCGCCGAGGAGCTGGTAAGCCCGCGCGGCGGAGCACAGAGCATTGACATGGCTGTAAGCGTGCAAGCCCGGAAGCACATTCTCGCCTCGAGAAAGCGGATCGAAATAGGTCCTGTCCATCAGGTATTTCATGGCCAGTTCACGAAATTCCTGCTCCTGGCTCATTTCAGACATGTAGAAGAGGTTTTCTGGCAGGGTATAGGTCTCATCATAGACAGCCTGCTTGGGTGCTTCGACGCGCTCGTAAGCCCGCGGTGGCAAATAGCGAATTGAGCCTTTGACGCACCGCCGTGCAACGTCGAGGGCCGACCGGACACCGGCGAACTGACAAGCATCCAGCAGGCCGACCAGTATTTTATCGAGAGTATAAGCGGCGCAAGCGGTGGAGGCTTTCAGCGAGGGGTACCAGTAATCGTCGGAATCGAGGGTGGCGGCGAACCCGTTCACTAGCCTCTGCACTTTGGCTTGCGTCGCCGGGTTTCCCGTGGCGTTGTAAAACCTTGCTAACCCGGAGATGATCTGCCCCAAGACTTGACCCGGGCCAAAGCCCTCGGCGTCATACCAACCACCCATGTCCTCGCCAGGCGCCGGCAGGCCGGCGCGCTGCCGATATACCTTCAGCAGCCGGTCCTCATCCAGGCCTTGATAGGACGCGTGGATTCGATCCAGTTGGGAGCGCAAAGGGCCGCCAGTGAGTTTCACGTCAGAGTAAGCAAAGACAAAAAGCTTTTCTCGCGCAGAGGATGGTGTCTGTGCCCTCGAGGAAAAAGGAGTTGAGCCCTGCCTGATCGCCGCGGCTGCGGCCATTCCCTGCAAGAAATTCCGCCGGGAGATGGTTTGCTTGGTTTGCATCTGAATTTACCGCCTTCCTTGCCCTCGTCCACATTCCCACCCTCTCCCCCTTGGGGGAGAGGGTGGCCCACCGCCGGCGTTTTCTTCAGCCGGGGCGGGCCGGGTGAGGGGGTCGACGTACAAACTCGAGGCCGTGGGTGAAACCCACGCGAAGTGTCGCCCGCGAACAAGTCTCGCCCCCGCTTCATTAGCGTCGGGCAAATCGCAACGTCTTAATCTCCCAAGGTTTCATGTGGAAGTGGATGGTCTGCCCTTCTCCAATCGGTCCCAAGATTGTATCTTCCAGCAGATTTGTTTCTACGGCGCGAACAGAACGCGGGAGTTGAATCGAGACATCTCCCTCGCGCCCTTCGCATTCGAAAAACCGCAGGATGGCGTCCGTGTCGTAGAAACCTTCCATTTGTTTCATTGCGTACAGAATGACGTGGTCGCTTTCCGTCTTGATAAACGAGTACGCATCCGGCAAGCCGCCCGTCTTGCCTGCCCACTGTTCCTGGGGGCTTGCATGGGCCGGCTCTTGAAGAGCCAACAAGGGCGAGTTGAACGCCAGGGCCTGGAACTCCACTTTGCCGTCTTTCCATCCTCCTCGGTGGGGATAGATGGAGTAGCCAAAGCTGTGCTGTCCCTCATCGGCCCGCGGGTCGGGTCCCCAGGGACCGCGAATCACCGAGAGACGGAGCACGTTATCCTTGGCATCGAAGCCATTACGGCCATTGTTCAGGATCGCGATTCCGTAATTCGCGTCGGAGATGTCAACCCACTTACCCATGACCATTTCATGTCCAGCCTGTTCGCGTTCGATGGCGCCATAAGGAATCTCAGCCGCCACCTTGCTGGATGAAACGCTCACCGGGAAGCCTGCCTTCAGCAAAGTACAACGCTCGTGCCAGTCCGTGGATATTTCCACATCCACGCGCGGCACACCTGCAATCAGACTGATATCCTGAATAAATTCTGAGTCCCTGAATCGGTGGACCACGCGAATTGTGGCACGTACCGGACCTTGCTCGATTATCTCAACCCTGGCCGCCTTCCCGATGTCCCACTTTACTCCGGTCAGCCCCAGGTCCCAAGCAGGCCCTCCATAGTCCGCCCCGAGCCAGACCTTTTTGGCTTGCTCCGCCGTGTCCTCGAGGGCAACCAGGAAATTGCCTTCGCCGCGGATTGCTTCGCGCTTACTCTCCTTGTCGTAAAGCCGGGCAATGTAGCCGGTCTCAGGATTGAACTCGACTCGGAAGAACTCATTCTCCAGGTACGGTCGAGGTTTCGCGCCAACCTGGAGAGAAGACGCAGTAACCTTGCGACTACTGGTTTCCGGAACGAGTCGGTAGAGTTTCAAGCCCATCTGCGGAACCTTGTGCGCGACAAAGGCAACCGTTGCGACATCGCGATCACCCGCTTTGGTCATCGGCTTCAGCAACTGTACCGGAACCGCTTCTTCACCGTGAACTGCCACCAGACGTGAAGGCAGCGAAAAGGCTGACACTTCGGTGACGACCAGGTCACTGCGGTCCCAGGACTGAGGGTTATAAACGACCACCGGCATCCCTTCGCCCCGGGTGTCTAGTTGAAGGCCGAGGTTTTGCAGCGAAAAATTCAGTGCCCGATGACCGCGCTCGAAGACTTCCTGATACTGGCGAGCCGCGTCGGCATAAATGGGACCGATGCCGGAGCCCGCCGCAAAGTCGTGCGCTTGGTGGAGCAGCGCGATCTTCCATGCTTCTGTGATGTCGCGATTGGGGTAATAGTCCCGATAGCCAAAGAACACTGCTAGCTCTGACATCTTCTCGGCATTGAGAAGGAGCTGCTCGGCCTGGCGATTGTGGCGCTTCATGTCCACCTGGGTTGTGTAAATGCCCCAAAGGACATTGTTAAATTCTTTTTCGACGACCGGGAAGTCTTTCTTCTCAGTCAACAGAAGATCAATATAGTCTGCGACGTTGGTGGTCTTCACTCGCACATCATCGGGGGAAGCGTTCAGCTTCGCGATTCCCGCAATATCTTCAGGATTGGGGCCGCCGCCATGATCCCCCATGCCGTAGAGCACCATGATGTTCTTGACTCCTGCCCGATCCGCGTTCTTCATGCCCAGCACTGTGGTGTGCTCGTGGTCCATGGGCTGGGTGTACTCGCCGGGCGTGCTGTAACCCAACACGCGGCTCCCGTCCAACCCCTGCCACCATATGATGGGCGGCCGGGATGGATCATGGGGCCTGTTGAAAAGATAGAATTCGATACCGGCTTTGCGCGCGATCTGCGGCATCGAATAAGGATGGCCAAAGACGTCCGGTTGCCATGCAACCCGAACGTAGTGGCCGAACTTTTCCTTGCTGAATTTCTGGCCGTAGAGGAACTGGCGTACCAGCGACTCGCCATCCACCACGTTCTCATCCATCTGAACCCAACCGGAACTGACCGGGATGAAATTGCCGGTTCTGGCCTTCTGGACAATTCCCTTGAAGATGTCAGGAAAGTACCGCTCCATCATTTCGAGCACCACCGCCTGGTCTTGCGCATACGTGTAATCCGGGAATTGGTCCATCAGCTTGAGTTGATTGCTGAAGGTGTTGTACATGATGTCGTAGATGGATTCCTCCCAGCGCCAAAGCCAAGCCATATCCATGTGCGCATAGCCAACTACGTGGGCCGTGTAGTCTTTTGGTTGCGCCGGCGCCTGGGCTTGGGCTATGGAAACAGAGCCTGCGAGGATGAAAACCAGCCATAGAAACTTCCGCATAAGTCCTCCTCCGGGCTAAGACTTGTTGTCGCTCTTGGGGCGCATCTTCCCCTGCGCTCCAGGCCCAAGCATTTCAAACAGATTTTGGATTAAAATGCAAGGCGCTTTCCAGGCCTGCGGATTTCTGCTGGCGGTGTCATTTGGGATGGGATCCCTTTCGAAACGCCGGTCATTCCCGTCCCGCCATGGCGGGAGGAATCCAGTCCGTCGACAGCGCATCTCCGAAGGTTCGCCGAGTAGATTCCCGCTTTCGCGGGAATGACTGCGGCTTGCAACGCCCAAGTCTCGTACCCGAAGGGTTGCAGGGTCTATTGATGTCTGTTAATGTTATGGATCCTCAGGAGTCGTCATGAGTTCACCGTGCCCAAAATGTGGCTCCACGAAAACAGATCCCGTCAGGCACGGGCTGAGGTACAAACTCGTGTGGGCTTTTGGGTATCGACTACACAAGTGCGCGGGGTGTCGCGGGCCACGCTTTTTACCCAGACATGATGGAAAATCCCCTCACTCATTGAAATTGGGGAAGGAGGCCGCAACCGTAGCCCACGTTGCGGAGGAAAGAGGGGCTTTAAGAACGGCCGCAGAGAACCCCGAGCCGAAAGTCACCAAGCAGGTTACCGCGGCAGATTCCCCGGGCCGCGGATTGCGCCGCTGTCCGGTTTGCGGCAGCACGCAATACCACCGTACCAAGCGCACCACCCTGGAACACCTCCTGTTGCGCCCACGGATGGCCCGCTTCGAAAACTGCGGGTTGCGCTTCCCGTATCCCGGGCATCGCGATAAACCCTCTGGCTCGATAAAATTGGGGGAGGCGATGGCAACTGTACCCCGCTCTGCGGAGGAGAAAAGGGCTCCAAAAATGGCCGAAGAGAACACCCAGCCGAAAGTTACCCAGCAAGTCACCGGCGCGGATTCGTCGAACCGCGGATTGCGCTGCTGTCCGACTTGCGGCAGCACGAAATACCAGCGTACCCACCGCACCACCCTGGAATACCTCCAGTTGCGCCCACGGATGGCCCGCTGCGAGAAGTGCGGGTTGCGCTTCCCGTATCCCGGGCATCGTGATAAACCCTCTGGCTCGATAAAATTGGGGGAGGCGATGGCAACTGTACCCCGCTCTGCGGAGGAGAAAAGGGCTCCAAAAATGGCCGAAGAGAACACCCAGCCGAAAGTTACCCAGCAAGTTACCGGCGCGGATTCGTCGAACCGCGGATTGCGCTGCTGTCCGACTTGCGGCAGCATGAAATACCACCGTACCCAGCGCACCACCCTGGAACACCTCCTGTTGCACCCACGGATGGCCCGCTGCGAGAAGTGCGGGGCGCGCTTCCCCTATCCCAGACATCATGATAAATCCCCTGACTCGGTGAAATCGGGGGAGGAGGCGGCCACCGTAAGCCATGTTGGGGAGGAAAGAAGGGCTTCAAGAACGGCCGAAGAGAGCTCCCAGCCGAAAGTCGCCAAGCAAGGAACCGCCGCAGATTCCTCGAACCGTGGATTGCGCGGCTGTCCGGTTTGCGGCAGTCCGTCATACCGCCGTACTGGGCGCACCATCCTGGAACGAATCCTGTTGCGCCCGAGGATGGCCCGCTGTAGGGATTGCCGAAAGCGCTTCCCCTATCCCAAGCAATAGCGGTCTTGGGACTCGCGGGCCTGCGAGTCGGCGCCAGGGCTGGAATTGGTGATTTTCGATTGCCGATTTTCGATTGCTGAGGGGCATTGGAGGAGTTGCCACACCACTTCTGCAATCATCAATCGGCAATCGTCAATCGGCAACTAAAACCTGGTCTTCGGTTGCGGTCGAAGGCCGCGCCGTGCTCTGTGGGGTGAACAGGCACTGGGAAAAGCTATCTCGTCCGTCGGAGGGCGACGCTCTCGCTTTTCAAGCTCTCAAGAATGGTGGGACACGTTTGCAAATGCCCTCTTCGAATGTCAGGGGCCGAATTGCCAAAGCCTCCGGAATCGTGATGGCGGGAGTATTGCTGAGCCGCCTGTTGGGTTTTCTTCGTGAGTGGACGGTGGCCCACCAGATTGGTTCGAATTCCATCACGGACACCTACTACGCTGCCTTCACCTTGCCGGACTTTCTGAATTATCTGGTTGCCGCGGGCGCTCTGAGTGTAACTTTCATTCCCGTCTTCTCACACTACCTGGCAGAAAAGCAGGAGGACGAGGGCTGGTACGCATTCTCAACCGTCGTCACGGTGATGGGCCTGGCGCTCGTGGCCTTAGTCGGGCTCGGTGAAGTCTATGCTCCGCAAATCGTGGGGGCAATCGCCCCAGGGTTCGCCCCCGAGGCCAAGGCGCGGGCCGTTTTCTTGACCCGGCTTATGTTGCCCGCACAGATTTTTTTCTACCTCGGAAGTATTCTGACCGCAGTTCAGTACGCCAAGGCGCAATTCATCATCCCGTCCCTTGCCGGGGTGGTCTACAACCTCGGGGTCATTTCCGGGGGAGTGTTGCTTTCTTCGCGTATCGGCATCACAGGTTTTGCGGTGGGGGTGCTGGGTGGCGCGTTGTCTGGGAACTTCCTCTTGCAGATTTACGGAGCGCATCGGGCCGGAGCACGTTTCACGCCCAACCTGGACATCCGCCACCCTGGATTCCGCTGGTTCATCAAGCTCTCCATCCCTATTATGCTCGCCCTCTCGCTCAGCGCCACGGATGACTGGATTATCCGCTGGTTCGGCTCTTATCTGGTCCCGGCGTCCATCACCTGGCTGACCTACGCGAAAACCCTAATGCGGGTTCCCCTGGGCGTTGTCGGCATGTCGGTAGGGGTGGCATCGTTTCCGTTCATGGCACAGCTCTATTCGGAGGGGAAAGTCGGGGAACTCAACCGCACCCTTTACGCCACCATGAAAGGGTTGATTCTCCTCTTGGTTCCAATTTCAGCCTTGACCATCGCACAGAGCACTCCCCTCGTGTACTTCGTCTTCTCGCACACTCGTCTGCACGCAGCGGATTTCCAAGCTACCTCCGCAACTCTCCGGGTCTTCTCCATCGCCATGGTTGCCTGGGCGCTTCAGAATATTCTCGCCCGCGCTTTCTACGCCGCGCGCGACACGATTACCCCTGCCGTGGTGGGAACCGGGCTCACCTTTCTCAGTCTTCCCCTTTACTGGTGGTTGGTCCGCCACTTTCAGCACCTCGGGCTCGCCTCGGCGAGTTCCCTCGGCATCGTCGCCTACACGGTGATCCTATTTCTGCTCTTGAATCGCCACATCCGCAATCCCCAGGCCCCCGCGTTCTTGATCTTCCTGCTCAAGATCTGCGTGGCCTCAGCGCTTGCAGGAGTCGCGTGCTTTAAGCTGAATAATTGGCTTGGATCTCATATTGGCTGGCAAACAACCCATCAAGCCCTGCTCGTCCTGGCGATCGTTAGCTCAGTAGGTTTGATTCTGATCGCCGTCCTTGCCAAGCTGCTTAGGGTGAAGGAATTCGAGGACTACTGGCAGAGACTGGTAGCAAAGTGAGGAGATGGAGTGGACGCTTTCGGTCAGACAACCACTTAAGACCACTTTTAGGTCTGTCATGCTGAGCCCTCCCGCAGCCCTTCCTCTGCAACGGCCTTTTCAAAAGCCGGGTCGAGCTTCGCGCTTTCCCGCGCCAACCTGCTGCGTTCCAGTCGCGACAGCTTTTCCTCGACGGCTTCTTGGATCGCCTGGCTGCGGCTGGCAAACATCGATTGTCTGACCAGCTTGTCCACGCGGCCCAAGGTAGCCTCGTCGAGCGTGATGGCAAGCTTGGCTTTGGCCATGCGTAATCTCCTGGTATGACTATACGTCATACTAGGCTTCCCGTCAATCCACTGAGTTGGCCGGGTGGCGCACACGTCGCGTCTTTTGCGATGTGTGCGATGCAAAATGGGCGGGTGCCAGCACAGCATGACAATAATGGCATCGGCCTCTCGCGCCGTTCAAGAGCCAGCGGCTTTGGCCGTTCCGGTCATTGGGCCGGCTCCGGCTGGGCGTTCATTGATCGCACACATGCCAAACAGCGGCATGTATGCGCCACCCGCGAGAACTGAAAAGAAAGGGGCTTTTCTCTGTGCCTCTGTGTCTCTGTGGTTAATGCAGTCGATTTTTTCACAGCTTCGCCAGCCCTGGGTCCAGAAAGCCCTGTGGTTCGCGGGAGCCCCAGCGGGGCGAAAGAAAAGGTTTCGACGCGGGAACTCTCCCCAGTTCTGCCGCTCCTTCCGGGGCTTGACCGGCGCTTGTCTTAGCGCACAGACTTCAACTCTCAGTTTTTCCCTCCACCAGAATAGTGATTTTCAAGCGCGTGCTCCGAGACGGCCGTTACTCCACAATTCGTCCAGAGAATAGTCTTTTAGCCATTTGTCCAAATCAAGTTCGTCGGCCCATTTGACCGTGCTCATTCCGTCATCGTCCGAATCCATGAGCAATATTTCTTTCGGCTGCAGAAATCGAATAAGTCGATCGGAGTGCGTGGCAACGATCAATTGTGTGCGGTTCGATGCCTCGCGCAATAGATCTGCCAGCAGGCTTAGCAACTCCGGATGCAAGCTGACTTCCGGTTCATCCAGTAGGGTGAGAGCGGTCAGGCCTGGACTTTGCAGCAATGTGGCTAGCCACAAGAAACGCAGCGTGCCTTCAGACAGTTGGTGCATGTAGAGAGGCTTAGAAAAACCAGTTTCTCGCCACGCAAGAGCAAGAGTTCCTGCCGCCACGGGTGGGAAATCAAGTCGATCGAAACGTGGAAACGCAGCGCGAAGCGCGTCTTCAACCGCCTCGAAACGGTTTCGTTCGGTTTCCCGCAGATAGAACAGGCAGGACACCAAATCCTCGCCGTTGCGCCCCGGCAGCGTCGCAGGACGCATAGGCTGGGGTAGTCGCACCGGTGATCGCGGGTCTACGTTCAATACATGGTAGAACGTGGACGAAGATAATCGGTTGCGAAAATCCTCCGGCTCGCGAAACATCTTAGGAACCTGCGACAAAGAAGTTTCCAGTGGCATGTGTTCCCAGTTGGGTTGCTGGAGTTTTTTCTGATCCACTTCGAAGTACCGGATGTCGGGACCGTTCGAATCAATGTGTAAGAACGGTTGCGTAAAACCACGGTCTTGGCTCAGCTTTTCTTCGCTTATTAAATAAGCAATACCCTGCGGCTTTAGCGCCAATGAGTATTCCAGTGGTTCATAGCCCTGTACCGTCATTGAGATTCCGAGGCGGAGCTCTTCAGCCCGATCATAGGTCAATACGCTGCTCAGCCCGCCAAGGTCGGATATGAAATCACTGAGTTTGGTTTGGGCTGAGTTGGCTAGCAGGGAGAGCACTTCAAGCACGGACGTCTTACCGGTTCCGTTGGCCCCGATCATCACGGACAGTGGTCGAACGCGCAATCGAACTTCGTACAAGCGACGGAAACCATGAATTGATAAATCCCTAAAACGGGGCGCGCCAGCAGGCATTGTTCCTTGCTTCATATCTCCTCACAAGACCGGAACCCCGTTATCAACGAAGCTCACGGAAAGACGGTGCTTGGGCGACCAAAACACCGAAGCATTATATTATCCTAGGAAAGGTGCGGGTAGCTAGCAGGCCTGGCTGTACAGGGAAGAGGTAAAATAATTAGGCAGAGTTTTGCGGTAAACCAACGCGAAATATTAGAGGTTCGCCTTTCAGGTTATTTTCAGAATCTTGGCCTACGCTTAGATGAATAAGGTGCTGTACATTGCACGCGGGCTCGAACAGCACCTGGCGAAGCCTTAACCAGAAAGGGAGGTCTATCATCATGCGCAAGACGATCACGCTTCTCGCAAGCACCGGCGTGCTTGTACTGGCAGCAGTCCTCTTCACAGGAACATTCTCAGTCGCGGCTGGCCAAGTATCAGGCCCGTCCGGCTATCACGTCATTAAATCCGTTCCCGTGGGCGGCGAGGGCTTTTGGGACTATCTCACTGTTGATAGCGAGGCGCGACGCCTCTACATTTCACACGGGACTCACGTCCAGGTCATGGACATCGACACCTACGCCATCGTGGGTGATATTCCTGACACCCAAGGCGTGCACGGCATCGCGCTGGCTTCCGAGCTGGGCCGCGGCTTCACCAGCAACGGCCGCGCCAATACCGTGACGATCTTCGACCTGAAGACGCTGAAGACCATCGGCACAGTGAACGCCGGAACCAATCCCGATGCTATCGTTTACGACGGCGTCACGAAGCGCGTCTTCACGCTGAACGGGCGTAGCCAGAACGCCACCGCCATCAATGCCGCCGATGGCACCGTCGCCGGCACGCTCGAGCTGGGCGGCAAGCCGGAATTTGCGGCTGCGGACGGCAAGGGCAGCATCTACGTGAACATCGAGGACAAGTCCGAGCTCGTCCAGTTCGACGCGCAGAAGTTGACCGTGCTGAACCGCTGGCCGATGGCCCCCTGCGAGGAGCCCTCCGGGCTGACTATGGACTTGAAGGACCGCCGCCTCTTTGCTGGTTGCCACAACAAAATGATGGCTGTCGTGGATGCGGATACCGGCAAAGTCATCGCTACACCGGCCATTGGTGAAGGCGTGGACGCCAACCGTTTCGATCCCGGAACGAACTATGCCTTTGCCTCCAACGGCGAAGGAACTCTCACTGTCGTGCATGAAGATTCGCCGGATAAGTTTACGGTGGTAGAAAACGTCCCGACGAAACGCAGCGCGCGCACCATGGCACTCGACATGAAAACGCACAACATCTTCCTGGCGGCGGCCGACTTCGAGCCCCCGGCCCAGGGCGAGCGGAGGGGGCGCGCAAAACCCGGCTCCTTCGTCATCCTGGTTGTTGGCAAGTAGCCGTTCGACGACGAAAACAATCCCGAGAAGACGGCGTCCGAGGTATATCCTCCAATGGCAAAGTCGTTTCCACAATACGCTCGGAAGGACCATTGGCGCTATCGGCCTGACACTCGAAGCTAAGCGCGGGGGAAGAAACAATTCAGCGCCCTTGGGCGCGCGCGAGGCTGGACAAACACCTTGCAGAAGGAACAGTGCAATGAAGATTTGTTCTGAGATTACCCTAAGCATCCTCATGGTCACCCTAGGTTTCACCGCTGGCCTTGCCTCGGAAAAGGCAACCACCATGAAGGATTTGCCGGCGGCTGTGCAACGAACGGTTCAGGAACAGAGCAAGGGCGCTGCCATCCTGCATCTTTCCAGGGAAGTCGAAGGCGGCAAAACGGTCTACGAAGTCGAGATGAAAGTGAAGGGTCGCGGCAAAGACGTTACAATAGACGGCTCGGGAGCTGTCCTTGAGGTGGAGGAAGAAGTAGCGCTGGAAAGCATCCCCGGTGCTGCCCGGGCGGCCATAAAGAAAGCTACAGGGAGCGGTCAGATAACAAAAGTTGAGACGGTCACGGAAGGAAACCAATTAGCATACGAGGCGCACCTGCGCAAAGATGGAAAAAGGTCAGAGGTGAAGGTCAGCGGGGATGGCCGCTTACTCCCTCCAGATTAGGGTGGAGTCGTGATAGGGAAATGATTCCGAAAAAACTTCCAAAAATACTCTTCGCCTTGCTTTTGGGGATTGGAACGGCGTATCCCCAGCAGCCATCCCGGCTCCCGATCCAGGAAGCTCTCGACCTTGCGGACAAGCAAAACCTCGACCTCGCTGCGGCACGCAGACGGCGGGCTGTGGCGCTGGCAGGAATCCGGATTGCCGGGCAAAGGCCCAATCCCTCTGCAAACGTCACTGCTTTGCGTGATGAGCCACACGAAGGCCTTTTTTTCGACCAACCAGTGGAAATTGGCGGAAAACGTGGACGAAGGATTGACGTTGCCCGGCAGGAAGGGGCGCTGACCGAGCTCGAAATCGCCGCCCTGGCCCGCCAGGTGCGACGAAGCACCCGCGAAGCCTACTACGCGGCAGCCCACGCGCGCGCGGAGTCCGAAAGGCTGGGGCGCGTGGTGGAAGTTGCAAAGCGGCTGGCGCAGATTGCTGAGGAGCGCTTCAAGACCGGAGACGTTGCACAGCTCGAGGTGATCCAAACCAGCCTGGAAGTGTCCCGCGCCGAAGCAGACCTCCAGGTCGCCCGGCAGCGCGAGAAGGTTTCGATGAGCCAGTTCAACGCGCTCCTGAACGAACCCGCCTCAAAAGCCTGGGATCTAGCAGGGACTCTCGAGGACAATACCCCCACGGCGCCGTTACAAGACCTCATCAGCCGCGCCTTCCAATCAAACCCCGACTTGCAACACCTGGGCGGCGAAAAAAAGGTGGAGGAGAGCCGCCGCTCCCTGCTCAAGGCCGAGAGGATTCCCAACCTGGACTTGGAAGCCGGGGTCGATTTTAATTCGCCACACGATTTCCGTTATGGGCCACGCGGCCAGATTTCCATTGCTCTTCCGCTCTTTACTCGCAACCAGGGGGAAATCGCGCAATCATTGGCGAATGAGCGTGTCTTGGAGGCCGAAACCGCAGCCACTGAGCGCTCCGTTTCCGCCCGCGTGGAAGCCGGCTTCTACGACCTCGAAGCCCAGCGCACGCAAGTTCAACTCTACCGCGACCGGCTGCTCCCCGTGGCCCGTCAAATCGAGAGCATGGCTGAGGAAAGCTACCGCGCCGGAAAGACCAGCATCTTGACGGCAATCCAGGCCCAGCAGGCCGTGCAAAGCGTGGAGAGTAGTTATCTCCAGAGCCTCGAGGAATTACAGGGCTTTTACGCCGGCTTGGAAGAAACGGTGGGAGGACCGGCGGATTAGTGATTGGTGATTTGTGATTGGTGATTGCCGGTGGTGGGAGGATGATTGGATTAAATGCACTTTGAGACAGGACATGTAGGGCCGGAGCTTGCCCCGGCCGTGGAGTTTGCACACGTGAGTTTTCAGCAAGAATGTGAGGGAATTGGCTTGTTCCCTCTCCCATGGGGAGAGGGTGGACCGCGACCGGCGCTTTCACCAGCCGGCGCGGGCCGGGTGAGGGGTTGGTTCGCGGCCTTAATCGTAGCCGTGTTGCTCTTCCCTTCCTGCTCGAAAAAATCGCCGGGCGGTGAGGGTGAGGACACCGAAGAGGGCACAGCGAACATGCTAGCGGAAGTGACTGTCACGCGCGTGGGGCGCGCTGACATTCAATCAACCCTTTCGGTCAGTGGGACCGTTTCCGCGCTGCCGAATCAAGACGTTCGCGTCAGCTCGCTCGTTCCCGGCCGTGTCGCCCGGATGATGGTGGCAGAAGGCGATCACGTCCGTGAGGGGCAAGTGCTGGCGAAAATCGATGATCGGCTTTTCCCCGACCAGGTTCAGCAGGCCCAAGCGGCTGTGGATCAGGCCAAGGCGAACCTGGAAAATTCACGTCTGAACCTGCAACGCAATGAGAGTTTGCTCGAGCGGGGCATTGCCGCACGGAAAGACCTCGAGGATGCCCGCACGCAGGCCAGCGTCAACAAGGCTGCTGTGAGCCAGGCAGAAGCCGCGCTTTCACTAGTCCGGCTGAACCTCTCGCGGACGGAAGTGCGCTCCCCCCTCACGGGAATGATTGTCAAGCGCTTGCTGAGTGTGGGCGAGCAGGTGGACGGCACGGCTGCCCAGCCGGTGTTTGAAGTGGCGAGCACGTCAGAGGTGGAGCTGTTCGGCAATGTGTCCGCCCTTTACCTCGACAAGATCCGCGTGGGGCAGGCGCTCCAAATCTCCACCGAGGCTTTTCCGGGCAAGACATTTCAGAGTCACGTCGTGGCGATCTCTCCCGCCGTTGATCCCGCCACCAACGTGGGGCTAGTCCGAATCCGAATCGCCAATGGCACAGGACTGCTGCGGCTGGGAATGTTTCTCACCGCTCAGGTGCCGCTCGAAACGCATCGCAACGCGCTGGTAGCCCCCCTCGAGGCAGTATACCGTGACCAGGATGGAAACCCGGAGATTTACCGCGTGCAGGGCGAAAAAGCGGAGGCGGTTCCGGTGAAACTGGGGCTCGAAACAAAGGACCGCGTCGAGCTGCTCTCCGGGGCGCAAGAGGGTGAGACCATAATCCTCGGCGGAGGCTACGGTCTTCCCGCAAAGGCCAAAATCAAGGTCAAATCATGAACGTCGTCCGCTTCTGTCGCCGGAACAGTCGCGCCGTTTACCTGCTGACGGGCTTGCTGGTGGTTGCGGGCCTGGTTTCGGTTTTCCGGTTGCCCAGCAACATCTATCCCGAGCTTTCCTTCCCGCGCATTGTCATCCTGGCGCACGCGGGTGATCTTTCGCCTCGGAACATGCTCCTCACGGTGACGCGGCCTCTCGAAGAGGAGGCGCGGACAGTGCTGGGTGCACGCCGCGTGCGCTCCAGGACCATCCGGGGGGCCACCGAGATTTCCGTTCTGTTCAATCCCGACATGGATATGCAGTATGCGCTTCAGCTCCTCCAGGCGCGCGTCAGCGACGTCAGAACGGACCTGCCCGCCTCCACCGACATCTCGGTCGAGCGCATTACACCCACGGCGTGGCCCATCCTCATGTTTGTCCTGAACGGCAACGTCCCAGACTCGGACCTGCGCGATTATGCCTACTACAACCTGCGTCCGCTTTTCAGCCGGGTGCCGGGCGTGGCGCTGGTGGAAGTCCAGGCCAGCTCGACGCGCGAGGTTTCCGTAATCGTCGATCCGCAGAAGATGCTCGCCCACCGCCTTTCCTTGCCGGACATCGCCGACCGCCTGCGCGCCACCAACGGGGTGACCTCCGTCGGGCGATTGGACAAAGACTATTCACGCTATCTCGTCTTGGCCACCGGCCAGTTTACCGACCTGGACGATATTCGAAATTCCGTCGTGGCGGTGGAGGGCCAGACGCCCATCCGGGTTTGCGACCTCGGTGAAGTCCGGGACGGAGTCGAGGATCCCCGCATCCTGGTTTACGGGAACGGCAGGCCGGGGGCCTTGCTCAGCATCTCACGCCAGATTGGTGGGAACATCCTGCAAGTCGCCGATCAGGCCAAGGCCCTGGCGGAAGACCTGGGCTCGGCAATTCCCAGGACGCTGCGCCTCTCGGTCGTTTACGACATGGCGGAATTCGTGCGCGAGGCGGTGGCCAGTATCCGCGATGCAGTCCTGATCGGATGTTTGCTCGCGGTTGTTATTCTCTTCCTCTTTCTGCGCGAAAGCCGCACCACCCTGATTGCGGCAGTTACACTTCCCATCACCGTCATCAGCACCTTTTTCTTCATGAATTTGTTCGGGAGCACGCTCAACCTGATGTCGCTGGGTGGGTTGGCCGTTGCCATCGGACTGATCATCGACGATGCGGTGGTCATCATTGAAAACATCTACCGCCATCTCGGACTTGGCGAGCCGCCCGCAGAAGCGGCGGAAAAAGGAACGCAGGAGTTGCTGAGCGCCGTCATCGGCTCGACGGCAACTACCGTGGTCGTGTTCTCTCCCTTGAGCCTGCTGAAAGGCGTGGTGGGCGATTTCTTCTCGGCGCTTTGCCTCACCCTTGCCGTGTCGGTGCTTCTCTCCCTCGTATTCGCGCTAACCCTCATCCCCCTCCTCTCCCAAAGGCTTCTTTCCCCGGAGCGTCACCGCGCGACGGCGGAGAGTTTCATCGGGCCCATCAATCGTGCCTATGAAAAGGCCGTTCGGTGGTCGCTTCGCAAGCGTTGGGTGGTGGCAGCAGCTACCCTGGCTTCCATCGCCATTGCCGTGTTTCTTTACACGCGCGCAGAAACCGGCTTTCTTCCTGAGATGGACGAAGGTGGCTTTGTCCTCGACATGTGGACACCGCCGGGAACTTCGCTGGCGGAGACTGACCGTATCGATCAACTGGTGGGGGACCAGGTCCAAAAGAGACCTGAAACCGAGGCCTTCTTGCGCCGCACCGGCGCGGAGATGGGGCCTTTCGCCACCACTCAAAACACGGGCGAGATTGTGGTCAAGCTGAAACCCCGCTCCCGGCGCGACCGCAGCATCTACGAGACCATGGATGAGCTCCGCCAAACGATCCTCACCAGGATTCCCGGGGTGCGGGTGGAGTTCACTCAAGTGCTCCAGGACATGATTGGCGATATGGAAGGAAACCCCAACCCCATTGAGGTGAAAATTTTCGGCAGTAACATGCCTGAACTGGAGAGGCTTGCGGACGAGATCGGGCCGAAAATGCAGCAGATCCCCGGCATCGTGGATTTCCAGGGTGTCCTCAAGGGCAACCCGGAAATCGTGCTTCACGTTGACCCTGTCCAGGCAGGCCATCTCGGCCTCACGGTGGACCAAGTCTCGCAGCAGGTCGGGGCGGGGCTGCTGGGGTTGACGGAGACCGATCTTCGCCAGACCGACCGCACCATCGGCATCCGCGTGCGCTTTCCGGATTCGTTCCGGTATAACTACCCGGACGTGCAGCAGTTCCCCATCCTCACGCCGAGCAAGCAGATTGTGCCGATTTCCGCGCTGGCCCGGTTCGAAACCGTGCAGGGCGAGAGCGAATTGACGCGCGAGAATCAACGCTTGATGGTGGCGCTTGCGGCGCGACTCGAGAACCGCGGCCTGGGAAGCGCCGTACGCGACGTGAAGAACCTCCTGAGCACTATCCAATTTCCAGTGGGGACCACCTATGAAATGGGCGGGCTCTATGAAAGCCAGCAAAGCTCCTTCCGCGACCTCCTCTCCGTCCTCGGCCTCGCGCTGGCGGCGGTTTTCATCGTGCTGGTGATCCAGTTCCGCGCCTTCGCCCCCGCCTTGATTATTATGTCGGCAGCCCCGCTTTCACTCCTCGGCGTCTTCGTGATGCTGCTCGCCACCGGGACGGCGCTCAATGCCTCGTCATTTATGGGGATCATCTTGATGGTGGGGTTGGTCGTAAAGAACGGCATCATCCTTTTTCAGTACGTTCACAAGCTCTGGGAAGAGCAAGGCATCCCGCTCAGCGAGGCCCTGGTGCAGGCCGGCAAAATCCGCGTGCGTCCGATCTTGATGACGACTCTGTGTACGCTTTTTGGCTTGCTTCCCCTGGCGCTGGGTCTGGGGGCGGGAGCGGAATTGCAAAAACCCTTGGCCCTGGCCGTCATCGGCGGCCTCTCCATCTCAACTTTCATTACTTTGCTGGTGATGCCGGTGCTCTATTCCTTGCTCGAGCAGAAGCGCGAGTGAGTCCGTTGTCCGTGGTCCGTAGTCCTTGGTCCGTAGTCCGTAGTCCGTAGTCCATGGTCCATGGTCCGCGGTCCGTGGTCCGTTGCAGAAAGGGGGCTGGGGCAATTTTAGATTTTGGATTTTGGATTGCCCTCTCGCTTGCACCGACTGCATGCTGCCTACTGCTTACTGCCTACTGCCTACTGCTTACTGCCTACTGCCTACTGCCTACTGCTTACTGCCTACTGCCTACTGCCTACTGCCTACTGCTTACTGCCTACTGCCTACTGCTTTCTTTCCTGGCTGCGGCGAGCGCTGCCCGCGTCGAGCCCATGGTCATCTCGAGGGATTCTTTGGGAATGCTGGTTACGAAGGGCGTGATCAGCCAGCCCAATCCGGCGGGAATATCGCGGGTGAGGGAAATTGATTCGCACTCGACGTAGACGCCGCCGTCTTTCTCCTCAAACTTCCAGTAGGAATTGATTCGCCAGAGGAATCCCCCGTCGTGCCCGACGGGCTTTTCGCGCTCATGCGGTGTGTCGGCGTTGGCCACTTCGGCGATTTTGGTTGAATAAGAGCGGCTGTAGCAGCGCCTGGAATCAATGGGGAAATAATGAACGTCGTGGAAGGTGTTGAGCGTGACCGTGATGACTTTCTTTTTCCGCAGGCGATAATAGATCTGGAAGTCATTCCCTGTGTGGGCGATCAGACGTGAGCGAACCACCTCCGGCTTATAGATATCCTGGTGGTGATTGTAGTCCTGCCCCAGAGCTATCGCCTGTGAAAGATTGGCGCCCGGAACGAAAACTGCTCCCAGCCAATGATGGATGATTGCCTCCGGCGCCTCCATCTTCTGGCCGGACGCATCGAGCGTCTGAAGCCGCTCCATATAGATCTCACCGCGCTGGAGTGCGGCCAGGACTTCGGAGCGGCGCGGCTCAGGAAGTTCATCCACATACAAGAACTTTTCAGTTTGTGAAACTTCCCCATTGATTCGTGCCTCAGTCAACTGAACGTACCTCGCGAAGGCCTCAACTGTTTTCGGCTTCAGCTCGGCGCTCATCACTTCGGGCGTTTGCACCCCGAGAATCAGTATCGCCAGGAGAATGGTGAGCCACTTGATGGGTATCGGTAACATCATCCCCAACCATAACACATCCGGCCAAGCTTAGCAGGACTCCTCAGGATGACAGGGGGAGGCCATCTCATGCTGGGCGTAGCGACTGTCATCCCGAACGTAGCGATTGTCATTCTGAGCGAGGATAGCCGAAGACCGTTATCCGTGATGTCAGAAACGCAGCGCATGGCAAAGTGGGTCCGCCCTCTCCCAAGGGGAGAGGGTGGACCGCGACGCCGCTTTCTTCAGGCGTCGCGGGCCGGGTGAGGGGTTAGTTGCGGGGCGACGACCGATCAGACAGGCTCGGCCCAAGCTGCTCAATGGAAACGAGTAATGCGTCGAGTTTCTGGAGAGAGACGAAAGGGAACAGAAGGTGTCGGCCAGCATGTCTTACATGACCTGATCCGGTTTTGGCGAACGACAGGTGCAGAACTTCCTACCGTGCTGGCATACGTTCCTTTAACTGGTTCTTGAGGAGCTGGATCTGCTGAGGAGAGATCGTGACCTCTCCTCCCAGGACAAGAGCCAGGCGACCGGAACCTTCATCCTCAAAATGAGCTTTATCAATCATAGCGATGTCCTGGACAGAGGGTGGGAGCGTGAGACTGCGATCTGTCCCCTTCTGCATGGCGGAGAGCAGCGCTTTGGTAATCTTCTCGCGCACCATCGCCCCGATTTGGCCCGACCTGAGCAGCTCGCCGAGGGACCCATCTGCTTGTATGGACTCGACTTCTGGCACGAGCTGCAGTGTCTTCCTGTCTTCAAGCGTTGGGGTGAATTTCATCTGAATTATCCCGTCCCCCCCAACCAACTTCTTTGTCATCTGCCTGCCGAAAGCCTTGACGCACGTGTACCGCTCATAATGCAGTTGAACGACTGCTCGACCGGACGGACCGACCGGCATTAGCGTGGCGTGTTCAATTGCGATATGATCCCCACAGCGGTCATCCTTATCCAGTTGGGACCGCAAAAGACCAGTCATGTTCTGCTGAAGGTCCGAGAGGTCAGCGTCCAACTCCAGTTTGAGGATGTACTCGTCGTGGCCCCTTGAACCCACCGAAATGATTCCTGAAACGGCAATCGTGATCGGCTGATTCTCGATGTTCAACGAGATTCTCTGGGGCGGAATCCTAAAGGTAAAGTCTTCGTTTCTTGCGGGGGCCGATAACGCTTGAACGACAAGGGCCAAAGAGAGAACTGCGGAACTGAGGGAATTAAGTACCATCGAGCCTCCCAATGCCATGTTGGGTAGTGGGTCAATTTGATGCTGTAGCGGCGAGTTTATCTCGCCAAATGGCGGCATAAAGCCGCCTCTACATCAAATTGACCCACTACCCCATGTTGTCCGAAACCGTGCAAGACCCCTGCAAAGCCTTCAGAAGGAAACGTGCCTGCATCGCACTCGGATAAGGCAATCTTACCCTTCCGTTCAGGATGACAGGGGGAGAGTATGTCGTTCTAAGCCCGCATCTCTTATTGGCGGGCGAGGAATCCCGGCATTTTATTCTGAGCAAGGAACCCCCGCATTGCTGGAATCAATGTGTCATGGTGAGTGGAGTAGCCAGTTGTCAGTACCGCACCTGATCGCAGACATCACAAAACGATGTCTGCGCCACCCGGCGGTCCTGCTCGCGGTGCTGCTGAACGAACCCACGCGGCGGGCGCTGGTTAACGCCACGGAAGGATACAGTCTGGTGGGGGCGCCCTCCTTACCTTGGGAGATCGGCAATGCCCTGGTGGCGGGCGTTCGTCGAAAGCGGATATCCGCGGCGGACGTGCAGCAAGCTTGGGCAAGCTATCAGTCTGTGCCGGTGCGCCTGGCCCATATTGATGCCGGCCGCGCTGTTAACCTTGCTTTGGAATCCGGGCTGTACGCCTATGACGGCTACGTGCTCGAAACCGCGCTCGCCGAAGGGCTGGCGCTCCTGACCCTGGATCTTGGACTGGCACGGGCCGCACAAAAGATCGGCGTGAAATTGAAGGAGTTTTGAGATGAAAGTATATAACTATTCGGAAGCCAGGCAGCAACTGAGGGAACTGCTGAACCGCGCCAGCCGCGAAGGGGGAGTGGAGATTCGCCGCCGCGATGGGCAGGCCTTTTTGGTCCGCCCGGCCGCGCCTCCCGGTTCACCGCTGGACGTGCCGGGCATAGATGCGGGTCTCTCCCGGAAAGAAATTCTGGATCTGGTGCGCGAGAGTCGTCGATCCACCGGTCGGCTCCTGCGCCAGAGCCGCGCGCCGCACAAATCCCCGCACCGCGGAAAGGGGTCGGCGAGACGCCAAGGTTCTGCCCTCCATCCCACCTGGGAGGAGGAAAACGGTTCCTGACACCGTTTCTCTCACCGTTTCCCTCCATAATAAAATCGTTCCTGCCACCATTCCCCCCCCCCCGTAGAGGTTGATTGAAAGGTGGCAAAGTGCGTGCTGCTAAACTTTATCGGGCTCGGAGGAAGGCGATTGCACGGGAGGCGGCGCAGGCTCGCTGGAAGGCTTAGTCGGTTCGAATATATTCCCCTGAGATTCAATTTGCGCGACCACCGGAGCTTCCGATATCAAGATAAGCTCGGGAATCACCTCAAAGTGGGAACGATTATTTGAGATCAGCGGGATTGAATGACGCACCGCGCAAGCCGCTATCCATAGATCGTTGTCCTTCAGAGATTTTCCCTTAGCTCTCAACTTCTCTTTGATATCAGCATAGGTTTCGCAGATTACATAGTCGTAAGGGACAATCACCACTGACTTCAGGCGGGCTTTCATTGCGTCCAGTCGCTCTTGACCCCATTTATCTTTGTACGCGCCATAGAGTAGCTCTCCAATTGTAATGAATGAAAGGGCGACTAGTTTGCCCTCCACATGGCGCTGATAAATTGGCCCTCTCGTATCCTTGGGTTTGTTTAAATACGAGTAAACGTCTGTATCTAGCAGAACTGTCTCTTGGTCTGCCGTATGAACCTACTTTCTGTTGCTGTAAATGTCTTCCAGGAACTTGTCTACGTCCAGATCATCTGGGAATCCTCCGGCCAGCACAGAAATACTTTTTAAAGGTTTAACATTCTGGGCCGCGGCAAGCTCTGCTATGGATGAGCCTGCGAAAAAATTTCCTTCGCCCAAAGACAGGGAGGGTAAGCGTTCAATTTCTTCGATATGCAGTAATTCAATTCGGTCTGTGTAAGGTTTTAAAGTTGCCTCACCCGTCGCCCTGACCGGCGTTCTGAGGAGCGACTGAATTTTTGCTGCATGTCTATCGTCGAAGGAACACATCACAGAGGCTCCGAGAGCCGGGTCTATCCGGCATCTTTTGTCCCCGGGTTTGAAATCAGCCATGTCTAACACGCCATCGAACTGAATCTTGGCTTTCCGTGGACTGCTAAGGCGCGTTGCGACGCGCTCCCGGATCGCCTCATTCAGAAGCCCAGTCGAGCGTCGCCTACCGTTCATCTTCGGGGCTATCCATTCGATTTGAGAAATGTGTTTATCCTCAATCACCCCTCCCAACTGATACAACCCCTGGAGAACGCCTGCATTTATTTCTTGAGAGGATATGTCTCCATTCCCTAGACTCTTTATCGTGGCTGCCAATTCTCCGATGACATCCGCTCCGAAGCTTGTCTGCTCGGGCATCGGCAAGGTCATTTGCGTTTTTGCGAGCGCAAATTGAAGGCTGGTAGTTCCCTTCTTTATTCCTATTAGCTCAAGCGTGCATTCTCGGCGAATGGAATCAACTATTGGTCCGGGGTGGAGAGTCTTCTTTCCCTGCATTGACTCTGCCTGCCTGTTAACCGTTTTTTGCAGCTCTTCACAGATTTTGATAAGATCAGAAACTGGAATATGACCACTTCGAATACCGGGGCCTCTAACCTTTAACTGCAAGATTGGTTTTTCGCGGGTGATTTGTTTGCTCTTATGTAGAGTCGCCATTTTCACCTTCGGCTAAATCATACATCAGCGGCGTAGCGCAGAGTTATTTTTCTCCGAGAAAAATTACTCTGCGCTACGCCTTCAAAAGACAACGGGAAGTGCCGTGGGCAAATTTCCAGCGGAATCGTAATAGCTTCTTTGTCGGGTACATTCTTGAGGTCCGCAAATGGGTGGTTAGAGAAAATGGCCAGGGTCACTGCGGGGTTGATATAGAGCCGGATCAAAAAAACAATTGCTTGGGCGATTGCGATTCTGTCCGAGTGATGTTCAGGGATACGAAGATCGGTCGTGACGTCGAACGCGATGCCATATTTTGCGTTTTTCAAAGGTCCAGGATGATGAGATCCGGGAGGGGGTTGGGCGAATGCCAACAAGAAATGCGCCATCAGATGTGCGTATGTTCTGTTGAGGGTAATGCCTTCGCCGAGGTCGCATGAATCAAGCGACAGCACGAGTTCTGTTAACCCAGCGTGAAGATCGCCCGCGAATATTTCGTCCATAACTTATCGGTTAGGAAACGGTGTCAGGTACCCTTTCTCCTCCCCAGGGTTTAGGTGCTGCTACTTGGGTGGCGGCTCGACCCTACCGAGAGCCTCGTCGGTGGCCAGTTCGAGTTCAGCCGTTTCCTCTTCGGTCAAGTCCCAGATTTTTTTCTGGCGAGCCGACTGGGGAATTGCACGTAGCTGCTTGGCGATCCTCTTCATCGACGTTCGCCGCCCAGCCCTCCAGGTCCTGCTCGGCGAGAACCGCTTCATGGGCCGCGGGGCTCTCGGCCAGACGGGACAGGTCCCACCGCTTCGGATCCGGCTGCCGCATCACGATCAGATGGACACGCTCTCCCGGACGAAGCGTCAACGGCGTGCTCGGCTCGAGCATGCCCTTCTCGTATTCAGCCTCTACGACCCGTGATCCCATGGTGCCAGTATATCTGGTGTGCGAGGCGTAAACAACCTGTCATGGGTTTCCCTCTCCGCGGGTGAGAGGGTGGGCAGGTGAGCCCCAAAGGGGCGATCTAACAGAGCCCAGGCCAACGGCCTGGGTCAATGGGACCCAAACGGATACCCGGGCCCTGAAGGGGGGAAAC
>JBEKME010000072.1:0-31792 GCA_050008675.1 Terriglobia bacterium
CGATGTTTTGTTGCGCTCGGTACAGACAAATAGCTTGGCTGATGGCGAGGATATGCCATTCATTGAAAGCCTTGTCGAATGCGCATCCACGATGTCCCGAGGTGCCGAAGGCCACCCGCTGTTCCGGTACTGAAGGGTCAGGAATCTCTGTGTAATAGGCCGTTACAAGTCTGGGTACATTCACCAGCATCGAGGGTTCGGCTGGCTTTCCTGCAAAGGGGCTCACTTTCATCGGTCTCTCGTCTCATGGGGCAGGGATTTTCTCTCTGCCGGTGGTTTCATTTCACGACCATCTGTTTCTGGCGGTCATTCCCATCGGCTCAGTCTGGGAAGGGTTCTTGCTCGTCGGGCTCATTCGTTTCGCCCAATTCGAGACGCAGTAACTGCGCCTCGATATGTCCCCAAGCAACTTCCTCGACGCCAGAGTGGGTGTTCCATGGTGAAAGGCGTGGATACCCTCTACCTCTTCAATAACCAGGCGCAGATGCCGTCGGGCCCAACGGTAGTTTGTCTGCATGAACTTGCTGTTTCTCGAGATGCAACTCATCACGCTCGGCCCTGTGGCGCTCGACCTTCTCTTCATACTCCCGGTGGACGTTGGCCAGCACTTCGGGCCTAAACGAAGTGGAGGTGTGACATGTGGTCGAACTCCTCGAAGGCGTTGCGGGCTGCCTGTAACTTGGCGCACGTAAACTCGTACGCGGCGCGGTCCGTCTTGCCCCTTCACGCGGCAGCGACGCCTTAGATCCCATATTGAGGGATCCCTGGTTTGAGATATGCATTTCCCGGATTGTTGAGTCCTATTGTGTCGGTCCAGCCAGCAAGCGCTTGAGCGCCTCCATCGCCTTGCCGAATTTTTCCCAATCCCCCTGCTGCATTGCCTTCTGTGCCTCATCGAACTGCGTCCTCGCCTGGCCCAACTCCGGCGGTCCGCTGAGCGCTGGCGCTCCCTTCTGGGGTTGCTGCGTCCCGAAGACGGATTGGATGGCCTCATCGAGTGTAGGCTCCATCGCCACTTTGTCCCCTGAAATCACGATGACGCGCTTGAGTTGGGGGAAGTCTGTGCCTTGCGCGGTGAGGTACACCGGTACCACATAGAGAAAGGAGTTCTCGATGGGCACCGCGATCAGGTTTCCACGAATGACTCTCGACCCTTTTTGGTCCCAGAGGGTCAGTTGCTGGGAGATCGTAGTGTTCTGATCGATCATCGCCTCGATTTGCATCGGACCGTAGATCAGCTTCTCCTTGGGAAGTTGGTAAAAGAGCATCTTCCCGTATTCGGGGAAATCACACCTGGCGGCCACCCAGGAGATCATGTTGTCTCGCTTCTGAGGCGTGAAAGGAGTCATGAGGAGGTACTCGAGCTGGTCGCTTCCGGGGAGCTTCATCAGGATGTAATAGGGCTGCATGGGCGCGACGTTGCCCGCATAGTTCTCTTGGGGGAATACCCAGAGGTCCTCCCGGTTATAGAAGACCTGGGGAACCGTCATGTGGAAAGTTCTGTACTGGTCGGCCTGGATGGAGAAGAGATCCTCCGGGTACCGCAGATGCATTTTCAGATCCGCCGAAAGCTGATTCAAGTCCATGAAAACGCCCGGAAACGCACGCCGGTAAACCGCCAGGACGGGGTCGTTCGGATCCATGACGTAGAACCGGACGGTTCCGTCGTACATGTCCACAACGACCTTTACGGAGTTTCGAATGTAGTTCAGCCCTTCCTCAAACCCCGCCGCGTGGGGACTGGAGTAAGGAAAGTGATCCGAGACGGTGTAGGCATCCTGGATCCAGTACAGTTTGCCCTCGCTCACCACGGCGTAGGGATCCTGGTCGAGGCCCAAGAACGGAGCGATCTGCTCCACGCGTTCCTGAACGTTCCTCCAGATCTGAATCCTGCTCTCTGGCCGAAGATAGGACGTAAACAGTATGTTGACATCGGTCTGAGTCCAGGCAAACAAGAGCCGTTTCCACAAGCTGTCCAGCGGGACACCTCCTGTTCCTTGGTAACTCGTGTAGACATTCTGATTCCCCTTGGGGTAGTCGAACTCTTTAGCGCCCGTCGCGACGATCCGATATCCCGGCATCGACTCGCCATAGTAGATGGAAGGCTGGTTTATGGGCAGGCCGTAGGCGGATTCGGGCGGGATATTCTCGAGAACGTACTGCGGAAAGCCTCCCCCGACAGTCTTCGAGACGAAGCTCATGACCAAGCCATAGCCATGCGTGAACTGCAACTCCTGGTTAACCCAGGTTTGGGCTTCAGCGGGAAGCTGCGCGGAGAGCTCGCGGGCCGAAAGCATCACCTGATGATAACCATCCGGCAGGTGGTAGCGGTCCACATCAACCCGGTAAAACTGATAATAGAGCCGTATCTCCTGGGCCTGTTGGTACATCTGGAGCAACGGGCGGTAGTCCCAGAGACGGATGTTCTGGATCGTGTCTTGATTTCTCGCAATCACCTCGGACGTCAGATCCGACAGCGCCGGGTAGGATGTTTCCTGGATCGCGTCGAGGCTGTAGGCCTTTCGGGTGAATTCTATGTTGTTCTTGAGATACGGGGTTTCGAGGGCCAGCTCGTTCGGCTGTACCATGAACCTCTGCAAGAGGGCCGGCAGCAGCAAGACCGCGATAACGTACAAGGCCACGTATATTCCGAATCCAATAGCAATCGCTCTGAATCGCGGCCGGAAGAAATTGAGCACCAGCAGCGCGCATAGCGCCGCCGAGGCGCCGGCCATGATCCAGAAGGCGATCCGGGTCACATGATCCGCCGTATAGCCGGCACCGTAAACTACTCCCTGAGTGGAGTAGAGGAGTTCGTAGTGATCCAGGTAAAACCCCCATCCCCAACTGGCGACCAGGGCGAAAAGCAGGATGGACAGATGTGGAACGGCCTTCGCGCTCCGGCCCTCCATCTGTCCGCTGCGCCTGAACTCCGGTAACCCGAAGTACGCGTACAAGACCAGGACGGCCAGGAGCGTGATCAGCGTCAATGCGCTCAGGCTGATCTGCAAAAGTTCATAAAAGGGGAGACGGAACAGATAAAACCCGACACCGACTCCGAAGAGAGGATCGGACAACCCAAAGGATCCGCCATAACGAAAGCGGAGATACGTATCCCATTGTGCATAGAAGATGCCCGCGAAGATTAGGGCGGCGGCAGCAGCGACCGTGCCCATGGTCAGTTTCAAACCCGTGGGAGAGATCTGGATGCCGAGTTTCGCCGCAACGGTAGACTCGCTTGTCAAATTACCCGCACGGAAAGCGGCGCCGTTTCTCGCCGCAAGGCGAAGATTGATCCAGAGGTACAGAAGCGTAACAACGAATGCCACGCAAAACAGTTCCCACTGCAGGGCCAGGAGTGTCCAGAAGACGCCGGTGTAGCCGAGCTGCCGCATCCACAGCCCCTTCTGTATCCAGCCCGAGATGACCACCAGGAGAGTGATGAGTACGACCGCTGCAACCATGATGAGTTTCAGCCGACGGCCACGCCGGGAGGCTCTACCCTTTTCGCCGGCAGGCGGCCTTGGCTGCTCGCCGTGTGTTGGTTTGTCGATCATTGTTCTACCCCCTTTTTCCTTGGTCTTATTCCACGACCCAGGTCGTGAATCCTTTTCCCAGATAGTCGAAGGCTATTGCCATCGCAGTTAAATACTGCTCACCGTGCTGGTCAAAAGTGCTCATCATCCCTTTGACGAGGGCCTAATGTGTGATCAGGGAGGAGATTCGCCAAAAACTACGCGTGACCGAAAGGTTCAGACTATCGACCGCCGTAAATGTGCCGAAGCGGCGAGTAAGACTTTTGATGTCCAGAACGATGTCACTCATAAGAAAACCGACGAGGCCCGAGGTCAAGCCAACTCCACCACCATCTTGCCCATATTTTGCCCTTGGAAAAGACGGATGAAAGCGCCCACCGCTTTGTCGATTCCTTCCACGACCGTTTCCTGGTGCTTCACCTTGCCGGCTTTGAAATAGCCCCCCACTTCCTTTTCGAACTCGGCGCGACGGTTCAGCCAATCGCTAGCGATCAGCCCCTTCATCGTCAACCGTTTGGTAATGATGTTGAATAGATTGGAAGGGCCGGGCCGCGGCTTCTTGCCTCAATCTGCGTGCCTCGGCCTTGCTCCCCGTGGGGCATTCGGCACAGCGGATCTCATCCGAAAGCCAACGACCAGCAGGAATACTTATGGCTTTCTTGTAGTTCTCCATAAATATGTCAACTGTCTATTCTTCTATACACTTGTTATACGCACCAACTTCGGCGTTGTATTGCGCTACCTCCGATTTCTCCTGCGAGGCAAGCGCATCATATTGCGCGACCAATGCATTGTATGCATCGACCGCTTGGTTATAATCCGGCCCGTACTGCGGTTCCATGGCATTCATCTCGGATTGCTGGGTCTGTAATCGCGCCTGCATCTCCGAAAGTTCCGTTTGCGACGCATCGAGCGTTGTTTTGAGACTCGCATCCGGTAGCGGACAATCCGATGCCGGACGGTCGAAAATCTGCACCGCGATCCAAGTATCCTCGCCCTGGAACATTCCTTCGCCCACCGCAACGCCGATCTCGGTGTAATGCGTGTTCAATATATTCGCCCGATGGCCGGGACTATGCATCCACGCGTTGACCACGCCGCTATCTCCTTCAAAATCTCCCATTGCCAGATTTTCCCCTAGCGCGATGTAATTGTCGCCAACCCGCTTTGCCACCATTAACGCGCTTGAACTCGCCGGCGAGACATGCGCAAAATATTGATTCTTGAACATATCCTCGAGACGCAGCGTCGCGATCTCATCGAGGGTTGCGTTCTCCGCGAGCGGCGGCAAATTGCCGTTCTCTTTTCTTTGCAGGTTCGTCTGCGCGATATCGCCTTCGCGCGTGAGCGTATATTGGCCGCTTACGGAATTTCCCGCTTGCGATTTCGTGCCCGTCGCTATAAGCGGTGGCGGATTAGAAATACTTTGCTCAATCTGCTGCACTGCCACCTTCCAAATCTCGTGTTGATGAAGAAGCTTACACGTTTAGACTTGAAACATCTGGTCAAAAAGGAACACACGGACAACTTCATTTTTGACACGTTTCATCTGAACCTTCCGCGCCCGCACTCACGGCACGAGAACTGCCGCGCCTTCGAACCGGCCAGCGCGGAGATCGGCGAGGGATTGATTGGCCTGGTTGAGCGGATAGGTTGTGGTATGGGTGACGATGCCGATCTCCGGAGCCAGACTCAGAAAATCGATTCCATCCTGCCGTTTGAGATTGGCGACCGACACGAGCTGCCTCTCTTCCCATAGCAGACGATAGGGAAAGCTCGGGATGTCGCTCATATGGATGCCCGCGCAAACGACGCGACCGCCCTTGCGTACCGCCTTCAGCGCCAGGGGCAAGATCACCAACGGTGGCAAAGATGATCGTAGCGTCGAGCGGCTCCGGCGGCATCTCGTCTGACCCGCCCAGGCCGCGCCCAGGCGCCGGGCGAAGGCCTGTGTGGCAACATCTCCCGGCCGCGTGAAGGCAGCAAACATTGATCGTCCCTGCCACTTGGCGACCTGCGCCACGACATGGGCCGCGGCGCCAAAGCCGTAGGCGAGACATCACTTCGCAAACCGCTTCGAAACACTCTTGCCGATGCCTGTTCCGCCGCCCGTCACACCTGCAATTTTTCCCAGCAGTCTCATATCGCATACTCCTCCAGGCACACATTAATTGGATTTCGTTTTGCGGATGCTTCCTTACTTTGTCTTGCACCCTTGACCCGGTTTACCGAGGTCCCGCGCGCTCCGCTTCGGTGCGGTATAAACGTTTCCAGGAGAGCAACGATCTCCGCTGCGCCCAAAGGTCCCTCGAGATAATCCAAGGCTCCCGACTGCATTGCTTGCAGATAGCAGCCCCGGTCATAAGATCGCGCCAGTACCAACACCCGCAACTCCACGTCGACTTCCATGGCCTGCGCGAGCACCTCCTGCCCTTCGAACCTACCGCTGCCTTGGTCCAAAATGACCAAGTCAAACGGCTCGCGCCCAAGGGATTGCACTCCCTCTGCGAAGGACGAACTGGCTCGCACCTGGCACCCCAGCTTTTGGAATATGGCTCGGTAGTGAACGAGATCCCGTGGATCTTTGTTGAGCAGAAGGATTCTGGCCCGGTTTCCGGACGGCAGTTCGTCTGCCAACCCTGGGCTGGGGGTTAATGATGCCATGTTTAGCCTCGCACTAGGTCCATCTACGGCAGCCGCAATTGTCGTGTGCTCGTATCTTGCGATAGGGGGGGCTGGACAAACGGCCCAACTCCTGGCAGGACCATCCAGCCCTCACTCACGTTGAACTTAACCGCTTGGCTAATACGGATGCACCCGTCGCCATGCGTAGTTCTCCCTCTTCCCGTGAGCCGACGGCGAGTGGCGGGTTCCGCCTTTAAGAAGCAACCCGCTCTCCCCTGCAACCCCCGTTAGATCTTCAACTTCGGTTCAGTTGCCCGCAGCCTTCAGACTGTCTCTATGATGTAAAGTTCCGCCGCATCGGCTGCGTGACGTGTTGCGTGATGCAAGTGTCCGTGCGCCAAGTGCGCGTGGTGAGCAGCTGCCTTGTGATCACCAGCCTCGTGAAGCCGGGCGGCTTCGCGATGGTGCTTTGCCGCATGCTCATGGTGCCCCGCTGCTTTGGTGTGGTGTTCCGCTGCCTTTTTTGACATTTTATCGTCCGAGACTTTTTAGAGTTGACCTGCGGGCCTAGATCCTGTGCCCCGTGTATTACGGCAATCTGAGCGGCAGATGAAGCTTCAAGCAACAGTGGAAATCGCCGATAAGGAGCATCTTTGCTTAAAGAGTTATGCCGCCGCTTCCAGCTTGCCGTGGTCGTCGCAGTGCTTCCCGTGGGGGTGATGCAAATGGCCCTTCACGAGATAATCCACATGATCTCCGTGCGGCACGCGCTCATGACCACAGTTTGGACTGTGAACGTGATTTGCCTCATGTGCGCCGCAGCTATGCTCCGGCGTGCACTTGTCTTGATTTGCGGCATTGGTTGACACCTTGTGTTCATCGACGTGGCTCTCGTGGACGTGGTGCAAGTGCCCATCGTGGAGATAGTCCGTATGGCCGTCGTGCTTGACGGCGGTGTGGCCACAATTCGGGCCGTGGACGTGTGAGTGCTCCTCATGTTTGGTGCATGTTGCGGTCATAGCTTTGTACCTCCGAGGTATCTAAATTGATTTTCCTCTACTTCCCTAATAACGTCTCCGCCCCCTACTAGCTCTGTAGGGCGAGGATTGCTTGCGGCACAACTCAGTTACCTTAGCAAGTCCGGTTTTGGCCTGTCTGTTAAAAAAAGCACACCCATTTGCTCCAAACTGCTCATTTAGGTTGATGAGGGAAACTACTGGGTGGGGCCGGTGGGGATATGCTATTCGCTCAGGATCACGCTCAAGAGGCCATTGTTAACCGTCAACGTGCCGTTTTGCGTATAATCGATAAAGCCCAGCGTCCGGAACTTGTTCATGAAATAACTGACCCGCGACCGGGTGGCGCCGACCATTTGGGCCAGGTGTTCCTGATTGATTCCGGGATGGACCGTTTCGGTTCTGCTTTCCCTGCCAAAATGCGCCAGCAATAAGAGAATCCGGGCCAGGCGCTTGTCGGTGGAGTTGAAAAGTTGGTCGACCAGATCCTCTTCAAATCGAATGTTGCGGGAAAGTAGGTGGGTGATGAACAATTCCGAGAGGCCGTGCTGCTCGTGGAGCAGACGCACCATCAGCGGCTTCTCGATCCTGTAAAGAGTGCAATCGCCCACGGCGATAGCCGTCGAGAGGCGCAACGGCTGGCCGGCAAGGCACCCCTCACCGAAGAACTCGCCGGCGTCCAGAATAGTGACGATCGCTTCCTTGCCTTCTTGGGATGTCACCGCCAGCTTCACCTTGCCATGTTGGAGATACCACACGGAATCCGCAGCGTCTCCCTGCACGAAGATCGTGCGATTCGGACCGTATTCGAGTACGGTTTTGCCATGCGAGATTTCAGCAAGGAATGCTGCCCAATCGACGGGCTGAGCCTTACCGTTTGCTGCAGCAAGAGTACGCTTACCTTTATGAACACTGCTTCTCGCACCACTGGAATGCCCTGCGGGGCTACCACTTCCTGATGCGCCTGGGGCATCTGGTGAACATCCTGGCGCAAAACGCCGCGCCTCTGGTGCGGATGGTCTGTCGCTGCGGGCAGCGGGGTCTAATTCAGTTGCTGGGCGAGACGTGCAGTGGTCCCGCTCTGCGGGATGGACGCCGCACGGATTCAGCGTTTGCTCGCCTCGCCCTGCCAGATGCGTTTGCAATGAGCTTGTCCCAGGCGGTTCAGGGTCCCAGGGCGTGAGGGGCGCGCCCAGGTGTCGCTTTCCCCGGCAAGATCGCGCCAGAGGCGCCAGAAGAAACGCCGGAGATGACTGCCAAGGCCCCGGAAAGCCCGGGTCAGTAACTCTAATCCCTGGTTTCAGCCAACCCAGTACGCACCGGCAACCGCGGATCGGTAGCACGCGTCAGCACTGGGGCTGCAACATCCGGTTTGACTTTCCCGTCTAGCTAGATGTAGACTTTAGTTGATATGCGCCTGTAGCTCAGATGGATAGAGCGGTTGCCTCCGGAGCAACAGGTCGCAGGTTCGAATCCTGCCAGGCGTACCATTCCCCAGTTCTTGCCGCGCCAAGTGTGACGTCGAAGGGTTTTCTATATGTGGGATATACACTTGCAGACCCAAGCAGGCAGTTCGAAAGCACCATAGTGGGTTTGGAATCGTTCCTCGCGGTCCCATTTTCGCGCACCTCCGTCCCAAAAGCGGACAGCCACCGCCCACGCAATTTCAGGCGGATTGCGCATTGACAATAAGATACAGACCATGCGGCTTGGCACCCAACGTGCGCTCTTCACAGTGCAAGAGGAGCAGGAATAAGGGCCTAAGCCCGTCTTCAAAGGTCGCGGCAATATATTCAAAATGGCCGTTCAAAGCGCGCCAATCCTCGATGTGCTTCTTCCCCACCTACCTCCTAGAAGCCCATCCGGAAAGTAGCAGATAGCCGATTCGGCCGACCAAGAATCAAGGGCTTAGAGGACGAAATTGTTCCCAGGTCGGGGTTCGCGGATGGCTCTCTAGCCGTATGTGGTAGGTGGTATGTGGGGGGCTTTGCCTTTTGCGTTTTGCCCTTTGCCCTTTGACTTGTTCTTCCCCATGCAGAGAGGAGCAAGTCAAAAGGCAAAACGCAAAGTGCAAAACGCAAAAGTAAAACCCCAAGGCAGATGCCCATGATTGCCTTAGTTCTGCGCATCGCTGCCTACCACTTGCCCTTCCCCACCTACCACCTACGACATATCACCTACCAACAACCACCTACGACATACCATCTACCCCCTTTGTTTTCAGCAACATTCCTGCATTTTGCGCGTAACTGCATTTGTTTTCAACAATGTTCCCGGTTTGCTCCCGGTTGTCCAAACCAGATCCTTTGTTTTCAACAACATTCCCGCGTCGTTCGTTCATTTTTAAGCTCCCGACTGTTTCCACACCCTGTGAAGTCTCGGACACAATGTCCCTTTCGGGGACGTCCTCGATGTTCTCCATCCTCCCGCCATCGCCCTGACTAGGGGGAGCTGTCGGAAGGTTGGTAGATTCCTTCCGCAGCCTCAGCAGTATCCTTACTTTGCGGTCAATGGAGCGGTCCAGGGCGGCTTCCTGGCGCAGCATCATGCTCCACGTCTCCCCCTCCGGGGCAAGGCAGGCGTCCCGTTCTATCGCCGCCCTCTCCTCATTCGCCTTTTCGGCATATGCGAATTCTTCCCGCACGCTGGCGATTTCCTCCTCCAGCAAACGGAGAAGTTCCTGGCGCTCGGGCTCGCCCGGCGGCACGCAGTCGGCGCCTTCTTTGAGCAGGAACTGCCGGTATTCCTCGTCCTCCTCTTGTTGCTCGCGCAGGTGCATAGGGTCACTGAAACGGTGCAGCAGACTGAAAATCAGCCCCGGCCGCCACCCCATCATACCTCTGTAAAAAGATTCCAATACGGCGTACTGGCGCTCCCGGAAGGTGCGCTGGTTGATCTCCTCCCGTACGAGCTCGAGATAAGAAAGAGTCTTTCTCAGCGCCACCCCTCGATCTGTAGACTCCGGCAGATCGACATCAAGGATCTCGTGCTGGGAGGCGTCGAAGGTGACACGGGCCATCTCCTGCTGGCGGCGGTGTTGCCAGTCGTCGATGGCCTGCAAGGCGCGCCGCCTGAGGCCGTCTTGCGCCCGCTCGAGCCTTTCGCGGCGCGAGTAGAGCCAGGCGAGGTCCTCGACCTGCTTCTCCCAGAGCGCGTCGCCGGGACCGAAGGCGCTCATGAGTTCCTCGGTGAGGGATTGGAATTGTTCCGGGTCTTCGCCCAGCGCCAGCATGGACTGGCGCTGATTTTCGTCCCTGACGTATATGCCGTGCTTCAGGGCATTGAGCTTGGAGTTCTGCTTGGCGGCGGGGCTGCGCGGTCCGGTGGAATGCTGGGCATTCTGGCGCGCGGCGGCGAGCAGCGCGGGCGTAAGTTCGGGTGATTTGCGTAAGGACATAGTTCCTCCTGGGACGTGGTGTTGGGATAGCGGGGAAAGGACTTCCCCGCGGGTCAGGCTATACACATTAATAGGCTATCACAATGGCGGGGCGTTGTCAAGAGAAATATTTACAGGTATAGCCCAGGACCACCTCAATTGACTCATTGATTCATTGGGTCATTGAATCATTGGAGAGCGGCTGAAGCAATGTAGCGCAAGGCTCGCTTTCCAGCCTTGCGGCTTTTCCACCGCGCCGTGGCTTAGGCGGCGCGGCCGGCATGTTCTCAGAAACCGTATTCGGTGTGGGGCCAAGCGTAAAGCGGATTGTCCTGTTTGCGGCGCGGAAAGAACCCGCCTCGCTGGAAGAGCCGCAGGGCCGGACCGCGGGCCCTGCCCTACAAGCGGGCTGGGTGGGGTGGGTGCCGTCCGAGGGCCAGAGCAATAGGTGACAGTCCCGCCCTGCGGGATGAGAACGTATCCGACGATGCGGAAGCCGGGGTCGCCTCGCAGGTCGGCGAGCGTGGTGAGGAATCTGCTCTTAAACCGCCCCGAGTCGAAGAGGCGGGCGCGACCCCGCCCTGCGGGATGCTGGTGGTCACGTAATGAAGATGATTGGGGCCGCAAAAATGCCGCAGCCGAGGCATGAAAAGTTTCTACCTCAGCCTCATGCGGCATCAGCATGTCGCAGACATCACAAACCGATGTCTGCGCCACCCGCCTATGATGGAAGACTTGGAACAGATCGAATTCTTCGAGTTTGATGAGGTGAAGGTATGAGCGACGACGCGAAGATTCAAAGACTCCGGGAGGGGCACGAGCCGAGGAAGGACGAGGTAACGAAGGGCTATCGCCCCACCCAACCGATTGACATGAGCAACCTGAAGATTCCCAAGAATCTCGGCACCGCTGCGATCATGCCGCGAAATGGCGGCAACCCAGTCCGCGCCTCCGTCGAGCCTAAGAAGGAATAAGCCTCTCGCGCCAGACTTCGGGCGAACCGCGCCGAAAGGCCCACCTAAGGCCCCCCCCGTGCGGGCGCGCCTCGCCATCGAAACTCAACCTCCAGTTCGGCGCCGGCCTCGACACGAGCGCCTGCCGACGCTGGTCGAGCGGATGCTGGAATTGAACAAAAAGACAAGCGTAGCGCCGCCGTCTGGGCGGCACAGCCGGCAGGATGCCGGCGCTACTCTTCCCGGCAAGCTCGCCCCGTCACAAGTTGACCGCGTCGACCGCGAAATGTACGCGGCGGACGCCGAAATCGGCAAACTGGTTTGCGAGCTCGACAGCATCACGGACGAAGTGCAAAAGACCACCGAAAGACCACACCACCAAAAGACCACACTAGAACCGCGGTAAATAGAAGCGTAGAATAACAGGCCTATGGCCTTTAAAGTTTTCTTGAGTCACAGTCTCGATCCTGCCGAGCAAGCGCTGGCTTGGCGGTTGCAAACCCTGGCGGCTGCGCACGGCATTGAGATGTACGTGCCGCGTCGAGGGTTTCCGTTTCCATCAGGGGAAAAGACTGCCGCGGGCAGCGTGGAGAACGCCATTGATCGCGCGGACTGCGTTCTGGCGATCATCACTGCGAAAGCGAATGCGGGCGTCCAGAAGGAGTTGAGGTATGCTTTCGCGAGGCAAAAACTCGTGATACCCATTGTGCATTCGGATGTAGCGAACAGTCCCCTCGTTGCGCAGTTTCCCCGAGTCTTCACCTTCTCGCCAGGGGACAATCCGGGAAAGGTCGAGGCGGAAGTCGTCGAATTCCTGCAACAGCAACACCTCAGTAAGGAAAAACGGCAAGCCGCCGGAGCCCTTGTCGCAGCGGGCCTCGCGTTGCTCCTGCTCTTCTCACTTAGTGAAAAATAGTGCGCATCGCGGTCGTAGACAGTTCTCCGCTCATTTGCCTCTCGCACCTCGGCCTCGCCGGGGAGTTATCCAACCTTTTCGATGTGGTTTATGTCCCACGAGTCGTTCATACGGAGGTCAACAGGAAGAGCAGATTTCGGTACCGGCTCAAGAAGCTGTACCAAGCTGGCTGTTTTCTAAGATGCACGGCGGCTGATATGACAAATGTCCGCTTGCTCATGGACCAATTGCACCAAGGCGAAGCTGAGGCTCTCGTTCAGGCAGAGGAAAAGGCCGCCGATTTCTTCATCGGTGATGAAAGGCGGGCTCGTGAAATTGGAAGGCTCAAGGGATTCAAAACTGTGGGAACAGTCCGCCTCCTGGCGCGACTGCACCTTGAGGGTCGAGCTACGGAACCCTCTGCATTGGTGCGGAAGCTCCGTCGAGACCTCAATTTTCGAGCCTCTGAGGCAGTAGTGAACGAAGCGATTGCGATGGCTCCCGAACCCATCTGAGAGACTACCACTGTGGCCAAGCAAGCGTACCGCAGACGTGGCTCTGAGGTCTGCGGTCTCCCGAGATATGGGCGTTGCAAGCCGCAGTCATTCCCGTCCCGCCATGGCGGGAGGAATCCACCTGGCAAACCTTCGGAAATGCGCTGTCGACGGACTGGATTCCCGCCCTTCGGCAAGCTCAGGGCAAGCTTTTCGCAGGAATGACAGGCGTGTCGAAATGGATCCCGTTCCAAATGACACCACCACCGCCGCCTGGCGCAAGTGGACTCCGGTTCGGATAAGGACTACTATGCTGCCGAAGGACTCTTGTGGCAAGCAACGCCCGTCTTTCTCTCTTGCTGTGCGCCGGTCCGGCGCTAATAAAGTAGGAGTGCCAAAAGATGAAAATGACTTCCGCTGTTCTGGCCGCTTTGGTGGCCGCGAGTGTCGTCGTTGCGCTCCACGCCCAGGTCAAGGAGCGCCCGCTTCCCCACCTGATGAAGAAAGATGGGCGCTACGCCCTGTTGGTCGACGATGCACCTTACTTGATGTTGGGCGCACAGGTACACAACTCCAGCGACTGGCCGGCCATGCTTCCGAACGTGTGGCCCGCCATGGAATACCTGAATGTCAATACGGTCGAAATCCCGGTCTACTGGGAGCAGTTCGAACCGCGGCACGGACAGTACGACTACACGGTGATCGACACGCTCCTGACAGAGGCTCGGCAACATCGTGTTCGCCTGGTGCTGCTCTGGTTCGGAACCTGGAAAAACGGCAGCCAGCACTACATGCCCGAGTGGATGAAACTGGCCCCCGACCGCTATCCGCACATGGTCGATAAGAACGGAGGCGCGGTGGACTCGCCTTCACCTTACGCCACGGCGTCGCTGGAGGCGGACAAGAGTGCGTTCAGCGCTTTCCTGCGGCACCTCAAAGCAGCCGACCCCCAGCGCACCGTAATCATGGTTCAGGTGGAGAACGAACCCGGCACCTGGGGCAGCGTACGCGATTACTCCCCGGCCGCGCAGAAACTCTTCGAAGCGCCGGCGCCGCCCGAGGTCCTCGACGCCATGCAAGTGAAGGCCGCTTCGCCATCTCCGAACTGGCAGGAAGCCTTTGGCCCCGAAGCCGAAGTCTGCTTCCACGCCTGGTCGGTAGCGAGATATGTGGGGCAAGTGGCCGCCGCGGGGAAGGCCGTTTATCCGCTGCCGCTCTATGCCAACGCGGCTTTGCGCGACCCGCTGAAGCCGGGTGCTCCCGGCAGCTACGAGAGCGGCGGCCCCACGGACAATGTGCTCGCCATCTGGAAAGTCGCGGCGCCGGCGCTGGATATTTTGGCGCCCGACATTTACCAGAACGACCCCGCCGCGTATTTGAAGGTGCTCGAACTCTATCATCGCGACGACAATCCCCTATTCGTGCCCGAGACCGGTGGCGCCGGCAATGCCCGTTTCTTCTTCTCGGCGCTCGGCCTTCAGGCCATAGGATTCTCGCCGTTCGGGATGGATTACACCAGGGACCGCGGCGACGCTGCCGGGGGTTCCAGACCACGCGAGGAGTTCCTGACTCCCTGGGCAATGAATTACCGGTTGATCGGCCCCATGCAGCGGGAGATCGCGCGCCTCAATTTCGAAGGTAAGCTCCAGGCCGTGGCCGAGGAAAAGGGCAAGGTCACCGAGACCCTGCCGTTCGGACCTTGGGAGGCGGTGGTGTCGTATGGAGTGTCCCGCAACAATCACGCCGTGGGGAATCCGGAGCCGACGGGGCGCGTTCTGGTTGCCCAGCTCAAAGACAACCAGTTTCTGGTGGCCGGATTCTTTTGCCGCGTCGACTTCCGGCCAGCCAGCGCCGAGCAACACCGGCAATTCCTGCGTGTGGAAGAGGGAACCTACGAGAACGGCGTCTTCAAGTTCCTTCGCATCTGGAATGGCGACGAGACGGACTGGGGCCTCAACTTTGGCGCGGAGCCTGTGGTGCTGCACGTCTCGCTTGCCACCTATTAGAGAGTAAGCGTTAAAGACGAATCAACGCTCGGCATCTTCCGGCCTGCCTGGTTCATCGAGAAGCTGGATGCTGGTGGCCGGCCCAAGGTCCGGATCTTTCCAGGAAGACAAAGCCCAGACGACTTTCTTGTCCCAAGTCACTTCCAAGACCTGCACGGTGCCCGGCCAGTGTGACGTGTCGTTGTCCCCGGCGATCCAACAACATATCACCGTGTTGCCGTTGGCCAGCCGGTTGGCCGTCTGAATGTTGCCCAACTTGTATTGGGGCGCGTCCGCCGGCGTGAACTCCCATACCGTCTCGCCTTTGGGGTTGACCTCGCGCGCGTAGCGGCTCCAGTCTCCCGCGATCAGGGTGTTGCCGTTCTTGAGCCGAACCGCTTGCCAGGGCGATTTGGCCGGAACCGACCAAAGCACCTTGCCGTCCAGATCATACTCGACGACTTTGCCTTCCCCGAGGTGCGGCACCAGCAACGTGCCCGCTTTGGTCATGCGAATGTGCCGGAACTGTCCGTGGGTGCCCGTGACGGTGGTCGGAATGGAGATTTGCCTTTCGATGTTTCCCGTGGCGGTGTTGATGATCATTGCCTGGGCCGGATTGCCGTTGCGCATGATCAAGACGCGGTCCTTGCCGATGGACTGGCAGGAGTGGATTTCGGTTCCGGGCGGAGCGGGATAATTCCACAGAAGCTTTTTGTCGGGGCTCACCATTCCCGCTCCTGACATGCGGGAAAAGATCACGTTGCCATTGGACAGCAGCGTGGCGTCGTCGAACTCCTGGTTTCCACCGCTCGAGGTTTTTATGGGCATGGAATACTGCCAGACGATTTTGCCTTCACGGACGATGAAGATGGACTGCTCCAGGGGCTTGCGCGTGTCCCATTCCCCCGCATAGAGGAAAGGATGCTGGGCCGGCTCCTTGCCCGGCAGGGCAGCCGGAGTCGTGGCGGTGGCAAAGCCGATGCCGCACCACGCTGCGGCGGTCAGTGCGAAGATAAGTTTGGCCGGCATGTTCTCCTTCCTTTTTCACCCCCGGTGAGCGAGCGCGCCGCCCACGCGCCGCATTCACTTGGGCGAGGTGAGCGCCTTGAGGTAACGGTAATAGAACTCGACCCCTCGGTAGTAAGATTCCACTCCCAGGCGCTCGTCCTTCCCGTGCGCGCGGACGTCATCCGTATCGATCGCCAAGCCGGAGATTCCGTAGGTCGGCATGCCCGCCGCGTTGGTGTAGACACCGTCGGACGCGCCGGTGGACATGGTGGGGACCACGGGCGCTCCCGGCCACATCTCGGCGGCGACGCGATCGAGCGTCTGCATCACGTCGGGCCGCAGCGAAACCGGCGGTAGCGCCTTGGCGTTGGGCTCCCTGTCCAGGATCCGGCCACTGGTAGTGACGTAGCTGACTTCGATCTTGGGATCGGCAAGGACCTTGATGAGCGTCTGCCGTACTTCTTCGCGCGAGTGTCCGGGGAGAATGCGGCAGTTGACGTTGGCGCGCGCCATCTGTGGCAGGGCGTTGTTGGCGTGGCCGGCAGCGAGCCGGGTGGCCACGCAGGTGGTGCGCATGGTGGCATTCCACAGCGGGTCGGCGGAGAGGCGCGCGATGGCCGCTCCGTCGGGCGGGCTCTTGACGATTTCGCGCATGTCGGCCGCTGTCTGGCCGCTTTCCACGCCCGCCGTGCGTTCGAAGAAGGCGCGCGTGACCGCGTTCAGCTCGAAGGGGAATTGATAGCGCTCCACGCGCCCCAGTCCGTCGGCCAGATGATAGATCGCGTTGTCAGGCGTCGGGAGCGAGCTGTGCCCTCCGGGATTGGTCACCGTGAGCTGGTAATCGGCGTAGAGCTTTTCGGTGGCGTCCATTTCGACGATCAACGGCTTGCCCTTCACCGTATCCACGCCGCCGCCATCGGCATTGAGAACGAACTCGGCGTCGACAAGATCGCGATGGTTCTTCAGCAGCCAGTCTACGCCGTTCGCTTGGCCACCCTCCTCGTCCGCCGTGAGAGCCAGGATGAGGTCGCGGTCGGGCTCATACCCCTCGCGCTTGAAGCGGATCAGCGTGGTGACCCAAATGGCATCGCCGCTCTTCATGTCCTGTGTGCCGCGCCCGTAGTAGTAGCCATCCTGCTCCACAAACTGGAAAGGATCGGTGGTCCAGTCCTCTCGCCGGGCTTCCACTACGTCGAGGTGGCCGATCAGCAGCACGGGCTTGTGGACGCCGGCGCCGCGAAGCCGGGCCACCATGTTCCCCTTGCGGTCGTTGGGCCCCAGGACCACGACGTCGGCCGCCGGGAACCCAGCGTCACGCAGGCGCTGCGCCATGGCTTCGGCGGCGACGGTCGTGCTGCCTACCGAATCGGTGGTGTTGATCTCAATCAGTTGCTTGAAGGTGTCGTGCGCCAGTTGCCGGGTTACGTCGTCGGTCTGTGCGCGCGCCATGGGCGCCAGCAGGAACAGCGCCAGGACGGCCAGGCAATGCTTCAGGTTGAGTCTTCGCATGAATTCGGTTCTGCCCCCTTCCACTCGCTGTGCCAGGCGGGTCTATCAGCGACCGGTCAGAATAGCACGCTACGACGAAATAGAGTATTGGGCGCGTCTTTTCGCAGACCGTTTCTTCTCGCGCCGCGAAGATTTTTCCTGCTGTGCGTAGTGTCTCCGTGTCCTCCGTGGTCAGAAGAGCTTCAACACGGAGGTCACTGAGAGGCTCAGTGTGCTCCGTGTTAAAGCTTGAGAGGCACGGAGGACGCAGAGAGCCTCGTTTTGGTTGCGGCCACCAGCCTCGCTGTAGCACTAGGCGCCAACTTCATCGCGCAGCGCGAAGAAAAGCAGATCCTTCGTCCGCCGCGGCGGACTCAGGATGACATGTCATTCTGAGCGAGGATAGCAGAAGACCGCTATCCGTGATGTCAGAAACGGAGCGTAGGCTCGAGACCCCCTCACCCGTCCCGCCCCGGCTGAAGAACGCCGGCGGCGGGCCACCCTCTCCCCCAAGGGGGAGAGGGCATGGACCTCGACGGCGCTTTCACCAGTCCGTCAGCCGACGGAGCCGGGTGAGGGGTTAGTTGCAGGGCGAGGACGGATCAGACAGGCCCGGCCCAAGCTGCTCAATGGAAACGAGTAATGCGTTGAGTTTCTGGGGAGCGGAGCGCAGCGTAGCGAAGAATCTGCTTTTGGTTGCGGCCGCAGGCCGCGCTGTAGCACTCGTTCGAAACTTCTTCGTTCTTTGCGAAGAATTTCTGCGATCGTCGCTTGGCCCAGGTTGGCGGGAATTGGTGATTGGCGATTGGCGATTGCCGATTACTAGTGAATGATGACATGTCATTCTGAGCGAGGATAGCAGAAGACCGCTATCCGTGATGTCAGAAACGGAGCGTAGGCTCGAGACCCCCTCACCCGTCCCGCCCCGGCTGAAGAACGCCGGCGGCGGGCCACCCTCTCCCCCAAGGGGGAGAGGGCATGGACCTCGACGGCGCTTTCACCAGTCCGTCAGCCGACGGAGCCGGGTGAGGGGTTAGTTGCAGGGCGAGGACGGATCAGACAGGCCCGGCCCAAGCTGCTCAATGGAAACGAGTAATGCGTTGAGTTTCTGGGGAGCGGAGCGCAGCGTAGCGAAGAATCTGCTTTTGGTTGCGGCCGCAGGCCGCGCTGTAGCACTCGTTCGAAACTTCTTCGTTCTTTGCGAAGAATTTCTGCGGTCGTCGCTTGGCCGAGGATGGCGGGAATTGGCGATTGGTGATTGTCGATTGCCGATTACTAGTGAATGTTGCAAGAAGTTGCCACACCACTTCTTCAATCGACAATTGTCAATCAGCAATCGCCAATGCCTGCCCATTCCCCGCGCTCTTCGCCAAATTTGCTAAACTGGTGGGTGGTGCTCAGCCTCCGATGTAACGTTTCTCCCCCGCACCGCTGGTTATCGGGTACGCCAAATCCCGCGCCGAAGCCCGGCGCCAGGGCTGCGGCTGGTGAGGCGCCCAAGCCGATATGATCCAACTATCTTCGGCCGGAAAGCGTTTCGGCCCCAAGTTGTTGTTTGAAGATCTCGATTGGCTCATCACGCCGCGCGCTCGCGTGGGGCTGGTGGGTGCGAACGGCACGGGCAAGACCACCTTGCTCAAAGTGCTGGCGCGCCTCGAGCCGCTCGACTACGGCGAAGTCACGTTCGCCAAGGGGATCACCTCCAGTTACCTGCCGCAGGACGGTCTGACACTTTCGGGACGCACCGTGCTCGCCGAGTGCATGTCGGTGTTCGGCGATCTGCTGGCGATGGAGCAGGAGATGGAGCGTCTCATGGGGAAGATTGCCGAACTGGACCCCGAAGGCGACGAGTACCAGCGGGTGAGCGAGCGCTTTCATGCCCTCGACACCGAGTTCCAGCACCGCGACGGGTATTCGCTCGAGGCACAGGCCGGGATGGTGCTGGCCGGTCTGGGATTCCCGCAATCCGATTGGCACCGCCGCACGGAGGAATTCTCGGGCGGCTGGCAGATGCGGATTGCCTTGGCCAAATTGTTGCTGGAAAAGCCCAACCTGCTGCTGCTCGACGAGCCCACCAATCACCTTGACCTCGAAGCCCGCAATTGGCTGGAAGAGTACCTGAACGATTATCCGCACGCTTACCTGCTGATCTCGCACGACCGCTATTTCCTCGACGTCACCGTCGATAAGATGGCCGAGATCTGGAACCAGCGCGTCCACTTTTACAGCGGCAACTACGAGAAGTACCTGGCGGAGAAGACGGCGCGGCGAACCCAGATCGAAGCGGCTTACAAAAACCAGCGGGAGCGTATCCAGCAGCTCGAAGTGTTCATCAACCGCTTCCGCTACACGGCCACCAAGGCCAAGCAGGTGCAGAGCCGCATCAAGGAACTCGACCGCATGCAGCGCGTCGATATCCCGCTGGAGGAGAAGGCCATCCACTTCAGCTTCCCCCAGCCCAAGCCCAGCGGCCGGACGGTGGCGGAGTTCCAGCAGGTGGCCAAGAGCTACGGCGCCAAGCAGGTGTTCCGCGAGGTGAGCTTCACCATCCAACGAGGCGAGCGCGTGGCCCTGGTGGGCGTGAACGGAGCGGGGAAATCAACCCTGCTCAAGCTGCTGGCCGGTATCGAGCCGCTGAGCGGGGGAGAGTACAAGCGCGGCCACCAGGTGGAGGTGGATTATTTCGCCCAGGACCAGTACAAGGCGCTGGATGCGGAGGCGCGTCTGCTCGACGACCTGACGCGCGCCGCCCCCATGGCGCTCAGCACCCAGACGGAGCTACGCAGCCTCCTGGGCTGCTTCCTGTTCAGCGCAGATGATGTCTTCAAGCGCATCGGCGTACTTTCGGGCGGCGAGCGCAATCGCTATGCGCTGGCGCGAATGCTGCTGCGCCCCTCAAATTTCCTGCTCCTCGACGAACCTACCAACCACCTCGACCTGCGCGCCAAGGACGTGTTGCTGGAAGCGCTGGCGAAGTACACCGGCACGGTGGTGTTCGTCTCCCACGACCGCTACTTCATCGACAAGCTGGCCACGCGGGTGTTCGAGATCGGCGGGGGCGAAGTGAATGCCTTCCCGGGCAACTACGAAGATTACTTGTGGCGTAAGGAGGGGAAGGAAATCGATCTCACCCTGCCAGGGCTGCCGGATCTCGTTCGAGAGCATGCGCTTGCGCGCCAAGGACACGACCCCGGCCCACTCCCAACAGCGCCGGCAACTCCCTCCTCCGTTAAAGCGAAGCGGCTGAATCCGATTCGCCTCCAGCAGATGAAGGACCGCTGCCGCGAGATCGAAGAGCAGGTGGCGCGCCTGGAGGCCGAGATCGAGGGCTATGCCCAGGAACTGGCCCATTTCAGGAGCGCGGCGGATTCCGTGCGGCTTGCCAGGCTGATCGAGCAGGGGCGCCAAGAGATCGCCCGGGCGATGCGCGAGTGGGAAGATACGGCGAAGGTGGTCGAGGAGCAGGAAGCGGAAGTGCGGGAATAGTCACATGGCGCGGCCCTTGGCCGCAACCGAAGACCAGGTTTTAATTGGTGATTGGTGATTGGTGATTTGTGATCGGTGATTGACCCGCCGCGGCCGGCCGATTGAAAAAGTGGTGTGGCAACTCCTTCCAATGTCCATCAGCCCGCGACGGCGGGAAAATCGACAATCGCAAATCGCCAATTCTCTGAACGTCCTGGGGGCGAGGGCGGCCTCCCTGGGCGGCGCAGCAGTGGTCAGCAACAAGCGGGAATTCTCTTGACTTTGGCCGGATTTGGGCCATAACATGTGGGTATGCCATATATGGAGAATAAACCATCTGATCGCGAATGGAAGAAGGGCAGTGCCGAGCTACTGATCCTCTCGCTGGTTGAGGCTCGGCCTCGGCATGGCTACGACATCAGCAAACTGATCGAGCAGCGTTCCCGAGGGACGCTCCGCTTCCACGCGGCCTCGCTCTATCCGCTGCTCTATCGCTTGGAAAAGCGCGGTTGGGTTCAAGGCCGATGGGTGGAGAAGAGCGGCCAGCGGCGGCGGCGCTATTACCGCCTGACGCCGCAGGGGCGAAAAATCTTGGCTTCGCAGCGTCGCGGCTGGCAAGTGTTTGTCAAGGCTATCAACCGCATCACGGAGGTTGAACATGCCTGATTGGAAGGAAGAAATCACCCAGCAGCTCGCCGGCTCGAAGTTGCCGCCGGCACGTGAGGCGGAGATTGTTGAGGAAGTCGCGCAGCACTTGGAGGATCGCTTTTGTGAGTTGCTGGCGGGTGGAGCGACGGAAGAAAAAGCCCGTCGGACAGCACTCGAGGAGATCAGCGCGGACAAGCTCCTTGCCAGGGGACTGGAGAGGCTCGAACACCAAGCGACACAGGAACCCGTCGTTCTTGGCGCAAGGGAGAAGAAGAACGTCCTGGCAGGCCTTTGGCAGGACACCCGCTATGGCCTGCGCACGCTGGCAAAGAATCCGGGCGTCACGGCTGTTGCGGTCACTACTCTGGCCCTCGGGATCGGCCTGAACACCGTGATCTTCAGCATGGTCAATGGGCTGTTACTGCGCCCGCCTCACGTCAGGCATCCCGAACAAATCTACACTCTAGCCGCCGAGGGGAATACGGGCGGCGATACATTCTCGTATCAGAACTTCCAGGATATCAAGAAGCAAACCAGCGCTTTGTTTTCCGATATGGCAGGAGTGCAAGCGTTTAGTGTCACCGGCCTGAGCGTAGGAGGCAAGAGCGAACGGATGTGGACCAACTTCGTCAGCGGCGATTTCTTCGAGATGCTGGGCATTCGCCCGGCGCTTGGCCGCTTCATTCTCCCCGCGGAAGGGCGCGTCGCCGGCGCCGATCCGGTCCTCGTGCTCGGTTATTCATTCTGGAAGGCGCATTTCGGTGGTGATCCCAGTATTGTCGGGAAAAAGGCGTTGGTAAATGGCCGGCCGGTGAACATCGTCGGGGTCGCTCCGGAGGGATTCCGCCCAGTCTCAACGATACTCGACACGCAAGGTTACATGCCGTTAGGGATGGCGGCCGTTGACAACCAAGCAATGAGCGATTTCCTGAACGATCGTCAAAATAGGTGCTTGGTATTGATTGCCAGGGTGAAACCAGGAGTTACAGAGAGGGAGATTCAGCCCACCCTGGAGGTGATTGCCAAGCGCCTCGCTGGGGAGTATCCGAAGGCGGACGACTGGAGGACACTCAAAGCTTACCCGCTTTCACCTATCGGGCCGAATCCCCGTGCCGTGCACTCACTGGCGGTGCTAGCAGCGCTTTTCCTGACCATGGCCTCGATCGTGTTGATACTGGCTTGCGTCAATGTTACCAGCATCCTTTTGGCCCGCGCGACTGTCCGACGCCGTGAAATCGCCATTCGGGCCGCACTGGGAGCAACACGCGGTCGTCTGATTTGGCACTTGCTCATCGAGAGTTTTCTCCTCGCCTTGTTGGGCTGCATGGGTGGGATCTTGCTTGGCTTGGCAGGAAGCCGGGTTGTCAGTTCGCTCCCGCTGCCTACCGCCATTCCCATTATCATGGACTTTTCGTTTGACTGGCGAGTGTTTGCGTACGCCTTCGCCGTGGCGCTCCTCGCGGCAGTAATTGCCGGCATCGCCCCCGCCTTGCGAGCCTCCGGAGTCAACTTAAACGTATTCCTTCACGAGGGCGGGCGCACCCTGTCCTCCAGTGGGGATCGTCTTCGCAAGATTCTGGTCATGTCCCAAGTGGGAGGCTCCGTGATGCTGCTGATCGTCGCCGGCCTCTTCCTGCGGAGCCTCTTGAAAGTCCAACGGTCGGATTTGGGCTTTGACCCCCAGCATTTACTCAACATCACCCTGGACCCTCAGCTCGCGGGTTACGACCAAGAAGCAGCGCAGCAGTTCGTGAAAACCGCGCTCGAGCGCGTGCGTGCCTTTCCCGGCGTCCAGTCGGCGAGCCTGGCCGCCACGGTCCCCATGGGCGATGACAGCATGGAAGACTCTCTCGAGGTCGAGGGCTTTGTATCATCGCCCGGACAGCAAGCTCCTTCGGCCGGTTACAATGTTATTTCCCCCGGTTATTTTGAAACCCTGCACATTCCCTTGCTCTTTGGGCGCGAATTCCTCGAAACGGACACCCAGAACTCCATGCGCATGGCGGTGATCAACCAAGCCATGGCGGAGCGCTTCTGGCACGGCCTGGACCCTCTCGGCAAGCAGTTCAGGAGGAAGGAAGATCCCAATCATCCTCTGGGAGTTGTCGGCGTGGTAAGAAACAGTCGGACGGATGATTTGTACTCCCCGATGGAGCCGTACTTTTACATGGCGCTGGCGCAAAAGCCCTTGTTGCCGGTCACGCTCCAAGTGCGCACGGCAGGAGATCCGGAATCAATGGCCCATGAGATTGTGGCCACCATCAAGTTTCTTGACCCGGCGATGCCACTTGCCGACGTTCAGAGCATGACGGAAGCGCTCGACTCCCCTAACCGGCTGTTGCTCTTCCAGCTTGGTGCGGGATTGGCCGCCGCCATGGGAATTGTCGGTCTGATCCTCGCCCTCATCGGCGTGTATGGTGTCGTTTCCTATACCGCCACACAACAGACTCGCGAGATTGGGATTCGCTTGGCACTGGGAGCGCGGCCAGGACAAATTCTGAGAATGATCTTCCGCCAAGGGGTGCTGGTTGTCGTGCCCGGAACCATAGCGGGTGTTCTTGCCGCATTCGCAATTGCGCGGCTCGCGGGTGGTTTCCTGGTCGGCGTGACCCCAACTGATCCGCTCACGTATGCCGGTGTCGTGCTCATGCTGGCGATGGTCGCACTCGCGGCATCCTACATCCCGGCGCGTCGGGCAACGAAGGTCGATCCTATGGTGGCGCTGCGCTACGAATAATCCATATGAATTGTGAATTATGAATGCTGCATTATGAAACCGGGCTCGGTCGTTAGTTTTCGTAATTTAGAATTCATAATTTTCCGAATAGCTCGGGGAAGGATCATTCATGCGGGACTGGAGCCGGGAAGTACTGAGGCGGCTGGCGCGCTTGAATCTGCCTCCAGCGCGTGAGGCTGAAATCGTCGAGGAAGTGGCACAGCACCTCGAGGATCGTTACCAGGAACTGGTCGCCGGTGGGGCGACCGAAGAGGAAGCTCGTCGCGTGGCGCTCGAGGAGCTGAGCGACGAGGATCTCCTGGCGCGCGGCCTGCGGCGAGTCGAGCAAGAGGCAGCGCAGGAGCCGCTTGTGCCGGGCGGGGGAGGGAGAGGCAACTTCCTCGCGAGCATCTGGCAGGACGTGCGCTACGGCCTGCGCATGCTGGCGAAGAGCCCCGGCTTCACGGCGGTGGTAGTGCTGTCGCTGTCGCTCGGGATCGGAGCGAACACGGCGATCTTCAGCCTGATCGATGCCGTGATGCTCAAGATGCTGCCGGTGAGGAATCCCGAGCAACTGACGCTGCTCAACTGGGCCGCGCAAGGCTCGCTCAGGATCATGCCCGCGAATGGGATCATCCACTCACTCAGCGGGAATATGGGTCAGGATAAGACCGGACGGTTCACGAGCACGTCGTTCTCTTATCCCACCTTTGAGCAGATCCACGCCCATAACGACGTGTTTTCAAAAGTGTTTGCGTTCGCCGACCCGGACCCGGTGAACTTCAACGTGACCGGGCAGGCGGAATGGGCCGACGCCGAGCTTGTCTCTGGTGACTATTTCTCAGGGCTGGGCCTCGCAGCAGTTGTCGGTCGGACGATCACGGAAGCGGATGATAAGGCGGGGGCCGCGCCGGTAGCGATGATCAGCTACGGCTACTGGGAGCGGCGGTTCGGACGCGAGCCTTCCGTGGTGGGCAGAGCGATCACGATCAACAACGTGCCTTTCACCATCATTGGCGTGACGGCCCCCGAATTCTTCGGGCTGCAACCTGGCCGTTCGCTTGACGTCTGGCTGCCAATTCATACCCAGCCACAGGTGGAACCAAGTTGGACCGAGGAAGGCCGCTCGAAGTTTATCAGGAGAGACGACTGGTGGGTGCTCATCATGGGGCGGTTGAAGCCTGGAATCGGCGAGCAGCAGGCGCGGGCGGCACTGGAAGTAGCTTTCCAGCAAAGTATGGCCGCACAGGAAGAGGCCGCGAAAAAAACGGGCCCTCCTCAAGAACCCTCTGAACATGGATCTCCGGCTGGAGCGCAAGCGCTTCCTCACCTCGAGCTCGCGCCGGCAAGCAAGGGTCTTGATTATCTGCGTCAGGAGTTTTCGAAACCTTTGTTTATTCTCTTGACCGTAGTGGGACTGGTGCTGCTGATTGCCTGCGCTAACGTGACGAATCTGCTGCTGGCACGCGCCAGAGCACGACAGAAGGAAATCGCCGTGCGTCTTGCCCTCGGCGCAGGACGGCGGCGGCTCATCCGTCAACTGCTGACGGAAAGCGTGCTACTCGCGACGCTGGGGGGCATCATCGGGCTTGTCCTCGCTTACTGGGCCACCAGCCTCCTGGTTGCGTTCATGTCCAGCGGACGGGAGCCTGTCGCGCTGAGCGTGCATCCGGACTTGCGCGTTCTGGGCTTCACCGCTGCCGTTTCGGTGCTCACAGGCGTGCTCTTTGGGTTGGCGCCGGCTTTTCGTGGCACTCGTCTCGACTTGACTCCAGCCCTGAAGGAAAGCGCCGGAGGCGGATCGTTGGGGGGACATCGAAGCGCCCGGTCGGGGCTGGGAAAGGCGCTGGTCATCGCGCAGGTGGCGGCTTCTCTGTTGCTTCTGGCCGGCGCGGGCCTGTTTGTCCGCACGCTCCAGAATCTCGAAAACCTTAACCTCGGATTCAACCGATACAACATCCTGCTCTTCGGAATCGATCCCACCCAGAACGGCTACCAAGGCGAGAAGCTGGCATCCTTTTACCAGGAATTGCAGCGGCGCCTTGAGGCGCTGCCCGGCGTGCGCTCAGCCAGCGTCTCAAGTCACACGCTGATTAGTGGCAGCGTTAGCATCGGCGGTATCTCTATCCAGGGATTCGCCCCTGAGCGGACCGAAACGGACCGTGACGCGTCGGGTGGAGTCTATTTCAATAGCGTCGGGCCACGATTCTTTGAAACAATGGGAATTCCACTCGTGCTGGGTCGCACCATCGGGCCCGAAGATACGTCCGGCGCGCCCAAGGCCGCCGTGATTAACGAAACGCTCGCGCGCAGATACTTTGTAAATTCCAACCCTATCGGGCGGCGTTTTGGCGGCGATGCGAAGACGAGTGGAGACATCGAGATTGTGGGCGTGGTGGGAGACACGAGATATGCAGATTTGCGCGGGGATGTCCCGCCCACGGTTTACTTCCCTTACTTGCAACAACCGAAGCAGCTAGGACCGATGCACTTCGAGGTGCGGACGGCAGGCAATCCCATGGACATGGTGACGAGCGTGCGCCGCGTCGTGCAATCGCTCGGCGAGAATCTGCCGCTCATGGAGGTAAAAACCCAAACTGAGCAAATCGATCAAACCCTGTTCCAAGAGCGTTTGTTTGCGAAGCTTTCGAGTTTCTTTGGCTTGCTGGCTCTGGCGCTCGCTTGCGTGGGCCTCTACGGCATCATGTCCTATGCTGTGGCGCGAAGGACGAACGAAATCGGCATTCGCATGGCGCTGGGAGCCGAGCGGCACAACATTCTAGGAATGGTAATGCGCGAAACACTCATCATGGTGGCGCTGGGTGTGGCAATAGGGATTCCGGCGGCGCTCGCGGCCACGCGCGTAATCTCCAGCATGTTGTATGACCTCAAGCCGACCGATCCTTTGACCATTGCGGTGTCCGCATCGGTCATGATCGCCGTGGCCGCCTCTGCGGGTTACCTCCCAGCGAGGCGAGCTTCGCGCGTGGATCCAATGGTGGCGTTACGGTATGAATGAGGCAAGACGCTTGCAGTGGCACAACTAAACGTGGCTGCCCGCTTTCGTAGCGAATCACTTCAGGGCCTGCTTACGACCTGAGAGAGCCCGGGGCCTGGACTCTTTTGTCGGGTGTTCACTGATAAGGTGGTATGGCATAATACGCGGCGGCCAGGGGAGAAACTATGGGAAGCTCGAGACCGCAAGGGAAGAAGGGGGCCGGTTCGCTGTGGCGATTGGGGCTGGTCTGGATCTTCCTCATAGCCGAGTCGATGTAATCGGGTCGCACTCGCGGGCCTTCTTTAGCGCCGTTTCGGCGCCTGCCAAATTGTGACTCGCTTCCAGAATCATCCCCAAATCGGTCTGCGCCCGCGCGTAACAGGGAAATTCTTTCACCGCGTTTTCCAGATGCACCTTGGCTCTTTCGAGGTTCTTCGCGGCAAGATCGCGTGCGGCTTGCTCGTACTCCCTCTTGGCATTCTTCGGAGCAAGGTCACCCGAACGCGCCGGAGCGCTGACAAGGCTCGCTTTTTCCTTGTGCGCTAGTCTCAGAATAATGTTGCGAATAAATAGGGTTGCCCCCAAAGCAAAGTCTATATACTCCTGGTAGGGCTCAAATCCATCTGCCGTCACAATCAGGCGACAGTTCACTTTTCGAAGATTCTCGAACCGGATGGGGAGTCTGAGTTCTTGTTGAGGTGAGGAGCAACGCGGTTTAGTCCGAATCATCCTCAACTTCAATGGCGTTCACGCAGGCGTAATCCCGCACGGGGACAAAGCTGAGGTTGAGCTTGCCTTGAGCATCCGGCTCGAGATTGTGAAAAGTCTTGTCCCTGGCCACCAATGCACCGCCGGCCTCTTTGAAAATGTCGAAATTTCTCAGCAAGGCGATGCCGTTGCAGTAGACATCAAAAACCCGGCTCCCACCCCCCCCGACCTGCGAGTCGTTCTGGTCCGGCAAATTGGGAGCATTCTGTATGCCCCAATAAGTCTCTGCAAATCGCAGGTTGACCTTGTACTTGCCCGGCGGGACCGGAATCGTGTAACTGAAATTGCCAAAGCGCTCACTGGAGTAAAGGCCGGGATCACGGGTTCCGCTGATGGGTGTACGAGTAAGATGCAGGGCCAATTGGCCCCCCCGGTAGTAGCGGTCCGGGCTCCAGATGTTGCCCGCACGGTCGGTGTAGGAGTTGTTTTGAGCCACGATCCGAATGGGATTGATCTTGGCGCGGGGCGCCGGCACGATAGCGAGCGCATTCAGAAGCGGCGAGTCGAGAAGTCCCCGAAAGTTCAGATGTAAATGACCATCAGCCGCTGGGGTCACGTCTTTGAAAACTCGCTCGTCCCCAATGTTGTTCCCCCCAGCGTCCTTGATGATGTCGAAGAGCTTGAGCAGGGGCTGGCCGTTCAGCAGAACATTGAACATACGGCTGGTTTCCCCTCCCCCGCTGAGGCTCCCCGGCCCATAGTGTGTTTCCAAGAAGTAGAGATGGAGTTCGTAGTTGCCGGGCCGGAGTGGGATGTCGTAAGAAAAATCTCCAAAGCGGAAGCTCTGATACAGCGCCACGTCCGGGGCGCGCGCCGGAAATTGCAGCGGCTGAACAGACGTCTGGCCACCGGAATAGTACCGGTCACCCAGCCAGACATTCCCCGCGCGGTCGATATACTTGTCTTGGGGATATCCACACAGGATGCGCACGGAATCCAACGATCCGGCCATCCCCGTCGAAGCTGCCAGCGCTGAGGGTCTGGGCGTAGGCGATACCTTCACCCGAGTTCCCAGGTGGGTCCCGAACCTCAGGAAAACTGCAACCGCCACTGCCGCGAGAGCCAGCCCTCCCAGGGCTATTGGCCAGGCGCGAAAACGCGCCCCCTTCGTACCTCCTGTGTCCCCACGGCGCGGGGGTTGAGGGGACTCATGGTTCCGACTTGCCCGGGGATGGGCAGCTTCCGAATTCGCCTCAGCCGCAAGGGAAAGGTCCTTTTCGCGGGGAACAAACCGGGGGACATACTTCCCGGGGTCGATCACAATCTGGAGGGAGTGCGCCGCACCCTCGCCCTGGTAATACTCTTTCAGCTTCTTACGCAGCCGGTGCACTTCCACCCGCACGATGGCGTCTCGGTTCTGGTCGAAGTCCGCTTCTCTTCCCAGGACTTCGATGGCGAGCGTGTATTCCTTAATTTGGTCGGCCCTGCCTTGGAAGTATTCGTCGCAAATGTACTTCAGCAGTCCTGCCTGTCGCGGGGCCTTGGCAAAGATGCCTGAGCTTAGAACATGCTCAAGCTCGTTTCTTTCTCCATGATCAGAAACTCGCATGGCTTTACCCGCTGTTCCGATGCGGGAAATCTAGGCTGAGTGTACCACTAGAATGGTTTTTTCGGAAGCCTTAGCCGTTACAGGTGAAACATGACATGTACATGATTGAAACAACAAGGGTTACAAGAGTAACAGGAATTCCTCAAACATTAACAGGATTCATCTTGCGTTACTGCTTATCTTCTGGTAAAAGTTGCTGTGCACGCAGGTGTTCGTGGGTGCAGAAGCAGGCTGCGTTCGAGGGTTTGCTGGATGTTGCCAGGAGGGATGCAGTCAATGCTCAGCCCATCAACGCCGTGATTCAAATTGCCGTTGTCCAGTCCTTAAGCAGGCGGGACAGCGGGTACCTTGCGCACTCTGCCGGCTGTGGTATGAAACCGGCACAGGGCGTTTCTCATTAGCGTCGGGCCTTCGATCACGAGGATAATATGCGTTGCCGCCACGGGCGACGGCGGGTCGGGGGCTGGTTCAACACCTTTCGAATCGGGTCAACTAGCAGGGACAAGTGTCGAGAGAGCAAACGCTCCTTCAATGGACTGCGCGCACTTGCAGTTTTGCTTGTTCTCAGCGGGTTGGGGGCCTCTGTTGACCGAGCTCGCGTATTCAGCAGTTCCGTCACGCCGGTTGTGATCGCTCCATTCGCATGCAACAACGGTCTCAACGCTACGAATCATCTCTCGGAGCGCTGCTCAAGCAGCCCTCCCTGGAACAACCCGGAAAACACGAATACTCAGGGCGCGTTGCACCACGGGTCGCGGACGGCGGCGCTAAACTGCAACTACAGCCGGACCTTACTGCCGTCGGTCGCCTGTCGGTGGACGCGCCACTCGCACTACAACTCAGAAGTCGGGAGTTGACAAAATTCAGTTAATATAGGAGTGCTAAATGCGAATCTTTGAAAAAGTTAAGTTCTTGTCAATAACGGTTGTCTTCCTTGTGGCACTCTGGCCGCAAGCTGCAAGCGGCCAGACTGTCTATGGATCCCTTGCCGGAACCGTTCTGGACTCCAGCGGAGCGGCGGTTCCAGGCACGACAGTTACACTGACCAATCTCGGGACCTCGGATAAGCGCACCATGGAGTCGGATGCGGCGGGGGCCTACACATTCGTCAACATTCTGCCGGGCAGTTACCGGATCGATGCGGAAAAGAGCGGCTTCAAGCACTTCAAACGCGAGCCCATCGTCATGGAGGTCGGAAGCGGGCTCAGAATCGATCTGGCGATGGAAGTCGGAGCCGTAACTCAAACCATCGAGGTCACGGCGGCGACACCTTTGCTCCAGCCTCAGACTTCCGACTTGGGGCAAGTGGTGGAATCGCGTACGGTTACCGAAATGCCCTTGAACGGACGCAATGTTCTCTCCTTGGCGCAACTCTCACCGGGCATCCAGCCGCAGGGCCCGCCATCAGGAGGCAACTCCTCGATGAGCAACCCCGTCGGCTCTAACCCCTTTGCGGCTGGCGACTTCCAAATAGGTGGAAGCCAAGCCGGTCAAAACGCCATATTTGTGGATGGTGTTCCGACCAATGGCTCCTACCTGAACGTCATCACCATGATACCGACGCAGGATGCCATCCAGGAATTCAAGGTGCAGACTAACGCCATGGGACCCGATTTTGGCCGTTTTGCCGGCGGGATCATCAACCTCACGACCAAGTCGGGCAGTAACTCCTTCCACGGCGCCGCCTATGAATTCCTCCGCAACAAGGTTCTGGACGCCAACAGCTTTTTCCTCAACGAGGCGGGAGCCCCTGTGGGTCCCTGGACCCAGAACCAGTTTGGCGCCAACCTCGGTGGGAAAGTTATCACCGACAAGTTGTTCTTCTTCTCGAGCTATGAGGGCTACCGCGTGCGATCGTCCGCAGCCCTCACCAACGGGATCTTCCCGACCGTTGCGGAGAGGAGTGGCGACTTTACCGGATCGGGCACCAACATTTATGACCCAATGACCAGCACCAACTGTACCTCTTCCGGGGGGACCTGCCGAACGCAAGTTGGCCTCGAGCCCGGTGGCAGCGGTACCGCCAACCTGATTGCCGCGAGCCAAATTAACCCGGCCTCGAAAGTCCTTCTGGGTTACTACCCTCTGCCGAATACCGTTCCCAGCGCGACGAGCCCGTACAACTTCGTAACGGGTTATGGCACTGGGGGCGACACCGACCAGTTAAACGAGAAGGTCGACTGGAACGTTAGCGACAAGCAGAGATTTATGGCTCGATTCACGTATTATAAGCTGCTCAACCTCCCGGACAGCCCCTTTAAAGATATCTGTA
>JBEKME010000073.1:0-31567 GCA_050008675.1 Terriglobia bacterium
CGCGGTTTGCAGAGGGTTCGCTGCGAGGTGTTGTGGGCCTGTCTCACTTACAACATTCAGCAATGGGTCCGCTTGCGGTGGAAAGATCGCCTGCAGCCAGTCGAAGCCTGAAGGAAAAGGAAAGAGCGAGGGGCCAAAAGCCCCCCGCCAGGAAAGGAAATCGAATGTCGTGGCCATAACTAATCTCAGCCGGGGTCGATAACACCCGCAAAACGGTCCTTCTGCGGGAGAGTAGAACCTCGCCTTTCCCAATTCTTTCACACCTTCAGAGGGCCGCTATTCTATATGTTCTTGGTGTCAGCCCTCTCCCGAGCGGAGAGGGCCGCTATCCGATGTGTTCTTGGTGTCAGCCCTCTGAAGCTGTGAAAAAATTGAAAATCGCCAACTGCCACCCCTTCATTTTCAACGGTTTAGAGCACGCGCAATCGCCCGTTTTCGATTTTTTTCACAGCTTCTCTCCCCTGGGGAGAGGGTGGCCCGCTGCCGGCGCTTTCACCAGCCGGAGCGGGCCGGGTGAGGGGTTACTTGGGAGAGGCTCGAACACCAGAGTGAAGCAATCGTCAAACGCACCGTTCTGTTCCTAAGCAGGCTTGGTGGAAGCGACTTCAATCTATCGGGTTGGAACGGACCAGGGTGCCTCAATCTGCGAATTCAGGTTCAGTTGCGACAGGCGGTGCACCCGGAAAAAAGGGGCGACGCCGTTTGGCCTAGGCGCTATCCTGAGCAAATGCTGGTGTTCTGTAGCACTAGTTCCTGGGACGTTGTTGTGGCGCGAAGATTTTGCGCGTCGCGTAGGGGCGAGCGGCGCTCGCCCCAGGGCCGAACGCCGTTCGGCCCTTCGTGTTGGTTGCGGCTATGCCGCGCTGTAGCACTATTGGCCAACTTCATCGCGCGGCGCGAAGAAAAGCAGATCCTTCTCCCGCAAGGCGGGATCAGGATGACATGTCCCGCCGCGGCGGACTCAGGATGACATGTCATTCTGAGCGGAGCGCAGCGTAGCGAAGAATCTGCTTTTGGTTGCGGCCGTGCCGCGCTGTGGAGCCGCTTCGCAGGTCAGGTTCCGCTGGGCCTGGAGATGCGAAGTCTGACGCGGAGGCGGGGACACGAAAAGGAGAATATTGCCATGCGGGCTGTCATCCAAAGAGTAAAGCGGGCGGAAGTACGAGTCAACGGCCACGCAGTGGGGACGGTTGGTACGGGGATGCTTGTGCTGCTCGGCATCGGCAAAGAGGATACACCGGAAGCAGCGAAATCGCTGGCGGATAAGATCGTCCACCTGCGGATCTTCGACGACGAAGAAGGTCGCATGAACCGGTCCTTATCGGAAACCAGGGGAGGCTTGCTCTGCGTTTCCCAGTTCACGCTTTACGGCGACTGCCGCAAGGGCCGCCGCCCTAGCTACGACCGGGCCGCTCCGCCGGATATGGCGCGCCGGCTCTACGAAGCTTTCCTAGGATCGGTGCGGGCCAGCGGAATCACTGTCGCGACGGGACAGTTTCAGGCCATGATGGAGGTGGAACTCGTAAACGACGGGCCTGTCACGCTGTTGCTCGACTCAGAACGAGTCTTCTAGAAGCTCAGGACAGCCTTGCGATCCTGCTCGAGACTTCCTTGGCAAAGCGCTGGATGAAACCATCGACGTATTCCCCCACCTCGAGTTGTTCGTCCTCAACCAGAGGGGTCAAGTCGATGCCAAAAATCAGCGAGGTGGACTCATCTACGCCATGCGAAGCAAGATAGGTGGCGTTGGCACGCCTCCGGCCCATGGTCGCAAGATCATATCGTTTCCCCCCGCATACCTGGGAATCGAACACCCCCACCAGCGCCATGGCTAGGTTCTCGTGAGCCCCCACGTCGAAGACGAATTTGTCATTGTCATTCAGCCAATCGAGATTACGCCAGACTTCACAGCCGTAAAGATGCTGGGGTCTTGAATCGCGTGGCAACTCGCGTAGGGCGCGGAGTGCTCGCAGGGCCGTGGCAACGTGTGTGTCGTGCTTGTCGGCGAGGTTGTGGGTATAAATCACCTGTGGCTTGGACGCCAGGATGATTCTCTCCAGGTCTTCCACCACCTCAGTATTAGTAGGATCCTTGACTGCGCTGCTGGGGTAATCAAGGAAGACGTGGGCCGAGTACTCGCCGATGAAAGCGGCTTTCTTCTGTTCTTTGCGCCGCACAACTTGCATTTCCTCGTCCGTGTAAGTTCCGTAGAGACCATCGCGGGGGCTGCCGCTGCCGTTGGTGAGCGTCACCCCAGTGAAACCCTTGTCCGACCTGCCGAAGCACTCCAGGATGCCGTGATAGGCCATAATCTCGATGTCATCTTGATGGGCCGACACACAGAGGTGCGTGGTTCGAGAGAGTGCCACATCAACAGGAGAACCATCAGGGACATAGACTTCCGCTCCAGAATTATGTAACTCCATCCTATTCCTCCGTATTCCTAGGGAACAGGGAATAGGGAACAGGGAAAAGCCTAATCCCTAGTCCCTAATCCCCAATCCCTAGTCCCTAATCCCCAATCCCTAGTCCCTATTGAGCGCGACATTTATAATGCAATGAACCGCTGCTCAAAAACCGGCATAATCGGGGTTTTTAAGAACGGCACCATTGCATTTATTATGCAGCTCTCAATAATCCCTAATTCCTGTTCCCTGTTCCCTATTCCCTGTTCCCTAACTTGGCTGGCAGACTAGCCGCAGCCACCGCTTGGCCGACACGCCGGGTCGCTTCATCCGGGAGCCGGAGCCTGATTTTCCGCGCCAGTTCCGGGAACTCGTTCTCGAGCACTTCCTGGGCGCGGCTCAAAATAATGTTCCCACCCTCACCCGACGTCACGCGGCCGAGAATCAAAACATTGCGGAGCTTATAGAAGTCGGCATAGTGCGCGATTCCATATCCCACATAACAGCCCATGGTCTCGAAGATCTGCTTGGCTCGCGCCTCCCCGTGAAGGGCCATTTCCTGAACAGATTTGAGTTTCTGCGCGGGACCGAGGCGCTCGTCCAAATTGATCCCAGCCTCGGCCGCCAGCCGAAAGACCGCCTGCTGTGAGAAATACTGCGCCCCGCAACCCCGATCACCCGACCATTCATCGACGGGAGCTTCAGGGTCATAGTCCACAGGGCAGAAGGCCAGTTCGTTCAACCAAGTGGTAAGCTCACCGGTTTCGGTGACGTAACCTCCGGCCTCACTCGAACCAAGAGCCATCCCCAGCACGGCGTTATCCTGAAGTGACATCGAGCCGGCGAGCGCTGTAACTTCCCCGTCATTGACCACCACAAAGGGAATGCCCCCCCAAGCACGCTTCATGTCAAGGAAGAGGTTCACAACTCTGCTCACAAAAAGTTCTGGGGGTACCGCCCGAAAAAGGGAAGCCACCCGCGGGCGATTGTTGATGTAAATTCCGGCCGAGCTGCCGCCAATGGCGTCGACGCGCGGCAGATGCTGGGCGGCGGATTTCAGCCCCGCCATGATCTCGTTGTAATGATAGCTGGGGTCAGCGGCATTGCGGGGATCCCAGACCACTTCTTCCGTGAAAACAGTTTCTCCGTCGATCACGGCTGCCACTTTCCGGTCCGTGGCGCCCAGGTCGAATCCAATGCGGCAGCCGTCGAGATGCCTCCCCAGGGCCATGGAACCCTCCGAGGGCTCAGGGGTTTTTTCCGGGCTGGTAATCTCCACCGTGAACGGCCGTTCGTACACTCCGCCCATGAACTCAGCGTCGAAAGCGCGTGCACCTTGCGGAGAATAGGTCTGACGGATATGCTCACCTACATGCCGCGGTCCGCCCACCACGATCCTCCATCCGCCGTGCTTCCAGAGAAGCATTTTCACCAGTCGCTCCGCAAACGGGAGGTTGAATCGCGAGGCCTCGTGGCTGTCGTCGAAGCACGCTGTCTTGTAAACAGAAACGAAGCCCTCATGACGTTCCAACGCGATGGTCAGAGGGACCCCATTACCGCAATCCCGCACCGCCTTCAAGTAGGCGTGATTGGCCAGCACCGCTGGAGAAAACCGCTCATGAAGCGGCGGGACAACGCGAGGCTTCACTAAGGCAGGTAGCGCGGACCTCCGCATTTGAGGTCCGCGGCTTTTCGCGAACTCCTTCATATTCCTCCCGAGGCAATCACGGCGGGTAAACACATGAACCCCGCCGTTCGCCTACACCACTGAGTATAGGGAGCCTGCCGCTACCGGTCAAGGAACGGGGAAGCAGGTTTCGGGTGTCAGGTGTCAGGTTTCAGGTGTCAGGTGTAGGGGCACCCCTTGTGGGTGCCCATCTCAGGAGGGCCGCGGAAGCAGGTTTCAGGTGTCAGGTGTAGGGGCACCCCTTGTGGGGCCCATCTCAGGAGGACCGCGGAAGCAGGTTTCAGGTGTCAGGTGTAGGGGCACCTTTGCAGGTGCCCACCTCAGCGGAGGCAGGCCCGCGACCGGCGTTTTCACCAGCCGGCGCGGGCCGGGTGAGGGGTCAAGTGCACGGCGAGGAGGGATCAGACACGCCGAATCGGTTATCGCCGAATGGCTGAAAGCTGATGGTTTACTTGTTGCTTTGCGTTATTCTGGCGTGTGCCTGTTTGATATTAAATCGCGGGTGGAGCATACATTGCCTTTCATGTATGCGCTCCATCAGCACGCGCAACATCTCTGTCCACGCGTCCTAACCCTGGCCTGCCCTCGCCTCTTAACGGTCGCCGACATCAAAGGCCATGTCAGCGCCACCCGCGGTTTCCGTATCATATTGATATACCTTGTATATTTACAGATAAAGCCATTTTTACACTTGCTGTAGATAACGCCTACGGTGTAAACTTAGCGCGTGGTTATCTCTCGCACAAGGTCTTCCGCAGACTGGCTCCTCCGCACACTCCGGCGGTTGGAGGGATTGCAGGCGCGACAAGGCGCGCGCACTTCCTCCATAGTTGTGCGCGTGAATGGATCGGCCCCCGTGGTCTTCGACGTACGCTACTTTCCCGTTCTGAGTCGAGAGCGAGCGGCCGAGTTGGTTAAGGAAGGACGGGCACTGCCTCGGCAGGAGGACCGGCCGTTACTGGCTACTCGTCAACTATCGGAACCGGCTCGCGAACTGTTTCGCAAAGCGGGCGTGTCCTGGATGGAACAGCTAACCGGTGTTTGTCGGTTAGTAGGCCCTGGATTGCTCGTGGAAGTGAAGACCGAAGATATCTCCCAACAAAGAAAGTCGGCGTCTGTTCGGGCCCGGCTGCGCAAACGCTCAGGTTTGATTGCCGAAGTGCTCCTCCTTACACCACAGCAGGAAAGGATTCAAGCGGGAAAGCTCGTTCGTCAAACCGGACTCTCGGCAGGCCTCGTGAGCCGGCTCCTGCATCGTCTTGCGAGCTTGAAGCTGCTTGAGATTAACGGAGCGGGGCCGAATCGCTATTACCAGCTTGTTGATCCGGGCGGCTTGTTAGACCTGTGGGCGGCGGAAGAAGAGCCGCCGCCGCCCCCCACCGGTCTTTATGTGTGGAGCAGATCGCCAAAGGATCTTATTCAAAAATTCGCACTCCTGGACAAAGTCAGCGAGCATTGGGCTCTCGGTGGTGCGGCGGCTGCGAACGTGTACGCTCCCACTCTCACGGTCATTCCAGAGCCCACAGTTTGGTTCGACGCGCGCGTTCCTGCGGAACGGGTTGCGCGCGCGATCGGTGGCGAGATTGTGGACAAGGGAGCCAATCTGTGGCTATGGCAGTCAGAACAGGATATCGCCCTGACCCACGCAACTCTGGGGAAGCCTCCGGGCACCGTGGCGATGGAATCAGGCGAGCTTCGAATTGTGACGCGCGCTCGGGCTTATATTGAAGCCCTGAAGGAAGGCCGACGCTCAGCCGAGATCGCCCAGAATCTTCGTGAGAAAATTCTCTCCTATGCCAACTGAGAGCTTCACTCTGAAGGCAGGGCAACCACTTTTGCTACTCCAATTAGCTCCACGTCCTCGTCCCAGTCCCAAAATTCCGCCTGCTTTTCGAGGGCTGCCTTAGCTAGTTGGTAGGCATTGTCGAGGTCAAGCGACTCCAATTGATGAAGTGTCGAGGATGCCGTGGCGGGCGGATCGCCCTGCTCGCTGAATTGACGCGCAGCGATTTCAGCCATCCTTGCCTCGATGGTTCCGTCGGCCAACACGACGAAAGTGTGCAAGTCGAAGAGGTATTCGTCGCCATCATCCCGGCGCACTCGCGAGCGCACGGTGAAATTGAACTGGTAGCCTGCCTTGGGCGCAGCGGAATCAAACCCATTCGCCCGGATCAGCCGAGCTGTTGTGTGCCCGCCGAAACTGTAATCTCCCACACGGCGGAGCATGGCGTCAATGAAGGGGTGCCCAAGCGCCAGAAATTCCGCCTGGGAATTCCGAATTGCGGTTGCACGGTCAAACGTGACCATTCGATAGCGCTCATCAAGCCCGGTTTCTTTCATCCCTTCGGGCGTCAGGAATTCATAGAATCCGTCTTTGCGCTGCACCTGCCGCCGTTCGCGGGCCAGAAACTTCAGCGTGAAATCTTCCAGGTCCTTCAAGCTCACCGGGCTGGCCAACGCCTTTTGGTAACTGTCAAAGCTGTAGCTCGAAACATCCTTAAACAGGCTCTGGGTAGCAATCTCAAACGCCTTTTGAGCCCGCCGCACAGCCTCCTGAATTTCCTCTTTGGTTTGCTTGTTCAGCGTCCCTTCCACCAGAGCCCGCTTATAAATCTCGTCCGGCTCGATCTCCGTTTCCAGTTGCCAGTTCAGGCTGGCGATCAATTCCTCGGGGTCTTCGCCGGTCACCTGCTGGAGGGCCTGCGCCGACACTCTCAAACGCTGCTCGAAATAGGAGCGCACGGTTTCCTCCACCGTGTCTTTGGCGCGCAGGTTGTAAATCTGGACCACTTTCTCCTGACCGTAGCGGTAGACGCGCCCCACCCGCTGCTCGTAACGCATGGGATTCCAAGGAAGGTCGTAATTCACCACGATGTAGCAGAACTGGAGGTTAATGCCTTCGCCGCCGGCCTCGGTTGAAACCATGAACCGCACCGAGGGGTCCTCCCGGAAGACGCGCTGGCTGCGGCGCTTGCTCTCCGCCTCCGGCGTCTTGCCCTCCAGTTCCATGTCACCGTTAATCAGGACTACGGTGTTTGCCCCGTACCATTTTTCCAGCCGCTCTTTCAGGAATTCCTGGGTACGGCGGTATTCGGTGAAGATCAGCACCTTGGCGCCCGGCGTCTGCTCGTCAATCTGCTTCAGCAGCTCTTGCAGCCGGTCGATTTTCTTTTCGCGCGTCACCGGAATTGCCAGGAGCTTCCTGAGCAGCTTGATTTCGTCCCGCAGGATCTCGCGGTCCGTCCTCAGCACCACGTCCCTTTCGTCAAGTTCGCCCCGGTAACGCTCGTCGCGGTCCTCCTCCTCTTCCTCCTCTTCCGGCAGCTCTTCCAGCTTTTTCTCGAGGCGCTTGAGGCGCCCTTCCAGCGCCGCCTTAATGGCCCGGAACGAACTGGCGTTCAGCTTCTGGAAAGTGGTCAGGATGAATCCCACGGCGCGCTTGCGCATGGGGTCTTCAATTTGTTCAATCGAGTTGTAGCCCGTGCGAATGTACTCTTCAACCGCGCTATAGAACTCCTTCTCGCCGGGATACATGGCGAAGGGCAGGGGGTGAGTCATCCGCCCCTTAAAAACCACCTTCCCTTCGGCGTCCGTCACCCGCAGCTTCGGCGTGCGCAGGATCAGCTTGGAATAGGGCACCGCGTCCGGATCGCGGAAGAGCGGCTGGTTGGTGAGTGTCGAAAAATCCACCTTGGATTCAAGCAGCCGCACTAGGTTCATAAAGCGGCTGTGGTCGGGATCGCCCGAGTGAGGTGTGCCGGTGAGCAGCAGCAAGGCGTCCGTGTAACCGCGTAGCGCTTCCGCCAGTTGATAGTTCTGGGTCCTGTCGACTTTTCTGCCGTATTCTTTGGCGCTCAGGCGGTGGGCTTCATCAAAGATAATCAGGTCCCATTTGCGGTTTTCCAGCAACACCCGCTTGTGCTCTTTTCGCTTCAAGCGGTCGAGCGAGGCGATGGCGCGGGCGCGCAAGTCCCAGGTGCGCGGGTTGGTAGCCGTGAAGTCGCGACCGAAAATCTCAAAATCGTCGGCCTGAAACTTGTCCCTGAATTCTTCCTGCCACTGGCGGGTGAGCCCAGCGGGCGTGATGATGAGGGTTCGATTCGCGCTGCCGCGCTGCAAGAGCGCCTGCCAAACCATGCCCGCTTCGATGGTCTTACCCAGGCCTACTTCGTCCGCCAGCATGAAGCGTCGCCGGGCGCTGGAGACCACCGTAAAGGCGGTAAAGATTTGGTGGGGCAGGATTTCCGTGCGGGCGTTTGAAAGCTGTCCGCCCTTGTTCATCGTCAGGAACCGCGCCGCCATCTGCCGCAGGTCGAATTTCCACGCCTCGTCCCATCGCCCCGCCTTCGCCAGGTCCAGTGGCGTGGGGCAGATTTCGACTTCGTCCATGCTCAAAATGAAATTTTGCGAGCGAAAAGGCGGGCGGGAAAAGACGGACGGGTTGAATTCAACCTTGCAGAGAGAGTCCCGGACCTTCTGGACCTTGCCGACCCCGTAAGACCTGTAGATGGAACTCAGGCTGCGAACGTGTGCGCCGGGTTCGAGCGTGACCGTTTTGTGATTGACACCTGTAGGGCTTGCCACAATTTGGGATTATACACCGGGGTAGCGGCGACTTTACGTCGCCATAACAGGGTGGATTAAACCCGTGACTAGCTCAATTCTCTTCATCTTCCTTCACAACCCCCATGGATTTCCCACTTTCTCCCGAAGTTTCCTGGAGGGCTTTTTTGTGAAGCAATGGTGATACAATCCCTTGTGGCGAGATTGCAATTCTTCGCAAGCGCTCCTCAAGGACAGGAACTGTGATTGAAGAGAACTTTGACATTCCTTTCATTGCGAACCTGGCCCTGCGCGAAAAGCAGATCCAGCAGAATTACCGGCCTGTGATCGCTGTGCACAAATGGTTTGCGCGCCGCCCTGGCACTCTCTTTCGAGGCCTCTTATTATCAGAATTCGGCTGTGGCTCGCTTCGTGATTCATTTTACAAATCCCACAACCTCAAGGGCCTCAGGATAGGCGATCCTTTCATGGGAGGCGGAACCCCTCTTTTGGAGGCCAATCGGGTCGGGTGTGACGTCATCGGCTATGACATTAACCCGATGTCCTACTGGATTGTGCGTGAGGAGATGGAGCACATCGACCTAAGGGCCTATCGGAAATCTGCCCAAGAGCTACGCTCCACTCTTGAGGGAAAATTGGGGCACTTATATCGAACCACATGCCTCTGCTGCGGATCGGTGAATGCTCATGTCAAGTACTTCCTATGGGTAAAGGTTCAGCAGTGCGGAAACTGTAAGAACGATGTGGATCTTTTCCCAGGCTATCTGCTTGCAGAGGATCGAAGGCATCCGAAAAATGTCTTTGTTTGTGCGGCCTGTGGTGAGCTAACGGAGTGCACTGACCGGCGCAGGCCCGACAGGTGTAACTCATGCCAAGTGCCCTTATCGGATTCGGGGCCCGCCAAAAGCAACCAATGCCGCTGCCCTCGTTGCAATACCATGCTGAAGTATCCGGACGCGAGCGTAGGCCCTCCGCGCCATCGGATGTTCGCAATCGAATACCACTGCCCCAAGTGCAGACCCAAACATACGGGCAGATTCTTCAAGAAGCCCGATGAAAGGGACCTCGCGGCGGTAGCAGAAGCTGAGGATTTGACAAGCAAACTGGACCCTAAGTTCATTCCCAGTGATTGCATTCCAGACGGCGATGAAACCAACAGGCTCCATCGGTGGGGTTACCGGAAATATTCCGAGATGTTCAATAGTAGGCAGCTCGTGGGCCTGGAGACCAGTGCGAGGCTGGTCAGCCAGGAACCAAGCGATCGCATTCGACGAGCGCTCGCGACAAACCTCTCTGACCTGCTACGCTATCAAAACATGCTCTGCCGATACGACACGATGGCGTTGAAATCCCTCGACATATTCTCCGTCCATGGATTTCCCGTGGGGCTCGTGCAGTGCGAGTCGAATCTCCTGGGCATTCCTAATGCACAGCAAGAAGCCAATGTGGGCAGCGGCGGTTGGTCGAACATCATCGAGAAGTACGCAAAGGCGAAAGCATACTGTGACCATCCCTTCGAGGTTCGCCACAATGGCGATCGTAAGGCCGTAGTGCGCATTCCCGACGAACGGATTGGCGAAACCGGTAATGGACCACTGGCAGAAACCAATCCCAAGACTATCGATCTGCGGTGCGGAGATGCGGCGAGCGCCGATCTCCCTGACGAGGGGCTGGATGCAGTTTTTACAGACCCACCGTACTTCGGCAACGTACAGTACGCCGAGCTCATGGATTTTTGCTACGTCTGGCTGCGCCGCCTTGCAGGGGAGGCTCTGCCTTCCTTTCGCGAGGTCACAACCCGAAACGCGGGTGAGCTTACCGGAAACGAAAATATGAATCGAGGGTTGGTACAGTTCACAGAGGGACTTTCGGCTGTTTTCCGGAAAGTGGGGCTTGCTTTGAAGCCAGGGCGTCCGCTCGTGTTCACCTACCACCACAACAGAATCGACGCGTACTATCCCGTCGCGATTGCCATCCTAGACGCCGGTCTGACATGCTCTGCCTCCATTCCGTGTCCAGCAGAGATGGGGGCGTCAATTCACATCAGCGGCACGGGGTCTTCGGTTGTTGATACTGTGTTCGTGTGTAGAAAGACGGGCACGACGAAGCGCCACCTCATTGCCAACGACTTGGAACAGGTGGTGGCGCTGGTCAGGGAGGACTTGGCGAAGCTCGCGGCTGGCGGCCTGAAGTGCACACGTGGTGACGCACGATGCGTCACGTTTGGACACCTTGTCAGATTGGCGGTATGGAACTTCCACAAGAAATGGGATTCGAAACTCCCGATATCGGAGAAGGTGTCAGAAGTAGCCCGCTTCATTCGTGGCATTGGAGAATTTGGAAAGATCGAGGGTCTGGTCTGCGGCGGCCAGCCGCCTGTTATGGAAGCTTCAAGTTACACTCCCACTTTGGTGTGAGAAATCTACCAGTGACTGAAATGCTTAAACAACCTTTCGAGGTCCCCTTCCCTGAAGTCATGGCTCATCCAGAAAGTTATGTGACTGCCGTGTTTTCCAGCTTGGTTTCTGAGTTTCTGATAATGCCCAAAGGCGAAGGGTTTATCGACTATGAAACCTTTGAGGCTGGGTACGAGAAGCTCAAGCAGGCCACGTCCGCCTTTCGGCGCATGACAGTCGTCGAGATACTTCCTGTGGCCGTCAACAACCCCATCACGATTATCGTTTTGCGTTCCATACTCGGATTTTCGCCGTCGGAGTGGGCTTACGTGGCCAGCCAGCGGTCGGGTGTTGAAATCACCCAGGGTTTTGCGCGCTCTTTGGACCGCAGAGTGAGGATGCGACCGACCGAGCCCCTAAAGGAACAGGGCGTGACCTATGAAAGGTTTAAGGTGCTGGTTGAGGTCGCCTGCCATCTCTTAGGTGAAGGTGCCCCGGCAACTGATGCCACTAGGCTTCATCGGCTCGCCAAGGCCGACACGCAAAGTGGTATCACGTCGCTGCGAAGCCTTTCGGGCTTGGGTGTTCCTTACGCGATGCTCCTCTACGAGCGCTTCCTCGGGAGGCCATTCGCCGGCCACCGAGATTCGGTTAGCGAATTAGTTGGCGACAATCTGGAATCGGTAATTGAAGATGTACTCTCGAGCGCGGGAGTCAGTTATCGCAAGACGAAGCGTGCCGAACGCATTCCAGGCTTTGACCAAGCCCCGGACTTTATCATTCCGAGCGAATTCAACCCCAGAGCGATCATCGAGGCGAAGGTAACCGAAGATGACGGTACTGCACGCGACAAGGTGACCCGGATTCAGCATCTTGGTGAACTAAGCCTGGCAGGACAGCCTCCCGACCAGCCTAAGTTTGAGGTGATAGCATGCATTGCTGGAAGAGGCTTCGGCGTGCGACGCGAAGACATGCGGAAAATGCTTATCGCCACTCGCGGTAAGGTTTTCACCTTGAAGAATATCAATCGTTTGGTTGACCACACCGGGATTCATGCGTTCCGGACCAAATGATTTGGGCGCTCACTGAAAATCCTTTGCCCGCCACCTATCCAGGGCATAAGGACGCTAGTGTAGATTTCCCGGGGCTGCGCTTCAGATTCTCGTTTCAGAGGGTTTGCCGCCCGATCCTTGCTTTCGCCAAGCGGCACCGCATCCTCATTGGGGGGAGAGTTTGCCGGGCTCTTTGTATTCGACGATCACACTGCCATAAACAGAATCAGGACGTCCCGTCGCAACGGTAACGTTGTGGTGGCCTTCCAGGGTGATCTTGGCGTCCCGGGCAAATGCATTCGGTGCGGCGGCCACCTCGATTTGCAGGTCCATCTCCGACTTGGCCCAGGCCGCCGCCTTCTGAATCTGCTCGGCAATCACTACGGCCCTTTGGCTTACGATTTCATCCAAGGAAGGCTGGCTGCGAGGCTCCACGGGTCGGTCAGGCATTTCTCACCCCCATCGCGTCTTGAATCCCGTCTAGAGTGCGAACCGATTGTATAACAGGTGGTCAATGAAAACCGAGCAATTTGGCTGACTCAGGAGGGACCAACGCCAGTGGCGGATACCTCGCGCCTCTTGCGATGTGTGCGAAGTGTAATGCGGGGGTGCCAGCATAGCATGGCAATAAGGGCCACAGCCTCTCGGGTCCCCAAGAGCCAGTGGCTTTGCCCATTCCGGTCACTGGGCCCGGCTCCGGCTCGGCGTTCACTGATCGCGGGTGGCGCATACATTGCCTTTTATGTATGCGCCCCACGGACACGGACAACATCCCTGTCACCGCGTCCTACCCGTGGCCTGTTCTGGCTTCTTAACGGTCCCGCAAGGCAGGATGCCGGCGCCACCCGCCACAGGCGGGCTGAGGACAGCTCATTTGAGAATTTCCCCTTGAGCCTTGCCTGCATAGTTCCGCAGTCGTGTGATATCAGAATTCGATTTTCACGGGCAGCGATCGCGAGAACCTCCAGGTCGGGCCGGCCGATTACGTGACCTTGAGACGCGGTTTGAAAGCCGATCGTGGGTTCTCGCCGGAGAAGGCCGAGAACAATCTTTTGGTTGAAGCCCGCGTCGGCCAAGAAGCGCGGTTTCATGCGCGGGAACTCGGCATTGAACGGCGCGCCGCTTCCAGCTTTGCGTATAGGGCCGGGTGTTCGCGGCGAGCCTCTTCGCGCATCCGCTCGAAGTCCGCCCGCCCCTTCTGAAGGTACGCATCAACCGTTTGCTGGTGTGCCAGGTAAAACGCGATGGCGCCGTACGCTTGCTCCAAACTGAGTGCCGGAAATGATTCCACGATGCCCTCTGGGGACTCGCCGCGCAGAAAGGCATACACGACAGAATCGAGCGAAACTCGGGTCCCGGAAACGTAGTAGCCACCATCGCGCTGTTCGACGTACTGATTTCCCATCCCAAACCTCTTCCCTGTATTATAACCCCCTTTGGGATTCGCCGCGAGACACGATTGATTCTTTCGGGCCTCTTCCCAGAGTCTTTCGCACTCGGCCAGATAGGCAATCCGGGACCCACAATTCATAATTGCCCTTGCCCTTCAGCCGCTCTTCAATGAGTCAATGGATCAATGACCCAATGAATCAATTCGGAAGAAGACCCGGCAAGTGCGCTTCAATGACCCAATGACCCGATGACCCGATGACCCAATTGAAGAACTCCTGGGCTACACCTCTCAATATTTCTCTTGACAACGCCCCGCCCCTGTGATAGCCTATTAATGTGTATAGCCTGACCCGCGGGGAAGTCCTTTCCCCGCTATCCCAACATTCCGTCCCAGGAGGAACTATGTCCTTACGCAAATCACCCGAACTTACACCCACGTTGCTCGCCGCCGCGCGCCAGAATGCCCAGCATTCCACCGGCCCGCGCAGCCCCGCCGCCAAACAGAATTCCAAGCTCAATGCCTTGAAGCACGGCGCATACGTCGCGGACGAAAATCGCCGCCAGTCCATGCTGGCGCTGGGCGAAGACCCGCAACAATTCCAAACCCTCACCGAGGAACTCATGAGCGCCTTCGGTCCCGGCGACGCGCTCTGGGAGAAGCAGGTCGAGGACCTCGCCTGGCTCTACTCGCGCCGCGAAAGGCTCGAGCGGGCGCAAGACGGCCTCAGGCGGCGCGCCTTGCAGGCCATCGACGACTGGCAACACCGCCGCCAGCAGGAGATGGCTCGGGTCACCTTCGACGCCTCCCAGCACGAGATCCTTGATGTCGATCTGCCGGAGTCTACAGATCGAGGGGTGGCGCTGAGAAAGACTCTTTGTTATCTCGAGCTCGTACGGGAGGAGATCAACCAGCGCACCTTCCGGGAGCGCCAGTACGCCGTATTGGAATCTTTTTACCAAGGGATGATGGGGTGGCGGCCGGGGCTGATTTTCAATCTGCTGCACCGTTTCAGTGACCCTATGCACCTGCGCGAGCAACAAGAGGAGGACGAGGAATACCGGCAGTTCCTGCTCAAAGAAGGCGCCGACTTGGTGCCGCCGGGCGAGCCCGAGCGCCAGGAACTTCTCCGTCTGCTCGAGGAGGAAATCGCCAGCGTCCGGGAAGAATTCGAGTATGCGGAAAAGGCGAATGAGGAGCGAGCGGCGATCGAACGGGACGCCTGCCTTGCACCGGAGGGGGAGACGTGGAGCATGATGCTGCGCCAGGAAGCCGCCCTGGACCACTCCATTGACCGCAAAGTGAGGATACTGCTGAGGCTGCGGAAGGAATCTACCAACCCCCCGGTCGCTCCTACCGGTCAGGACGATGGCCCGAGAGTGGGGAAGATGGAGGAGATCGTCAACAGCGACATTGCGTCCGATAACTCGCAGAGTGTGGGAACGGTGGGAGACTTGAAATTGAGCGAACGATGCGCGAATGTCACTGAAAACAAAGGATCGCGTTTGGAGAACCGGAAGCGAAGCGGGAACGCTACAGAAAAAAAGGTAGTTACGCGTTCAAAACGGGAATGTCGTTGAAAAGGATGGCGGTAGGTGGTGTGCAGCGATGCTAGCTGACGTTCTTGCGGGTGGAAGTCCCGCCGGTGGAGCTTGCTCAGTTGCCAGCGTAGTTATATCCTGGCTCTCGTTGCTTGCTTCTAGCTGAAAGCTGACGGCTGACAGCCCTCAACGAATCAGCAATTCAACGGACCGATGACTCAACGTTGGAACCCTGGTTGCTCTGCGCCTAAGGGAGCCAGGCTTTTACGCAGCGACAGAATGTCTGACTCCAGCGGGGGATAAATAATGGACACTATGGTTGCACTCTTTGCAGCGTGGGGTTTGGTCACCATCCTTTTCTTTGGCTTGGTTTTCTACCGTTCCCGGCTTGCCAGGAAAGAATCGGATTGGATCCCCCTGAGTGATGACGCGAGGGAAGAGAAAGCCATTGAGGCGCAGAAGGTTATCCAGATGAAGACCCATAAGCTCGACCTTCCCGTCCGCGCTCTGGGGGCAGTCTGGGTGATAATGCTGTTGGCGATAGTCGGGTACTGGTTCTACCACGGACTTACGACCCAACCACCGGTAACCCGGTAAAGTCATACACACCTGATCGGTAACAACCCCGAGCGACCCGTCGTCGGCGTGGCGAAGCTTGCGCAAAGACTCGCACCGAGGGGTGGAAGGGCAGGTGCCGGGTGTCAGGTGCCAGGTGTCAGGTTTCAGGTGCCAGGTGATAGGGAACAGGGAACAGGTCACAGTGAACAGGCAACAGGGAGCGGGGAACAGGTTTCGGGTTCCTATTCCCTATTCCCTGTTCCCTATTCCCTGTTCCCTGTTCCCTGTTCCCTGTTCCCTGTATGCTGACGGCTGACCGCCCGAGCTGAGCAAATCCTTTGCATTCAATGGCTTGAACTCGCCCGACCTGCATCGGGAAGCGAGCTCCCACGAACTACAACCCCAGCTTTTGCTCCAGCTCTTGGGCGCTAAAAGGTGAACAAGGGAAGACGCAACCGTCAACGTCGAAGGTCGGAACTTTCCGCTTGCCGTCGTTGGCGTGTTTAACGAACCTGGCAGCCCGCAGGTCCGTCTCGATATCAAACTCCTCGTAGGGCAACTGGTGTTCCTTCAGAAACCGCTTGGCTTGGCAGCAGTCCGGGCACCAGCTCGTAGTGTAGATGCAGATGTTCATGAAATTGCCCATTTTCGATTGCCGATTGCGGGAGCAGACAGTCGAAACTCGAAAATCGAAATTCGAAAATCGGAGATTGCAGGTCCACGGAGTCGAACGCAGCTTTTCCGAATTTCGAGTTTCGAATTTCGAGTTTCGATTTTCGAATATCGGCAATCAGCAATCGGTGATGAAACCTCTCCGGTCAAATCTGGGCGCGATGTGCCGCCTCGAGCCTTGCAATTGCCCGGCGCAGGGCTTCTTGGGCGCGCTCCATGTCAATCTCGGGATCTAAGAACCTTTGCAGGCGTTCCTCGGCTCGTTGCTTGGCTTTTTGCGCGCGCTCCACGTCAATTTCTTCGGCGCGCTCGGCGCTCTGGACCAAGACGATGACGCGATTGGGAAGCACCTCGGCGAAGCCCCAATTTACGGAAAGATAATGCTTCACGCCTTCGCGCACGTAGGTGAGCTCGCCGGGCACGAGCTCGGCGAGCAGGGGAGCGTGGCCGGGCAACACTCCGATATATCCATTCTTAGCGGGCACGGTCACCGCGCTTACGGCGTCGCGCACCACCAGGCGCTCCGGGCTCACGATGTTCAGTTGCAGTTCGGTGGGAAGAGGTTCACTCATGGGATTGGGTCATTGAGTCATTGGGCCATTGCGTCATCGGGCCATCGGGTCATTGCGTCATCGGGTCATTGCGTCATCGGGTCATTGACTCATTGGGACATTGGGTCATTGACTTAATGGCTCGATGGCTCAACCACTCAATGACTCAATGGCCCGATGACTCAATGACTCAATTTCTTTCACGCTGCCGCCTTAAGTCCTTTTGCCCTCTCGAGCGCCTCCTCGAGGGTACCCATCATGTAAAAGGCCTGCTCGGGAATATCATCGTGCTTGCCTTCGACCAGCTCTTTGAAGCCGCGGATAGTATCCTCGAGCTTCACGTAACGGCCTTCGAGGCCCGTGAACTGTTGCGCCACGTGGAAGGGCTGGGAAAGGAAACGCTGGATTTTGCGCGCGCGCGCCACCGTCACTTTATCTTCCTCCGAAAGCTCATCGATGCCGAGGATGGCGATGATGTCCTGCAGGTCCTTGTATTTCTGCAGGATCGACTTCACGGCCCGGGCCACGCGGTAGTGCTCCGGCCCCACGATGCGGGGATCCAGAATGCGCGACGTCGAGGCCAACGGGTCCACGGCCGGATAAATCCCGATTTCGACTAGTTGCCGCGAGAGCACCGTGGTTGCGTCCAGGTGTGAGAAAGTCGTGGCCGGAGCGGGGTCCGTCAAGTCATCGGCGGGCACGTAAATAGCCTGCACGGAGGTGATGGAGCCCTTCTTGGTGGACGTGATGCGCTCCTCCAGCTCGCCCATTTCCGTGGAGAGATTCGGTTGGTAGCCGACGGCGGAAGGCATGCGCCCCAGCAGGGCCGAGACTTCCGATCCCGCCTGGGTGAAACGGAAGATATTGTCGATAAACAGGAGCACGTCCTGGCCCGCCACGTCGCGGAAGTATTCAGCCACCGTGAGGCCGGTCAAGCCCACGCGCAGTCGGGCGCCGGGCGGCTCGGTCATCTGCCCATAGATCAAGGCTGCCTTGGATTTGTTCGAGTCGCCGGGTACTATAACACCGGACTCCTGCATTTCCAGCCACAGGTCGTTACCCTCGCGGGTGCGCTCGCCCACACCGGAGAACACCGAAACGCCGCCGTGCTTCATGGCGACGTTATTGATCAACTCCATGATGATGACGGTCTTGCCCACGCCGGCGCCGCCGAACAATCCCGTCTTGCCGCCTTTCAAATAAGGCTCGAGCAAGTCCACCACCTTGAGCCCCGTCTCGAACATTTCCAGGTTGGTATTCTGCTCTTCGAGCGTCGGGGGATTGCGGTGGATGGCATTGTGCGTTTCCGTCACAATCGGCCCAAGGTTGTCCACGGGTTCGCCGAGGACGTTCATCACGCGGCCGAGTGTCGCCTTGCCCACTGGTACGGTAATGGGTTCCCCCAGGTCGATGGCCTTCATGCCACGGACCATGCCTTCCGTAGGCTTCATGGCCACGCATTTCACACGACCTTCACCCATGTGCTGTTCCACCTCCGCGATGACGTCAATGGGTTGGGGAACATCAAAGCCCTCGGAAATAATGTGCAAGGCGTTGTAGATGGGCGGAAGATGACCGCCCTCAAACGCCGCCACCAGTACCGGGCCCGTGATTTCCACCACTTTGCCAATGTGTTGCTCAGCCATGAGAGTTCCTTCTTTGGAAAAACAGTCGAGAAGTCGAGAGTCGAAGGTCGAAGAGTGAAAGACTCCACTTTCGACTTCTTATATACGACCCCCAGCTAATACCGCGTCACACCCAATTCTTTCGGCCTCACCCCGCTGCACTAATTACGTCGCCGCCGCTCCGCTCACCACTTCAATGATCTCGCGCGTGATGGCCGCCTGCCGCACGCGATTCAAATGGAGCGTGAGCGAGTCGATCAATTCGGAGGCGTTGTTGGTGGCTGCATCCATCGCCGTCATTCGGGCGGCTAGTTCCGCAGCCTGCGATTCGAGCAGGGCGCGGTAAACCTCGATCTCCACGTAGCGCGGAAGCAAGGCGTTCAATATTTCCGGCGCGGGCTGATCGTAGATGTAGTCGATCAGCGCCTCACCCGTCGCAGGCTGCACCGGCTTCACGGGCAAGTACCGCTCCACCATCACGCGCTGCGTCAGAATGGACTTGAACTCGTTATAGAGAAAGTCAACCGCGTCCACCTTTTGCTCCGTGTAGAGGTCGGTGATCTCCTTCGCAACCTGCTGGGCGTGCGAAAACTGCAGACGCCCAAACAAGTTAATGTGCTCCGAAACCATCTTGAGGGGCTGCTTGCGGAAGACATCCCGGCCCTTGCGGCCGACGGCAATAATCGAGACTTCCTTGTCGCGATGTTCCTTCAGGTAATCCTGGGCGGCCCGGATCAGGTTGGCGTTGAACGCCCCGCAAAGGCCTCGGTCCGCCGTGATGAGCACCAGCAGGACCTTCTCGATAGGCCGCTCGGCGAGCAACGGATGGGCGCGCTGCTCGGTGCGCGCCGCAAGGCTGGCGAGCAACGTCAACATCTGGTTGGCATAGGGGCGCGCATTGAAGATGTTATCCTGGGCGCGCCGCAGGCGGGCCGCCGCAACCATCTTCATCGCCCGCGTGATCTGCTGGGTGCTCTTGATGGAGCGAATGCGACGCCGAATATCAAGTAAAGTTGCCATGCTCAGTTTCTTGCAACCGCCTTGTAGGGGCAAGCCCGCTGCGGCGCGTTCCTACCCGGCTCAGTCAGTGCGGGCGGTGCCTGTAGCGCCGCCGTCCCGGCGGCAAGCCTCGGCGCCGGCAAGACCCATCCCGCCTCGCGCGACCGGGGGAGGTGCCGGCGCTACACTCGAGGTGTCACCATGTCTTGCAATGCTGAAAAACCGCGCTCTCACGCGGCCACTCCCAGGGGCGCTCCTGCGGCCGATGCGACCTTTGCCTTCCGCTCCGCCAGGAATTTGGCTTTGTATTCATCCAGCATTTTGCGGATTTCTGCCCGCAAGGGTTCGTCGAGCTCCTTCTTCTGGACGATCTGGCTTCCCACCGAAGGGTAGGAAGTATCCATGAATTCGTAGAGTCCCTGCTCGAAGGGCTGGCAGTCTTCGAGCTCAAGGTCGTCAAGGTAGCCGTTGGTGCCCGCAAAGATGATGAGGATCTGTTTTTCAACCGCAAGCGGAGTGTACTGCCCCTGCTTCAGGATTTCCGTCAAGCGCCGCCCGCGGTTGAGCTGCGCCTGGGTGGCTTTGTCCAGGTCACTCCCGAACTGGGCGAAGGCGGCCACATCACGGTACTGGGCCAGGTCCAGGCGCAACGTGCCAGCCACTTGCTTCATGGCCTTGATCTGCGCGTTGCCGCCCACCCGTGAGACCGAAAGGCCCGCGTCCACGGCGGGTCGGATGCCGCTGTTGAACAAGTCAGTCAGCAGATAGATCTGGCCGTCGGTAATCGAAATCACGTTCGTGGGGATATAGGCGGAGACGTCGCCCGCCTGCGTTTCAATGATGGGGAGCGCCGTCAGCGAGCCGCCACCGAGGGTATCGCTCAGCTTGGCGGCACGCTCCAGCAAGCGCGAGTGCAGGTAGAAAACGTCACCTGGGTAAGCCTCGCGGCCGGGAGGCCGGCGCAGCAGCAGCGAAATCTCACGATAAGCCACGGCGTGCTTGGATAGATCGTCGTAAAGACACAGCGCGTGCCTGCCGCTGTCCCGGAAGTACTCGCCCATGGCGCATCCCGCATAGGGGGCGATGTACTGCATGGCGGCCGGATCCGAGGAACCCGCTTCCACCACGATGCTGTACCTCATCGCCTCATGTTCTTCCAGGGTCTTAATAACCTGCGCGATGGTCGAACGCTTCTGCCCGATGGCCACGTAAATGCATATCACGTCCCCGCCGCGCTGGTTCGAAATTGTGTCGAGCAGGATAGCGGTCTTGCCGGTTTGGCGGTCACCGATGATCAATTCGCGCTGGCCGCGGCCAATGGGGATCATGGCGTCAATGGCTTTGATTCCGGTCTGTAATGGCTCGCGCACCTTTTGGCGGTCAATCACGCCGGGAGCCTGTCTCTCAATGGGAATGTACTTGTCAGTCAGGATGGGACCTTTGTCGTCCGTGGGCCGCCCCAGCGCATCCACCACGCGCCCCACCAACGCCTCGCCTACAGGCACAGACAGGATGCGCTTGGTGCGCTTGACCGTATCGCCTTCCCGAATCTTGACGTAGTCACCGAAGAGCACGGCGCTCACCTGGTCTTCTTCCAGGTTCAACGCCAAGCCGGCGACCTCGCAGGGCAGTTCGAGCAGTTCGCCCGCCATGACGTTGTCCAGGCCATGGATGCGCGCCACACCGTCACCGACGGAAATGACCGTGCCTACTTCGGTGACCGAGACTCCGCGGTCGAAGTGCTCAATCTGCTCCCGAATGATCTTGGTGATTTCCTCTGCTCTAATCTGTGGCATGCTCTTCCATCTCCCTGTCGGCTTCAGCCTTTCCAGCTCCGCTCTGCCCCACCCCCGCCCGCCGTGGAGGGCCGGCGTTTTCGCGGCTTCCAGAAACCTTGGGACGGCGCTACAGAAGGGGCCCAAGCTGCCATTCATTCCCGTTATCGCGCCGTCAACTGCTCACGGATCCGCGCCAAGTTGCCCCGCACAGACCCGTCGTAAACCGTGTTTCCAATCTGCGCCAGGATTCCACCCAACAATTCGTTATTGATTCGGAACTCGAGTTCTACCTGCTTGCCAGTCAACTCCCTGAATCGCGCGGCCACGCTTTCCCACTCGGTTTCCGAGAGGTCCGAGGCCGAAGAGATGCTAACTTGCACTACTCCCAATCGGTCGTTTGCTATCTTCCGATAAGCCTGGACCGCTTCTGCGAGCAAAGGCATCCGGTAGTTGGCCAGGAGCACGCGCAAGAAATTCAGCGTCACGGGGGAATCATCCAGTCTTTGTCCGATCGCTTCGAGCACCTTCATCTTCTGCGGCAACGCCACGGCGGGCGAATCGAAGATTTCCTGCAGCTCGAGGCTCTCGCCGTAGGCCGTCTCGAAGTCCTGAAGCTCCTGGAGGACCTTGCGGTAATCGCCGCTCGGCGCCACCACGTCGGCGAGCGCGCGTGCATATCGATTTGCAACCACCATGGGCATGGGAATTATACCAGTCGAAAAGTCGAGGGTCGAAGGTTGAAAGTAAGAACACCTTCCTAGGCAGCCGCAGCCAGCTCGACCTTTTTCCGGAGAGCGTGCAGCATCCGCGCGATTTCCGTAATCTCCTTCAGCAACGTCTCTGAAGAACCACGCGGGAGGAATCCCAAGTCGCGGCTCAGCATCAGCAGGTACTCTGTCTCCACAAGCGAACCCTCAGCGATATTCAGAGATCGAGCATACTCCTGATTGCTCTGACGCTTCGATCCCTCAGCGATGTTCGTGGGGACAGATGCCGCTGCCCGTCGCAGTTGCGATATCAAACCGAAGCGCTCGGCCGAAGGGAAACTGGCAGTAAGGCGGTAAACCTTAAGTGTCAGTTCATGACTTCGCTGCCAGACTTTGAGGTCCGTAAAGCGCTGCATTACCTTCCCACCGCCTTTTCTACTTTCGACGTCGGCCCTCTTCCTTTCGACCTTCGACTCTCGACTTCTCGACTTCTTCTCAGTTCTGCCGCGCCCGGGATTCGACTCCTGCCAGAAAATCACTGACCAGCTTTTTCCGGCCCGCCTCGTCCAAGCGTCGGCGAATAATCTCCTCGGCCAACTCGACCGCCTGCTCGGCCGCGTAACTCTTCAATTCCAGCTTGGCGGCCCGAACCGCGACTTCGGTCTGGGCGCGTGCGGACTGGAGGATTTTCTCCGCCTCTTCGGCCGCCGCCAGTTTCAAACGCTGGCGTTCCGCCTCCATTTCCCGCCCGGCGGAAACCCTGAAGGCCGCAATCTCCTCCTCCAGATGCTGCAACTTCTCCTCCACGGTCTTGAGTTGGGCTTGGGATACTTCCAGGGCCTTTCGTCCTTCCTCCAGGCCCTTTCGGATGGAGGCAGAGCGTTCGGCAAAGAAACCAGCGAGGGGTTTCCGCAAGAAGAATCCGAGGGTTCCCACGAGCAGCGCGAGGTTAATGAACTTGTAAAGTAACTCGCGTCCCGCCCCTTTCCCTGCCTCTTCACCCTCTGCCGCGCGGGCGGAGGTAAGGCTGCGGTCCTGGGTAAAGGTCCGAGCGAAACCCAGCGAGCCAGCCAGCCCCAGCAGGCAGGCGGCGAAAAGCCATCGAGTCAACGCGCGGCGCAAGGAAACCCTCAAGGCTGAATCCTTCCTGCGCCATCCCTCGCGGCGCCTCCCAGGATCGTCTCGGCTATCTCCTGGCCTAGAGACTGGCAGGTGCTCTCTAATTCCTTCTTGCGCTGAACTACCTCCGCTGCCAGGCTGGCCTGCGCTTCGCTGAGCAATGCCCCCGACTGCTGGTGCGCCCCCTTCAGGGTTGCTTCCCGGTCTTCAAGGATGGAGCGCCCAGCCGCCTCCCGGAGGCGGTATGTTTCCTGCCGCGCAGCCTGGAAAGCAGCTTCGTATTGACGCGCTTTCTCCTCCGCCGCAGCCGTTTGCTCGCGGGCACGCGCCATCGCGCCCGTGGTTTCTTCCTCACGCTTCTTCAACACCGCGGTCAGCGGCCCAAAAAAGAACCTGCTGAGAATAACATAAAGGACGAATACGAAAATAACCGTTGGAATCGCCTGGATAAAGAGTTGCGCGAGCTGGGAAAGAGTCTCGCCCATGACTAAAGGGCCCCCTCACAGAGAGCAATACTTGTTACCATCAAAGACCAAAAAATGTAACATGCCCTTTTCAGGGGTGTCAAGAAATAGGCGCATAGGTGATGGTTTTACAGACCCTAGCGGTCGAGCCTGGAAGAACTCAAACTGTACCCCAACCGAGCGCTGATGGCTGGCAACGGACACGCCGTGGCGGGACTACTGACAACTTCGCTCCGCTTGACATGCTCCGTGACTTTTCTCCGCATTGACCGGATTCGCAGTTTGGACGATCATCTACACACGCCAGGAGGAATAGGATGTGCCGATCCATTCGCATCTTTGTGTTGCGGCATTGTGCAGGTGCAAGCGCATCCGAGCGCCATTGGGCATCAAAGGCGCTGAAACACATTTTGGTGAAGAGAACTGAGGATAGATTATGAGCGCTCGTCCGAAGATACTGGGAGTCATCCCGGCAAGGCTGGGGTCAACTCGGCTGCCCGGAAAAGTACTTCGAGAAATTGCGGGCAAGCCGATGCTTTACTGGGTTTATCACCATTCCCGACGTTCGCCGTTGCTCGCCGATCTGGTGGTGGCAACGGAGAACGAAGAAGTGAAGCAGTTCTGTGAATCGCAGGGCATTCCAGTCACCCTGACCGGCCGCCACCCCTCCCCAACCGACCGTGTGCACGAAGTAATGACGCGGACGGATGCGGAGGTCTATGCGAACATCCAAGGAGATGAGCCGATGCTGCGGCTGGCGCATTTCGAATTGCTGCTCACCCCGTTCTTGCAGGGAGACGTCCAGGTCACAACCCTCAAGGTCGCCATGGACCCGGTTGCAGCGCTGGATCCGAACAATGTCAAAGTCCTGACAGACAACTCAGGCCGCGCGCTTTACTTCTCTCGCTACCCCATTCCTTACGACCGTGATGGTCAAGGCGGGATTCAGTACTACAAGCACCTGGGCATTTACGCTTACACGCGGGCGGCGCTGTCCCTGTTTCACTCTTTACCGCAATCCTCGCTGGAATTAGCTGAGAAGCTGGACCAACTGCGCTTTTTGCAGAATGGCGTGCCCATCATGGTGGCCGAGACGCCGCATGACACGATCGGCGTAGATACCGAGGCTGACCTGCAGCGGGTGAGTGCCTTGTTCGCTGCCGGAGCAATCGAGTAGCCGCAATCGGCCTCGTGAACGGCCTGGAAATTACGCTGGTTTATTCGGACAGAAAAGATGACGAAAGACGCATCATCTCGGCATGGCGAGCGGAACCGCATGAGAGACGCCACTACTGGCAAAACGTCCAACGCTAAGCGAGCGACGGGCACGGACTGGAGCAGGCTGCACGGTGTGAGCGATGCCGAAATACGCCAGGGCATCGAATCCGACCCCGACGCGCGCGCCACCGATGAAGAATTCTGGAAGCATGCCAGGGTCGTATGGCCCAGCCGGTGAGCAGAAAGGCCTGCTCCTCCCGCATGGGCAAGGGCCGGGGGAGAGAGAACTGGTTGTTTTCCCTAGCATCTGATAAGATGCTTTTGAGGTGCTCACATGATTGACGTTACGGAAGACATCCATCCGCTCACCGCCTTCAAGCGACAGACAGCCAAGTTCGCCCGTCTGCTCAGGAAGAGCCACAGGCCCTTGGTACTGACCGTAGAAGGGAAAGCCCGTTTCGTGGTTTTCGACGCCGGAGCCTATGAGCAATGGAAAGATCGGATCGAGACCATCGAAGCGGTCAATGAGGCCTTGGCGGAAGAGGGTGAAGGCCGCTCGGCGGCAGAAGTCCACGCGGAGTTGAGGAAGAGACACTTTGGCGCACCACGTCCTGTACCGAAAGCGCGCTGAGCGCGATCTTGAGAAGCTCGCTGAAGCCGCGACGCAAGAATGGTTCGATGGTCTCTGCGACGCAATCGAAAGCCTTGCCGAGTTTCCTGACCGCTGCGCCTTGGCCCTTGAGCCCGGCCTTCGGCGCAAGGGCATCCGCCAACTTCTTTACGGCGAGGGCCGCAGCATTTACCGCATCCTGTATCACGTCAAAGAGGAGAGCGTACAAATCCTTACTATCCGCCACGGCCACCGTCGACCCATCGAAAGGTGAGGTAGTGGTGGGATTCTCTGCCAGAGCCCGAGCAAGAGGATGTCGGAGCAGTCGTTCTGTTGCTGCGGCAGTTTGGGGCTCGCGCTGAGCTTCCCGTCTGACGAACTTGGGCTGGCTCCGGCGGCCCGAGTGGCAGATTGCAGGGCCCGGGCATCCGAACGTAGCCCTGATTCGCAAACCCGGGTCGGCGCCCAGTTCAGGGCCCAGCCCGGCAAGTGAGGTTATGAACCGGCGCTGGAAACGTTCCGATCCCGTCCCGCTTGGCGGGAGGACGGCAGGCGCGGTCCCGCGTCGCGGGATGCTTGGGTAAGGAAGCAAAGTAGCGCGGACCTGATTTGTAGGTCCGCGGTTCGTTCAAGAATTCCCACTAAAGAGCCGCACCGGTGGATCAAGGCATCTGGCGATAAGCTTGGCAACCGATTTTTACCTGCTCGCGGAGGGAAGCATGGGGACGAAAATCCGGTGGCGTTCCATGCGCGTACCCAAAGAAGTCGCACCCGGCCTCGTACCACTTCCGCCAAGCATTGGGATCATACACCTATTTGTCATTAGCTCTATCAGGCATATCCCATCAGATAATCTCCTTTAGAGGTATGTTTGCGAAAGGTAATGGCTGATCTGGGAAGTCATTGATCTAGTATTGTCCACAGTTGAAACAATCAAAGTTGATCCATTCGACGGAGGTTGTTAACGGTGATTGTCCGATGCTGACTCCCTTGGATATACGCCGTACGTCCCTGCAAAACCCTCCGCTGCCCCGCGTGTCCGTCGTTCGCACGCCTCACAGCACCGTGTCTTCGCCACCCTCCGGACGGGTCCGCGCCACGTGCTACTTACATTCTGGCACGCTGGAGGCGCGGCCAGCGATTAAACACTTTTTCCAGAGGCACAGGGTTCAGGTAGGGCTTCCCGTGATGGAAGTTATCAATATTCTGCATAAATTGCTCGACGATGTCGGTCCCATCGATCATGTACACGTTGAGCCTATACAGGACGCCGAGGTCTGAGGGGTCGTCAATAATCTCTGCAAACTTGGTGGCCGTGGCGATGGACATGCGATGGGCTTCACGGAACATTTCCAGGCTGTGGTCTAATTGCCGCATGAACTCTTCACGATTGCCCGCGCCCCTGACCCGGAACGCCGCGTCAAATTCCAGGTAGGCTTTCTCCAGCTCGACCAGGGTGTCGAGATGCATCGCATAGGCTGCGGTTTTGTTCCGCAGGTAGCCCAGTTCCCCGCGAGCGCCCGGGGCCACCTGATTCGCAGCTTGGTCGAAGTGGGCCAGCGCCTGACGCAGCAGCTCCGCGGCATGGGCGTAAAACACAGACGCATGGCGGGCATGGTCAAGCAAGGCCGCCCAGCCGGGAAAGGTAGGCCCGTAGTAGGCATTCGCCTGCGCTGAGTAAGACTCGATGGCGCTGATCTCGAGGGGCACGCTGTAACAAGGAAAGTTGTTCCTCCCGGTCCACCCCAGGTATTCCTCGTTCTCTTCAAGTAACTCGTAGGCCTTCAACGCTTCCGGCGCAGCGGCTTCCCCGAAGATGCGCCGGACGTAGTCGCGGTAAAACTCGTCAGGCTTCAAATGGGGTTTCCAGGCGCCTTCTGCCATGAACTTTTCATTGTGTTCCATACCACGCGCGCGGTTCACCTGCATGGTGTGTCCAGTCACGCCGTTCTCCAAGGCGCCTTCGAACGTCCGGTCCTTGTAATACATATTCACGCTAAATTGCATACCCAGCATACTGCTATCGTCGTCGGAGCGCGTGATCAGGGTGCGCTCGCGCTCCCCCATGCCGCCGTAATCGCCCATGGGAACTCCCAGGGGAGTCCAAATGGCGCGGGAAATCATGTCGGTAAAGGGCACCTCTTTGGGAAACATCTTGTCGAGCAACGGGTAGACAAACCCACGCCCGAAGGCCCCAATGCCGATTTTGGCCTTGGGATTCACCCGGTCGCGCACCGCCAGTGCCTCGCGCATCAACTCCAACGCGCCGTTGTTGGAGTCAACCACCCGATCCGGGTCCCTTTCGTAATTGGCATAAGCTGCCCAGTGCCGGACCTCATCGTTGTAATACTTGGGGCGTTCTTGCAGGTAAAACGCCCGGCTCTTGTCGTCGTCGCAAACCGGATACATTTCCGGGAACCAAAGGAAATAACCCTCCGCTTCCGGATACGTTGCCAAGAGGCTCTTCATCCGGCTTTCATTGATCTCCTGCGCCACGAGGTCGCCTGGGCACATGTAAACTCCTCCCAGGACATCCTGAAACGGCAGGTCACCCGTGCGACTGGCCGCGAAACGCGCCAGGTTCGCCGGCACGCTGACGGGGTCAATCGCCAGCCAGGTTTTGATCTTGCGTGTCTTGGCATAAGCAATGACGGCCCGTAACAGGCCTTGCGCTTTCTGAAATGCCTGTCCGGGGGTCTCCACGTGCTGCAGCTCAGGGGGGGCAATGCGTGGGTACTTGAAATGTTCCCGGCCGATCGTCACATCCTTGACCAGAAACGAGCCCTGATGTCGCCGCCACAGTGTGTAGCCGCTTTCCTTCGCCGTAACGTCGCCCAGAAAATTCTTTTCGCCCTGGTACTCGAAAGTCAGAAAGGGCGTATCGGGGAACCAGAACACCTGCAGATAATTCAAGCGCATTTTGGCCATCTGGTCGATGGTCCTTCGCCAATCGTCCAGCGACCACATCGTCTGGCTGGGATAGCAGTTGTCGACGTGCACGCCGCGTCGCGGGAAGGCCGGCTCCACGCGCTCGTCGAGAAATGGCAGCGCAACCTCCGCCCGTTTCTGGGGAAGAATATCCTTGGTTAGCAAAAAGACGAATCCCAGCCGCTCCAGCAGATCATAAGCCGCGTACATCGTGCCTGCCTCGTCGTTTCCCCCCACCACCAGGGAGGGGCATCCTTCGAGACTGAGGCGGCGCAAGATGTAGCCCTCCGGTTTCAATCCCTCGAAGTTCACCTGCCGGCGATTGGCCGCCTGGCGCACCAGTCCGTTGCTCTCGGGGCCGCCTACCAGCAGCAGGCTCTTGCCCTTCGCCTGCCCGCTCACCTGGCGCGAGAGAATCACCTCCAGCTTCGCACCAGACAGCATTTCTACGTATCTCTGAAGTTCGCCGGCAACAAATCGATCGAAGGGGCTGGCACTGTCGCCCACCACAATCAGGGCTTCCGGTTGGCCATTGCTGGCGATCAATCCCTGGCCGCGCGCAGCCGGAGCTGCCTGAAGCGGCGGACTCAGCGCTGCGCAGAGGGCGACTAAAATGGACAGCTTCACGAGCCCATGTGCGAAGGGAGGAATTGTGTTTACCGGTCTCCCCTTCAGGTCAGTGGGGGAAACTGCGAAAAGTGCAGACGCAACACGGTTGGTGGACATCAGAGGTGGCATCATCTCCTCCCGAAGATATGGGGGCAGGCGAGAATTGACGGCGCTTGACGGCGACATCGTGGGTGGCGGATAAAGCGTGCTCCGTGCGATCGATGTGATTGGCCCAGTCTCGATTCATGTGCGCTCCACAGCAAGTGGGTCGTGCGGAGGGTAACAAGGCTCTTGTACAAAACCCGGGGGAGCTTGGCAAGAGGACAAAGTGTCCTTTGCCCCCCCACGGCCTCTTCCTAGCAATTGACTTGCGGGCTGCCATAACTTAGACTCGCAGCGTCACAGAGCACGTCGATCCATAAACACAGGTGAAGATGTTATGCGACCCACGGCCAGAAGGGATTTCCTCAAAGGGTTAGCGGCAGCGATCCCCGCCTCAGCGGTTCTCTCAACCTACCGGGCAATGGCTGCGCCCCTGCGCAAGAAGGTGAAGATCACCGACGTGAAAGCCATGTTCTTCCACGCCAACACCGAATCGAACCTGGTGAAGATTGAAACTGACAGCGGCCTCACGGGAATCGGCGAAGCCTACTGGGGGCGCGGAGTAAAAGATGTGATCCTGGGCTACCTGCGCCAACTCGTGGTGGGCCAGGACCCGCTGGACATTGAGCCGCTCTACACCAAAATGCTTCGCTCCACAGGCGGCGCAGGTTCGCAGGCGGGAGTGACGGTAACGGCGATCAGCGGAGTGGAAATCGCCCTGTGGGACTTGGCAGGGAAGATCCTGGAAGTTCCCGTGTGCAAGCTGCTGGGCGGCCAGTACCGCGACGGCGTACGGGCCTATTGGACGCGCTCGCCCCAGGACATGCTTGACCCGGCTTCCTGCCGCGAGTTTGCGGCCGCGCTCAAGAGCCACCCCTACGGCATCACTGCCGTCAAGTCGGATGCCGATTCCTTCCCCGCGAAGTACGACCCACAGTTCCGCGAGCCCGGTCACGAACCGTACAGCAGCCACCTGACGCCCAAGGACCTGGCGCGGATTGCCAGGGGCTTTGCCAACCTGCGCGAGGCACTCGGGGAGGACGTTGACATCGCCGTTCATTGCCACTGGGAGTTCGACTGGATCGACGCGCTGGAGTTGGCGCGGGCCGTCGAGCCCATCAAGCCCATGTGGCTGGAAGATCCCATGCCGCCGGATTACTCGGAGTCCTGGAGCAAGCTGACCGCGGAATCTCCGGTAGCCATCCTGACCGGAGAAAATCTTTACAAGCGCCAAGGCTTTAAGCCCTTCATTTTGAACCAGGGTTGCCACCTCATTCACATCGATATCCCCAAGGCGGGCGGACTGCTGGAGTCAAAGAAGATTGCCGACCTGGCGGAACTCTTCGAGCTTCCCGTCTGCGCTCACATCGCTTCCAGCCCGCTGGGGGCGTTGGCCTCCGCACACTGCGCGGCGGCCATCCGGGACTTCCGCGCCCAGGAATTTTCGCCCGGCGCCCTGTCCACCCAAGCCTGGGAGAAATTCGTCATCTATGACGGCCCGGTGATTAAGGACGGAAAGTACAGGATTTTAGACAAGCCGGGTCTGGGTGTGGAACTCAACGAAGACTGCGTCCGCGGGCACTTGATGCCCGGCGAGACGTGGTGGGGGTGAGAGGCAACTTCGTCGAGCCTCTTCCGCCTCCTGACTCCTGAATCCTGAATCCTAAATCCTGAATCCTGTTCTTCCCCCACCGACCACCTACGACCTACCTCATACCTCATTTCTTTTCAACAACATCCCCACTTTCAACCCGTAACCACCTTTGTTTTCTGTGACATTCCCGCTTCGTCCTGGGCTGCTCGAAGCCGGTCCTTTGTTTTCATAGACATTCCCGCGTGGTTCCTTCACTTTTTAAAGCTACTGGGTTTTTCTTTCCCCCTTCGAAGGCGACATCTTGTCGTAGACTGCGGTACGGGGCAAGAGTCCCGCCAGCTCGAACTCTCCTCAAGTGGAGTAGGCAGTCGGCAGTAAGCAGAAGGCAGAAAGCAGATGCTCTTCATTCTGACTCCTGACTCCTGGTTTTGCCCACCTACCACCTACGACCTACCACCTACCTCCTTTCTTTTCAACAACATTCCCACTTTCAACCCGTAACCACCTTTGTTTTCTGTGACATTCCCGCTTCGTCCTGGGCTGCTCAAAGCCGGTCCTTTGTTTTCATAGACATTCCCGCGTGGTTCCTTCACTTTTTAAAGCTACTGGGTTTTTCTTTCCGCCTCGGCAGCGACATTTTATCGTAGGCTAAGGTACGGCCCAAGAGTTCTGCCAGCTCGAACTCTCCTCAAGTGCAGTAGGCAGTCGGCAGTAAGCAGAAGGCAGAAGGCGGAAAGCAGATGCTCTTCATTCTGACTCCTGACTCCTGGTTTTGCCCACGTACCACCTACGACCTACCACCTACCTCCTTTCTTTTCAGTAGAGTCGGGGTTGGGCGCGGTTGCGACGCGGACGTCGTCCCGTTTCCCGTTCCCGCTCATCGAACCGGACGTGCGGATTTCCCGCATCCGGCTCTCCGACAGGGTTCACCGCCAGACTCACGGGGGAGCCGCATTCCGGTTCCTCCTTCGCCTTGCGGTACAGCTTCCTCGGAAGCGT
>JBEKME010000074.1:0-30761 GCA_050008675.1 Terriglobia bacterium
TAGCGAGGTTCGAGAGGGGTAAGGGTCTGAATATCGTACCAATTCAGCAGATGACCCTCATAGCGCTCCAGTTTGCCGATCGTCTCCATAGTGTGCGTCAGCTTATCGACGACCTGATCCACCGTCAGATACCCGAAATCATGTGCGGCTAGCGCGCTGAGCATCCAGAGACCGATGTTGGTTGGACTGGTACGCATCGCCAGTGGCTTCGGAGGGGACACTTGGTAGTTGTCCGGTGGAAGCCAAGACGTGTCAGCGCTGACAAAGTCCGAGAAATAGCGCCAGGTTCGTCGTGCAACCTTCCTCAGGAAGCGCAGATCCTTTTCAGGCAGCAGGAGTTGCTCTTGCTTCGCCTGCGGTCGAAGGTCCAAGAGCCAACCGATCAGAGGGGATAGGAACCACAAGACGAGCCAGGGGCTGGCCATCGCAAGGCTGGATGGCATCCAGCGCTGCACGGCCCAACCCATGATCGCGCTGAAGATGCTCGCCAGGCCCATGGAAATCACGAACCCTCGTAGCTGACCCGGGGCTCTCCCATCCGTCACTTGGGCCGAAGTCCACTCGAGCAACCCCCGATGAGAGATGAGGCGGCGATACCAGACCCGCAAAATGGCATCCAAAGCCAGCCCGGCCTGGTGCGGAAGCAGTGCAGCATCAGCAACCGTCCGCAGCAGGTCGTGCGCCACCTTCGAGAAGGAGAAGCTCTTCAGCCCTTGGCGGGTGGTCGCCATTGTGAAAGGCTGCGCCAAAGGGTGGAAGAGCAACTGCACGGCGACCACGAGGGTCGAGATCCACCCGATCTGAGGAGAAGTCAGCCAGCAGGCTACGAGCAAGCCCAGGCTGGCCACGGGCAGCAGGCTCCGGCGCAAGTTGTCGAGGATCTTCCAACGGCTGAACCATGAGAGCTGGTTTGGCCCTCGCCGTCCTCCAGGTTGGAGAACAAGCGGTAAGACCCAATCCGCGATTTGCCAATCACCACGAATCCAACGATGTTGCCGGCGGGTGTAGCTCAGGTAATCCTGCGGGAACTCATCATAGAGCTCAATATCACTGGCCAGGCCCACTCGGACGTGAGCGCCTTCAATCAAGTCATGGCTCAGCAACCACTCTTCAGGAAACCTCCCAGACAGCACTCGACTGAAGGCGCGCACATCATAGATGCCTTTGCCATGGTAGGAGCCTTCACCGGCGAGATCCTGATTGACATCGGAAACGGCCTTGGTGTATGGGTCAATTCCGACCGCGTCTGCAAAGAGTCGGCTGAAAGGCGAGGCGCTCGTGCTCGGCAGGGAAGGGCTCACGCGCGGCTGGATGATTGTGTAGGAGCCGGCCAGGATCCTGCCTACGGCATCGAAGCGCGGCCGGTTTAGGGGATGTGCCAGGGTCTCGATCATCCTGCGGGCAGTGCCAAGAGGCAGTTGTGTGTCGCTGTCTAACGTGATGACGAACCTCACATTGGACAGATGATCAGGGTCGCCGACATATACCAAACGAGCGGCATCTTCAGGTCGCGTTCCATCGATCAGCCGATTGAGTTCTTCTATCTTCCCGCGTTTGCGTTCCCAACCGATGAATTTCTGCTCGGATTCACTCCACGTGCGGTCCCGATGGAAAAGGAAGAAACGCTCGCCACCATACCGGTGGTTGAGAGCTTCGAGGGTCTCGGTCACAGTCTGGAGCAGTCTTTCGTCGTCCTCACGATGCGCCTGAGCCGAATCGGTGTAGTCCGTGAAGAGGCTGAAGAACAGATTGCCTTCTTTGTTGGCCAGGTACCGGATTTCTAACTTCTCCACCTCTCCTCGGATCGTCTCCGCATCCCTCAGCAGCACGGGCACAACGACCAACGTTCGAAATGCGTCAGGAATGCCCGAAACCTCGAAATCCATCTTGGGAAGGGCTCGGGGTGGAAGTAGCCGCATGACGAGGTAATTCAAAACCTCCTGCGCGAGTTGGCTGACGGGGATCAGCAAAAGGAGGGCGATCACAAGCCGGATCCCGGGCGTCTGTCCGCGCAGACCAAGCAGGACGATCGGGGAGATGAATACAGCGAAGAAGAAGCTGAGCCCAAGAAAGTACACTCCAGAATGATGGCGGTATACCCACTGTAGGGCGCGGAAACGTGGACCCTCAGGGCAGCGTATGAGCCGCGCAAGCTCGCGCCTTCCTTCACCAATCAGATAGGTCCCGACGTGGATCTTCCGGTCATCTTCCGTCGCTTCACGGGAGGCTTGCGCGGCTAGCTCGATGGCGTGTTGGGCGACTTGGTCTTCCGCCTGACCGGACCGACGCGCGAGCTCTTCAATCGCACGGCGATACCGATCGCGCGTGTCGAAATCCATCTTGGGATAGACACCGGATGGATCCAACCGAAGCCACCACTCCACGCGGCTGAGCTGCTCGAAGAGCCGTCTCCAATCCAACAGGGCGAGCTGTCGCAAGCTGGTAAACGCATTCCCAATCGACAGCAGATCCTTCGTCTGGCGGTTTTGCTCACGCAGGCTGAGCTCGCTCAGGGGCTTGTGGTAGGTGCGCTCCAGCCAGCTCAGGACCGGGGCTAACGCGGCTTCTTCGTCGTAGAGATGATCGACCAGTTGAGAAGCGAAATAGGGGCTTGGGCTGGGTTGGTTCTTAGCAAGTTCTGCCAGGATAGAGAAGAGCTGGTTGGGATCTCGCCGGTTGGCCGTGATAAGCCTGTTCGCCCAGAAGTCGGCGATCTCACGTTCCCGCAACTCGGTCAGAGCGCTGGCGGCGAGGTCCTGGATGCTCTCAATCAACGCGATGCGCAGCATCTGGGGGACAGCCCAGAGTTCGCCGATCGTCAGCGTGCGCACAGATTGATAGGCCTTAATAAACGCCAGGATGTTCTCCCGGTCTAGACGCAAGTCCGTATGATAGACGAGTTCCCTCGCTAAGCCGTAGATGCGCGGCAGGCCCCGGTACGGCTCGTTGGCGAGCGCCGGCAACTGCTGGTAGTAACGCCGAGGAAGGTTCAACTGAACGTCGCGGGCGGTGCTCTCGATGACGTACTCATTATCGAGGAGCCACTCGGCGGTCGGAAGCGCACCCTGTTCCAGTCGACTTGCTTCGATGAGATCCGAGCAAACCTGATGGGCCCATTGACGGGCCAGTTCGAGCCGCTCCAGCAGTGCGGTGTTCCGCCGCGGCTTTGGGTCCATTTCGTGGTCCAGGGCCAGGCGCTGGGCACGCTCCTGGATCTGCGCCGGAGTGAGCGCCGTCCCAGGGCTTCGCACATCTCCAATCGGATTCTCGCGCTTCGGATGCAGGACGAAGACCGCGGGCGGGATGTCGCCGCTTTCTCGAAGCACCGCCACTGGGAACCGCAGTGTTTCAATCGGCACCTGAAGGATTAGGACGGCCTCCTCGGACACCAACCAACGTGTGTGATCCTCAAGCAGCCTTCGTTCCACGCCGTACTTCGATCGTCGTATCCACACCCCGGCAAAGAGGCTTCCGATGATTCCACCCACAAGGGTCGAAATCAGGGCAGGAAGGGCTTCGCTCAGAATCGGCTCCGGCCAATGAAGGCCTATGAATGCAACTCCGGCGAGGACCCCGAACAGGATGAAAGCCAGGGTCACACCGAAAGCCCGGCGCCAAAGGAAGGGGTCCCATGTACGTACATCTCCATCCGCGGTCTTGCTCACCAATGCGGCGCGGCGGAAACCTTTCCTCTGCAACTTCCTGAGGGCTCGGCGAGCTTCATCTCGTTTTGCGAAGTAGCCTATGAGGATGCCTGCTTCCATTCTCCGTCCTCGCATCACCACTGGGTCTAAGCTTCCAGGCATTGCGACGGATTTCATTAGATGGAAATCTACGACGCAACGCTACCAGTATATCGTCTTGTGGTGTCGCCGGGCTAAGCCGGAATTTTCGATTTGAATTTCCCCTTTGCGCAAATCATACGCCCTCCGCCTTGATTGGTTCATGCTCAGATCATCATGGCGTCTTTTGAGTGGCATCACGGCTCGCTTTGGCCGTTGCATTGACCGTGGCCGGTCTGTTTGCCTCGACCAACCCAGCCTCAGGGCTAACACCTGTCCCCGCTGAAAGACTTCTAAGCAGGTAGAAGAAATCCGTGCTCCTCTCGCCGCGCCTGCATGACCCGCGCCGGGAATTCGAAATCATCCCCGTTCAACACGGCCCGCGTCCGCAGAAGATTGCAGGTCACAAAGAAGTACCGCTCCGAAAGTACCCGGCGCCGCAGACGCGACATGGGGGAAGAGTACTCGCTGTTTCAATAATCGGCAACACCCAAGAGCCGCCGAGTTACAAAACCCGCCGCCGCGGGCGCTACCTGCTCTGGTCGAACGTGGATTAGGGGACCCGGAGCTGGGGCCCGGCCATCAGATCCTGATAAATTCCTTCTTGCGATACATCCAATAAAGTATTGACCAGACGACGGCAAATGCCGCGCTGGCCTCGACTAATGCCGCCCAACGGCCGATAAGCGGCAGCAGGTGACCCACGAAGATGTTGCCCACGTGCCGGAAATCAAAGATTTCGGTGGCAACGTAAACCGCAATGGAATTCATGCCGATAACGATAAATCCGAAGGCCCACTTCTTATAGCCGAGCACGTCGATGACCCAGTAGAAGAGCGCCAAGGCCATAAAGCTCAGGCCGCCGGAGATCAGCACGTAAGAACTTGTCCACATCAGCTTGATCACGGGAAACGACAGACTCCAGAGGAGTCCTCCCACCAGGCTCACCAAGCCCGCGGTCAGCAGGCGATAGATCTTGCTCATCGGCGTACGGTCGGAGATCAGCATCTGCCCGGCCAGCACGCCCAGCAACACTGAGGCGCCGAAGCCCAGATAGCTCAGGAACCAGGTATTCTCACCATAATGCAAGTGGCCGAGAACAAGCTGGTCCACGTAAGTCGGCAGGTTGCCTTGCGGAGTCAGGACTCCTGCGCCGACCCCTGGCACGGGGATCAGCATCACCATGGCCCAATAGACAAGAAGCAGAGCGGCGATGATGGCCGCATGCCATTTCGGCTTCACCTTCAACGCCACGATGGTAGCCACCAAATAGCCCGCGGCGAGTCCATGCAGCACGCTGTAACAGGGACGGAATCTCGACCAATCAAACAAGAGGAGATTTCCCTGCGTGATTGTTCCCAGGCAGAACATGACGATGGCCCGCCAGACGGCGTGGAGCAGCAGGGTGCGGTCACTCTCGCCCCTGGCCCGTCGTTTCGCCACCCCCAGCGGGATGGCCGTCCCCATGATGAACATAAAGAGTGGCCAGATGAGGTCATAGAAATGCAGGCCCTGCCAGGGCACATGGTCGAACTGTTCCAGGAACTTGTCGAAGAAGGGGCGCTGGATGACCTTACCCAGGCCGAGCAGCATCGCGCTGCCGCCGGTAATCCAGAACATATCGAAGCCGCGCAGCGCATCGAGCGAGACCAATCTTTCCGTGCGTGGCGGCGAGGTGGGGACCGCGTCGCTTGCAGGCTCCCGGCCTTCTGTTTCAACTTCCGTGGCTTTCATGAATTCCATGTGCCAATCGCGGTGAATTCACTCCGGAAGCTTCCGCCTCATGCGGTCCCTGATCAAATGAACTCATCCAAGACGAGATGATGGTCACTTTGCGAAACGAGTGTCTTCGACCTACGGGCGCTTTCTCATTTCCTTACTGTGTGGCAAGGGAATAGACGTGCATCGGCCCGAGGAGCCCCGAAGGCAGCAACGGCGAGTTCGCCTTGTACGGCTTCACATCCGCGAACGTATATTTCGTCGTCGCGTCTGGTTGTTCATCGCCGATCAGCCGGTTGACCCACGCGTTGATCACCTTGATGGTCACTTCGTTCGCACCCGGCTTCAGTGCGCTCGTCGCGTCCACCCTGTACGGCGCATGCCACACTATGCCCAGCGACTTGCCGTTCACCGTCACCTCGGCGAGGTTCTTCACGTCGCCCAGGTCGAGCCAAAGTTGCGCACCCTTCTTGAACCAATCCGCCGCAGCCTGGATGGTCTTCGTATAGGCGCCGGTTCCGGAGAAATACTTCACGCCCGCGTCCTGGTTATCGCTCCATGACGACAGCTTGTCCAAAGTGATCGAGGGCGGTGCTCCGCGTCCCGGTTGGAAGTTCACATTCCACGAGCCCTCCACCGTCGCCAGTTGCGTCTCCACCACCTTGGGCAAAGTGCGCGACGTCGCTTTCGTCGCCTTGCGGAAAACCACGAACACCGTGCCCCACGGCTCCAGGTGCAACGGCACCGTGGTGCAGCCGTCCGCCATCTTGTAAGACACTGGCTCCGAATTGCCCGTCTCGGCGTGCCAGAGTTCTGGCGCCTTACCGGTCACGCGGAAGCTCGCATCCACCGTCTCGTCGCGGTCGTTGCGGTTATCCACGAAGTACAGTTCGCCCTCCGCAAGCTTGCGATGCACGAAGAGAAGGCGCGTATCGCTCTCCGGCTTGGTGTAGTCGAAGTCCGGCGCCAGCTTCAATGTGTTGAAGACATCCGCCAGACTCTGGCCTGCGTACACCGTGCCTTTGCCAACCTTGTGCACGCCCGTGCCGTCGCCAAACAGCTCGTCGTTCAGTTTTTGAAACTCCGCCTTGTCGTCGGCGAGGCTGGGATCGTCGGTGGGTTTCGGACCGGCAACGACGGCGCCATCCTCCACCAGTTTGTGAATGGCACGCAGCACGGGCAACGACATGTGTTGGCTGTAGGGATCAAGCCCCAGCACACGGTAGCTCATGCCGCTCTTGGTGGTGATGCGGTCGCCGGCGACGTTCAGCTCGTGGATCAGGGCGTCGGCGTTGATGTAGTCGAAGCCATAGCCCGCCGGCACATCCGGTGACTTATGCGCAAAGATCGCGGTCAGGTTCGAATCTTCGCCGTAGAAGTAAACCAGGTCCGCGCCGAAGCGCCCCTGCTGCAGCAGGTAGCTGCTGCGCGCAATGTATTTCACCCATGGACCAGCCTCTTCCGCCCAGGTTTCGTTGCGGTTGAACCACTGCCCGAAGGGCCCCAGCGTCAATCCCGGCGCCTTGCCCACCAGCGGCTGGTGTGCCGACTCGTGAATTACAAAGCGGTTGATGCCGTTCAGGAGTTCCATGTCCGCCGTCGGCTTCAGCGTCACCGGCGACCATGCCCAGGCCGCGGCACCCGCCGTCATCGACTCGGCCGCGGCCAGGTTCTGACCGTAGATATGCGCCACCGAGGCCGATTCCCGATCATCCGCGTTGTAGCCGTATTGCTCTTTGTTCACCCCCGGGACCTGGGTCCACATGGCGCTCATGGGCACTTCGTTGAACTTCTTGACTTCCATGCCATCCGCCACAAAGGCGCGTCCGTCCTCGTGAGATTCCCCGTAATGACCCATGCCCCGCTCGTGCAACGACGCCTCCAACTGGCCGTAATGCTCGTCCGCGATTAAATCGCCAATGGTCTTGCGAAAGTCCCACAGGAACTTGTCGCTGGCTTCGGCGCTTTCGACCACCTGCCCGGTGAGAACCGGCATCCAAGGCAGCGGGTCATAGCCACGCCGTTTCTTGAACTTAGCGATCATGTCGTCGGTCCAGTTCTGCGACCCCGCCTCCCAGCTATCATTAACCACGTACCGGATGCCACGCTTGCCCATGTAGTCCGCGCCTACCGTTTCCTTGTAGCTGTCCAGGTAGGCCTTCATGTAGTTCTTCACAAAGCGGCGGTTCAGCTTGTCGACTTCAAGGCCCGTAGCCTCTGCGGTTGCCGGATGGTTGGTGATTCCTAAGAGTGAATAGCCGAAGCGGAGTATGACCCAATGGCCGGCTGGGGGTGTCCATTCCAGCGTACCGTCCGCGCCCAGCTTCGATGTCAGGTCGACCACATCGGACTTTGAAACGACTTCGGTTGGAGCGACTGGGGGAGTCGCGAACTGATAGAGGTCGGGCACGGGAGTGAAGGCGGCTTTCTCTTCGAACCTGTTGACCCGCGCTCCCGGATGCAGCACCAACTCGGCAATTTCATAGTCAGTCGGAGGTGCGCCAATCTTGATCCCCAGTGAAGTGGGGTCCAAGCCGATCGCCCACGAAGGCAAAGGCGGAGGGGGTGTCCGCTTGAAAACGACGCGGAAAAACTTCGCCGTCACCGGTGGGAAAGAAACGGTATGCTCGGGAGCGCCACCCTCAGGAAGCTTCGCTACGGCCCGGAAGTTTTGCCCGTCGTCACTCGCCTCGAGGGATTTCTCCGGGTTGGCGATCCCGGTCAGCATCGCGGCAATCATATCCACATTCTTCATCACCATGGTGACGGAGCGCATCGTCTGGGGCTCAGCGAATTCGTATTGGATCCAGGCACTTTCGCCGGCGGCTGGGATTGGAAGCTTGGTTGTTTTTTGCAAGTCCCCGTCGCTGAGCATCGCCGCGTCAGGTGTGCCTGCGCTCGCCGTCACCTTCGGGTGCAGTGATTCGACCGGCACATCACTTGTTGCCGCGCGGTAGGCGATGACCGCGGCATCGGCGTAGAACTGCGGAATCGCCCGAGCGCCCTCTGGCGCTTCGAGAACGTCCTGAATGGCCAGGTTCTGAAAGGCCCCAGTGTTCGACGGCGGTTTGGCTAACGCTCCCTTGAATGGCTTCCCGCCCTCGACTAGTGTCTCACTCCACACATACTTCTTCATTCCCTGCGACGCCGGGACCCATGGACCACCGCTCTCGCTCCACCCCGGCGAACCTGCAATCGCCTCTTCCAGTCCCAGTTGATCGGCGAGGATCGTCGCGTACTTGAAGGCATCCTTCCACTCAGGGGTCATGTAAGCCAGGCGCTTTTTCACCACTTGTGGCGTCGACAAGGCCGCGTCAAAATTCTGGAAGCCGCCCAGGCCCACCCGGTGCATCCACTCCAGGTCCAGCTTGATGCCTTCCTTGGTGATGTTGCCGTTCATCCAGTGCCACCACACCCGCGGACGCGCACTTTCGGGCGGATTCTCAAATCCGCTCTTGAGCGGATCAGGTTTGTTCTGAGCTATGGCTGTGCTGACGCCGAGTAAAAGCACCATGATTGCGTAGATCAGCTTCTTCGATGGACGATTCGTCGCGTCTCTTCTTTTCTCAGTCATTTGTTCCTCCCTCTCCAAGTTCAGGAATTCGTTGGTCAACACGAGTGAAATGCACGCTGACGGGCCTTCTCCGCAGCGCCCAGGATCGTACCACAAGGTCGGGACGCTTCGATATTGAAATTACTCTCGACGCGTTCTTCGCTAATCTCTTGCCGCATTGATCTGCCGCGTGGAGCTGGCCTTCACCGATTCCATGACGAGGGAGAGGCCCTTGAGATATCGATGCGATCAACCATGTAAGCAACGCTAAGGTGTTTTCTCGGGGAACAGGCCTGGCATCCATCGTGAAGCCAGAGTCACCGGAAGCGCAAGACGCAACGATGCGCGGGTGCTTTCGGAGACCAGCGCCCCCTTATCCAGCAGGGCTGAGACAATGCGGCGAGCTTGCCGCTCACCTGTGCCGACAACGGCATCGGCGGCCCCGCGCTGAAGCTCACCCCGGTAGAGGACCGCTTCGAGAATGTTGCCGGATTTTGGGGGTAACTCACCGAGCCTGATTTCTTCTTCGGCCCACAGCAGAATACGGGTGCGAAGGCGGTCCGGTTGAACAAGGCCCTCCATGAAGGTCACTTGGTCAATGCAGACGGTCAGAAAGAATCGGGTGAATTCGGCAAGCGCTTCCTCACTCAGGTTCCCGAGCCCGTCGAGATCGCTGCGACGTTCCAGATCGCAATTGGCAAGATGAGTTTTGTACTGCTCGACGTTGCGAGCAAGGCCGCGCGCGACCGACCAGACCGCACCGGTATCAAGAGTGTCCAGTAGCATCGCATGCGACATCAACCTTGCCACGCGGCCATTGCCATCCAGGAACGGGTGCATCCAGAGCAGGCGATGGTGGGCGGCCGCAGTGCAGATAATCGACTCGGCCTTGCCGATATTCCCGTAAACCTGCGCAAAGCGTTCCAGGAAGCGCGGTATAGCGGCGGGGCTGATGGCAACGTGGCGTCCCACAGCGACGCCGCGTTTTCGCAACTCGCCCGGCACAAAACAGACACGCTCATGTGTGGCAGGATCTTCAAGCCAGAGAAGAGCCTCCGGGAGCAACTCGCCAAAGCGGCGGTGAATCTCGCAAATGCCTTCGGCTTTGAGCGCGCGCCCGCCTTTGAGACCGCCGCCATCGATCCACTCCTGGACGCAGATATGCGCTTTGGCTTCAACCTGCAGGTCCCGCTTGCGGGCATCCTGACTGTAATCGTTCTTGAGTGCCCGCTCGATGTCGACCGGATGCGTTTCATGTCCCTCGATCAGGTTGGAATAGTAACAGTTCATAGCCCGAACCAGAACAGCAAGCGACGCCAATAGTCTGGGAGGCAGGCTCCGACGAAACCCGGCGGTTTTCTGGGCAAGATCGAACGCCAGATCGGTGAGCGGTCCCCGGTGTCGGGAGCCGTCGCCGATGAGGAGCGGCTCCATAAGGGAGACCGTTTCACCTCCGTCTTCCGGTTCTATGTCCGCTTCCATGGCCGCCTCACGTCCTGTAGAAACTATATGTATACCACAGAGATAAGTTGTATGAAAGACATACAAATGACCGGCCATATGTCCGATCTTCATTATTCACCGACATCAGGCATCCCTCCCGCCATCCTTCGTCGGCTCCGTGAGGGCGACCGGCACCGCCGCGGATCCGAGGTTCGCGCCCTCTATCGGGCAGCCGGCATTGGCACCTGCCGGAGCTCGGCGTTCCACGCGCCTGCTGTCACGAGTGCGCCGGCGTGCGCGGCGGGGTCCCTCCAGAGGACGGTGAAGTCCATCGTGCGCTCTTCCCCCGGCATCAGCCACAGGTCGTTGTCCGTGCCGTAGAAGGCTCGCTTGGTTCCCGCGATGTCCACATGCGCATCGAACGCCGGACTTGCCCCCGTGTTGCGGACCCGCACGCGAACTGCGCTTTCGCTATCGCTGATATCCTTACGAGAAATCACCATGAGGTCCAGGCTGGTGCGCACTGCCGCCACCTGAGGCCGTAGCCAGGGCCCGTGTTCGAAGTTCAGTGAGGGTTGGGGTGAACCGCGATACTTGGCCCGGAAATCCGGGTCGCTCATCAGCTTCAGACACCGTGGCCAGTAGACTGATCGCGATACCAGGCTGCCGTCCGCCTGCTTGACCTCCGCGACCACGAAGAAGAACTTGTCTTCAAGGCTGTCGGGAATCGTAAACTCGCCCATCTCCAGGCCTTTTGCGGACGGTCCCGGTTGAACATCCATCTGCCGTTTCTCGTTCCACACGGGATGGAACTGCGGGTCGAGAATGTCGACCGACACGGTTAGGGCGGCGAGACCGGTTGGCGGGGCGTGTACCACACTGATCGAGATCGGGATCTTCTCCCCTTTGGCCCAAACCAGTGCCGGGAGCCTCACGACAATGTGGGTGGGCTCGTAGGTGCGCTTGAGCGTGTAGTAGGAAGACGTGGGTTGGTCGAGCCCGTCGATGAACATGAAGAACTCGATGGGCCAGGGCACGGTAAGCGACCACGGCATCAGTCCCGTGGTGACAGGATAGTTCGCCTGAGTGAGGTCCGAGAGGATCTGGGTGAATTCCGCCGCGGCCATTTGGGTGGCGCTGGAAAACCCGCTCAAGTCGACCTTCGACAGGTCATCCATCTGAGAGGCACGACTGAGCAGAGTTCGAGGCTCCTGACCCTGATACTCGAGCATGTGGTGGATGAACTCGGGATGGCGATCAGGGTAGCCCTTGCTGAAGATGTCCTGAAAGGAACCCTTTAATTCCTGCGGATCGACGACTTCCAGAAGTGACTCCGGTTCCGGCATATTGTAGATACCGGTCTCGCTGATAAAGGGCACCCAACGGTAGAGATGGCCGTACCATGTGGGATCCATGTCGATGTAGATATGGGCGTCGCCCGGGTCGGGAGTGGTGCGGAGAAACATCCGGGTTCCATCAAAATCGCGCACCGAGCGCTCGATGATTCCGATGGTCGCGGTATTGCCCGTGTCGTAAGGATTGAACTCATTCCCGCCACACCAGACTGCGAGGGAAGAGTGGTTCCGCAGCCGGAAGATGGTCTGAAGCACCTGCGATTCCCAGACGTCCTGGGGCCAGCCCGGAGTGTCTTCGTTTCCGACCGGGAAATCCTCCCATACCATGATCCCGAGCCGGTCGCACAGTTGATAGAACTCGTCAGTCTCCGGATTGCCTCCTCCCCACACCCGGATCAGTTGGACGTTCCCGCCATGAGCCGCTTCGAGGAGCCAGCGGTATTTCTCCGCCGGAAGGTGGAGCAAGACATCCAACGGCCAAGCCCAGTTGATACCTTTCACAAAGAGTGGACGGCCGTTGACGACGAACTGCCAGTCGGTCCAGCGATCCTGAGTTTGCGGTCCGGGCGTGGGAACCCTCTCGATGGTCCGAATGCCATAGTCGAACTCGATCCGGTCGATGGCCTTATCCCGTTGCAGCAGAGTCAGACGGGCCCGGTACAGGCTGGGGTTGCCCATACCGTTTGGCCACCAGAGCCGCGGGGAAAAAACCGCGAGTTGTCGTGATACCCAATTCCGCCCTTCGTACACTTTCAGCGGCCACCTTCGCTTCAGTACTGTTAGGGACGTACTTTTGTCGGTCAATTCGATCTGCAAGGATAGTTCCGGTTCCACAGCTTTGGCCTTCGATGAGTCGGGGATCGTCGTTAACTGTGCGCCTTTCCAAGGATGGAGTTCGGTGCCCACGGCTGTGGTATCAGCCAGGACCTCAACCTTCAGCCAGAGCCACGCTTCCGCCTTGGTGGCCTTCTTCGTGACCAGAAAAGGCCTGGCAAGATGTACCTTCGGGGTCATTTCCAGCCTGACACCTTGCCAGATCCCGAGAGGTTCGATCTCCCTGGGGTCGATGCCACTAGAACTCGTGACGTACTTGGTGCCACCCGCACTCCCCCAAGGCAGGATGACCTTTCCGGTTTCATCAGGGTTCCAGTCTTGTACCCCGTAGCTGCCACCTTTGACTTCGACGATGATCTGATTGGACTGGCCGAAATGCAGCCAACGGCTTACCTCGACGTGGGGACCACCGAACATGCCTTCGTGACGGCCAATCAGCGTGCCGTTCAGCCAGATCTTCGAGTAGTATCCGACCCCGTCAAAGCACAGAAAGATGTAATCATCTTTTGCTCCGGCCGGAAGCTCGAACTGCCGCCGGTAGTACCAAACTTTGTCGGGAACCCAGGCATACTTGCGGGTGTTCAGGTGGGCATAGGGGTATGGCAAGACGCCCGCCTGGTAAAGTGCCCATTGGGCTGACGTGGGTACTTCCGCCCGGATCCATTTCTGCTGGTCCAGATCTCCGGCCGTGGCAATGGCCGTGTCGCGATAGCCCAATCCCCAGTCACCGTTCAGAGAAAGGTGCTGCTCACCCGCTCTCGGATCCACGTAGTAGGGTTGCCACAGCGCATTGCTGTTCGGCTGTTGGGCCTTTAGGACTTGACGGCCAATACTGAATAGCAGAATTGCCAGAGACGCTACTCGACAGGCTCGGGTTCTCATATGCGCCCTCCGCGATGCCAACAGACCACCACGATCTGTTGTCCTATGTAAGAAGACTTGAACTCCTGCGGGCGTTCGCCCCGGATCTTCAACCTCCGCGGCGATACGGGTCCCCGACCTCCAACGCCAGTTCCCGGATTCCTCGTGCCCGCTGGTAAACCGCCGCCCGGAACTTCCTGGGATCCTCGAGCCGCCAAGCTTCCGGCGTGCTGAACCGGTAGGCGTTCCGCTCATTCGCCCGGGTTTCGCAGTATACACCCCAGCTCGCCAGCAAGGCGTCGGCTTGTAAGGAACCGTCACCGATGCGCTTGCCTCAGTGGTAGAGGTTGGCGGCGGCGCAATAGCTGACCCCCGTCCAGACCTCGAACTGATGCGTGTACTCGCTGTCGCCAACTCCCAGAGCAGCTAGCGCCCGCCGCGGCGGGCGTTACCCGCTCCGGTAAGGTGCGCGAGCTACTTGTCAGGGACATCCTGAGTGGCGGAGTCGTACTGATCCTTGAGCTGTAGAGCTAGCGGTTCCGGCATCTTCAAGTCTCGGATCAGCCATTTCGTCATACGCGTGTAACCGCTCACTGAAAGAACTTCCGGGTACCCAGTCACTTCCTTCGGCCTGGAGGAGAAGTAATATTCTCCAGGAAGATCGTTGAGGAAGGCAGGATTCGTTACGTAGGGAGACCCCACCTTCCTCTTCAACTGCTCCAGCTTAGCCGGAATATCTTTTTCCGAGATCTTGCCGCTCTTCGCCATATCCTCAAGGTCGGACTCTACTCTTCCCCATTCGTTCTTCGAAAAGAGGAAGACTAGCTTTTTGTTGGCCCAATAAGTTCGCGTACGGGGGTCGTTAAGTATATCCTTGAGTGCCTTTGAATGTGGGCACCAGGTTGCCATAAAGATGAGGTCAGTTCCGTTATCTGGTGCGAGTTGGACGCTCCCCCCGTTACTCGTTTCGGCCGTGATCGTGGGCACGGACGGCTGGAGCCTCGCGCCGGAAACAGCGGGGTGGGCGGGTTGCGTCGTCTCCGCCGGTTCCGCGTTACCGGCTGGGAAATCGTCGTTGGTGAAAACCTTAGCGGTTTTCTTCGCACCCTGGTTTTGCTTATCTTTTTGGGCGCGGGCTACATCGCCGAGAGACTGGGCAGCACCAAAGGGCGCAGTGAACAGCAGAATCAGTCCGAGACTCAACCATGGAATTCCCCTAGCCTTCATCGGACTCTCCTAATAAACTTGCCTAGCAAGAGTTGTATTGTTTTGAGCAAATCGCAAAACAAATGTGAATGAACCCACTTCGGTGGGAGGATGGAGCTCGGCACGAAGCGGTCGCCTCACGATTCATGCGCCGAGGTTAACTTGAGAGACATGGGGAGTCAATGGCGCGATAGTACTAGCTGCTTTCCGGTGCAAAAATGCTCTCTCGCAAGAGCTTCAGGCTTAAGCCCAGAAAAAGCCGACCCGCCCCGCTTGCGGGCGGTGCGGTTGGCGCGCGATTAGGCGCTGGCTTTGGGTTACCCAAGCGGGATACGGGCCTTATATTGGGCGAGCCACGCGTCGAAGGTTTGCAGCGCGGGGTTGAGGGCTCGGGCGACCTCGAGTTTGCGCGCAGCGCAGAAGTATTCGTTGAAGTCATGCTTGAACTGGAACATGTTGCCGAGATCCTCGGCGCCCGGGAACCCCAAACTGCGGTATACCTCGGGTGGCACGTCGTTGTAGCGCACCTCTTGACCCAGCGCCTTGGTGAGCGCGGCGGCCATCTGGGCGCCGGTCAAATGCTCGCCGGCAATGCCGACCGTCTTGCCGATGAACTCGCGACCCCTCTCGAAGATGCCGTAGGCGCAGCGGCCAATGTCCTCGGCGGCGATGCCCGGAAGCTTCTTGTCGCCCATGGGCATTGTGAGAGCCAGCTTGCCGTCCGGGCTCTTCTTGGGGCCCATGCCGAAGTAGATGAAGTTATCCCAGTAGAACGATGTCTGAAGGAACGTCACCGGCAGGCCGAGGTCGGTGAACACCTGGTTGGCCGCGCCCTTGGCGGCGAAGTGCGGCACTTTGTATTTGCCCATAAGGGTGGGCAGGCGGTTGTCGCTGAGGGGTCCCCACTGGCGCGTGTCCTCGAGGGTCGACCAGATCGCGTGTTCGATCCCGGCCTGCATCGCCGCCTGGGCCATGTTGGTGGCCTCGGCTAACTCCTTCTCAGGCGAGAAGTGCGCCCAGAAAAACGTGACGCAGTACGCTCCGTAGGCGCCTTCAAACGCCCTCTTCAGGCTCTCCACGTCGTCGATGTCGGCGGCGACCACCTCGGCGCCCAGCTTTGCCAATGCTTTTGCCTTGTCAGAGTTGACGTCTCGCGTGAGCGCGCGCGCGCTGAAGCCACCCCTCGCGTCGCTCAAGATGGCGCGGACCAAGCCGCCACCCTGCGCACCGGTTGCACCTACTACTGCAATGATCCTCTTTTCAGCCATACGTCCCTCCCTGCTAAATTGGAAAGGCCTTGATATGTGCTGACCCGCACAAAACCCCGTCCCGGTGGGCAAAAGACCAAACCGCCCTGGGCGCACAAGCTCGCGCGCGCTTCGAATTCAGCGACTTGTGTGCTCTTCGACGATTTGCTTCCGAAATGTTACGCGGACCGCCCCGCAACCCCGAGGTGATTATTAAGCCACTGCCTAGCCTGAAAGTCAAGCAGTCTGAGGCGATTGAAGGAAGGGAGAAATGTCATTTGCGACTGCGTTTCGGGTGTTGAGCCTGCGGCGACTTTACCAGCGCGGGAGGCATTGTGCCCCGCTGCAACCATGATAAGAGACGGGGAACTGGAGAAGTGAAGGGCAGGTTCGCATGGCTATCGACAAGACGTTGCAGGAAAGACGAGAGGAGATCCTTCAGATCGCCGCTCGCTACGGAGCGCGAGACGTCCGCGTCTTTGGCTCTCGTGCCCGCGGCGAGGCTCGCCCCGGCAGCGACCTGGACCTTCTGATAAAACTCGAACCGGGTCGGACCCTGCTTGATATGGTGGCCATTAAGCAGGACATCGAAGACATACTGGGTTGTAAGGTGGACGTTGTTAGGGAAAACTCGATCAGCCACTATATCCGCGAGCAAGTGCTGAGTGAAGCGGTCGCCCTATGAAAAGCGACGCCGTTTATCTTCAGCACATCCTGGACGCCGTCCATAAGATCGAGTCGTACGTCACGGTGGGCCGGGATGTTTTCATGTCAACGTCGCACTGGCAGGATGCGGTGATTCGCCCGTTGGAGATCATAGGAGAAGCTACAAAGGCTCTTTCAGGGAACCTCCGTTCTAAGCACCCTGAGGTCCCTTGGCAGCGAACCGCTGGACTTCGTGGCTTTCTCATTCACGAGTACTTTGACGTTGACCTCGTGGCGTTCTGGGATCTCACCCAAACCGGCCTGCCTGGATTCAAGAAACAGGTCGCTTCAATCCTGAAGGAACTCGCCTGAAGTGGACGAGAGATTCTCCCCGCGTGGGAAGGCAGAAAGCACAAAGCGCGGCAAAAAAGGCCCACAGACGGAGAAGCTTCATGCAGCGGGCAAGATGCCGTGCCCCAGTTTCGGTTGTTGCGGAGGGGATTTCGCCTTTTATTTTGGGGCAACACGCGCTAGGCTGGATGCTTCCAAAAGCATGTAATGACATCCCACGAACCGGAAGGTGACTTATGCTGAAGCAACGCACGCCGCGCCAGCTCGTCTGCGCCGTAGCAATCACGCTCCTGATGGGCGCGCGATCTTTCCCCCAAACCACCGTGACTTCCACGCAACAGGATCAGAAAGACCTGGCGGTGACCGTTTACAACTCCAATGTCGCGCTGGTGCGGGACGTGCGCAGGCTGCGGCTTCCCGCGGGCACACTGGACTTACGTTATACGGATATTGCGGCTCAGGTGAATCCGACCACGGTCCATATCGTCTCGCTCACTACCCCCAAGGACCTGACCGTCCTTGAGCAGAACTACGAGTACGACCTGCTGAGCCCCCAGAAGCTTCTCCAAAAATACGTGGGCAAAGAATTGACCCTGGTGCGGTTGGTGACCGAGAACAATTCCACCAAGGAAGTTCCCGTTAAAGCTACCCTGCTTGCCCTTAACGAAGCGCCGGTGTGGAAAGTCGGAAACGAAATCATCACCGGGATGGGGGCTGACCGTTATGTATTCCCGGACCTGCCGGAGAACCTTTATAGCAAGCCGACCCTGGTGTGGCTGCTGGACAACTCGAGGGCTGGCGAGCAGACGGTGGAAGCATCCTACCTGACCAATCAGGTCAATTGGAACGCCGACTACGTTCTCACGATTCGGTCGGATCAGAAGGCGGCGGATTTGAACGGTTGGGTGACGGTCATCAACAATAGCGGAACGGCATTTCGGAATGCGCTGCTCCAGCTTGTAGCGGGCGAGGTACATAGGGTTTTCGAAGCGGAGGCTAAGGCAGCCCACCCCATGGCGATGAGGGCCACTGGAGCTGCGGCGGCCCAATTTGTTCAGGAACCGATCTCCGAGTACCACCTCTATACCCTCGAGCGCCGCACCAACATCCAGGACAATGAAACCAAGCAGATCAGCCTGCTCGATGCCACGGGGGTCGGCTTCGACAGGATTTTCGAGGTGGACGGACAGCAATACTACTACCACAACGCCCAGCGCCCCGGGGAGCCCATTAAGGAACCGGTCCAAGTCCATATTAAGTTCAAAAACTCACAGGAAAACTCTCTCGGCATCCCCCTGCCGGCGGGAACGGTGCGCGTATATCAAGGCGACTCGAAGGGGCGGGTGCAGTTCATCGGCGAAGACCGCATCGGCCATACTCCCAAGGATGAAACACTCGATCTACACATCGGCAACGCTTTCGATGTGGTTGCGGAAAGAAAGCAGACGGATTTTAAAGCTTATGGCCGAGCTTTCGAGTTCGCCTTTGAGATTTCACTTCGCAATCACAAGCCGGAGCCCATTACGGTGGTTGTGAATGAGCCCATTGGCGGCGATTGGACGATGCTGGACTCAAACTACAAGTATGAAAAAACCGCTGCTTTCGCGGCGCAATTCACGGTGCCGGTGGCGGCCAACGCGGAATCGGTGTTGAAATACCGAGTGCGGGTGCAGTGGTAACCTACAAAGTACCACGGGAAGACTTGCACAGGCTCGTTGAGGGGCGGGAGGACTTGTTCAAGGCGCACAACTGGAGCGGGTGGGCAGCCACTCCATGAGTTGGCGCCTTGATGGGCTCGGCAGGTCGCGCGGATTCACCATTGTCCTCTGCGTGAGCGGCAGGATGAGTTATCACTCGTGAGAGCCAGGACATGACCCGGACATAGACGATGGCGGCTTGTTGCTGCTCCACTGTGTCGCTCGGATGCGTGCGCGAGGCGGATGCGGGACTGCCAATCCACTCCCCTAAAGTGCTGGCGAGCGCGAAGAAGATGGCCAAAATCAGGATCAACAGCGGCAATGGCAGCTTGGCTTTCTTCATAAAGCGATACCTCCCTCCAAAGGCAACTTTTCCCTTCTGGATAGGCCACTTCCAAATCCAGTGGTTAAGGGTTTAGACGCTTCACGCAAGTTTTAGTCACCAATACCGGAAAGCCCCAAGTGCCTTAAATTAATTGGACGTTCGGCTTATTGCGCGGGTTACCCGGAAGACATGAGTGAATCCCCTTTATGAGCATCAAGGACTACGTCGATGCCGTCGCGCCTCCCCCGCGGTGGTTGAAAGATATCCAAACCGCCTCGAAGCGCCGGGGCACTCACAAGTTGACCATGCGGCAAATTAACGCCGAGATTGCTGCGGCCAGGCGCGAACGGCAAAAGAAGCAGAAAGTCAAGCAACCCATCCGATGAGCGTTGCAGTCGTCTTCTGACTTCGCCGATAAAATGACGGGCCTGATCGGTGGTTAATCTCGTCGAGGTTGTTGGCTTTCTGCAGCACCGCGAGGGTGTGCGCTTCCAGCTCAAAGCCGCGCCCAGGTAAAGTAGAAGGGCCACTGCACTTCGCTTCGTGACAGAAGGCCCCCATATCCGGTACTATTGAGCAAGGAGGAGCCGCAGCCATGAACGTGACCTTAAACCTAAATCCTGAAGTAGAAAAAGGCCTGATGGCGCGAGCGCATGCGCGGGGCGTTTCGCTGGACGACTACCTCCAGGAACTTGTCGCCAAGGAAGCGGGCTTGCCCGTCGCTGCAGAGCCGCGCCCAATTCATAAGCGGTTCGATAATCTCTCCGACTTACTCCTAAATTCTCCCTTTGCCGGAGCCAATCTCGATCTGGAGCGATCCAAAGACTATCCGCGCCCGGTTGATCTTGTATGAGCGGTTTCCTGATCGATACGAATGTTCTGTCTGAGTACAATCGGCCGGGAGGCCCCGATGTCGGCGTCAAGCGCTGGCTTGAGACCACGGATCGCCAATCCCAGCATGTGAGCGTCATCACTCTGGGCGAAATTCAAAAGGGAATCGAGCTGCTTGCCGAGGGCAAGCGCCGCGTCCAACTTGAACAATGGCTCAAGCAAGACCTGGAAGCATGGTTTTCTGGTCGCATACTTCCAGTGGATCGCCAGGTGGCCGGTCGCTGGGCATCGCTTGTGGCGCAGGGAGCACGGGCAGGGAGGCGCCTGCCCACGGTCGATTCATTGATCGCGGCGACCGCGCTTGCCTACGACCTAACCATAGTTACCCGGAATACGCGGGATTTCGAGGGCATCGGTGCGACCATCATCAATCCGTGGGAAGCGGCATAACTAGCGCGGCCTGCTTGGCATGACCAGCAATCAGGTACTGAACCACCATGAACTCCCAAAAGTTACGATGCGAGGCGAATTATGGCTGTCGAACGCATGCGTGGTGAATCCTGTCATCGGAACTGGACCGTGCAAGTCCTGTTCATTTTCAGCGTCCTTGTTGCCCTCGCTGTCATAGAGTCTTGCTCCGAAAGCACTACACCGGCGTCCTGGCCGAATACGCCCTGGTGCTGCCACGGCCTGGGCTCAAACTCCAGCCGCAGGAGGTCGCCAGTGCTCTGGACAAACTGCACCAAGCCAGCACTGTCGTCCACCCCGCATTCGCCCTCAAGCTTTGTCGCCACGAACCGGACAACCGGTTCTTAGAATGCGCCCAAGCAGCGGCGTCCGACTACCTTGTCACCGGCAACACCCGACACTTTCCCAAAGAGAATAGGAACACCAAGGTCGTTACCGCCCGCCAGTTCCTGGAACTGCTGGCCGCCAAGCGACCGGTAGAGTAATCCATGGGCCCAAGCAAGCGTAGCGCAGGGCTCGGCGTTCAAGCCCTGCCGTTCTTCCATCCTGGTCGCATTGTTTGCAGGAAATGATTGGCGCCTTCGTTTGCCCCAAAACAAGCGACCTCGAAAAGCCGCAGGGCCAGAAAGCGGGCCCTGCGCTACACTTGCTTCGGTCCATGGCTTTTGTAGCGGCGGCTTTACGCCGCCAAGCTGCAGCTTCGCGGGAGACGCGCGGCTGGGACGCTGCTTCGGCAGGTTGCTAAAACAGTTTGAAGGATACTTCCACCACGACCCTCACGGGCACGGTTTTTCCCTTTTTCATGGCGGGCTTGAATTTCCAGGTGCGCAGGGTCTGCATGGCGCTCTCATCCAATCCCTTGTCCACACCTCTCACCAGCTTGACGTCGGTGACATTCCCGCTGGCATCCACCACGATCCAGAGGATGACAGTGTCCTGCAGCTTGGCGGCCCTCGCTTCTTTCGTATAAGCCGGCTCAGGCTTGTAGATGGGGACCGGCGCCGTAACGTCGCCGCCCACCGTATAAACCTGTGCGGTGTCGTTTCTCGTGGTGGGATGTGGCGTAACCGCCGGCTCCGCGGGACCTGGGGCTGCGGAGTTCAGGGCGGGTGGAGCCCCCGCCTGAGCCGTGAGTCGGAAAGCCCGGACCACCAGTCCCCCCGCCACCAGGAGGATGGCCAGCGCGGTCAGCAACGAGGCAATGAGTCTCAGCTTCGACATACGAACCTCCTTCACCAGCAGCGCGACGCGCTGCACCAACTGGTTCTCCCCCAGAAAGAGCGGAGCCGGCAGGGGCCGCGCGCGGGCCGCGCCCGCGATTTCAAGCAGGGCGAGCAGGTAGGGCCTGCGCGCCCCGGTCAGTTCCACGACGTCACGGTCCACCACCTGCTCGCGGACGAGCCGGATGTTTCGAATCACCCACCAGACGGCGGGATGAAACCAGAACAGCGTCAGGACGAGTTCCTCCAGAAGATTCAGCAGCCAGTCGCGTCGCGCCACGTGCAGCAGCTCGTGGCAGGCAATGGCGCGCTGGTAACTTTCGTCCATCCGCTCGAACGGCGCCGGAAGGACAACCGCAGGATCGAGCCACCCGAAAGTCACCGGCACATTCACGCGCTGGGAGAAATAGAACGTCGGCTCGACGCCCACCAGCGCTTGCGCCTCGCGGAGCGCGCCTGGCAAGGGAGCGATGCGGAGCGCCGTGCGCCGATAGTGGCTGAGCCGGAAAAGCCCGCGCTCCAGGCGCAGCAGCCCCAGAACCCCGCCTGCCACCAGCACCAGCAGGATCCAGGTTTGAAGCGGAAATAGGAACGCCGGCAATCCCACAACTACGGCGTCGGTGCGCACGGTGGCCGTCGCGGCGCCGCCCGCGGGGGCGAAGGCCATCCGATGCCAGGGTTGAATGAAGGGCAGCAGCAGGCAGGCTGCGAGCAGCGCCTGCCAGTAAACGAGCATCACGCGCGGCTGCCGGAGGCGCAGCAGAGCGGCCGCGAGGCCTCCGGCCGCCACCAGGGCCGCCACCTGGACGCAATACGAGGCGAAATTTGACAGCCAGAGCGGGTGCATCATTCGCCCTCCCGAATCGCCCGCGCGATCTTCTCGAGGTCCTTTTGAGACAATCGTCGATCCTTGAGGAGGTGGACCAGCAGCGGCTCGGCGGAGCCGTTGAACACCCGGTCCACAAACTCGCGCACCATGGCTTTGATCACATCGCTGCGCGGGCGCGTGGTCTGGTAGACGTAGGCACGGTCTTCCGCCTGCTTTTTCAGATATTTCTTTTCTTCCAGGATGTTCATCATGGTCATGACGGTGGTGTAGGCGATCTTGCGCTGCTCGCGCAGGGCCTCGTACACGTCGCGCACCGTGGCGCTCTGGAGGCGCCACACGATCTTCATGATTTCGAGCTCCTGCCCGGTGAGGGTTCGGCTTCGCGGTCTCATACTAGTAAATTAGTACTAATAATTTGAGCTTGTCAAGAGAAAAAATCGTGGCGGCGGGGCAGCAGAGGTTCACCCCGGAAACGAGAGCCAATGCGCACTCGGTCATTCCACGCCAAGCCCCGCGCCGACCGGCCCTGGGCGCAGCGAAGAATCCCGGCATGTCTGGAACCGCCGACTGCCGACCCGCCGCGGCGGGTTCGTCGTCCGCCAATAGGAATGGCTGACTCCTCGGGATGACCGTAAAACGGCTTTCTTCAGGGATCTGTTAGATCACAAGCATGCAGTCACCGTAGCTGTAAAAGCGGTAGCGCTCTCGAACTGCGTGCGCGTAGGCGCGGAGTGTGAGGTCGCGGCCTGCCAAGGCGCACACCAGCATGAGCAGTGTGGACTTAGGAAGGTGAAAGTTGGTGAGCAGCCCCCGAATCACGCGAAATTTGAATCCGGGATATATAAACAAGCTCGTTTCTCCTCTCCCCGGCTCGATTCTTCCGCCGCGCTCCTGCCCCACATGTTCGAGGGTGCGGACGCTGGTGGTGCCTACGCCAATGATGCGCCGGCCTTGCTCGAGCGCCCCATTCAAAGCGACTGCGGCGGCCTGGGAAATCTCATACCGTTCGGCTTCCATCTTATGTTCTTCCACTCGGTCCACCCGCACCGGCTGAAACGTCCCCAGGCCCACGTGGAGTGTGATCTCGCAAGTTTCAATCTTGCGCTGACGCAGCGCCTCGAGAACTCTTTCCGTGAAGTGAAAGCCTGCCGTGGGGGCGGCTACTGCGCCACGGACTTTGGCGTAGATCGTCTGGTAGGTCTCGCGATCCTGCGCTTCGTCGGCGCGCCGGATGTAGGGTGGCAAGGGAACATGGCCCAGGCGGTCGATCGCGTCTTCGATCGCACCCTCGTGCGCCCTCAGACGCACGCGGCGCACTCCGTAATCGCCTCGGCCAATAACTTCTGCCTGCAATTCTCCCTCGCCGAAGAGAAGTAGCTCGCCCGTTCTCACCTTTCGGCCCGGGTGGACAAGCCCCTCCCAGACGTCCCCGCTCTCCTGCCGAGTCAGCAACAACTCGACTTCCCCCTTCAGAAACTCCCGCGCCGCGGGATTGCGCTTTCCAATAGCATGGGAGTGGAGGCCCCGCCGCCGGCCGAGCAAGCGGGCTGGAAAGACTTTAGTGTTGTTAAAAACCAAAAGATCGGCGGGCTTGAGGACTTGAGGGAGATCTTGAAACACCTGGTCCCTGAAGGTCCCCGCTTCGCGGTCGAGCACCATCATGCGCGAGGCGTCACGGCAGGCCAGAGGCCGCTGGGCGATCAAGTCGGGCGGAAGCTGATAATCGAATTCCTCGAGAAGCATCGATCAGGAATTGTATCAGTGAGAGAGGTCCGTCGTCCGCAGTCAGTTGTCAGGGTTTGTCATGAAAGGACCCGAAGCCGGTGGGTCACACAACGAATCACTGACCACGGACAATACCTCCGTTGTGGTACAGTTTCAGTATGCCCACTCAGGCTGTCACCATTTCACAGCGGGGCGTGGACCGAGTCCTCTCGGGTCACTTGTGGATTTACCGCGCCGACGTCCTGGACGCGGGTGAGGCAGGTCCCGGGGCCGTGGTTCGTCTGCAGGACCGAAGGCGGCGTTTCTGGGGGCAAGCGCTTTACAGCAGCAAGTCTCTGATCGCGTTGCGCCTGCTTACACGTGAAGAGCGCCCATTCGACCGCGCCTTTCTTGCTGAGCGCGTAGCCGCGGCGGCGAGTTTTCGGCAGCAAGTGGTGGACGGCGCTCAAGCCTACCGCCTTGTCTGTGCGGAAGGCGATCTGCTTCCTTCTCTCATTGTTGACCGTTACGGCCCATGCTTCGTCATCCAGACCCTCAGCCAGGGCATGGACCGGCTGAAGCCGCAGATTGTCGAGATTCTCCAGGAGGCCTTTTCGCCACACTCGATTCTGGAGCGCAACGATGTGGCGGTGCGGGAATTGGAGGGACTTGCGGAGCAGAAGGGCACACTGGCCGGTGAAAGCATTAGCGAAGCTGAGGTGGAAGAGAATGGGTTGAGATTTTTCTTCGACCTGATGGGCGGTCAGAAGACCGGCGGCTTTCTCGACCAGCGCGAGAATCGCCTGGCGGCCCGCCAATACGCGCGAGGCCGCGCGCTCGACTGCTTTAGCTATGCGGGCGGGTTTGCGCTCAATCTGGCGCGGCAGTGCGATTCCGTCCTGGGGATTGACACCTCTCCGGAAGCGCTCAACCTCGCGCGCCGCAACCAGCAATTAAACAGCGTTACAAACGTGCAATGGAAGGAAGCCAACTGCTTTGACTTCTTGAAGGCCGCCGACCAGGAAAAACAACACTATGACACCATCGTGCTTGATCCCCCGGCTTTTGCGCGGCAGAAGTCCAACCTGGAGGCGGCGCTGCGCGGCTACAAGGAGCTGAACCTGCGCGCGCTCAAGATACTGAACCCGGGCGGATTCCTCCTCACCTGCTCATGCTCGCATCATGTGAGCGAGGCGGACCTGCTCGAAGTCATCGCCGGCGCGGCGCTCGATGCTCACCGCACTTTGACCGTGGTCGAGCGGCGCACGCAGTCGCGCGACCACCCGATACTGTTGACCGTGCCCGAAACACACTACTTGAAGTGTCTGATTTTGCGGGTCCTTTGAGTCGCTCTATAGAAGTAGCAGTCAGCTTCTTCTCGCGCCACGAAGATTTCTCTTCGCGTCGTTAGCGTCTCCGTGACCTCCGCGGCCAGAAGAGTCCCGCAGGCGCGGGATCACTGAGATGCTCAGTGTGCTCTGTGTTAGAGCTTGAGAGGCACGAAGGACACAGAGAGTCACATTTTGGTTGCGGCTTCCAAGCCGCGCTGTGAAAGGAGAAACATGTCTGATCGCAAAACGTTTTACACGAACCTCCGTCGAATCTCGAGTCGTGTTTTCACAAGGTGGGTTGTGCTCCTTGCTGCGGCGTTGTTCCTTGCGCCGCTCGCAGGACCCTCCCCGGCAAAAGAAGCAGAGCCGCAGTTCACCTCCAAGGAGTTCCTGGAACCCATCAAGTTCCTTGCCAGTGACAAGTTGAAAGGGCGTGGAGACGGCACAAAAGAGCTTGATGAAGCTGCACAATACATCGCGAAGCGCTTTAAGAAGTTCGGACTGAAACCTGTGGGAGACAACGGAACTTACCTTCAACGTTTCAAGATCACGGTGGGCGCGCAAATGGGCCCCAACAACTCCGTGACCTACCAAAGCGGCGCCACCCGCACCGCCCTCACCCCCGCTCAGGATTTTGTTCCATTCAGCTTTTCGGAGGCAGTGACGGTTCAAGCGCCGCTGGTCTTCGCGGGATATGGAATCACCGCTCCCGAATTCAATTACGACGATTACAAGGGCGTTGATGTCAAGGGCAAGATCGTCTTGGTGCTCAGGCATGAGCCGCAGGAAAACGACGAGAAGAGTGTCTCCGCGGGAAAACAGCTCACCACGCACGCGGAAATCGTGAACAAGGCCATCAACGCAAGAAACCATGGCGCAGTCGGGATGATCCTGGTAAATGACCTCGGGAATCACCCTGGCGAGCCCGATGAGCTGGTCAAGTTTGGCACGCTCACTGGTCCGGAAGAGATGCAAGTCGCGGCTCTCCAGGTGAAGGCGCCGGTCGTGGATGGGTGGCTCGAGCCTTCGGGGAAGAGCCTGGAAGACCTTCGCCAAGCCATTGACAAGGACCTTTCGAACCACTCCTTCGCGCTGGAACCCTCGGCGCAAGTTGCTCTGTCCGTGGACGTCAAGCGCGTTCGCAAGGAGGTGGCTAACGTGCTCGGCACTTTGAAAGGCCAGGATGAGAAGCTCGCCGCCCAGTGCATTGTGGTCGGCGCGCATTACGACCATCTTGGGCTAGGCGATCAACATTCGCTCGCCCCCAGCCAGATCGGTCAGATCCACCACGGCGCGGACGACAACGCTTCCGGAACCAGCGCCGTGCTCGAATTGGCCGACGGGTTCGCGCATGAGCGCCCTCGTTCCGCGCACACGCTCCTCTTTATAGCCTTCGCGGGAGAGGAAACCGGCTTGCTTGGCTCCAGCTATTATACCAATCACCCCGCCTGCAGCCTCGACAAGACGCTGGCCATGGTCAACATGGATATGATCGGCCGCGTCTCCAAAAACAAGCTCTACATTGGAGGAACCGGAACCTCGCCGGGATTCAAGAAGCTGGTGGATGATGCTGACCGCGACGTGGGATTCGATCTGAGCTATTCAGCCTCGGGGTATGGGGCGAGCGATCACATGTCCTTTGCGGTCCGGAGCGTGCCGGTGCTCTTCTTTTTTTCCGGCCTGCACTCCGACTATCACAAGCCGTCCGACACTTGGGAGAAAATAAATGCCGAGGATGGGGCGAAGGTGGTGCGCTTGGTGGCGCAGGTGGTCAACGGACTCGACCAATTGAAAGACAAGCCGCAATTCGTACGCGTGGCAGAGCCCACCCCCACCGCCATGGGTGGTGGCGGCGGATACGGTCCTTACTTCGGTTCCATCCCCGATTTTGGCGAAGCTGAGCACGGTGGGGTGAAATTCGCGGATGTGCGCGACGGCAGCCCCGCCGCCAAAGCCGGCTTCAAGGCTGGAGACCTCTTGATTGATTTCGGTGGCAAGAAAATCGACAACCTTTACGATTTTACTTACGCCCTGCGCGCCCACAAGCCGGGCGACAAGGTCTCGGTAACTGTTCTGCGAAAGGGAGAGAAGGTTACGCGCGAGGTGACACTGGAAGTGAGAAAGTAGGCCGGACCCCTGCCGCTCCCGCAGGTGCGGTGCGTGGCGCGGTTGAGGTTGGGGTAGTGGTGTCATTTGCGAGACATGGGCGTTGCAGGTGGCAGTCATTCCCGCGAAAGCGGGAATCCACTCCGCAAACCTTCGGATATCCTCTGTCGACGGGCTGGATTCCCGCTTTCGCGGGAATGACTGGCGCTTCGAAAGGGGGTCCAGTGAATGAGCGCCTGCGTCTCGTGGTATGATTGATGCTATGAAAGCTGTTCAGCCCCGCCTGACTTACCCTGAACTGCGCCTCATGCCGGATGACGGCAAGCGGTATGAGCTGATCGATGGAGAAGTGTTTGTGACTCCCTCCCCTAGCGAGAAACACCAGCGCGTCTTGGTCAAGCTGTTAGTTAGCATTTATAATCATGTTGACGCCCGGAATCTGGGCAGAGTTTATATCGCACCCTTCGAAGTGGTCTTTGGCGAAAAGACCGCCCTCCAGCCGGATTTGCTGTTTGTCTCCACCGGGAGACTTGGCATCGTAGGTCCTGAGTATGTGCTGGGCGCGCCAGACTTGGTGGTAGAGGTTTTATCACCCTACCGGCAGTCGTACGATCGTGTCACAAAGCTGGAGCAATATGCGCTACACGGCGTAACTGAATATTGGGTTGTCGATCCCATTGCCGAAAGCGTCGAAATCAATACCTTGGCGGGCAGTAGGTATGAACTGAAAGACGCTTTCGCTGGAGAAGAGATTCTGCAGTCTACGCTGCTTCCGGGATGGGAGATTCCTGCTGGGAATTTGTTTTCCCTGTAGCCATCGTAGGGTCCGACGTTGCCAGAATGGAAATGAGAAGATCTCGAGCGTCTAGAGCTGGTTTGATCAAAACGCTGCTGTTACTCGTGCCTCTCACTCTGCCGGGTCAAGGAGCGGCAAGTGACACACCTCTCAAGTTCCTTATCTCCATCGAGCAGCAGAACATTCCGGTGCCCTTCCCAGCGCGCGTTACTCTACATCTCCACAATGCCGGCAACGAAACCGTCTGGCTTTACCGGCACGCGCGGGGCAAGCTGCCAGCCCCCATGCGGCTGCTGGAAGAGGGTACAGGCCCACAACCGACGACGGGCGGCTCGATGCTCACGGTTAAACTCGAGCCGGTAAGCGCGGGACAGGCAGCCATCTCGAATCCGGCTCAAGGGGCGGTCTTCGAGAGCGTAGGTTTTCCCAAGCCGAAGCTGGTCAGGTTGGCGCCCGGCGAGGACTACGAAGAGAGGACCACGATTCGACTGACGCCCGCACTTTCCGAGGTGCAGAAACCGATCTGGGGAACGTACCGGCTATCGATCACCTACACGGCCCAGTATTCCAACGCGGCAGAAATCCAACGCAACCTGAAGGTAACGGTCTGGCAAGACGAAGTTTCGAGCAACGCGATTGAGATCCAGCTTCAGCCCCCCAGCTCCGAGTCGCGTGCGCAAGTCTCCGGCACAGTCAACACCCCGGATTCAGTTCCAATTCGCGATGCCATCGTTTCGTTAACCGATCATGCCGAACGCCTCATGGACCAGACGACGAGCGACCCAGAGGGCCGGTATTCGTTCTCCAGCCTTCCACCGGGCCTTTACTGGATTACGGCGCGCCGCGACGGCGTCACGGAGGATACGGTAGTATTCCGGCACGTCCAGCTCACGCCCTCCGAAGCTTCGGCAACTCAGGAAATGGTCATGATCCCGCCGGAAATCTACGAGCCCCAAAAGATGCTCCACAAACCCGTGCTTTTTCGTGTTACCGATAGCGCCGGGCGGCCATTGGAACGGGTCGGCCTCGAGACAACCTGGTCGAATGGGCCCGTCCTGGACAACGTGAAGGGAGAAACCGGCAATGATGGCGCCGTGGCACTGGAAGTCATCCCCGGCCGCAATTTTGTGACTCTCAAGCGTCGCGGTTGTCCCAAGCAGGAAGAGCGGGCGGACGTGGCAGCCGGCGAGGGCATCGACGGGTTTGAGTTCACGCTCGAATGCGCAAAGAAATGAGCGGCGCAGAGCGCGATTGATGGGTGTGCTCTATAGATGATGATGAACCTGGGGAACAAACAAACGAGGAACAAAGTTGTGACAAAACTGGAGCAAATACAATTCTTCGCCCGGCGCAAGCCGGCGAGTGCATGGAGGGTCGCTCTGGCAAGTTTACTGCTGATTATCGTGTTCGGGTTGGAGCTTGGCGGCCAACAGAAATCCGGGCTTTCCGGCGCCGGCCCGGTCGTCCAGGGCACTCCGGACGACCCTCTGCGCGACCCGCGGGAGACGCACCTCCGACACGTCAAGCAACTTACTTTTGGCGGACAAAACGGGGAAGCGTACTTCAGTTATGACGGCAAACGCCTGATATTCCAGACCACGCGCGAGCCCTACAAGTGTGACCAGATCTTCATCATGAATGCCGACGGCTCGGACCAGCACCTGGTTTCGACCGGTCAGGGCAAAACCACTTGTAGCTACTTCTATCCGGACGGGAAGCATATCCTCTACTCGTCTACTCACCTCTCGACCCCGGAGTGCCCAACGCGTCCCGATTATTCCAGAGGCTACGTTTGGGGGGTTTATTCAGCCTTCAAGATTTTCTATGCTACGGACAGCGGTAAGATCGTGAAACAGCTCACGAAAGGGCCGGGCTACAACGCCGAAGCCACGCTTTCCGCCGATGGAAAAAAGATCGTCTTCACCTCGTCGCGGGATGGCGACCTCGAAATCTATACCATGAACCCTGATGGCAGCGGGGTAAAGCGCCTAACTCACCAACTGGGTTATGACGGCGGGCCTTTCTTTTCGCCAGATGGGAAATGGATCGTCTATCGTGCGCGCCATCCAACGGCTGCGGATGAAGTGGCTCGCTACAAGTCGCTTCTGGCCGAAGACCTGGTCGAGCCGATGCAGATGGACCTTTATGTGATGCGCGCCGACGGCTCCGAGCCGCGGCAGATCTCAAACCTCGGCGGCGCCAGCTTTGCGCCTTTCTTTTTCCCTGACAGCCAGCGCATCATCTTCGCTTCGAATTACCAACACCCCGGCACAAGCGAGTTTGAACTTTATGCGCTGAATCGCGATGGCTCGAAGCTCGAACCCATTACCTTCGCTGCCGGCTTCAATGTCTTCCCGCAGTTCTCTCCGGATGGCAAGCGGGTGGTTTTCGCATCCAACCGCAACGCCAGGCAGCCGCATGAGATTAATATTTTCCTGGCGGATTGGGTAGAATAACA
>JBEKME010000075.1:0-30230 GCA_050008675.1 Terriglobia bacterium
CCGCCCTTCTTCGGCATGCTGACATCTTAATACTGGTCAGATTCAAAGTCAATGCAATTTATCCTAGCCACCTTCGCTGTATAAACGCCGCCTCATCATCAGTTAGCAGAGTTGTGCGGAGTTGCTGAGGGGACCACGTTCCACCCCAGTTGGCGACTTGGAGCATCTTCTGTAATCAGAATCACACGCCTCCCGCTGTGCCTTAATACCCCATCGTTCGCCGAACGTATTCACGGCTCACCTTCAAGCTCTCGCGCAAGGGGCGCGTTAGCTTGAAGTTCCTCTCGTGGGCTAGTTCGATCGCCATGTCGCCCGAAAAATTGATTTTGTGGAGTTCTTTGCCGATGGCGACGAAGTCTGTGATGCCTTCCCCCATGGCTTCGGGCCAGGTGCCGTCGGCTTTCTGGTCGCGGAGGTGCATAAAGACGATGTGATCCCTGTGCCGGCGGATGAAATCCACCGGGTCGATGTCGGCGCGCACGAGCCAATTAAGATCCGGACCGAGCTTCACGTCAGGAATGCGGGCCAGCGTTCCGTTGAGGTCGTGTTCGTTGTCGGCGACTTCATAGGTGTGGTTGTGCAGATTCAGCACCACGCCGTGCTCGTTTCCGAAACCGATGATCTTGCGGAGAACCTCAGCTTGCGCGTCGAGTTGCTCCGGCGTCTTTTTCTGCGGCGCCTTACCAACCGACGTGCCCAAAGTTCGCCCACCGAGCTTCTGCAGGCGCGTGATTATGGTCCCCGCGTATTCGATGATGGCACCCTGCTTCGAGCGGTCCCACATATCAGCACCAAAGGACGCGCCGAGCACTGGTAGAGAGTACTTGTCCGACAGCGCCCCAATGCGCTCGACCGAGTCCGGATGCCCCACCGCCTCGTGCATCAGTTCAATCGCCTCGATCCCGGCATAACTCATGTCGGAGAAGACCTGCTCCAGCACGGGCGTGATGTCGTACCCCGGGAGCGGCGCCGCGTACACCCAGGGATGCGCGGCCACGACAACTTTCTTCTTGACCGCTCCAACCTGCGCTGGTAGGAAAGAAGCGAACGAACCTAGGCCACCAGCGGCTGCAATGGCCGCGCTCGTGGACTTCAAGAAATCCCTCCGCGAGGTGCTCCTTGGCGTATTTTCGTGAGGGATACTCTCTGCTGTTTCCATGGTCACTCCTTTCGACGCAGCGAGAGTATACATCCGCACCGCGTGTGCTACAACAGCCGTCTGCCCGGTTGCCAAGCGCTGGAAACATCAGTAGGATACTAACATGGTGGGCCGGTAGCTCAACGGTGGAGCACTGCCCTTTTAAGGCAGGGGTTCTGGGTTCGAGTCCCAGCCGGCTCACCAGGCAAGTCTCCTCGAAGAATTGCCGATTGCTGATTGGCGATTGACAATTGAAAAAGTGGCGTGGCAACTCCTTCGGCTGTCCATCAGGAATCGGCAGTCAGCAACCGAGAATCGGCAACCGCCCATCCTGGGCCACGTGATGATCGCACAAATTTCCTAATTCCTACTGCGCTGCGCTTTCTCTCACCTGCCTGCCGTCACCTGAAACCTCTTGTTCTGACTCCTGACTTCTGTTCTTGCCACTCGTCACTCGTCACTGGTCACTGCCCTTACGGCAATTCGGCGAACGGCAGCATGAGCGGTGGGCGGGCCATGAAGGGAAGGCGCGCGATTTCGACGACGGCCTGCGCCACGTGCTTCTCGCGCCTGGGTTCGAGGGTCATGACAAAGGGGAGATGGTTTTTGGGCAGGGCGGGTTCTTGCAGCACCGAATCGATGTTGATGCGGTGGCGGGCCAGCAGGGCGCAGACGCGCGCCAGGATTCCGGGGCGATCGCGGACCACGAGGCGAAGGTAAGCGGATATGATGTTTTCCGAAGCCGGAGCGATTCTGGACGGATGCCAGGTCTCGTACCCCAGGGGAGTCGAGCCACCTCCGCCCGTCGCCATGGCGCGGGCGATTTCAACCACGTCGGAGAGCACCGCGACGCCGGTGGGTTCTCCCCCGGCGCCCCGGCCGGTGATGGTCGTGTTCCCGCCCTTGTTTCCCATCAACAGGATTCCGTTGATCGAGCCTAGCACGTTGGCCAGTTGGCTGCTGGCCGGAATCATCATGGGCCGCACGAAAATTTCCAGGCGGCCGCGAGCCCGGCGGCGGGCGGAGGCGATCAAGCGGATAGTATGGTTCAAGCGGCGGGCATAAGCGAAGTCCACTGGCTCGATGGCGGTGATCCCTTGCGCAGGAATCTCCTCCACGCGCACCGCTTGGCCGAAACATAACATGGCGAGAATGGCAATCTTGTAGCGGGCATCGTAGCCTTCCACATCAAAGGTGGGATCGGGCTCGGCATAGCCTGCTTGCTGCGCTTCGGCCAGGGCTTCGGCGAAGCTGCAGCCGCGGCGCTCCATTTCCGTGAGGATGTAATTGGTGGTGCCGTTCAGGATGCCGTACACGCCGGCGAAGTGCTCGCCCGCCAGCCCTTCGCGGATGGCGTGCAGGATGGGCGTGCCTCCCGCCACGCAAGCTTCGATGCCCAGGCTCACGCCGGCGGCGCGAGCGTGCTCCGCAAGCTCCACCCCGCATTCCGCCACCAGTTGCTTGTTTGCGGTCACCAGGTGCTTGCCGGCGTCGATGGCCGCAAAGGCAATGGCGCGCGCCACGGACAGCACTCCCACCAGTTCCACGACAATATCAATTTCAGGATCGCCCACCACTTCATGCCAGTCCACCGTGGTTTTCACTTGCCTGCCGAGCCAGGACACATCTTTCTTGCGGATGCCGAGCGAACAGATGGTCTTGAGCTCCAGCTTGCAGCCCAGCCGCCGCTGGATTTCACGCTGGTGCTCTACCAGCACCTTCACCGTACCTGTTCCGACAGTCCCCAGGCCCACTAATGCTAGCCCCACGCTTCTACGCGCCTTTCTCTCCACCGCTGCGTGGTCCGCGAACTGAATTCTTGGTCGACTCATGTACAGTTTCGATGCACGTCAAAAGAGGGAATCTATTCAAATAACATTTACAGGGCCATGCTGGCAAGAAGAATCCTCGCTACCGCGTAATCCCTCAATCTCGGGTGGCGCAGCGCCGCCCCTTAGGGCGTCACCGCGGGACCAGCGCTACGTGCGTTGCCATCCGAAACTGAGGGATCCCGCGGGTGGCGCATACATTGTCTTCCATGAATGCGCCCACGAGCAAGGGGAAGTAAACTGTTCGCGTGCCCAGGCAGCAGCACTATTACGGCCTGAATCATCTGCATTACCTGACGGCGAGCATCCCGCACGGCGGGACCGCGCCCGCATCTTCGATTGGGAACGGTTCAAGCGGCATTTCACGAAGACGCTGAATGACCTGCGAGCGGAGTTAGGCTTCCAGTGCCTGGTGAAGGAACCTGGAGACTGGCCCTGGTCGAGTTGGAGGTTCTATCACCTGGGAGACGCATCTGTTCTCGCGATGGATAGGATGCCGTGAGCCGAGAGAGAGCGTGCAGGTGGGCGGTGAAGTTTAATGGGTTCGCGGGGCGCATACATCAAAGACAATGTATGCGCCACCCGCAGTAGAACCTTTGTTGAGCTTTCCTGTGGATTCACTTCGGAGAATATAAACGCCGGCTGGCGCAGAGCGCAGCTCTGCGGCCAACAGGCGATCACTGTCAAGAAGCTTGGTGCGGCGATAAGTGCTGCTGGTGAGGAATTGCAGGTCTCCGGGCACAAAATGGCGTTTGTGGGTGGGCATGACCTGCGCTAATCCAGCACGCTGAAGCGCAGAGCTGCGCTCTGCGCCAGCCAGCGGCGAATGTGAACGTAGTACATATTGAAGCTGGTGAGCCGTGAGGGAATCGAACCCCCAACCTACTGATTAAGAGTCAGTTGCTCTACCAATTGAGCTAACGGCCCATCGATCATTTACCGACACTCGCTCTGGCAGTGTTGCGAAAATAGCAGTGAGTATGTGTCTCGGACAGTGTAACACAAACTGGACGCATCAAAACTCATTCTCTTCATCATAAACCATTCCGAGCACATGCCAAACGTCCCCGACCCGTGGAACGACTCCACGCTGCTACAATAGCTGCATGCTGAACATCCGAAACGCAAGCGCAAACGACATTCCTCTTATCCTTCAATTCATCCGCGAGCTTGCCGAATATGAAAAAGCCCCGGAGCAGGCGGTGGCGACACCGGAGGATTTACGGCGCGACGGCTTCTCCACGAATCCCAAATTCCGAGTGTTAATCGCCGAATGGGAGGGCGAGCCCGCGGGGTTTACACTTTTCTTCTATCACTACTCGACCTGGGTGGGCCGGCCGACGCTGTTTCTCGAAGACCTGTTTGTGCACCCGCGATTCCGCGGCAAGGGAATCGGCAAAGCGCTCCTGCTGCGTCTGGCGAAAGTGGCCGTGGATGAAGGCTGCGGACGCTTCGAGTGGCAAGTGCTCGACTGGAACACACCCGCCATCGAGTTCTACGAATCGCTCGGCGCCAAGGTCATGAAGGAATGGCTCACCATGCGCGTGAGCGGGGCGGAATTGAGAGTACTCGCCTCCCAGGCCAAAGACTGAACTTCACCTGCGGCGGAAGAGCAGGGACGAATGACGAGCAGGAATCAGAAGTGAGGAGTCAGGAGTCAGAAGCCAGAAGAAAAGGCCTAGTGCTACAACGCGGCCCTTGGCCGCAACCCAAGAAGGATTTCACCACAGAGGGCACGGAGAAGAGATGCAGGCAAAGACTGTGGGTCAACAAACAAGAAACCGTAACCTTGTAATCCCTGCTCGTGCGAGCAGAAGTACTTTTCTCTGTGCTCTCTGTGACACAAGATCGTAATTTGTTGTTTTTTTGGCAAACATTTTTCTGCCCGCTCTTGGGAAGGTCCGTAAATAGAGGCTTTGCACGGGTCAATTACTTACCCAAGAGTGTTTGCGTTTGGTTGCGGCTATGCCGCGCCGTGCACCCTGTGGTGAATTTTTTCTTCGCGGCAGGAGAAGAAGCTGACTGCTAGTGCTACAGCGCGGCATAGCCGCAACCAAAAGCAGATTCTTCGCTGCGCTCAGAATGACATGTCATCCTGATCCCGCCTTGCGGGAGAAGGATCTGCTTTTCTTCGCGCCGCGCGACGAAGTTGACGCCTTGTGCTACAGTGCGTATTGAAACGCCAAATCGTCCCTTCCCCAAAATCATCAATCTTTTCGGGAGATTGGCGCATCATTATAAGTGGAGGTCATTTTCCCTAATGACACAATTTGTAGCTGAATACCTGGGACAGGCGCACCAGGAACTGTCTCAATTGTTGAATGAACTTCAGGAGGAACTGCAGGTGCTCCACTGGGCGCGTGATTTGGAATCGACTTCGGAGCGCCTGCGGAGGTTGGCAAGGAAGATTACGCTGGTTCTTCATACTCATATTGAGCAGCAGGAACAGATTCTGTATCCCGCGCTCGAGAGACACATGCAGGGCCTCGCGGCAACCTTGGAACGCATGCGGCGCGAGAACCACGCGGGCGGGGTTGCGGAGAAGGCGTTTGTCCTGTGCATCGAGCAGTGGGCGAAGAGTGGCAAGAACCGGCAGGAAGTAACGAAGCGTGGCCGCAACTATGTGCAGTGGGTGCGCGCGCATCTGCTGGGAGAAAACGGGCGTCTGTTCCCGCTGGTGGAACGCGGTCTCGATGCGGAAACTCAACAGAAAGTTCGCCGCGCTATGGAGGAACTGAGCCAGGAGACCTCTTCTCCTGTGGTGGAGAGGACGCTTTCGGCGCAGGCCTAGAACCCGATTAGCGGTGGCGTCGATAATAGCCATCAGCTTTCAGCCATCAGCTCTCAGCTTTCAGCCCTCGTAGGCCCCAGGTCTCAATTTGATCATTGCCGACGCCCTTCTGCTTTACTGCTGCCTGCGTTCACAAGGCGCCGCGATGGCGGCTGCCCAAACAGTTCAATTTCTTGGTTCAATTTGGTAGTGGGTCAATTTGATGCTGTAGCGGCGATCCCGCTCCGAGCGGGATCGCCAAATGGCGGCGTAAAGCCGCCTCTACATCAAATTGACCCACTACCTTCTTGGTATAGCCTGCGGCTCCAATTTCGTGTATGGTAGTGTCGATCGCTTGGGAGGTGACCTTTGCCGTCGGTGCTCGAATCTTCGCCGCTCGTACCGGAATCAATCCCCACCCGCCCGCCGGTCGTACGCAACGTCGCTATGGACGCCTATCGTGGATTGGTGATGCTGCTCATGATGGCCGAAGTGCTGCAATTCTCACGAATCGCACAGGCTTTTCCGACGAGCTGGTTCTGGCGAATTCTGGCCTTTCACCAGACGCATGCCGAGTGGGCAGGCTGCTCGTTGCACGATACGATTCAACCGGGGTTTTCATTCCTGGTGGGCGTGGCGCTGCCCTACTCGATTGCCAGCCGCCTGGCGAAGGGCGCAACGTTCGGCAGGATGTTCGGGCACACGCTGTGGCGGGCGCTGCTGCTGATCGCGCTGGGAATCTTCTTGCGCTCCCTGCAAAGTCCGCAGACCAACTTCACATTCGAAGATACGCTTACCCAAATCGGATTGGGCTATACGGTCTTGTTCCTGCTCGGGTTCCGTTCTCCGCGCTGGCAATGGACGGCACTCGCCGTGATCCTGGTGGGCTATTGGCTGGCTTGGGCGTTGTATCCTGTGCCGGGTGCTGGATTCAATTGCCAGGCTGTGGGAGTGCCGGCGGATTGGGCGCATCACTACACGGGGTTCGCCGCGCACTGGAACAAGAACAGCAATTTGGGGCAGGCCTTCGATCTGTGGTTTCTGAACCTGTTTCCCCGCCCGAAGCCCTTTGTCTACAACGAGGGAGGATATTTGACGCTCAGCTTTATTCCCACGCTGGGCACGATGATTCTTGGCTTGGTTGCCGGCCGCTGGCTGCGCGCTGCCGCGCCCCGAATTCCCATGAAGCGCCTGCTGATCGCAGGTGTGATCGGCATCGCTGCCGGCCTTTTGTTGCACGTGACCGGCATCTGCCCGGTGGTGAAGCGCATCTGGACGCCGAGTTGGACTTTGTTCAGCGGTGGAGTGTGTTTCCTGTTCCTGGCGGGGTTCAGTTGGGTGATTGATGTGAAAGGCTTTAAGAAGTGGGCCTTTCCGCTGGTGGTCATCGGGATGAACTCGATCGCGGCCTACCTTATCGCACACCTGTTTGAGGATTTCATTGTCGAATCGTTCCACATTAACCTGGGCCAGCATGTTTTCCAGGTTTTCGGGACTGCGCTCGAACCCTTGACGCAGGGCGCGGTGGTGCTATTGACGTACTGGTTGATTCTTTGGTGGATGTACCGCCGGAAGTTATTCTTGAAAATCTAAAGAACAGGTGTCGGGTGTCAGGTGCGAGGTGTCAGGGAAAGGTCGCGGGTTCGCGACCACGGACCACTGACAACTGACCACTGAAAACTGACACCTGGTCCCTGACACCCGACACCTGCTACTGTTGCTCCATCAAGCGAACCAGAGCACCCGTCACTGCGCCCGCCACTTCTTCTCCGGCAGAGTTGACCTCGCCGTACCAGCGGTCTTTCTTATTTTGGAGCCAAGGCGGCTGGTTGTCCCACTCGGCCTTGGGAATGATGTAGCCGAGTTCGTCGTTGGCCAACCCAAAGACAAATTGATACTGGGTGTGCAGGTGGGCGCGTAAGGTGGGTTCAAAAGGCGCGTCCGGGAAGTCGGCCCCCGGGTAGCGCGTGATACCGCCATTGACGAGCTCGGGGTAAATCTCACCCGGAATGGTGGTGATCTCCGCTAGCGCCTGGCCATGGCTGAGCAGTTGAATGTAGTCGACTTCGGTCTCGAGGTCGTGGCCGGTAAAGCATTGCAGCTTGCCGAAGCCGGGCAATACCTTCTCGGCTGTCGAGCTATCAACTTTTCCGTCCGTATAGAGCTGCTTCCGGCCTTTGTAGATGTTGAGCGGGCCGGCGGCCCGAAAATGGTCGTTATCCAGAGGCGCGAAAATCACAGCTTTGCGGATCAAAAGCGAATCCACCGGCGCATCCTGGCCATTTTTCAAAGCCCGCGTGGCGAGCTCGCCGACCGTAAGGCCGAACAGCTCAGCCTTTCTCCAAGTCCCATCCTTGGCCACCCGGCCCGTTTCCGGGTCCTGCAAGGCCACGTCATCACCGAGGGTCGAGAGCAGCCCGCCAATTGAGCCTTGAAAGAACACGGCCGTGCCGCCGTCGTGGTCCTCCACGTATTGGCAGAGCCAGTGCGGGAAATCGGCGGTGAGCAGCGTATTGTGGCCACCCAGCGTTTCAGGGTGGTCGCTCCAGTTCACCAGTGTGGCAATGGGATGGTCGCCGGCCAGCGATGTCAGTCGCATGACGAAGAGATAGGGGTCTTTCACGTAGGGGGGACGCGAGTCGCTCTGCAGCATGGCCAGCAGCGGGTGGTCGTCGCGGGCCAGGGTCATGCGCGCGTCCTGCATGGAATGGACAGCCTGAAGGGCCGTGGAGGTGATGCGGTCGTCAAGCCAGTCCATGTATTTCTCATCCATGCCGCTCTGGAACGGCGTGGGCCCCCAAAGGCCCATGGTGTCCGGCCCTTCGTGGTCGTGCGAGGAAGCCACAATCACCTCCGTCACTTCGGGGGCCTGTGCTTTCACCTTCTCGCGGACTTTTAACACGTCGTCGTAAAAGAGGCCGATCACGTCCACCTCGCACAGGGCGAGCGTCTGGTGGCCGGCCTCGAGCGCCAAGCAGCGGACGTAAAGATCATCGTGCACGCCGGTCGCCACGCGGTTGTTGTCGAAACCGGCCATGTAGACCTTGGTGGCTTTCACGTCCGGCGTAATCGTCGCCTTGGCAGCGCCTGCCTGTAGGGCTGCCGCCCACAAGACACCGGGTCCCAGGCTCAAGAATGCTAGAACGACCATTACGAACCTACGCGCAGTCATGCTCATGTTCAGCGCCTCCATCGAGTGAGTTTGAATCCCGCTCCGAGCGGCGGACAAAAAGCTAGCACGCCTGCGAGGTGGTTTGCAAGCCACAAAGCAACCCGGTAGTGGGTCAATTTGATGTAGAGGCGGCTTTACGCCGCCATTTGGCGAGGTAAACTCGCCGCTACTTTTCAAGGCATTTTTGAATGACCATTGAAGAACCGCAGGACCGAACAGCGGGTCCTGCGCTACAGCGAGCGCATTGACCGCTTTGCGCCACCCTCGCCCCCTGGCTTCTCGAGTTTTTATGATGATATAATCAGCCCATGCCAGTAGACGTCAGATTAAGTTACGACGATTATTGCCTCCTCCCCAACGACGGGAAGCGCTACGAGATTATCGACGGAGAACTCTTTGTGACACCCTCGCCTCGGACTGCGCACCAAAAAGTTGTGACCAATCTTTGCTATTACCTGGCGGACTTCATCAAGAAAGAAGAACTCGGTGAAGTCTACGTTGCGCCTTTTGATGTGGTTTTCTCGCGTTTCGACATCGTGGAACCCGATGTTCTGTACATTTCGAAGGCGCGCGCCACCGTTCTCACAGAGAACAATGTGCAAGGCGCGCCAGACCTGGTTGTGGAGGTCCTTTCTGAATCGACGGCCGATATTGATCGGACGACAAAGCTAAAGCTTTACGCTCGCTTCGGCGTTCAAGAATACTGGATCATTGACCCCCTCATCTGTTCAGCGGAGATCTACCGCCAAGAAAAAGGAAGTTTCGAATTGGCCGCAACGCTTCACTCTGAGGATTCTTTGACCTCTCCTCTTTTTCCCGGCTTTAACCTGCCGCTGTTGAAACTCATCGAGTAGCACGCTTTATGCGAAGGGGTTTTGGCGCTGTCGCTCTACCCTTTGACAGGGCAAACCTCTGAGTCTAGAATGCGAAGCCGTCTAGGTGGGCGGGAGCGAAGGCGGCGTTGTGGAATAACCGTTGCATTCTCGAATCGCAACCCCCTCACCTCCGGCCCCTCTCCCCCAAGGGGGAGAGGGGAGAGTTGATTCGACATCTGCGCGGCTCAAGGCTTTCGTTCTTACCGCATCGGGTCGAAGAGGAGGACATGATGAAAAGAGGTTGCTTGCTGCTCTCGCTTTTTTTGGTGTGGAGTGGGGCGTGCCTGGCGCGGGACGCGAGACCGCTTCTGCTTCAGAGCCCAACCGTGAGCAAGACCCAGATCGCCTTTACGTATGGGGGTGACATCTGGATTGTGGACCGCAGCGGCGGCGACGCTCGCCGGCTGGTGACCGGAACGGGGCTAGGAAGCGGTCCGATCTTCTCGCCAGACGGCACCATGGTGGCTTACACCGGCGACTATGATGGCAACCAAGACGTCTATGTGGTGCCGGTCGCGGGCGGCGAGCCGCGGCGCCTGACTTACCACCCTGGCACAGACGTAGCAGTGGGATGGACTGCGGACGGCAAACAGGTCCTGATCCGCTCCACGCGCAGCAGTTACTCACGCTTTGAGAAGCTTTTCACCGTCCCGGTCGAAGGCGGGTTCCCAACTGAATTGCCTCTGCCCATGGGGGTGCAAGCCTCGTTTTCGGCAGACGGCGCCAGGATCGCCTACGTGCCGAGCTGGAACCGTCGCCTGGGGGCGGGGTCGAGTTACATTGCGATCAAGCGCTATCGGGGCGGGCATACTTCGCCGATCTGGATTGCCAACCTGTCTGACTCCAGCATCGTCAAAGTGCCCCGCGACAATTCCAATGACTTCAACCCCATGTGGGTCGGCGACAAAATCTATTTCCTCTCCGACCGCAACGGTCCCGTCACGCTTTTTGCCTACGATACGAAGACCAAGGAAGTGAAAGAGTTGTTGAAAAACGACGGCTTTGACTTCAAGTCTGCATCGCCGGGGCCGGGCGTGATTGTATACGAACAATTCGGGTCATTGCACCTCTACGAGCTGGGCTCGGGCAAGGCGAAGAGGATCGAGGTGCGCGTGGCGGGCGATATGCCACAAGTGACGCCCCATTTCGAGAAAGTAGAAAAGCAGATCCTCAATGCCGACATCTCACCCACAGGACAGCGTGCCGTGTTCGAAGCGCACGGTGAGATCCTGACTGTGCCCGCCGAAAAGGGCGACATCCGCAACCTTACCCGCAGCCCCGCGGTGGCCGACCGCGACCCAGCCTGGTCGCCGGACGGCAAGTCCATTGCCTACTTCTCGGATGAATCGGGTGAATATGGGCTTCACATCAGCAGCCAGGACGGTCTGGGTGCCGTGCGCAAGATCGACCTCGGCCAGCCACCCTCCTTCTATTATTCGCCGACGTGGTCGCCTGACAATAAGAAAATCGCTTACCGTGACAAGCGGCTGAACCTCTGGTACGTGGACGTGGAGCACCCCGCGCCGGTGAAGGTGGACACGGACCTTTTTGACTCGCCACTGCACCAGTTTAATGTCGTGTGGTCGCCCGACAATCGCTGGCTGGCTTACACTCGCCAGTTACCCAATCACCTGCGCGCCGTGTTTGTGTACTCGCTCGACGAACACAAGGCGACTCAGCTTACCGACGGCATGAGCGATGCGCTCTATCCCAACTTCGACAAGAACGGCAAATATCTCTACTTTGCGGCCAGCACCAATATGGGCCTGGCCACCGGCTGGCTCGACATGACCAGCATGGGCCGTCCCGTGACGCGCAGCGCTTATGCCGTGGTGCTCCGCAAGGATTTGCCTTCCCCGATTGCGCCCGAAAGTGACGACGAAAAGGCAGAGGAGAAGAAAGATGATAAGTCCGGCCAAGCCGCCGATCAGAGTAAGGACAAAGACAAGGACAAAGATAAAGAGAAGAAGGAACCCGTAAAGGTCACCATTGACTTTGAGAACATCAGCCAGCGCATCCTGGCTCTGCCCATTCCGGAGCGCAACTATGTGGGTCTGGCGGCGGGCAAGGAGGGCATCCTGTATCTGGCCGAGGGCCCGCAAGTGGACACTGAGGAAGGCCCCACGCGGTTCCTTATCCAGCGTTTTGACCTGAAGACACGCAAGACCGAAAAGCTGCTGGAAGGCGTCCGGGACTTCGCGCTCTCGGACAACGGCGAAAAGATGCTCTATCGCCAGGATGAGAAGTGGTTCATCGCCGCTGCCGACAAGCCTCCCAAGCCGGGCGAAGGCCAGCTCAAAACCGCGGACATGGAGGTGTATGTTGACCCGCGCGCGGAGTGGAAGCAGATGTACCACGAGATTTGGCGGATCGAACGCGACTTCTTCTATGATCCGCACTTCCACGGACTGGACTTGAAGACGGCGGAGGAAGCCTACGTACCTTTCCTAACCGGTGTCGCAAGCCGCGCCGATCTTGCCTACTTGTTTGACGAGATGCTGGGGAATCTCAGCGTCCTGCACATGTACGTCGGCGGCGGCACGCAGCCCGAACTCGAGACCGTGAAGGTGGGCCTGCTGGGCGCCGATTACACCCTCGAGAACGGACGCTTCCGTTTGGCGCGCATTTACAGCGGCGAGAACTGGAATCCGCAACTTCATGCGCCCCTCACCCAGCCGGGTGTAAACGTAAAAGAAGGAGAGTATCTGCTGGCGGTGAACGGACGCGACTTGCACGCCACCGACGATATCTACAGCTTCTTCCAGGAAACGGCTGGCAAGCAGGTGGCGTTGAAAGTCGGTCCCAAGCCGGACGGCAGCGGAGCCCGCGATGTGACCGTGGTTCCGGTTGAAAATGAGACGGCGCTGAGGAACCTGGCGTGGATCGAGGCCAACCGCCGCAAGGTGGACCAGATGAGCGGCGGCAAGCTCGCCTACGTCTATCTGCCCAACACCGCCGGCGCCGGCTATACGAACTTTAACCGCTACTACTTTGCCCAAGTGGGCAAGGAAGGCGCCGTCCTGGACGAACGCTTCAACGGCGGCGGCTCCCTTGCCGACTACATCATCGACTGCCTGCGCCGCCCGGTGATGAGTTTCGTCATGACGCGCGAAGGCGTGACTTACTCCGAGCCGCAAGAGGCGATTTATGGGCCCAAGACGATGCTCATTAACGAGTTCGCGGGTTCGGGTGGCGACGCTATGCCCTGGTACTTCCGCAAGGCTGGGATCGGCCCCCTGGTCGGCACGCGCACCTGGGGCGGCCTGGTCGGTATCGGCGGCTATCCGCAGTTAATGGACGGCGGTTCCGTTACCGCCCCGCGCTGGGCCATCTACGGAACCAAAGGCGAGTGGGAAGTGGAGAATCACGGCATCGCCCCGGACATCGAGGTCGAGCTTGATCCCAAGCTGGTGCGCCAAGGCCACGATCCGCAACTCGAGAAGGCGGTGGAGGTGACGATGGAAGCGCTCAAGAAGAATCCGCCGCCGGCGTATAAGAAGCCGGCCTACCCCAACTACCATCAGCATCTGCCGAACTCCTTCTAGTGTGCTATAACATCCAATTCTTGACAATGGTCACGGCGTACTGCCTAGTTGTAGGGGTACGGCTTGCCGTACCCTCATGGTTCGTTCGCGCGATAGAAACGAAGAGGGTACGGCAAGCCGTACCCCTACAACTGGGGCGGCAGAGCCGGTGGCCAATTGTTAGAAGTTAAGTGTTACGCGACACTAGAAAGCAGAAGGCAGTAGGCAGAAAGCAGAGGGCGGAAGGCAGTTGGCAGTCCGGGGCCTCTTGTGGCGCGGGCAGCCTGCCCCGACCTGTCGGCGTCTCGCCCGCTGTCGTGGGAGCGTCCCGCTCCCGCAACCTCGCAGCCCGGTACCTTTAGACGGGTCGGCAGCAGGCCGGAAGAATTCACGCGGCTGGCAGGCCCAGGAAGGGGAGATTAGAAAGCAGAAATTAGAAACAGGAAACTAGAAACTGGCTGCCTGAGGTCACCAATCCCGTTGCTGGTGAGAAGGGGATTTATCGCTGGGAATCGGGGGCGGATACTGTCGGTAAACACTTCGGCGTTACTCGCGATCAATCCCAGCGAGTGCTGTGCCAGCACAAACTTCCTCGAAGGGGACTTCCGGGGGTCAGGATGTTGCAGTTCAACGATAGGCCGTTACACGGCCAAATGGATGTTCCTGGATATGGAGGTTAGCCGCAATCATCGAAGGGCAACAGCACGTCCTCTAGGCGACGAGGGATTCAAGTTGGTGTAACCAATCATCAAAATGGGGGCATTCGGCGCGAATTGGGTCCAGTCCAATTTCCAAAATCGCAAGCGCGCCAAAAAGAGGCTTCTCGTAGCCCGGCACGAGCTCCTCAACACGCTTGGACGGCGCAGTGACAGGGGAATCATCGATGTCTTCCGGAGTGGCAAAGCCTTCACGAATCTGGCTGAAACTGGGTTCCAGATCAGGCCGGCAGATGCCGCGCGCGAAAGCGGCGCAGTCAATGAAAAGCAGGCCCTCGAACTCGTGCACCACCACGAAGGGCAAGAATCGGGTGATATCGAAATCTGTCCCCATCTCATGGGCCAAATCATCGCGTAACGCCTCTTCCACGACCGATGCCTTCTGGTGACCCGACGCGCCGACGGCTGCCGCGCGTCCCGGCCATGCTCGATCTCCGTGTTGCGGTAGGCCATAGAAATCCACCATGGTAGTTGCGACGCAGCCCGGATCCTCGTGAAGGTGATTGACGATGTCTTTCCTGACCATGAGCCACGGGCGGATGCCACCGCGACGGCGCCTCAGCCGTGCATTACCTATGATCCGAGCGCTAACCGACTGATAGCCACAATGCAACAGGTAATCTCGAAGGACAAAGTTAACGAAGTCCTCTTCAGTCTGGCCTTCCACATGCACAAGGAGTCGGGCCATCGTCACTCCGGATTGGGTCGCCCCGCGAATTCGTTTTTTTCCCAAAGTTGGCCAAGACTGTAGTCTTTCAGCCATTCGACCAGACGCGCCGACTCGAGACGGGTGATTTGAGTCGCACCACCCACGCGGTTGGCAACCAGAACATCCTCAGGTTCAAGATGGTCCAATAACAGTGATGACTGTGTCGACACGATCACCTGGGTGTTCGTCGAGGCAGCCCGAATTAGAGACGTAAGCATTTCAATTGCGTAAGGATGCAGGCCCAACTCGGGTTCGTCGACGAGGATGACCGAGGGGAGATACTGTTTTGGCTGTAGAAACAGGGTCACCAGAGCAATGAATCGAAGGGTGCCATCCGAAAGCGACGACGCGTCGAAATATTGATCCGAATTCCTGTGCCTCCATTCAAGTTTGATATCGTCCGGCTTGAGCCTAAGCGGTTCCAATCTGAAATCATCGAAAAACGGCGCTACGCGCTGGAGCGTCCGACGGATCAAGCCGTAGGATGTCTCCTCCCTTTCGTGAAGATAGTATAGGAAGGCTGCAAGATTGGAGCCGTCAGGTTGCAGAAACCGGTTATCGTTCACCGCTCCCGTTTTCCGCATTTGCGAAGACGAGCTCGTGTCGTGGACGTGATAAATACGCCAATCCCCGAGACGCACGCGTACCCAATGCGGAGGAGAGCCGTCTGCAAAGTTCGGATTACTGATACCTGCTTCTCGCCCATTTTCGCGGCGGGCAAAGCCTACTGGTCCATGACTGCCAGGCAGGCCAAGCGACGCTGACTCTGAAGCCGGGTAGAGGCCATCATCCTTTGTTGGAGCAAGGGTCAACACGTACTCCAACGGATGAACAGCCTGCGCGGTCGGGTTAAAAGCGGGCGCGAATGAGAGTTGAAAGTCTATTTCCTTGGTGGTTTTCGACCCGAAGTGAAGCACCTTCTCCGCGCCCCCTGCCTCGATCACATAATTCCGCAAGCGTCCTTCGCGGATGGCGTGGAGAAACGCGAAGACACCGATGAAATTTGATTTGCCTGAGCCATTTGGCCCGATCAATACGTTGCAGGCTGTCAGTGGCAGCTTCTCTATCGACGCGATGCTCTTGAAACCGCGAATGGTGATGTAATCAAGCGCGTTTGGGGGCATATGATTTTGCACCGGCACGACAGGCGAGCCGCTTGAGGTTCGCCTCCGCCTGTTCCTCGCCGCCCCTTAGAATAACTCATGGCAGCCATTTTTGGCAGATATATGATCCAGGGCGCGAGAGGCACGATAGCCGAAGCGCGATTCCCAGAAGGGACCTGTGCAAGCTGACGGCTCGACCTCAGTTTGCTCTTAGATTTGGACGCACCCGGACCGTCACGCCTCATGTCAAGGAAGGTCGCGTCTAGGTACAATCCCGTTGTGTTCAGGCCCCTCCGCCAGTGTAGACGGCAGTCACTTGACGGTATGTCGAAACCGGATAAATGACCCATCACGTTCAGATCCCTCGAAACGAGGTTCGAGGAAATAGGTCCTGCCTTGCCGCCTAGCGTTTACCGATAGCCGTCGGTAACGGCCCTTCTCATAAACAAGGACTTCAGAAAGATAAACCTGGAGTGTCGACAGTATTGGGTACCTCTCGGACGGCCCACTCGGAGAGAATACTTCACGCTAGGGGCGGGTTGTGCGACCCAAGGGCTTGGTGTGGCCAACTACCCTTCGATCCGCCCCGCGAATACGTTAGCACGCTTATGAAATCCTGTGCTCAGCATTGGTCACAGGCAGAGCAGCCTTGTCGCTTCCGACACGGTCGATGCGCTCGTCTCTACGTCCCGCTCTCACCTTCGAATCGCCCCAATAAGGGAGGGACCTCGCGGCAGAAGAATTGTTTGACCTCTTCCCACGCCAGAGGAACCAACATATCCGGCATGGGTTCCTGCTCCGCGTCCTCGAAGTAGGTAAGCGACTTGAGGACGTGAACCGTGCTGTAGTTGACCTTGGCGAATTTTCTGTGGAAGGTTTCGAGGAGCTTTTCCAACCCGTACTTCTGCGAGAGCGCATAGAGGTCAACGAAGTCCCGCCTGCTCCCCCGGCTCGCCACCGCACTGATTTTCATGCCGGCGATGTCCTTCGGGTCAGCCACTTGGATGCCGTGGAATGACCCCAATGGATACAAGACGGGGTAGTTGTACCCGAGGAAGCTTGTCTTGGTCCCCTGGATCATCGTATGCAGTGTCGCCGCGCCCTTGGCCACCAGCGCCAAGCCCGGGATCTGCTGAAGCCTCTCGAGCAGCGTTTCTTCCTCAAATGCCTCCGTTTTGAAGAAGTCAAAATCAGCCGACCGTCGGTGGCCCAAATGAAGGGCTAGGCCGGTTCCGCCCGCAAGGTAAAAGCATTCGAGGACGCCGGCGCGGAGCAGCTCCTTCAGGGTTTGTTCAACGGCTTCGTCCAGGACCTCTTCGTGCCACGGGGCGTCAGGGGATTGCATGCTGGGGCCACTCCTTCTCTTCGCTATGAAGCTGTGAAAGAATCGCGTTGTGGCGGCGCGGCGTAGGGGCAACCCTTGTGGTTGCCCCAGGGCGGCCACAAGGGCCGCCCCTACAACGCGATTTTTTCACACCTTCTATCGGCAGGGGAGACAATTAGCCGCCCGCTTTGAGCGCGGCCACTTCGTCCGGCGGGATGCGATAGACCAGCGCCCAGAAATTCGCCGATCGGCGCGTCAGCCTTCGTTCCGCGCGGATCACGTGTTTGATGTCATCCTTTGCAAAAGTTTCCTTCAGCCAGGCAACTGCCTTCTCGTCTCCATACTCCAGAATTCGAGCAATAGTATATGCGGGGTAGGCGGTGGGATCGAAGCTCTCAGGATTCGTGTCCCAAAAGAACCGGCGCACACTCGGCGGAGTCATTTGTAGCTAGCATAGCCCTTGCTCCAGCGAAGTCAAGGGTTCTCTCCTGTGGGTTGTGGTGTCATTTGGAATGGGATCCCTTTCGAAACACTGGTCATTCCCGCGAAAAGCTTGCCCTGAGCTTGCCGAAGGGCGGGAATCCAGTCCGTCGTCGTCGTATTTCCAATGGCTTGCGGAGTAGATTCCCGCCCTTCGGCAAGCTCAGGGCAAGCTTTTCGCGGGAATGACTGCACCTGGGAGCGCCCGTGTCTCGCAAATGACACCACTACCCTCCTGCGGCGGCTCAGCCCTGGCAGGATGCTGAAAAATGCCGGTAGAGGCGCCCTTCAGGGCGACGGTGCCGGGCGAACTCGTCCCGATGCTTTTGATCGGGACAGATTAGCCCGGCACTTCAAATTCAAGCACTCGCAGCCTAACGCTTGTTCATGCTGGCCAGCCCGGGCGCTCTGGTGAGGCTTGACGTGCCTCCAGGACTTCGTCAATTTCGTAGTCTTCGCTGGGAAAACCCTCGCCCGTGATACAGGAGAAGCACGCGTGACCCACGAAAGTGGACCCGACAACCCAAATCGGTTCTCCGCAGTGACAACGCGCTCCCGCCAAGGCAGCCGAAACACAACGACGAATACCTTCCAACAAAGTGGCGGGATCCTCGTCGGGGTTGCTCTTCATATGCAGCTTGACGTATTCTTCAACTCCGATCGGCACAAAACCCATCTTCTTCCTCGCTTGTAACGCCTTACGCTACGGCTCACAGGTGAGCTGCCTTTGCCCATCCCATGGCCCCGATTGTTGAACTAAAGAGCGGGGTCGCAGTAAACCTCGAACCCCGCGCTCCTGCGTCTCGTGGAAGATAGCCGTTTAGATCCGCCGCCGCTCGACCACGAAGGCATCTTCACCGAAGCTCTCGTAGACACGTGCTCGCAATCAGACAGATTCTTCCAGGAGTTTGACGAGGGCGTGGAGGGTCTCGTTGACGGGCGTCGCAACGCCCAGCTCCGCGCCACGCCGCACTAGATAGCCATTCAGGGAATCGATCTCGGTGCGCTTGGCACGGGCGAGGTCCTGAGCCGTCGAGGAGGTAGCGTTGGCCATGGTTTCCGAAATTTTCAGCACGGTCTCGATCATGTTGACATCCGGCAATCGAACCCCGGCGGCGTGCGCCACGGCGATGGCCTCTTCGATAACCCTTACCATCACCGCGCGCGTCCAGGGATTACCCGTCGCGCGGTAGTACCGGGCGCGACCCAAAGCCGAAACCGGATTATAGGCGCAATTGATAATCATCTTTGTCCAGAGTTCGCCCTCCACATTCTCTGAGACACGGCACGGAACACCGGCGCGCTCGAAGAGCGTAGCAATGCTTTCCAGTTGGCGCTGGCGATTCCCCTCTTCCTCACCGCGCCCTGGAAGATCCCCCAGGATGAGATCGCCGCGCCCGGAATGCTTCACGCGCCCCGGCGCGGTCATGGCGGCAGCCACATAAACGACGGCTGCGAACGCATCGATTTTGGCCGTCGAGCGAATTCGCTCCACGTTGTCCACTCCGTTTTGAAGACTAATGACGGCGGCGCCCGGCGCAAGATGCGGGGCCAGGGATTTCGCGGCCTCTTCGGTGTCAAGCGTCTTCACGCAAAAAAGCACAATTTCCGCGTCCCGTACGGCGCTGACCTGGGTGGAAGCCGAAACCGGAATCTGCTGTTGAAAATGCAGGCCGTCGAAAAATAAACCGTTGCGGGTGAAAGCTTCGACGTGCGGCGAGCGGCCGATCAGGAGGACTGGTGCCCCCGCCCGCCCCAGCATCCCGCCAAAATAGCAACCGACGGCGCCCGCACCCAGTACGGCAATCCGCGGCCAGAAGTTTCCTTCCACTGTGCCTCCCACAGCAAGTAGGCAGTAGGCAGTAAGGAGTAGGCTCAGGCATGCTGCTAGAATGTGAGCCGTTCTTTCGGCTTACTGCTTACTGCCTACTGCCTACTGCTTACTTGTCGTGTCCCGCCTAATCATTTAACAGGATACGGAGAATTGGCAAAAGGAGACAGTTTTTCGGATCCGGAGAACCATCGAGGGACCTGCGGTTCTGCCCTCTGCCTACTGCCTACTGCTTACTGTTATTTCATTGGGCTATCTCCCTTCGGCACTCCATTTGCCTTGAAGGGATAACCGTCCGGATCTTTGCCGCGAACGCGCCGCCACCACACCTGAAACGTGGGCACGTTGATGGTGACGATGAACAGTTTTCGCAAGCTGCCGGGCGGAGGCTGCAGCGGACGCACGCCGTGCCAGGAATGGTCCGTACGCTGGAAGAGCAGGCTTCCATTTCCCCGCGGGTCTATTTCGGCGCCGACTTGCAGGTCATCGAAGGCTGGGGCTGAATGAGGTTTGAAGCGTCCTCCATCGTCCAGAATCAGGATGTGCCCTCCCCAGCTCGGATCCCAATCTGCTTCCGTATTGAAATAGAAAATGTGCGTAGCCAGCTTGCGCCGCGCGTCGCAGTGCGGCGAGACGGCGCAACCTTGCCAGGCAAAGTACCATTCCAGAGTCAGAATGAAACGCTTTCCGGCTTGCGGGCCAAACATCCGGTGGAGAAAGGACAGGTAGGTTTCCCCATAGAGCTCGGCGACGAAGTCCCTCCAGGGTTCCGCCAGCCCCAGGCCCGGACGATAATGCAGAAGATAACGGTCATGGCTGCCTTGCCCATAGCCACGCTTGATCCCCACTTGGCGTTCGAACAAGGATACGTCCGGAAGGGTCCCACGGAGACGCTCCAAACCCTCTTGGGTTAAGGTGTTTTGGATGTTGATCCACGGGTAGGGTCGCTGCCGCTGGAAGGTTTCAGAAGGGATTCCCTCGATACATTTATGATCCAAGTATTCCATAATTCTCCCCTCACATTTTCCTTGAGGTCGTAATCCGGGATTTCCATTCTGGGTTCCCGGCGCACTGTGAGTATATACCTAGTAGTAGTTCTGCGCGCCTTGCGCGGCCTCTTGCTGGACTTGCTTCTCGGTCTGGTCGGCTTGCTGCTGTTGGGCTTGCAGCGCGCTATCTACGTTCGCATCCGGCGGTGGCAGTGGAACTTCCCCGGCCGTTGTGCCGGTATCCGGAGCGGGTGGCAGACCACCCTTGCCCGAATTGTCCGCGAGCGTCTTAAGTCCGGTATCAATCTTTTCCGCGAATTGGTTTTGCATTTCTTGCAAGTCGTTGACATCGACCATTAGCGTAGAACCTACGCCGCAATCCCCCCCCTTGCTGCTGGAAACGCTCACGCGCACCTTGTTGTCATTATCCGGCGAGTCATCGAGACGGGTAATGATATCCCCAGAGGTGAGTTCGCAATCCTGACCGTCGATGGTTGCCACAGCGAGATTGCTGGACACCACAAAAAGACGCCGAGCAGGATCCAGTGCCCCCGGTGGTGCTTCGGTGCTACTCGGGGCCGGCTGCTGAGGAGCCGTCGATGCACCCTGTTGTTCGGCTGCAAGCTGCGCCCTAACTTCCTCTGCAATGGCTTGCTTCAACTCAGGAGTGATTGGAGTTGCGTATCCTTGTCCTTCCGCAGCGGGCGGAGGCGGCTGATTAGCCTGGGCCGCCTCCGCATTGGCTTCGGCGTCCCTCTGGGCCTCATAGGCGAGCCTCAGGTTCTCAGCCAGGAGGAAATCTGTCAGCCACAATGCGGCGGTGGGATACATCGGAGCGGGTGCAAAGTAGCCACCGTAGAACGAATACCAGGGCGGGGGCGTGGCATACCAGGCCCATCTGTAATAAATCGGCACTCGCCACGGATTGTAGGCCCACCCATAAAACCTGGGATGGTAATAGTAGTGCGGCACGTAACCGTAGTAAGGCACGCCGCGGTAGTAGTTGGTGCGATAAACCTGTACGTAAGGGCGCCCACCGGCCCAGTAGGTGCGCTGAACGTATGTCCGGCCGTTTCGCGCTATGTACGGACGTTCCAAGTAGCCCTGGTGCGGTCCCATGCTCACCAGCCGGCTGCGGTCAGGACGCACGGTTACGATTTGCCGCTCACCGCGCAGCCCATGATTAATCTGCATCCCACCTGCATGGATCGCGCTCACCCTACCATCCGGACGGAAGGCCGCCGTCCTGCCGCCGCTTAGGGAAACTCTTGCCACGCTTCCGTTCGGACGTACTTGGAATTGCCGCCCTCCGCTGGCAGCAATGGTTCGACTGCCATCCCCACGGACCGTCACTTGCCCTTGTGGCAAGGGGTTCCTGTTGATTCCCCCCATTGTCGCCCGGTTACGGTTCAGGTTCTGGATTTGCTGCTGCGACTCCGTGGGCGTCAGCGTCCTTTGCGGCTGTTGCCTCTGCTGTTGAGCCTGTGGCATTTGTCTCTGCTGCTGGACCTGCGGTCTTTGTTGCTGAACTTGTGGCTGTTGCCTCTGCTGGACCTGCGGCTGTGGTCGCTGGACCTGTGGTCGCTGGACCTGCGGCTGTTGCCGCTGAACCTGTGGCTGTGGCCGCTGGACTTGTGGCTGTTGCCGCTGCTGGACCTGCGGCTGTGGTCGCTGGACCTGTGGCTGTTGCCGCTGAACCTGTGGCTGTGGCCGCTGGACCTGTGGCTGTTGCCGCTGCTGGACCTGCGGCTGTGGTCGCTGGACCTGTGGCTGTTGCCGTTGGACCTGTGGCTGTGGCTGCTGGACCTGGGGCTGTTGCCGCTGGACCTGCGGCTGTTGCCGTTGAACCTGTGGCTGTGGTCGCTGGACTTGTGGCTGTTGCCGCTGGACCTGCGGCTGTTGCCGCTGAACCTGTGGTTTTTGTTGCTGGACCTGTGGCCGTGGAGGGGGCGGATTCTCCTTCTTCTTTTCCTCCTGGGTGGCCCAAACGAGCATCGGGACCATCAGCAGAAGCAGAAATGCAAGCCCCTTCCACAGGGTATTTTGACAAGTTTTGCTTGAATTCATTGCGGCCTCCTGACTATTCGATATGTTTCTCCTGGATTTCACTGACGCCCACGTAGCTAAGCGCCGCTGGCACGCTGACATTGGACCCTCTCCCCATCCGAGATCCACGCTTGCGTGCTAGGGGGGCAAAGTGTGTAGATCGCTCCCCCCGCAAGGCATGAAATACACCAGATTGTCAGTAAGAAGTCAAGCGCGTCTTCCTTTCGGCAGAGGTGTCATTTGCGAGACAGGGGCGCTCCAGGCCGCAGTCATTCCCGCGAAAGCGGGAATCCACTCCGCAAACCTTGGGAAATGCGCTGTTCACGGACTGGATTCCCGCTTTCGCGGGAATGACCGGGGTTTCGTAAGGGATGAAATTCCAAATGACACCACTACCTTCTTTTCGGTAGTGGGTCAATTTGGTACTGTAGCGGCGATCCCGCAAGGCGGGATCGCCAAATGGTGGCTTCGACGTGAACAAGGGGTACAAGACAGGCGTCAAAGTCGACGGAACAACAAGGTTCCTTGTTCTGCGCCCCGCACACGTCCTGCAATAATTGCCTTTTGGCCGACCCCGGGTATGGTGAGGATCAACACATCAGGAGATCCGGAAACTCGATGCAGGAGGTTGGGCCGCGCCACGCCATCGAGCCGCAACTGCGGATTCTCAACTACTACTTCGCCCCCGCCCTGCGGAACCCAGCGCAAGCGGTACTGTCCGGCAGCGGTTATCTTGGGAGACAGATCAACATCGAAACTATAGTTCGACCACTTGCCAACTGCGTCATCTGCCCAGATAGGCGGAGGTGCGTCCCAGGTTGAAGGCGGCGTTGCGCCCGTATTGAACACGGCCAAGCGCCGGATCGCCGCTTGACCCACGCTCTGCGTGGCAATGAGCCGCACTGCATCCACGACGGCCGGCGTCACCGGTTGTATTCGCTTGTGTCCAATAGCTGTCCCCGTCCCCAGCGTCTGCCAATTCCCCTGCGCTCTCGCTTCCAGCCTGTAGGTGCGAACTCGCTGGCCGGCCGAGCAGTCTTCTTGCAGGATCACATGGTCGATGCGCGTCGGGGAAGGAAGTAACAGGGTCAGGGATTCACCCCGCCCGTGAGTTTCCGCCACGCTTGACCCAAAGCGCCGGCGGATTTCGTCGCCAAACCCCCGGGCGCGCGCGCCATCTGCGTCAGGCAGAAGCCCGCGGCGGTCGGCAGGGATATTGATCAGCAATTGCGTGCCGTGGCCGACGGAGCGGTAGTAAATCTCGAGGAGTTGGTCGAGAGAGAGCAGGTTTCGCTCCTTCTGCGTGCTCCAAAACCAGTCGGGCCGGCGGATGGAAACGTCGGCCTCAATGGGAAGCCACACGGATTCATTGGGGTCGCTATGCATCGCCGTGGCAACGCCGCTCTCCGCATCGAATTTCGACACGGCGTTCCAAGCCGGATACGGTGCAAACCCGTCCTCATTGCCGACCCAACGGATGGTTGCGAAGGGCCCCTGAAAGATCATGGCATGCGGGGCACGTTCTTTGAGGATGTCGCCCACAGGAGTCACCAGGGAGCCGTCAAACCAGATTTCGACCATCTCGCCGTAGCGCGTCAACAGTTCTGTGAGCTGGCGGCGATAGAGAGCGGAATAAGCCGCCTGCATCTCGGGAGTCTTGCATTGCCCGCCCGTGCCCGCACCGAACTTGTCATCGCGCGGAGAAAGATAGATTGCCAGCTTCAGCCCGCGCTTACGGCAGGACTGGGAAAGATCGGCCATGACATCGCCTTTCCCGTTTCGCCAGGGCGTGTTCCGGATGCCATAACTCGTCGTCTCGGTTTGCCACATGCAGAATCCACCCACGTGCTTCGCCACGAAGACCATGTACTTTGCCCCCAGCCCCAGGGCGCATTCGACCCATTGGTCGGTATCCAACTGCGCGGGATTAATTGCGGAAAGAGGAGTGGACAGGTCATCGTACTCGCGGTCCTGCCAGGTATTGGGCGCGAAGTGTACGAACATGCCGATTTCGAGGTCTTGCCACGCGGTCTGCTCAGGGGTCGGCACGGCGAGTTTACGCTCCGGCCCGGAGGTGTGGATCGTGTGCGCCAGGGCGGGCCTTTGCCAAAAAGGGAGAGTCGTACTCGCACCGATTAGGGAATTGATAAAATTACGCCGGTTCATGATGTAGGGCCTCCTTAACTGGTTCTCCGCAAGACCAGCCTGCCCCGTTCACTGAAAACCACAGGCCGAGTTTCATCCCCAATGCCTTTACCCGCGCCACCGCTCTGCGCGGACCGTCCTGGTGGCACGGCGGCGCGAATCGGGTTCTGTCGGAAGAGTTATCCATCCAACCCTGGTCGAGCGAAAAGCGCTCGAATTTTAGTCCCTTCTCCTGCCATTTCTCAAGCACTCGTATCGAGTGGTGTCGTATCGAGTGGTATTGGTGTCATTTGCGAGACCTAGTCATTCCCGTCCCGCCATGGCGGGAGGAATCTACTCCGCAAACCTTTGGAAATGTGCTGTCGTCGGACTGGATTCCCGCTTTCGCGGGAATGACCGGGGCTTCACGGGAATGACCGGAGGCTCGAGTGGATCCTCATTCCAAATGACACCAGCACCCATCGAGTCATTTAAGATGTAAACCAACTCGAGAGGTTCTAATGCAGGATTCAGGAGTCAGGATTCAGGGGAAAAACTTCCGTTCTTCTTCCTGAATCCTGAATCCTGACTCCTGACTCCTAAATCCTGTGCTCGGAAGGTTCGAAAGCCGTGGGGAAGCGGCAATTGTTAACTCTTCAGCCCCCGTCAGCGGGTGACAGAGTCGCTTACGGTGGTCGATGATTTCTGTCGCCCCTGCCGGGGCTCGTTTCTTGTTCTGCTTCTTTTCCCCAGGGCTTGCGAAGGTGTGAAAAAATCGCGTTGTGGCGGCGCGTCGTAGGGGCAATCCGCCAACTGGCGAATGGTTGCCCGAGGGCGGCCACAAGGGCCGCCCCTACAACGCGGTTTCTTCACACCTTCTTGCGCCATGGGCCACATTCTGTTGCCGCTACCCGGCTTGCATCCGCTCGCTTCTCCCCCCCATATTGTGCGTCGGCCAGCCGATGAGAACGCGAGGATTTGAAGCTGAAAGCCGCGGACCTCCAGAATCAGGTCCGCGCTACGCTTGCTCAGTCCACCGTCAGGGTGAGTTTGAGGTCGTGCGTGAGTTTCGAGGACGTGGCGGCTGAGGTCACTGTCGCGCTCACGTCCAGCGTGTAAGTCCCCGCCGGCGTGCCGGGCGTGTGGACGACCTGGGCTCCGCCCCCGCAGGCACTCCACAACATCACCATCAGCAGGCAGGCGCCCAGCAGGTAGGCGGCTCGACGTTTCCTTGCCGCAGCCAGCGCCCCCACGCTCGCCAGCCCCAACAGCGCGTACAGCCAGAACATTCGCCCCAATCCTGTGATGCTGGGCGGGGAAACTTTCCCCAAGGGTGGCGCCAGCGACCCCGCAGTGGTCGACACCGTCACCGTCACCGGCGCGGATGCCGTCCCATTCAGGGCTACCGAACCGGGTGTGAGCGTGCAGGTAGAGAGCGAGGGCGCGCCGCTACACGTCAGGCTTACCGTCTGGGTGAGCCCTCCCTCCGGAGCCAGCGTCAAGGGGTAAGTCGCCGTCTGCCCCGCTGCCACCGTCTGGCTCGTCGCGGGACTCGACATCGCAAAGTCCATGCCAGTGCCCGAAAGCTGAACGGTCTGGGGACTGCCCGGAGCGTTGTCGGTGATGGTCAGCGTGCCCGTCTGCGAGCCCGCTGCGGAGGGATCGAAAAACACACTGATGGTGCAACCCACGCCCACAGCAAGACTGGTGGTGCAGCCATTGCTTGTGCCGAACTGCGCGCTCGCTTGGATGCTCGAAATGCTCAAGGGCACGTCGCCGTTGTTAGTGAGCGTGATGTTCTGAGGAAGGCCGGTGGTGCCCACGAACTGGCCGGAGAAAGTCAAGCTGGAGGGCGAGAGGTTCGCCACCGGAGCAATGCCGGTGCCGGATAGCGAAATCGACTGAGGGCTGTCAGAAACGTTGTCCACCAGGGAAACCGTAGCCGTGCGCGCCCCGCGCGCCGTGGGGGTGAAGGTCACGCTGATCTGGCAGGAGGCGTTTGCCCCCAGCGAGTTGCCGCAGTTCTGGCTCAAGCTGAAGTCGCCGCTGTCTGCTCCCGTCAGCGAAATGCTGGTGATGCCCAGGGCCTGATTGCCCGCGTTCTGGAGCGTCACCTGCTGCGCGCTGCTCGTTGTCCCCACCAGTTGACTCGTACTAAACACCAGAGTCGATGCCGAAAGGCTCGCCGTGGCTCCAAGCCCCGTGCCGCTCAGGGTCACCGTTTGGGGGCTGTTGCTGGCGTTGTCCGTCAGCGTCAGCGCGCCCGTTCGATTCCCGGGCGCCGTGGGAGTGAAGCTGACATTGACCGTGCAGCTAGCGGTGGGAGCAACCGACCCAGCGCAATTGTTGGTCTGGGCAAAGTCACCGCTCGCAACAATACTCGTAATCGTAAGGTTCAGGGGAGCACCCCCAATGTTGGTTAAGACTACACTTTGTGCAGGCGTCGTGGTGCCTACGAGCACACTCCCGAAGGCTAGGGTACTGGTTGAGAGGGTTACTGCTGGCGCCGGTATGAGCTTGGCCACAAACCCCGTGCCGCCGGGCATGCCGTACGCGCCGGAGGGCGAAAGACTCGTGCTAGCGTTGTTCGTCGCCTGTAACGGGTTGACGGTGGGGAAATCGGTCGAGCTAGTCTGGCCCGTCACGTAGGCGTTGCCCGCCGCGTCAACGGCGATACCTTCGCCCCCGTCACCGCCGCTGCCGCCCAGGTAGGTGGAGTACACGAGTGCACTGCCGGCGGGATTCAGCATAGCTACAAACGCATCATCCTCACCCCCGCCATAGCTGGGCTGGGGCGCGTTGGCGGTGGGGAAATTGGTGGAACTCGTCCACCCGGTCACGTAGGCATTGCCCGCGTTGTCCGCGGCAATGCCGTAGCCGGAGTCGCCGGGGCTCCCGCCCAGGTAGGTAGAGTACGCGAGCGCGCTACCGGCGGGATTCAGCTTGGCCACAAAGGCATTAGAGCTGCCGCTGAGGCTGGACTGGAGCGGGTTGGCGGTAGGGAAATCGCTCGACTCGGTAACGCCCGTGACGTACGCGTTGCCGGCCGCGTCCACCGCGATGCCTTGGCCAATGTCACAAGAACTGCCGCCCAGGTAGGTGGAATAGACCAGGGCTGACCCGGCGGAATTCAGCTTGGACACAAAGGCGTCGCCCCCAAAACAGGCCGCAGAACACGCGCTCGCTAAGCTCGCTTGGAGCGAGTTCGCCGTGGGGAAGTCGCTCGAGCAGGTCGTGCCCGTGGCGTAGGCGTTGCCAGCCGCGTCCGCGGCGATGCCGAGGGCCAACTCTTCGATGCTACCGCCTAGGTAGGTGGAGTAGATGAGCGCGCTCCCGGCAGGGTTCAGCTTGGCCACAAACGCCGTGTAGTTGGCTGTTTTGCTCGTCGCCTGTAACGGGTTGACGGTGGGGAAATCGGTCGAGATGGTCATCCCCGTCACGTAGGCGTTCCCCGCAGTGTCCACCGCGATGCCGCGGCCCCAGTCATCGCCGCTGCCGCCCAGGTAGGTGGAGTAGACGAGCGCGCTCCCGGCAGGATTCAGCTTGGCCACAAACGCCGTGTAGGCGGCTGCTTTGTTCGTCGCCTGCAACGGGTTGACGGTGGGGAAATCGGTCGAGAAGGTCATCCCCGTCACGTAGGCGTTGCCCGCGCTATCCACGGCGATGCCGTAGCCCTGGTCACCCCGGCCCCCGCCCAGGTAGGTGGAGTAGACGAGCGCGCTCCCGGCGGGATTCAGCTTGGCCACAAAGACCGCCCCGCAAGCCCCGTAAGAACACATGTTCTGAATGCTCGATTGGATCGGGTTGACGGTGGGAAAATCGGTCGAGCTGGTCCCGCCTGTGACGTAGGCGTTGCCCGCGCTGTCCACCGCGATGCCGAGGCCCTCGTCGTTGCCGCTCCCGCCCAGGTAGGTGGAATAGCTGAGCACCGGGTCAATCACCAATGCTCGCTTGGGGTCGTACCCCGCCACGCGGAAGGCCACCTGGTCGTTTCCCGCCAGCACGAAAGAGCAGTGACGAGTGACAAGTGATGAGTGACGAGCATCAGGACCGGAGGGCGACGCTACAGACGGGGACGACGACGAGGGGACCGGGAATACAGCGGGCTGATAGACGGCGGGCTTCTGGAAGCGCACCTCTTCCTCGCCCATCTTCAGCACCAAGTCGCCGCTGGCCACGTCGACGCGCATTCCGTCCGCCCCCGCGAAGCTCAGCTTGATCTGGTTCGGGTCGGCGCCCGGCGCCACCACGAAGTCATACTCGAGCTGGCGCTGGTTGCCGTAATAGACAAGATCGACGCCCGGGTAGACGCCCTCGTACTTCACCCGGGCGTAGCTCGGCACGTTGGTGCGCCACTTCCTGGGGTCGTTGCCGATGAAGTAGTTACTCTTGCCAAGCAACTCCCCCGCGCCCGTTACTATGGCTTTGGCATTTGCGCCGATAAGGCGCATCCGGAGTACCCCCGAACTCTCGCCGCTGTCCGCCCGGCGGGAAGAAGAAAATGGTAGCGCGGGACCCGCTCTCCGGTCCCGCGGCCTTTCCACTTCGCTGTCCGATTTTTCCTCGGGCATCGATAATGACAAAAGATCTGGTAGAGCCGCAGCACCGAAGAGCGGGTGCTGCGCTACACGTGCATCTGCCGGCCTCCCGACCAGGTCGGCACGGGTGCCTGTCGGCACTACGCGCGCACTTACTGACGACTGACCACTGACAACTGACGACTCCTTTAAGGTCAGCACGGCCTCGTCATCGGTGAGAAAAATCGTGTAGCCGCCGCCTCGCGCCAGGAATCGCACCCGGGCGTCGGTCTGGCCCTGGTTCGCCTCAAAACTGAGAGGCAGCTTCCCGTAACTCGCGACGAGCTTGGGCTGAATTTTCGTGGGCGTGGCAGAAACCTGACGGTGAGGAAGAATACTCTCTGACACGTGTATCCTCTGATGGAGACCAAAGCACGCAATGGCGAGAAATGAAAGGCCAACAAATCCGCAGCAGAGCACAACGCGCTTTGTCGCGGTTTGCCGTTGGTTGGCAACGCTGAGACGCGGGAGCATGAGCAGCCTCCACTGGGACGAGGATCCGAATGACTGTCCGGAAGTGTAACTCCAAAAAAGTGCATGTCAAGCCCTGTAATGATAGCCCAGGCATCGAGTCATTTAGATGTAAACCAACTCGAGAGGTTCCAGTGCAGGATTCAGGAGTCAGGATTCAGGAGTCAGGGGAAAAACCTCCATCCTTCACCCTGAATCCTGAATCCTGACTCCTGAATCCTGCTTCTTAGCTCTTGACACGCCATGGGAGTTGTGATAGCCTACTTCTATGAGCAATCTTGCCGGGTTTTCATCCCCCCCTCTCGTTCCCAGCGAAGCAGGCGACAATGCCCCTATATCACTTGGCAGTGTCATTCACTCAGTCCGCCGCTGGCCTCGGGAAAGCGCAGGAACTCTAAGAAAGAATTCTTTTTTGAGGGAACGACGCGGGAATGTTATGTGCGCCCCAACGGCGCGGATCGCCAGTGGGTGGAAGTCCCACCCAGATAGTCGTCGGTAAGTCTGGTAGCTGACAAGCGGCTTAGGCCGGCGACGGGCCGGACCGGGCCGAAG
>JBEKME010000076.1:0-29990 GCA_050008675.1 Terriglobia bacterium
CTTCCGCTCCCAGGCGCCTGACGAAGGGATGGAATCTGTATCCCATCCTGACTTGGCGCACCGGCTTCCCCATGGACATCGCCAGCCAGCTTTACACCACCCGGACAGACCCTGGGCCGTCAGGCGCCGGCGATAGAGGTCTCGTGCGGGCGAACCTGAACACACCGAATGTTCCCATGTTCAATCCGCACCAGACAAGGACCTTCATCCTCCCCGCTACCCTCACCAAAGCTACGGGCTCATTCTGGTTTGATCCCACAGTGTTCAATACCAATTACAACCCCGCTGTGTACACCTATGGCACGTATCCCAGGAACTACCTCCGGGGGCCACATCGTAGCAATTTGGATTTTGCGGTGGCGAAGAAGACCGCGATTATCGGAGAGCGGCTGAATGGGGAATTCCGCGTGGAGTTCTTTAATATCTTCAACCACGCGGAGTTTGAGCTTCCTACCCTGAATTTTGAGGATCCCAATTTCGGTCAGATCACGAGCACCTATCCCGCGCGCATTATCCAGTTAGCGGTGAGGCTTACCTTCTAGCAGGATCGAACTTGCGGCCCCTTGGCGTCGGTCCCGAGGAATCAATCGGCTTCGGCCTCCTCACCGGCGGGGAGGAAGACGCTGGCCGCACCGTAAACGCCAACGTTCGTTTGCAGTTTGGCCGGCAGGATGGGGAGCTTCTCGACGAAGCGACGGTTGATCGTGTAAAGGGGAATAGTCTGCCGCATTCTATCAAAGAGGGGTTTGCCAATCTGCGCGACTCCGCCCCCGATGACGATCGCTTCCGGATCAAATAGCGAAATCATTCCTCCCAGCCACACGCCGAGATAAAACCCTGTGTCGTCGATGATGGACTTGGCCAAGTCGTCTCCCCGGCGCGCGGCCTCCTGGATCATGACGGGAGTGATCTTGCGGAGGTCGCCAGCCGAGAGTTCGCGCAGTAGGCTTGGCCGGCTGTGCTCCTGCTCGAGGGCGCAGCGCGCGCGTCGAGCCATGCCAGGACCGGCCGCCAGCGCCTCGATGTCGCCCAGCGTGCCGCAGCCGCAACGATACGGGCTGCGGAAGTCGATGGAGACGTGCCCGCCTTCGCCGGCCACTCCATTCTTGCCGTGATAGATCTTCTTGTTGATGATGATCCCGGTCCCAATACCGGTGCTGACGGTCACATAGAAGACGTCGCGATATCCCACCGCCGCTCCAAAAAGGACCTCGGCAAGGCCGGCGGCATTGGCGTCGTTTTCCACTCTGGCGGGAAGATGGAAATGGCTTTCGAGCAAACGCGCGAGCTGGATATTGCGCCAGCCCGACAGGTTCGGAGGATTGATAATGACACCCGTCTTGGGGTTAAGAGGGCCGGGCGCACAAACACCTACTCCGGCTACGTTGTCCTTGCCCCCCGCCAGCTTGATCAGCCGCTCGATCAAATGTACGATCTGGCTGTAGCTGGTCTTGAACCCTCTCTCCGCATGAGTTGGCACGACCAGGGACTTCACCAAATGCCCCTTCAAGGTCACCAGCCCTCCTGCTACCTTTGTTCCCCCAACATCGATACCCACAATTAGTTTCGGCATAACCGACCCTCTCCAGATTGAGAATTCCTACTCATAGATTCACTGAACCTCTGAATTGCCTTCGTCCTTCTCCCTACGGCCCACTGCCACAGTCAACCCGCCGCGGCGGGACAGATAACAGTTCACAGTTGCCCGGAGTTCTTCCGCCGTCTACCACCTGCGCCTACCTTCTTTCTCCTGACTTCCGACTCCGGACTCTTGCTCGTCACTTGTCACTCGTCACTGCTCTTCTGGCACCCGAAACCTGTCCTTAATGCGCCGTCCTGTTTCAACTCTTGCATTGAGTTCCGGACGCGCGGCTCCGGAAAAGTTGCCAGTATACTCCATCGAGCGGGCTTTGCGGAAACTGGTTGAAAGCGAGGGAGTAGGAGAATAGTAAATTATGAATGGTGAATTCTAAATTGAGGTAATGCAGCAGTGAGAGGGCTTGGGTGCCGCGCGCAAAGCAAACTCTGCGTCCCCAATTCACCATTCACTATTCGTAATTTCACCCGTCATTTTTCACTGTTTTTCCGCGCCGCGCCGCTTGACGCTTCCTGTGCAGTTCTCTAAGATGGCTTGGAGTTGACCTTCAACCATTCCTTGAGGTTATGGATGCCTCGAACCCGCTCTGTGCGCGCCCGCCGTTCTACCGACGACTCGCCTTCCGAAGTCTTCATCCCGGACAAACTCTATTTCCGAATCGGTGAGGTGAGTAAGCTAACGCAGACAAAGCCTTATGTCCTGAGGTTTTGGGAGACCGAGTTCCCCACGCTCAAACCGGCGAAGAGCAAGTCCGGGCACCGGCTCTACCGCCGCCAGGACGTCGAGTTGGTGCTGGAGATCAGGCGGTTGCTTTACGGGAAGGGCTTTACGATCTCCGGGGCGAGAAAACATCTTGCGAGCAACTCCCGGAGTGAGGCCGAGCAGCGTCATCTCTTCCTGGCCACGCTGGATGCGGGGGAGTTGCGTGCCATTCGACACGAACTTCAGGCCATCTTGACAATACTTTCGCGCAAGTGTTAGCCTGAGTGTTTGTGGCTTTCAGCCCCAGACCTGCTATATCGGCCAAGGCCCAAAAGGCTCTACGGGACGTAGCGCAGCCTGGTAGCGCACTTGCTTGGGGTGCAAGGGGTCGCCAGTTCAAATCTGGCCGTCCCGACCAAAGTTCAGGTTTCAGGTGTCAGGTTTCAGGTGCCAGGGGATAAGTTCCTACTGACACCTGACACCCGACACCTGATACCTGCTTTTCCGGGGCGTAGCGTAGCCTGGTAGCGCGCTTGGTTCGGGACCAAGAGGTCCCCAGTTCAAATCTGGGCGCCCCGACCAAAGTTCAGGTTTCAGGTGTCAGGTTTCAGGTGCCAGGGGGATAAGTTCCTACTGACACCTGGCACCTGACACCTGATCGGGTGTGCGGTGTCGAGATGTGACTCGTTGGGTAATCGCACTGCTCAGGCGGGTAGGCATGAGCCACGACGACGAACCATTTCGCATCCCGATCAGCGATGTCTTCGACCTGCATACTGTGCGGCCCAAGGATGTCAAGGAAGCCGTTGAAGCGTATCTCGAAGAAGCGAACCGCTTGGGTCTGAAAGCCCTGCGCATCATCCACGGGCGCGGCATTGGAGTGCAACGCGAAATGGTGCGCGCCGTGCTGACCCGCACACCCTTTGTGCTCTCTTATCAGGACGCCCCCCTCGAAGCCGGCGGCTGGGGCGCCACCATCGTGACCCTGCGCTGACACTCATGGTTTGGCGTCGGGGTGCGTTTCCACGATCGAAAGATCACGGCCCCATTGGTTGTGGCCGAAGGCAACGCTGTCCCACTCTATTTCTATGCCCGCGCGTTCCGCAAGGTTTGGGCGGCAATTTCCGGCAGCAGAGAATTGTAATAGACCTCTTTCAGGGCGTAGGACTTCGCTTTGGAGGGTATGACCGGAAGAATTTCCAAATGCCAGTGGTAATCATCCGCCAGCGTCCCCCAAATGCCGCCCCTCTCGAACTTTGCGCCAAGATTAGGTGAACTGTGGAGCACTAAATGGTGGGTGGGAGCGACGGCTTCCAGACGCATCAGGACCGACTTCAACAAGCGTGCGAAACGAAGCTGCTCGTCCCAGGAGGTGAGGTCCTCCTCGAACGAGCAGTGATGCCTCAGGGAGAGCAACCATGTCTCGTAGGGGACGCGCGCGGCAAACGGGCAGAAGGCGACGAACGGGTCGCGTTGCTCCACGATCCGTATATTTTGCGCGATTTCTTGCCCTGCAATATCGCAGGTCAGGCACCGTTCCTTGAGCTCAAAGTAACGCAAGGAGGAGCGGAGTTCATAGCCCACGCGCCGGGGAATGAATGGTGTGGCAGTTATCTCGGAGTGCGGGTGCTCAAATTCCTCCCCCGCCAACGCTCCTTGATTGCGGAAGACAGTTACGTACCGGAAACGCCGATCCTTCTTCAGATCGTTCACCCTCGCGATATATGCCCGCAGAACTTGGGCAACATTCTCGTCGGTCTGCCGCGAGAGCTGTAAATGGTGGCTGGGATGTTCCACCACAACCTCATGCGCCCCCAGGCTGCGCATCTTGTCGTAGATGCCCTCGGCGCGGCGCTGCGGGTCGCCCTCGATGCGGTAAACCGGGCGGAGGTGTGGGGTCACCCGCACCTGCCAGCTTGATCCCCCGCCTGGGTATTCGTAGAGGGTTTGGGGAGACAAAACTTCGTGGCCTGGGCAAAAGGGGCAGGGAGCGTCTCGACTCTGGGCGAGGTTCTCACCCTCGTCTTCCAAATTCACCCAACTTTGCGTGATGGGGTCCCTTCGAAGCTGCATTTTTCCTCTCTTCAGGCATCTGGGTTCCGGCCCGCAGTTAGCCTCCCTCACGGCAAGAAGCTGACCCGTTACCCGGACTCCCCAGCCTCCCAGGTTAAGAGGGCTGCCGGATTTATACGCCAAACTTCCACCCAATTATAGACTTCTGCCATGTATTGAGCCCGTAACAAAAGTACTGTATGAAGACGGAAGCTGCGGCGTCCACTTTGCGGTAACATAGGAGAGGCAGACTGGGCCTTAGCTTTTCCTGCTGCGGAGGATCTTCCATGAATGCCAGGGATTTAGATCGGTACAAGGAATTGCTGTTGGCCAAGCGGCGAGAGTTGACCACCGCAAGAGCTGGGACGGAGGGCCCTGCTCCCCCATCGGGCGCAGACAAGGGCGATTTGGTGGACCATGCGGCTGCCGCACTCGAGGCAGAGTTGCAGGTGCGCTTGCGCGAGACGGATAGCAAACTTCTGCGGGCCATCGACGAGGCGCTGGGGCGAATCGAACGCAAGACATTCGGGGTGTGTCAGGCGTGTATGAAGCCAATTTCAGCCGCCCGGCTGGACGCCGTGCCCTGGTCGCGCTTGTGCCGGGAATGCAAGGAACAACGGCAGGCGTGAAGGCTTCGGAAGGCTTAGTCCACTGCCGGGAGAACTCGGCCCACAATTCGGTTGCGGCCCAAGGCCGCGCTGTAGCACTAGTTCCTGGGACCTTGTTGTGGCGCGAAGATTTTGCGCGTCGCGTAGGGGCGAGCGGCGCTCGCCCCAGGGCCGAACGCCGTTCGGCCCTACGTGTTGGTTGCGGCTATGCCGCGCTGTAGCACTAGGCTTTAACCGCCTTGAATTTCACCTTGCCGTTTTCGACGCTTACGGAAAACTGCACTTTGTCGCAGCCGAGCGATGCCTTGATTTGCTTGGTCTTGTCGCGAATGTATTTCTGGAATCTCGCTGGGTCAAGGTTCTCCACTTTCTGACCTACCTTACGCTGGGCGCTGATCATGGCTTTGAAGATCCGGTCAACCTTCTCCGGCTCTCCTTCCGGGTCCGAGCAAACTACTCGCACTATCTTATCAGCAGTCAACGCTTCGAGCTCGCGCCTCTGTTGCGCGAACTGGCCGCGCCCTTCTTCCTTCTCCATCAATCTTCTTCTCCAGAGCTGGTTCTGGACGGCATATTTCTGCGCCAAGGTGTTGAGTTTGTAACGCTGGCCGAAGTTCAGGCTGGCCTGATCGCCGGTGTAACGCTTGATGACGGTTTCAACGCGATAGACTAGATCGCGCGGGGGGCGGTCGGAGCTCCCGTTGAGGTACACCTCGTAATCAATCTTGAGGCGGCGAAGGTCGTCTTCGAGTTTGCTCAGTTCCTCATCGATAGTCACAGAGGTACCTCAAGCATGTCCCGCATATCCAAATTATACCCATGCTGAAGTAAGGCCAGTCAATCGGAAAGTTGACGCTCCCGCGCAACTATGTTCAAATGACGCTGGGATTTAGAAGGCAATGGAACACTCCGAGGGTGATGCCGGGCCAGCAACAAACGGGCTGCTCCGCCAGATCCCGGCTGTGAACGAGCTGCTGGGTCGAACGGCCCTGAGAGATCTCCAGGCGCACGCGGGCCGCCGTCTGGTGGTGGAGAGCACGCGCCGGGTCCTCCGGCGTCTCCGGGATCGGATCGTTGAGGGCAGTCTTGCAAGCGTTTCCCTTGAGGCGCTGGAACAGGAGATTGTCATCGAGGCCGAAGCTGCCGCCCGCTTCTCTCTGCGAGCCGTCATCAATGCCTCAGGAGTGGTTTTGCACACCAATCTGGGCCGCGCCCCTCTGGCCCGCGAAGCGGTAGAGCATCTTGCGGAAGTTTCCACCTGCTATTCCAACCTGGAATACGACCTGGACCGCGGGGCGCGGGGCAAGCGGGACGCGCACACGGACCGGCTCTTTTGCCAGCTTCTCGGTGCGGAAAAGACGCTGCTGGTGAACAACAACGCCGCCGCCGTGCTCCTGGCTTTGAACACCCTGGCCGAGGGGGCGGAGGTTGTTGTCTCGCGGGGTGAGCTCATTGAGATAGGCGGGTCCTTTCGCATCCCCGACGTGTGCGCCAAGAGCGGCGCCATCCTTCGCGAGGTGGGAACTACAAACCGCACCCGCATCGGCGATTACGCGGCGGCAATTAGTGAACGAACCCGCGTGCTGCTGCGCGTCCACCCGAGCAATTTTCGCATTTTGGGCTTTACGGAGCGTCCTTCTCTGGAAGAGTTCGTGGAGCTCGCGCAACGCCATAACCTGATCTCCATGGAGGATCTTGGCAGCGGATGCCTGGTTGACCTTTCGCCTCATGGCATCCGGGATGAGCCGACCGCAAGCGCCAGCCTGGATGCTGGTGTGGACGTGATCACATTCAGCGGGGACAAGCTGCTCGGTGGCCCACAGGCCGGAATCCTGGCCGGTAAGCGCGAGCCCCTGGAACGAATCCGCCAGAACCCGCTCTTCCGCGCCCTGCGCGTTGACAAACTCACCATTGCGGCTCTGGAAGCCACCATTGCTCTTTACCTTCAGGGAAAAACCCAGGCCATCCCGGCTCTGCGCATGATCCAGCTTTCCAGGCAAGCAATCCACCAGCGTGCCGCGTGCCTTGCGGAAAGGATTTCGGCCCAGCCGCAATTCTCGGCTCGAGTCCAGGATGGCGATTCGCTGATTGGCGGAGGCTCAACTCCCGCGCAGTCGCTTCCCACAGCCTTGCTGGCGGTGACGCATTCACGCCATAGTGCCCAGGAGCTGGAAAGATTCTTGCGGCAGAATTCGCCCCCTGTTATCGCCCGGGTTGAACAGGACGCCCTGCTCCTTGACCTGCGAACCGTGTTTGAAGAACAGGACGAAGAGCTCATCCGAGCCTTGGAGAGGATTGAGTAGCCACGACGCCTTGTCCGCCAGAATTGAATTAGCTCGTATCTTTTTCCTAAGGCTTGCGCCCCATGAGCGTTAACCTAAGCAGATCGTCCGGATTTTCCAACCCTGGCAGGGGCGATATACATCTTCCGCAGTGAATCGATGAGAGCACTCATCTTTGACGGAAAACTGGCCCTGCGTGATATCGACAAGCCTGTTCCCAAATCTGGCGAGGCGCTGATTCGGGTCACGCTGGCGGGAATCTGCGGGACGGACACAGAAATCCTGAAGGGCTACTCCGCCTTCCGGGGTGTAATGGGTCATGAGTTCGTCGGGCGAGTAGTGGAATCCGCTGACTCAGCGTGGGTCGGCGAGCGGGTGGTGGGCGAAATCAACATCGCATGTGGTGAATGCTCGTGGTGTTTCCGCGGCCTCGGTCGCCACTGCCCTCACCGCACAGTTATGGGAATCGTGGGCCGTCCTGGCTGCTTTGCCGAGTACGTGGCGCTTCCGTTGCGGAATCTCCACAGAGTTCCCGCCGCCATTCCGGATGAGGCGGCAGTCTTTGTCGAGCCTCTGGCCGCCGCCACCGAGATTCTTGAGCAGATGCGCCTCGAGCCCGGTACGAGGGTGGTGGTTCTTGGGGACGGCCGGTTGGGTCTCCTGGTAGCCCAAGTCTTGAAAAGCGCTGGAGCCCAGGTCATCCTGGTGGGGAAGCATGGTTGGAAACTCGACTTGGCGCGGCCGTGGGGCGTCCGGGTGATGACCGACAGCAAGAGTGAGTTGCAGGCGGCCAGCGTTCCAGTGGTGGTGGAAGCCACCGGCTCGCCACGCGGCCTCGAAGAAGCTTTCCGCCTGATCGAGCCGCGAGGGACAGTGGTGATGAAATCAACCTTCCATGACCCCGCGCCCTTTGATGCCACCAAGCTCGTGGTGGACGAGATCACGCTCCTCGGCTCGCGCTGCGGGAACTTTTCTGCCGCCCTGGACTTGCTTCAGCAGGGGCAGATCAGGGTGCAACCTCTGCTCTCGAAAGTGTTTCCATTGGAGGAGAGTCTTGAGGCGTTTGAATATCTGGCGCGAACCGCTTGCTTGAAGGTCTGCCTGGCCAATCCCCTGGGCTAGCAGAATTGCATTAAGGCGGGGTTAGTTCCGGATTCCGTAGGCCTCACAGGCTTCAGACGTGAACCGTGGCTCTCGGATAAGACGGCGGAGGTGTTTCGCTTGAACCAGAAACGATTAGGATTCAAACCACTTTCAAGGTGGGCAGGGTACGCCTTAATTCTTTTTGCCGCGGCGCTCAGCTTTCTTGTGAGTGTTGTGGCTGAAGGCAAGAAGAAGACGCCTCCCCCGCCCCCAGCGGATCTACCGGGCCACGTGAACTACTTGGCTCAACAACTCCAGGGCGTGATGCTCGATGACTCCGCACCCATCACGGACGAAATCCAGAAGCTGGTGCTCGATCATCTCCAGGAGTGGATGGCCGATCGCACGCCTTCCGATGTGGAGGTGCGACGCCAAGTGGAAATGGCCTTCTCCGAGCTCCATTACCCCCTCTTTGGAGAGGCGGCGGCCTTCGCCCAACCGTGGAAAGGTCAGGTGGTGATCGGCGCAGGATATACTCTGGGCTGGACTGACTATGACCGCTTGAACGTGGTCGCAATCTTTTCCAGCCGGCTGGGCCACAGCCACCTCGCTACGGTCACGAACTTTGTGCCGCGCACCGACCTCCATTATGCGTTCCCGCAGGAGCCGGAGGGAGACGCGCTGCGGTTCTTTATTTATGGTTTCCGACCGGGCAAGAGCCAACCCCGCTTGACCGCCATCTTTTACTCGTTTGATGGTCAGAACCTGAAGTCCCTGTGGGAAGCCCACGATTTGTACGATGGCAAGATGGATGTCGAGAAAGATAAAGTGGTGATTCGCTACCTAAGAGAAGAGGAATATACTCGCGAACAGGCCCACCGGCGAAAACCCCCACGCCACCAAACGATCTACACCATCACCCCCGGAGGCTTGGAAGTCCAGAGCGAGCAAGAAATTCCCTTTTGAGGCTGGAGAATCGAAACTGGAAAGTGGAAACTGGACAATGGAAAATCGAAAACGGAGGCGAGTTCAAATTGCAGGCCCAGAGGACCGATCCCGCCTTGCGCGGCCCAGAGCGTGAACCCGTCCTGGCGGGACAACTGACCACCCACACCTTACCAGTGACAACTGACCACTGACTACTGACTAACCCAGCCATTGTGGATTGTGGGCTGTCCCGTCGAAGTCGGTGGTCGTCTTAAACGGCTCGAACTCGCCCCGTGCCGCAAGCGGCGCAGTCTTCGCCAAGATTGCGGCGACCTGTTTTTCCCCGAGGGGCTTGAAGGTTCGTGCTGCTTCTAGCGCCTGGTCGAGGATTTGCAGGCTGTCGCAGCCCGTGATGACAACCGAGGTGGGCAAATTCATGGCGTAGTGCAGGCACTCCACCGGCGTCACCGTGTTGCTCCGCAGGATGAATCCGTCGCCCATGGGCTTCATTCCCAGCACGCCGATCCCGTGCTTGGTCAGAACGGGAAGCACCTTCTTGCCAAAGCTCTTGAAGTGGGCATCCATAACGTTCAAAGGCATCTGTACGGCATCGAAGGTAAATCCGTGCTTGAAGGCGGTATCCAACATCTTCAAATGAATGTCCGGGTCCTTATGCCCCGTGAAGCCGATGTAGCGGAGCTTGCCGGCTTTTTTCGCTTCCAAAGCCGCTTCGAAGGACCCCTTGGGACCAAAAATGCGGTCGGGGTCACCGGGGCGAATGACTTCATGAAACTGGACGAGGTCGATCACATCCGTTTGCAGTCGGCGCAGCGATTCGTCAATCTGCCTTGCAGCCACATCCTTCACCTGGCCGTCAATCTTGGTCATCAGGAAAACCTTCTTCCGGTAACCATCCCGCAAGGCCTTACCCATGCGCACTTCGCTTTCGCCGTCGTTATAGTCCCAACAATTATCAAGAAAATTGATCCCCTTATCGACGGCGGTTCGAATGATGCGAATGCTCTCCACTTCGTCTTTTTGGGCGCCAATATGGTAACCGCCCAGGCCCACAAGTGACACCTTCTCGCCACTGCGTCCCAGCGTGCGGTAAGGCATCTCGCCTGCCCCAGCGGCGGGGGGCGGAGCTGACACCGCTTGCTCCAGCAGTGGAACGCCTACAGTTGTTGCGGCAATTCCCAGCGTTGCCTTGCCCAAAAACTCGCGACGATTAGGCTTTCGCGGATTCATAGCCAGCATTTCTCACCAGCTTTTGGGGATCGGCTTCGAGGGGACTGAGGGCCTCGGCTACGGTCCCGCTTTAGGTCGCTGGGGTTGAAAAAGCGCCTGTGAATATCTTTCCAGTCCCAGCCCCCGCCACCCGCGCTTCAGCCGCGCACGGGAACCTGCTGGAGCTGCCTCCAAATTCTGGCCCACAGCTCCACCTACGGGTAGCCTCCCGCCAGCGCTTTGCCGCGCTCCCGCTCCCCCACTCGACCCTCTCCCGTCGGCTCTTCCTTCTCGGCCAGCACGGCCAGCATCGCATCCCGCCGCAGTTCGTCGTGATCGTTCAAATCCTCGTACCCCAGCGCCAGCCCGTACACCCCCTGCGCCACCAACTCCCGCACCTTGTGCTCGATCCGCTCAGCATCCCCATAGTCACTGAAGCAGGCCGCAAACCGCTCCACGATCCCGCTTCGCTTCTCCACCTCGCGCAGCAGCAGCCCTCCGCCATCGCTCGTGATCGCCCCACCGTCAAAACTTCCCCGAACTTCCCCAGCTCCCAGGGGGTGAAATTCAAAGAGTTTTCCGCTACACTCTGCAATCATAAGGCTGTCTCCCTTCTCTGGCGCAAGTTTTTCTCATCAAAATGCTTATGCCAGAAGGGACAGCCTTTTTCAATTCTTTAGTGAGAAATGCGGGCTAGGTCTCGCAAATGACGCCAATAGCGGCGCTCTATTTGCCTTGACCTGCTCTGCGCTTCTCTTTAAATTTAGCAGGATGCCGAAAAAACATGTCATTGTAAGCGCAGAGGTCAGTCGTCAGTTGTCAGTCGAAAGGGCGGGGCTGGGGCGATTTCGGATTTTAGATTTTGGATTTTGGATTGCGTCAAGCAACCGCCTGCTACCGATCTTCTGTTTTCTGCCTTCTGCCTTCTGCTTTTCTGCTCGTCACTCGTTCCCGCCTTGCGGGATCACTCGCCACTGCTCTCCCAGCGCGGCCGCGCTTTTGGGCCTTCTGTTGTTGCTGAATCCTTTTCCTCTGCGGGCCGTGCAAGCGGCTCAAAAGCCGGCGCCCCAATCCGCTGCGCCGCCGCAGACTGCCGAGAAGTCCTCTCTGGAGGCGCAGGAATCGCAGGCGCTTCAGGATGCGGTCCGTTCCTCCGAGGACAATCCCCAGGTGCTTATCAAGAACCTGGAGGCTTTTCTGGAGCGCTTCCCCACGAGTGCGCGACGCGAGCAGGTTCTCCAATTCGTTTACCAATCCGCCCTTCGGGCCAACGATCCCCAAACCGCTATCCAGTATGGCGAAAAATTGCTGGTACTGAAGCCGGACGATCCTGCGCTTCTATCTTCGCTGGTGGACTTGCTCGACCGGCAGGACGACGCTTCCAGCCGCGTCAAAGCCCTTCAATACGCGATGAAGTTCGTTGAGCGCGCGGAAAGGGAAGTCAATGAATCAGCCCCGTCTGCGGCGGGCAAGGACAAGTCCCCCGAATCGGCCAGCATCATGCTGGCCGCGGCCTACGTGATGCGCGGGAAGCTTTACGCCAAGTCCGGCGAGACGGACAAGGCCATGGCGGATTACGAAAAGAGCTATGCCGCCTATCCCTCGGAGCACCTTGCGGAGCGCCTGGGTGACTTGGCGGCTAAGAAGAACGACCTTGAACGAGCCCTGAATGAGTATGCGACGGCGTTCGCCTTCCCCGGCCCCGGCATTGACCCGTCGCACCGGGAGGAGGTCCGCCGCAAACTGGGCAGTTGTTACGTGGCGCTGCACCAATCCGAGAAAGGCCTGGGCGATTTGGTCCTTACCCGCTACGACGAACTTATGCGCGAGCTCGCTCCACGATTCAAGGACTCGCGCCAGCCCGTCGCCAATCTTAAAGACCCCTTCGCTTATGTGCTCGAGCGCACGGACGGGTCGCCGCTACGGCTTGCCGACTACCGCGGCAAAGTTTTGGTCCTGGAGTTCTGGGCCACCTGGTGCGGGCCCTGCCGCATGGAGGGGAAGCTGCTGGAGCGCGTGGCGGAGAACTTCCGCAACCAGCCCGCCGCCGTATTCCTGGCCGTGAACGTGGATGAGGACCGGGCGGGCGTGCCGGCATTCCTCAAGGGAGAGCAGTGGACCATCCCGGTGGCTTACGCCCAGGGACTCGACCGGCTCCTGGGCGTGCAGGCGCTCCCCACCCTGGTGATCTTTGATCGCAACGGGCGCGTGGTCTTTCGCCTGGAAGGTTTGGATTACGAGAGGTTCGTCGAGACATTGGATAAAAAGCTGCGCGAGACCCTGAGTGCACCGCCCCAGGCCGCCTCCCGGTAGGCAGTAAGGCAGTAGGCAGTAGGCAGAAAGCAGTCCGCAGTGGCGAGAAGGAAGGAGGTAATTCAGAATTCACATTCAGAATTGCCCTACCGCCTGAGACCCCGACGCAGCCCTTCTTCCTCACTTGCCAGGGGAGTCAACGGCCAACAGTCGAAGGTTGGCTGCGGCTCTTCCCCACCTACCACATACCACATACCACCTGCCGGCAACTAACTACCTGTATTTTCAACAACATGGCCGCTTTCAATGCGTAACTACCTTTGTTTTCTGTAACATTCCCGCTTTTTACTGCCTATGGGAAACCGACCCTTTGTTTTCATAGACATTCCCGCGTCGCTCCTTCACTTTTTAAAGTTACTAGTCTTTTCTTTCCCTGTCGGCAGTGACATCTTGTCGTAAACTGCGGTACGGGCCAAAAGTCCCGCCAACTCGAACTCCCCCTCAAATGCAGTAGGCAGTAGGCAGTAGGCAGAAAGCAGTCGGCGGTGGCGAGGAGGAAAAAAGCAATTCACCATTCACCATTCATAATTCTGAATTCAGCAATGCGCCTGTCACCTGAATCCTGAACCCTGTTTCTTCCACAACCCCACTTACTATCCTAGCCTATCCTCTCGCATTTGTCAAGAGACATGGAGTCCGCTTCCGGCAGGCATTTCCGAAAGGATGTGGGATGCCAGGGTGGATGAAAATGCTGGCATGCAAATCAAATGACAAGCGCCGCTCCGGTGCCAGGACCCTTGACAATTCTCGCCACAGTTCCTGGCAATTATTCTTGTCACGATTGTGGAGGATGACTTGCGGCTTAACGCTCCAGCCTGAAAAGGAACCGACGCAGGTGGAGATCAGATCTCGGGGAGATGCACATCTCTAGATACGCGCGTTGGACCATTAAGTTGTACGGAGGTGGGCGGGCACCGGCAAGGTCACTTCCGGGTGCGCCGTCGCTCGCCCAGAACTTCGGATTGCCGTTGCGGATTCGTCGATAAACACTAGTGCTTAGTTGCATTAATTCCCGATATTATTTATGACCCTCGGAAGGGCGGGGCTTTACAGCCTGCGGAAAAACGCTCCACGGTTGTCATCCTGAGCGCAGCGAAGGATCTCGCTCCGCGTATCTTCTTGAACACGCACAGGGCCAGATTCTTCGCTTCGCTCAGAATGACAGTTTCGAAGAGTTTTTCCGCAGCCTGTAAAGCCCCGCCCTTCCATCCCCCGACAAATAAGGTCGCTAACTCTTACAACTAAGCACTAGGCGACTAATGCTTATCCGGTTGTTTCAGCAAGGCACCATATGTAGTGGTTCACAGAGTGGTTAACAACAACAAAAAAGGAGAACAAGATCATTATACTAAAGTTCGACACTGCGGCGAAAGCTCATAAGGCTCTCAAAGAGATTACTGAGTACCAGATATCTCTTTTAAGAGACTGTCAAGAAGCTGGCCTCCGGGAGTCGTGGCCAACATCTCACGAATCTCCCTCTGTAAGTCGGCCACCTCGCTAGGGCTTGTGATTTCGTGCTTGTACAGAATAACCCTGATGGCCTTAATTGCTATGGTCAGCTCGTGAATCGCTTTGTTGATGAGTACAAGATTTTCATTGTTCTGATCCATGCGATTCCTCCAGTGAAATAGGACGGTAAGTTTATGGCGGTTCGGCATGGTAGGTCAAGAAAAGAAAACCCCAGATGCGGATACCGGATTTGTTAACCAATATAGAAACACAACCTGTAGTGGCTTGCTGAAACAACCGGATAAGCATGAGGCGACTAATGGGGAGAAAATGACCAAGGTCACCACAAGGATTATTCGAAAAAAAAGAGGTACCCGCAAGGGTCGCGCGAGGGCCAGGATGACCCTGCGCACAACCGGGACCACTTCAGCAAGGGGGACTTTAGTAAAGACGGAGACCAGAAAGCTTGCGGGAAAGCAGTTTGGCTGGCTGAGCAAATGTGCAATCCGCCCAATGCGGCTTCTGTGTCCAGGCCACGAAAGGATCACCGCGGTCGCAGGCAGTGACTCATTTTGACCAGTGCAATGAGCAAAGCAGTACAGACAGTGGGAAGAAGGACGGACAGAATCTAAGTTCACAAGGTTCTCACGGCAGGGAGAATTTCGTGAACAAAGTTGGTTTTGTGGACATTCTTGATGGAGGGAGCTTTCGATGAATCTAAATCTGTTGGATCCGAAGCTGATCGTGATCGGCGTGGCGGTGATTGTGATCATCGCAGTGCTTGCTTGGCTGTACGTGCGAAAACGCAGGAGTACGACTGCCGGCCTGCGGCAAAGATTTGGGCCCGAGTACGAGCGGGTCGTACAGGCGCATGGATCAAAACGAAAAGCGGAAGCGAAATTGGCGGATCGCGAGAAGCGGGTTGAAAAGCTCAACATTCGCGATCTTGATGCGATGGAACGCGAACGTTTTTCGAAACGGTGGGAGTCCGTACAGTCTCGTTTTGTCGATTCCCCAAAGGGGGCAGTCACAGAGGCCGATGACCTGGTGTCCTCTTTAATGAAAACTCGTGGCTATCCCGTATCCGAATTCGATCAACGTGCCGCCGACATTTCTGTCGACCATCCCCGAGTGGTGGAGAACTACCGGTCTGCGCATGAGATTGCGCTGCGGGTTGGGAAAGACGAAGCAACTACGGAAGATCTGAGAACGGCGATGATTCACTTCCGCTCTCTATTTGAGGAACTGGTGCAGGTACCAACCACTGTTAAGAAAAGAGAGGTGGCGTAATGGCTGAACGGAAGACAAAAGATGGGGAGCTTACGACGGCCGACCTGGCGAGCTACGGCGTTGCGCAAAAGCAGCCCGAGGGACCCAAGCTGGTGAAAGGCCAAGAGCCGGAAACTCTGGACAGAGCGGCTGCGGTCTCAATGCCCATGCCCTTGTTTTCTGAATCGGAGATGGGAGATTTCCGATCGCAGTGGAGCAAGATACAGACTGGTTTCGTGGACGAGCCGCGCCGGACGGTCGAAGACGCAGACAAGCTGGTAGCTTCGGTGATGCAGCGACTCGCAGAAGGTTTCGCCAACGAGCGATCGGGCTTGGAAAAGCAGTGGGATCGCGGCGACAACGTGTCCACTGAGGACCTGCGGGTTGCCCTACAGCGCTATCGTTCCTTTTTTGACAGATTGCTGAAACTGTAAGGACGAACACACTTTCGGATGCAGGAAGGAGAGTTAAAGTATGTTTCTCATTCTCTTTATCGTGCTATTGGCGGCTTGGCTTTTGGGCTTTCTCGCATTCCACGTTGCGGGCGGGTTGATTCACCTGCTGCTCATTGTGGCCGTCATTTGCTTGATCGTGCATTTCGTGCGGGGCCGAAGCGCTGCGTAAGACACAACTGTGCGTTGCCGGCCCGAGGCAATCCCCGACTGACAGGCACCGACCGGGGGTTGAGAAGGAACGTGTTCACCTCCGGTTTTTTCCGCGCAGGGCTTCGTCGGGGGTAAGAATCGAATTTACTGACGGAAGAAAGGGAGACATCATGCGCTTTGAGACGCTGAAGGATCCATTTGTGAACGAATTGAAGGACGCATACGATGCAGAACATCAAATCCTCCTTCTACAATAGATGCACATGCAGCTCGCCGTATTGGGTCTACGGGACGGATACCATCCACCCATTCTGGGACGCCACGAATTCGCGCACCCGTCGGCTGCGATTGGCGGGCAGCCGGTCCCACACCAGCGGCAGCTTTTCGGCGAGCGCTTTGACTTCAGTTTAATGCGCACGGCGAACACAACGCCGCCTTCCTCTTCCGCTCTCCCAGCCGGTGCGCTACCAAGTACCACACGATCCCAATGTTCACCAGCGTGGCCACCACTCTCACCGCAGTAAGATGTTGCGTCATCAGGTACACCTCGACGGGAATGAACGAGCCTGTGACGATGATAGTGAAATATTCCGCCCATGTCTTTATGAGCAGCAGCCCCAGGCCCTCCGTCAGGAAGACCCCCGCGTAGAAAAAGGTGCCGGCGCCCACTTCTTCAAGCTTGCGGTCGTCCACCGACCACAGTTTCGTTACTACCTTCTGAAAATACCTGTTGTCCGGGTCCACATGCATCAGGCCTACCCACCGGCCCAAGACTTCCACGATGTCGTGATGCACCAGCTTGAACACCCCAATCCCCACCACCACGAGCAGTAGCCCCTTGATCAGCTTAAATATCCCGATGGCCATCAGCCCGGCCCGACTCGAATCAGCATTTTGCACTGTGGGCAGCTCCACCAGCGATGATATCAACGATGTTCGTGAAAACCTTTGAAAATATAATTCCTAAACTCAGCTTTCCCTGCCAAGCTCCAAAAAGCATAGTCCTTGGGCAAAGCGTTATGGAAACTACAGGCTCTTTGAAGCGCCGTGGTTGTCTCAACCGATAGAAGCTCCGGATTGCAAACGCATTTCCCGCATGAGCAAGAGCGGAGTCAGGTCCGGCGCCAGGACCCTTGACAATTCTCGCCACAGTTCCTGGCAATTATTCTTGTCACGATTGTGGAGGATGACTTGCGGCTTAACGCTCCAGCCTGAAAAGGAGCCGACGCCGGTGGAGATCACATCTCGGGGAGATGCACATCTCTGCATACGCGCGTTCCACGATCAAGTTGTGCGTAGCTGGACGGGCACCAGCAAGGTTAGTTCCGGCGACATCTACTCTGGGTCTGCGGTCCACAAAGGTCAAGCTGTGGCGGTCTCCGTCAGGCACTGATGTGCCACGGCACATTGACGAGGATAACCTGCTGGTTCCCTTTGGCCAGCAGGAGCGCCCTTAGCCGTTCAGCGCGTTGATTGTGCAGGAAGTAGTGATACCAATGCCGCTCCACCAACTCTGGAATCAATACGGCGATCTGCCGGCCAGGGTTGCTTCGCTCGAGTTCCAGAATATAGTCCAATATCGGGGTGATCACGAAGCGATAGGGCGAGGGCAGCACAACCAGGCGCGGCGCTACCCGACCCGCTCGTTTCGCCGGCCCCTCCACGTCGAGATCCCATGTTTGGAGAAAACTCCCGCTGTCTTTTTCACAATCGATGTGCAGAGCCTGTACCTCGGAAGAGAGAGTGAGGGCAAATCGCAACCCTTTCTGGGCGATCCGGTTCCAAGAGAGAATCGGAACCACTACCAGCGGAGCCCGCAAGTCGCTCAAATCCAGGGACACAGGGTTCGCGACCTCTGCCTCAACGCGACGATAGTGCCTTCGGATGGCAACCATCACAATCATTATGGTGGGAATGAGCAACACCGTTACCCAGGCTCCTTCGGCGAACTTTGCGACAGTTACGACCATGACTGTCGTTGCGGTCGCCACAGATCCCAGTCCGTTGATGAAGATGCTGCGTCGCGATGCTTCGCCTCCGGTTCGTCTCCAGTGAGCTACCATGCCGGCTTGGGACAGCGTAAACGCCAGGAAAGCGCCCACGGCAAACAGCGGAATCAACCGATCCGTGACCCCGCCAAACAAGATTAGCAGCGAGGCACACAGCACCGCGAGCACCCAGATCCCTTGCGAGTACACCAGACGCCTTCCGCGCGAGGCGAAGCCCTGGGGAAGGAACCCGTCCTCCGCGACGGCGCGGCAGAGTCGCGGAAAGTCCGCAAAGGCGGTGTTGGCGGAGAGCGCCAGCACGAGCAGGATTGAGCCCATGGTGATGTAGTAGAAGACGCCTTGCCCTGCCACCGCGGCGGTGAGCTGTGAAAGCACACTTTGGTATCCTGCCTTTCCGGGGTCGGTGGCGCTGATGTGGTAGGCACGAACCAGGAAGGCGATTCCCGCCAGCAGCACAATGAGAATCGCAATGATGGCCGTCAGGGCTCGCTGTGCGCATTTCACCAGCGGCTCCCGGAAAGCCTTGACGCCGTTGCTGATCGCCTCTACGCCGGTCATTGCGGTACAGCCGCTGGAAAAAGCCTTGAGCAAAAGCCAAATGCTAACCGCGGCCGTTGGCAGGGGCAAGGGCGGCGGAGCAACGACGGGTAAGGGATGACCGCCGGCGGCTAGCGTCTTGACCAGTCCGAGCATCAAGGTGACGAGCAAGCTTCCAACAAATAGATAGGTTGGAATAATAAACGCTGCGCCCGTCTGGCGAACGCCGCGCAGGTTGACGATAGTGATGAGCAGCAAGATCACAAGACAGATCAGCAGGGTGTGCGGCTCGAGCGACGGCACAGCAGAGACGAGCGCGCCCACACCTGCCGAGATTCCTACCGCAGCAGTCAGAACGTAGTCGATCATGAGGGCAGCGGCCGCAAGCAGCCCGGAGAAGTCTCCCAGGTTCTGGCGAGCCACCGTGTAGGAGCCGCCGCCGGTCGGGTAAGCTTCAATGGTTTGGCGATAGGAGAAATAGACGATCACCAGCAGGATGACGATGCTGGCCGTGATCGGTACAATGTAAGCAATTCCCGCTGCGGCCAGCGGGATAAGCAGCGTGAGTGCCGCCTCCGGCCCGTACGCAGCGGAGCTGAGGGCGTCCAATCCAAAGACGGAGAGGCCTCCCACCGGCCCCAGCTTCTCTCCCGCTTCCTCCGAAGAACGCAGCGGCTTCCCGAAAAGTAGATCGTTTAGTTTCATTGCTCATCCTCTAAGGCCGAAGTCGCCGTGCGTGATGCCATGAAGAGGATTTTGCCACAGAATGCCGGAGGACTTCCTGAAAACCATCAGGTAAGCAAAGCAGCCGCTCAATTCCCATCGCCATTGCGCCTGCATAACCTGCAGGGTTGCCGGGCACGAATCGGGTCTTGGCATTCGTTGTGGCAGGTTTTCTCAGGAAGTGTGGCACGCGACTTCACTAATTCTGACATTCTACAGAGGAGGTGAAAGCAAGGTAGGCAGCGGCACTCCTCCTCACCCACAAAACACTCGATCAGGGAAAAGAATACCAAAAACCCAAGATACAAGCGCAGACCTCCGCCTTTGAGGTCTGCGGCTTGACTAGTCTTTTTCGCCACAGTGCGCCTGCCCAAGCGGCGCAGATTTCCACTACCTGGCAATGATCCCGCGTGAACGAGTATTGCGGTATGAGCGCGGCGCAACCCATGCACCGCTGCGGGTTCACGATTGCCAGTTTGTCCTTGGATTCCAGAGCGCGAATCTGAGGAAGAACCGCAGGGTCGAAAAACCCTCCTTATGCTGGAACTCCGGCTGCAGCATGGAGCAGTTCGACGCTGTAGCCGAGGCTGCGGAGTTGGCGGATCATTCTGGCTGTGCGCCTTTGCTGGGCTCTCTGACTGACCGCTGGGCCGCGTTCGTCGTAACGCACTCCTTCATGCAAAATCTTCCAGATTAGGCGACAAAGCCGGTGTGCGATCACCGCGATGGTTTGATTGTGCCCCAAGCGCACCACATAGCGGCGGTAGAGAAGAGCGAAGATGCTGCCCTTGAGCTTGACGGCGGCGTGGGCCGCCTGATTGAGAATGCGCCGCAGGTGTCGGTTGCCCTTGGGGGAGCGGCGATTACGGTTCACTCCCGCCGTCTCCTCCTCGCCTGGGCATGCCCCTACCCAGGAGGCGAGCGCGCGGCCCGAAGGAAACGTGGCTGCCGAGGCGCCCACCTCGGCAAGGATCTGCTGTCCCGAATCCACCCCCAGTCCGGGCACCTCCGCCAAACGCTGAACCTGCTCCTGCTGGGGGCCGATCAGGCTGGCCATCTCTTGCCCCAGTTGCGCAATCTGCGCCTCGATTCGTTCCCACTCCTCCAGCGCTGCCTTCAACAATCGGCGGTAGACGGGATGCAGTTCCCGACAGGCACCCAGCGCATCGCACAACTGCTCCTGCGTGGCGCGCAAGCGGCAATCAGCCCGTGCCGCCACCACCGCCGGGTCCGTTTCCCCCTCCGCCATGGCCTGCAGCATGCGCCGCCCACTCAGGCCCAGCAGGTCGGAAACCAGGCTGGACAACTTCAGGTGCGCCTCTTCCAGCAGAGCCTCCAGCCGGTTCTGTAACTGCACTTGGTTGCACCTCAATTGGTACCTGGTGCGCATCACGGTGCGCCATAGACGCTGCTCGGCATCGGGCACAAAACTCAAGGTCAGCTCCTCGGCCACCAGCCGTCTGACCAGACGTTCGGCGTCAGCGAAATCGTTCTTGCGCCCTCGGGCTCCACGGTTCGACTGCGCCTGCGCCAGATGCAGACTTCCTGACATCGGGCCAGCGCCTTCCCGCTTCTCGCAGATCGGCTTCCAATACCGCTCTAGGCTTGCCCAGACGGGTTTCCAATACTGCGCGGTGGACTCCATCACCACTTCTTCAACGCCTTGCTCAACCAGCCAAGCGGCTAGCAAGCGCAACTGCGCAGGGCTGCTGCCATACTGCCGCCGCTCAAACTCGTAGTCGCCGGCCACGTCCACGTCGGCCACCACCACCACGATCATCCTCTTATGGACGTCGATTCCTGCTATCCTGTAACTCATATACATGCTCCTTCTGGCGGGAGCGGAGAGCGTGCCTGAAGTTACCTTACGCAGGGTCGCGGGCTATCGCCGCTCCCACGGAGGGAGACAACGACGCCCAATTATTCGTTCAACACGCACGCTCCGGATCAGACAGACCTACGGCCTCGACGGCTCCACTGCGGTTACGATCTCACCGCTCTCGACAGCTACTATCATAACCCAGTACGTTTTTCATGAACTTTCGTGGGCCGTAGGCCCATCATGACAGACCTCAAAGACGGAGGTCTGCGCTACGCTTGCTTTCCAGCTTACCAATGAACAGCGGCAATGGGTTTGGGAGCATCGTGAAGTGCTGACGGGTCAGATCGCCGAAGTGAGAGCCTTGACGGTCAATGAGAGTGGAGCAATCCGGGCAGGAGTGTTCGTGCGGTTTCACCCGTCCAAGTCCGAGCAGGGACTTCTGCTATATAGCGAAAGCCTGACTGGGTCGACAGACCCGGACGAGAGCCGGCAGATGATGTATCGGCTAAAGACCTCGGCCGGATGGCAGAGGTAAGCTGAGTGAAAACCTGAACTTCCTCACGCCCCGCGACCTCGCATTACGTCGTCTGACTCCCCGAGAAAAGGGGCTCTACGGCCCTAGATTCGTTCGCGAAGCCGCAGTCGGTACCTTCCTATTAAGCGGCCGACAGCAAATGCCGTCGGCCGCGAGAGTTTCGAGTTATGACGGAATCTACCTGCGCCCACCACCATGGGAACCGCCTCTGCCTCCGCCTCCACCGTGGCCATGCCCGCCTCCACTGAAGCTACGTCCACCCCCACTGAAGCTACGTCCACCCCCACTGAAGGCACGTCCGCCACCACCGAAGCTACGTCCGCCACCACCGAAGCTACGTCCACCGCCACTGAAGCTACGTCCACCACCACCGAAGCTACGTCCGCCTCCACCGAAGGCGCGTCCACCGCCACCGAAGGCACGTCCGCCTCCACCGAAGCTGCGTCCACCGCCACCGGCGTAACCGTTACCGAACCCACCGCGAAATCCTCCGCGCCCGGAAAAGGCCCGCCCGCCTCCATAGTAGCCCCGGCCGCCAAAGCCACGGCCCCCGTAGAAACCACGATAGCCGCGGCCCCATGGCCCAACGCCAATAAAGATTCCGCCCGAGAACCAGCTTGGTCCATAGTAGCCGTAGGGTGCGCATGCATACGGGTAATAGGAGAAGTAGCCATACGGGCACACCGGAGGTGGGCCTGGAGGTGACTCCACGTAGGTCGGACCCCCGTAGGCGGGAGCCCCGTAGCCCGGCTGGCCGTAGCCTGGATCCCCGTAACCCTGATCCGGATTCGCATAACCCTGATCCCCATAGCCCTGATTCGGATCCGCATAGCCCGGATTCCCGTAGCCCCGTTCCACCGGGGGTCCAGCTTGGGCATGTGCGAACGATGCAACCAACAAACCTATTCCCAATAATGTTAAGACTTTTACGTTTGGCATTTGATTCCTCCCTCGAGCACCGTTCTTGCCGAACTGCAACGCCCATTACAGGAGCAATCGGCCTGCCAAACCACATGGCTCGAAAGGTCGTGATTTCATGGGGTTAGGGACAGAGCGACCAAGCCCCAGGATGGCCCAGTGCCTACATGGTGGTGGTTTCCGGTCGGGTTGGTGGTTTTCGGCCTAGCCGCTGGCCAAGGGATAAAAGGTGGTGGGAATCCGAGGTGGTGGATTCGAGACGCGAGCCTGGTGATGTACCCTGAAACACCACGCCGTCCCTTTGGGGCAGAACATCATTTCGAAAGGAAGAATCCCCATGATCATTGGCGTCACGCACGACCAAGACGACCGTGTCGTCCAGCGGCTGTCCGTATCCACCAAGGTCTCTATCGGGCTACCGCCCAATGGAGATCGCAAACCATCCCACCAAGCTCGACCACTTCGTCTTCCTGCGCAAGAAGAAGTCGGCCAACCGGCTTCGGTGGGAAGCCGATCCGGAGCTGACCCGGCATTATGGCGAGCAGTGCCGCGAACTTCACATTATGCGGATCGACGATGACATCGAGAACGTCTTTCCCAGTTCCTACGCTTGGTGGACGGCCACCGAGCGGAAGTGCTGGGGTGACGGGACCTCCGCCACCGGTACTGGTGTCATTTGCGAGACATGGGCGTTGCAAGCCGCAGTCATTCCCGCGAAAGCGGGAATCCACTCGGCAAACCTTCGGAAATGCGCTGTCGAAGGGTTGGATTCCCGCTTTCGCGGGAATGACCGGCGTTTCGAAAGGGATCCCATCCCAAGTGACACCACCACCCCGGCGCACGACTGAGAAGCCTGGCGGGCAGCCATGGACCACCTGCGGTAGCGGATGCCCGGAGCTTGCCAACGGGCAGTGCAAACCGAGTGGAGATCTACGTTTTGTGCTGGCTGACTTCCCGCGGCTGGGGAGTGTCTGCCGCATCCACACGTGCTCTTACCGATCCATTCGCCAGATACGCTCCGCCTTGCAGGAGATCCAAACCTTCACGGGTGGTCGTTTGGCTGGTATCACCGCCAAGCTGACGGTTCGCCCTGAGGAGGCCACGTACTTCGACCGCAAGGAGAAGAGGAAGAAGACTTCATCCATCTGGGCGCTGAGTCTGGAGGTCGAAGGCGACGACATGCGGAAACTCATCGCGAATCTGGGGAAGAACCGCAGACCTCTGAGACGGGGGTCTGCGCTACGCTTGCTGAATGGCGATCACGGATGGCCGGACACAGGAGACGTTAAATTCCACTTACATGCACGAGCTAGTATTACTTTGTTAAGTCCGTTGCGAAATGCAATAAAAATGCGTCTTTGAGCGATGTGGTCAGAAGCCGCACAAAAAGATGGGAAACATTCAAAATATGCCCATGTTTTGCGGCCTCCAACTGCGTCTCCATCGCGCTACTTAACGATGTAATACTAGGAGGTTGCCTTACTGCGGGTTCTCGATAAGGGTCTTAAGCTGGCTTTCCACCAACCTCCAGTTCTCGGATTTGGTTTCCTTCATACGCTGTATTATTTTCCGTTTCAGCACGGGCACCGAAATTTTCAAAATGCCTTTCTTTTGTAGGTCAACAAATAACCGCTTTCCGTCGCAAACCTCTTTCCACTTGGGCTCCCACACCAATTTCAATTCGGCTTTCTTTGCGTTGACCTTCTCATGAAATTTGCTGACCCAACTGCGTTCGTCTACATCGGGCATGGAGTTCTTCGAGCTGCGCATTCGAGCATATAAAGCCGCGCCAATTTCGCTCTCTGACTTTTTCTCAAGGTCCTCTGCTCGCAACCACGGACTCTCATAGCCGAAGCTTTGATAAACCTCTCTCGCTGCGATCTTGGACAATTGGTCAAATGCCAAGCCGCGCAGCAATCGGTCGACGTCGCCCGAACTAGTTATCGGTGTCTCCGTGATGCTGTCGTCCTTAAGAAGCTCTGTTATCACATCGATGTCCAAAAAATAGTTGTCCATGCATCGCCTTTGCCATTGCAGTATCCTGACAGCCGGCGAGTTCTTGATGTCGGTGATTTCGTCATCTTTATCGAGAATGATGGATATTGGAGAGACTTTATCTCCTCTAGCCTCGAGTTCTTGTAGCTTTTTGGCTGTCTTCTCGACCTCCTTTCGCCCTCCTCTGTCCTTTATATTGTATTTTCGAAGAAACTCTCCAAATCCCGCCCGCAAGAAATCGGCGTCTTCGTCCCCCTCAACGAGAATCGTGCCCTCGTACAGAAGAGCTTCTCCAACAGACGTTCCGAGCTTTTGTAATGCGTCGGCATACTCATCGAGTGCGCGCCGGCCCACCCTACTCACATTAGCGGCGGTTTTGAGGTGAAATAGCGCGCAATTTTCTGTATCGAAGGCGGAAATGAGTATTTCTGGCGAATGTGTACATATTATGAATTGTAAATTGTTCCTATCTGCATAGGCTTCTATAATGAAATGAAGCAACTCCTTGCATACGGATGGATTGAGGTGCAGCTCCGGCTCATCGAATAAAACAATTCCTCCATCAGATACTGATTTAGCAATGAGCAGAAATGTTAATATCAGATTTTTCTCTCCGCTACTTAGGCTGTCGATTTCTGTTATGCGGCCCGTTTCCGTGTCCTTGATGTTAACCGAGAGGAGACCAATTTCATTGATCCCAAATTTTCCTATCTCCTTGCCGCGTAGCATTCCATCGAAGATTCTTTGAAATTCCTCTTGGAAGGATGCGCGTTCCGACTCGCCTAAAACTATAGTGTTGAAAATCATGTTTTTGAGGCGCGAATATTTAAGCTGCGGCTGTGAATTGTGTGACTCAAGTTGCTGTTGGATGTCTGCCGCCCCCAACTGGACGGGGGTCTCACCTACCGGCAGTGCTCTGTCCGCTGGGAAATAGCTGAAGATCGATGTGTGCGGTGGTAAATGTCCGTCTATATATGCAATAGCTATACCCGCTAGTGGATCGACCGGGCCTATTTGGCCGGTTTGAACGTCCATCGTGAGTCCCAAAGTGCATGGATTACTATTTCTTAGCCCCCTCAAGAATGGATCGATATGCTGACCACCTACGTCTAAGGCGCGCTTCCCCTGTTCCGATGCAAAGAACTGAATTAAGCTAGCCGGATTCTGAAATGTAAGCCCCAATTGCGCCGTTACTAAGCTTTGGACAATTTCGGTTCGCTCGCTTTCGAGAAAATCGACCTCCGTTGCGGTAAAGACGAAAGACGCCCTGATCTCCACTGGCTTTGACGCATCTCTAGCGAGTGCGGCACCGCGAAGCCGCTGTGGAAAATGGGGTGACGCAGCGCTGAGAGAAATAAGCGTCTGCTGCGCTTCATTTTGCGAGCGGGGGGCGAGGAGTGCCTTAACGAGGCGAACCGACTGCAAGATCGTGGTCTTTCCGACCGCATTGGGGCCAACGATCACATTTACACGAGATATGAGATCGAACTCGATATCTTCAAGAGCCCGAAAATTCCGGACCACCAAATGTCTGATATGCATTATGCTCTTCCTCCTCAAGCGGCCACCCAGTGCAGATCTGACCGTAGGATTTTCTCATGCCCGATACGCCAGCGGCAACCGCACGCCGTCAATCTGGATGGGGGAGGGCGCTATCGTCGCCATGTCCAAGGCGAGATTGTTGTAAGTCGACCACCGCCAATCTTCCGGCGGCTTCAGCAGCCCTTTCCGCGCTCGATTCAACTATTCCAGCAGGCTATGCCTTCGCGATCAAGGGAAGAACCCACGGTGAGAACTGCGCTGTCCGTGGCTACCCGCTACGCTTGCTCGGCCTCCTGCGCAGATTATGTGGGACGGCCGTGGACGAACCAGCGGTGAAGAAGTTCAGTAACTTGCTCTCGCAACTTGTCGCTTCCGGCGCGCTCCTGGGCTAATTCTTCAAACCTGGCCCTGGCGCTGGAGAGGCGGCTTTCGAGGGATTGGTAAAGGGTGCGACATCCTTGTTCCGTTGTGGGAACGGAAACGGGGCCGCGCAGACCCTCGCGTGCAATGACAGCTAGTAGTTCCGCCTCTGGTCGGCTGGCACACACGTGGCTCACGGCAGGCTTCTTCCCGAAATAAACCGTGGTTGCTTCAAACCAGTTTTCCGCACGTGGAAGCCGGACCTCGCCCTCGGGCAACTCCACGGTTTTTGCTCTTTCCGCCTGGTCGTCGAGCCACGTGGAAAGCGGTTTCTGGAACTCGGGGTCAAGGTGACTCCACGCGTCGTGCGCCAATTCCGTCTGGGAAACGCTGTTTCTCCCGCCGCCATGTCTGCGTTGCTCCATCTTTTGGACTTCCACGATACGGATGGAGCGGAAGTGGAGCGCGACTTCTCGGTACAGATGGTCAATCAGTTCCTCACGGCGGCGGCGACCTTGAACACCCAAGAGCTCGAAGACTGCGTCGTCCAGTTTCCTGCGGTCTGCCTGTTGCAGTTCAAAAGGCAGGCCAAGCGGGAGCTTGGCGGCCTCACGGACTTCATCGGCGGTGTGGCAGTCCATGAAGGCCTCTTCGACTAGGTGCGTGACCTTCCGTTCTTGCATTGATGCAAGTGCCGACCCCATCTTCTCCAGCAGTTCTTCGCTGGCCGTACGGGGGTCGGGAATCTCAATCAGCACAACATCAACAACCTCGGTTTTCAGGTTCCCTTCCGTCCCCGCATATCGTCCGTAAAAGGTTTTGAACAAGGCGACGAGTGTCGAGTTCAGAAGTGGCATCAAGGCGCGAGCAACGACCGGATCGCCAATCAGGGGGTGAATGTCAAAGAGTTGAGCGTAGCCAAGTGAGCTGGGAAAGGGTTAATATCGCACCCATAAAGGCCCGCCAGCAATTCCTGATTGGTCAGGCGCTTGTCAAGGTGAAGCTTGCGGTAGTAGGCGCGGACGAGAAACGTCCCACTCCCGCACGCAGGATCAAGTGTAGCCGCGTCGGCCTTTCCAATGCAGAGGGCATTGATGACATCCACAATGTTCTCCTCAGTATAGAACTGGCCGAATTTGTGGCGTTCCTCTGAACTGATGAGTCTTTGGAAAAAGTGACCCAAGATGTCGGTGGGGATTTCCTTAAAGTTGAATCCATCAACGGCATGGATGAACCTATCCCAGGCTTCAATCGAGTTCGCGCCGGACAGCGCCGCCTGTGCCGCCCACTCTTTGGCATGCGGGAAGAATATCGGCTCATAATCGCCCGTAGCGTCGACGGCTTCCTGAAACTGTCCGCGCAAGTACTCGAAAGCCTTTTCCGGCGTCTTCGTCTTGCGTGGGAATTTGAGCTCAGGAAGGTCACATTCGGGCCGCGACCGAACCGCTTGATAGAAGAGGATTCGGTTGCTGAGCACATAGGCCATGCTCCGCGCGGCCCGGTCGACCGCCTCCCGCCACGATTTGGGGTTGCTGGGGTCAACATTCCATTGCTGCTCTTGAGCCATCCAGTTCCAAAGCTGCGCTCTGAAGCCGGGCTTCCGGGCGGATTCAGAATCGAGATAGTCCCGAAGCTCGCGGACAGGACCCCGTGGCCCTGTCAGATGACTTTCCAGAACGGTGACGTAGAAATCCGAAGGCGGCAGACCGAAGTCCTTCCTACGGCCCAGCCAGAGGTCCGCAAAGCCGGCGAAAAAACGGGGCAGGAATTCCTCTTCAAGCTTTACCCTTACCGCGGGTAGCGTAATGTCTTCGGGCTTGTTCAGCTCCATCCCCAGCTTGCATTCCCACACGCACCGCTCGTGCATCGAAGGCGCATCCCACCTGGAGCGGTCGAACAGCGCAAGGTGCTCGACGTTCCAAGTGAAGAAGTATTGGCAATTCTCACGAGTCGCCTTGTTGTAAGCGTCTTCCATGAGGGCCGGGCCGAAAGGTGAGCGCCCCTGTTGGCTGCCGGGCAACTTCACCTCACCGCAAAGGGCCAATCTGCCTCGTCCCTTTTCTTTGCGTTCGAAAACGCGGAAATCCTGTCGCTTCATACTTCCGCGACCGAAGCTCTCGATTTCGGAGGAGCCAAAAGGCAGCTCGGGATGAGCTTCAAAGATTTTGTCGGACCACTTCGAGACATCAGCGCAGAAACTGACCTCGTGTTGGCGGTAGCTTAAGGGCAGCATTCCGTTTCTCTCAATAACTATCGCCCATTCGTTATCAACAGGGCAACAGAAATTTCAATACGGGCTGGCTGGCTCTTTTTCGTCACGGTGGGCCTACTCAAGCAGCGCAGATCTCCACTACCTGGCAATGGTCCCGCGTGAACGAGTATTGCGGCATGAGTGGGGCCCAACCAATGCGCCGCTGCGGCTTGACAATTTCCAGTTTGCCGTTGGATTCGAGAGCGCGAATCTGAGGAAGAACTACGCTTGCTCATACGGCAGTTGTAACCTACGTCTATTTCATCGTATGTCAAAATCATCTTATGAGCGGGTGGCCAAGCTGGTCGATTCTCTCTTAATTGTAGAGCGTAATTTGGGTTTGAAATCATGCGACCTCCGAGTTCCGCAGGGCGGGAGCCAGGAGGGCATCGCTTCAGGTGTAGACCTTCTCGCCGTCGAAGAGCGGATCGTGTTTGAACATGCCGTAAATGGCGTGCAGTGGTCCGCGTATCACAGCAACCGGGGCTTGCATTCTGGTTTTGCCGGGCTCGACGGGGTGCAAGCCGGCGTGGCGTAAACCTCCGCCCTTGAGGTCTGCGCCTTGACTGGTCTCATTCGTCACGGTGCGCCTACCCAAGCAGCGCGGATTTCCACCCACTGGCAATGATGGTGGTGTCCCGGTTTGCCTGTGGGGCCGCCTGCCGCGATGGCGGGACGGCCTGTCCGGGGCAGGCCCCGGCCCCTCGAGTTTCTACATTCTCCCCTCTGCCCCTTGGGGGAGAGGGGCCGGGTGGTGAGGGGGTCAATGCCCTCAAACCACAAATAACGCAACGCTGTCCCCAGGTTTCTCGAGAAGGTGCTGCACGTGGCGTGGTCGTTGCCCAATGCTTTCAGCGGCGCGATGTGAAATGCAAACGGACGGGCGCAGGCCTACCACCCCCTCACCCGGCCCGCCCCGGCTGAAGAGAACGCCGGCGGCGGGCCACCCTCTCCCCCAAGGGGGAGAGGGCAAGTCGCGCAAGGCCAGAACCTCTCAGCAAAAATGTAGAAACTCCAGTGGCCGGAGCAAGCTTGGCCGGGGCAAGCCCCCATAGGAGTTAACTTAAGGATTGACTTCTTTCGGTGCTTGCTCCTATGCTGGGGCATGGTGCTACAGGATGAAAACCTTGTAATTGAGGACTGGCCGATTCTTTGCACGTTCCTGCCAAAAGGATGGAAGGAGA
>JBEKME010000077.1:0-29374 GCA_050008675.1 Terriglobia bacterium
TGGAAATTGTGTTGCTCGCGGTAGAAGGCTTTAATCAGCGTCCTGGCTGTTTTGATCAGGAGAATCGTGTATCCGCCCTCTCACCTTGGCGATTGTGCCTGGATCACGGCGCACTCGGAAACTACGCTGAGTGGGGACTTGGCTGGATTAGGAACGATAAACGCCCTTTGCGGACACCGAAGTGGTACACCCGGAATAAGCGTTGGGAAATCCCCTTCCCACCACCAAACGCCCCCGAAGTCCCCTTCGAGGAGGTTTGTGGTGGCATAGCACTCGCCGGGATAGATCGCGAGTAACGCTGTGGTGTTTACTGACTGTGCTCCCTTTGGCCGTGTAGTCGCAAACCGGACATACGGCCCTCAAGCTCACCCCACGAAACGGGGTTCGGATCCTCGAGCAATCAGAGATTGTAAAGGACCCCGAAGCCTTCGACCCCGCCACGCCTGGTAAAGTTCTATAATCCAGTTGGGATTTCGACTGGCCGGGAAGTTGATCCGACCGGTGGAGAGAGGACGATCGTGGCCCGACAAAACTTCGACCGGTCCAACAATGCCTTCGAACTCGACCTGCACGGATGCTCGATGGAAGAAGGCCGCAGCGTGGCTGGACAGCGGATCCGCGAGTGCTTTCGCTATGGCATCGAAGAATTGCGTATCATCTACGGCTCGGCAGATCGTGCCGAGGGGACGCTGCGCCAGGCTGTTGATGAGGCGATTCGCGAGGCGAAGAGTTGCGTAGCCGCCTGCTCTTTTCGCGACTCGTACGGCATGTTCGCGGCGGAGAAAGAGTCCACCGAAGTAAGGGTCAGGCTGGCGCCGAACCCTCGCCCCCAAGCTCAGGACCGCAAGATGGTATTCGCTTCCTTCTCGTCACGGTACGACGTCGAGCGCCATCGACACGAGCCGTATTATCCGTTGCGTCCCGGCAGCAGAAACCAGGTTTAGAGTCTGCTTGCAAGGACCGGCGAAAAGGATTAGATTATGAGTCGTGATTTTATAGGTCTTGCAGCGAGCGGGGGTAATTCAGCGGTAGAATGCCAGCTTCCCAAGCTGGACGTCGCGGGTTCGATCCCCGTCCCCCGCTCCAATCTCGTCAACAACCTCCGCGGTTCTCCGGACAGGTCAATGACCATAGCCCGAGTATTTGCCAGTCCGGCTGACGCCGCCTCTCAATTCCTCAAGCGCGGGCGAGGCTTCTACCCAGACCCCAACCGCCACAAGATTTACCAGGAAAAACTCCAGGTCGGTGCTGATGTCATTCGGAATGGGGATCCACTCGAGCCGCCGGTCATTCCCGCGAAAGCGGGAATCCAGTCCGACGACAGCACATTTCCAAAGCTTGCGGAGTGGATTCCCGCTTTCGCGGGAATGACTAGGTCTCGCAAATGACACCAATACCCTCCAGGTCTATGGAGAGCTGTTTCCTCTCCTCAAGGACTTGCTTGTCAAGCACGAGAAAGATGCAGCATCATCGTCGAAAGCGCGGAGGACCGACTAAAGATTCTAACGCCAAGGCAAGTTGGGCGGGAGCGACAAATCCATCCCAACGCCGCTGGATGCGACCGTCAGAGGCAATAAGGAATGTAGTGGGAAGCGTGGAAACGCCATAGCGAAAGGCTGTGCCTTCGTCGTCGTCCCGCAGGACGGTTACGCCATCAAGCTGCCAATCGTAGGTGAAGTCGAGGAGCGCGCTGGGGGCGAGTGGTTTGCCGCCGAATAGCCTGTTGCATCCCACTATCAACACCTGAACGCCATTAGGCGCATACTGCTGCGCCATGCTCTTCAGGAAGACCAACTGGCCGCGAGATGGATCAGAATAAGTGCGCGACAATGGCTGCGAGCGGGCGTCAATAAAGGAAAGCAGCACGACTCTTTTCCTCGCCAGGAGATCGGTCAGGTCGCACCTTCCCCCTCGAGCCGCGCGAAGGCTGAAGGACGGTGCGGTGTCGCCGACGAAAACAGCTTTGGGATTTGGCCGTATCTGGCAAACGAGAATACCAACAACCGACACGGCCAGGACACCAGCGACGAGCAACCGTCCCATCTGCCCCCGAGATGCTCTTGCAAGTTTCTCTTGAGCGTTCTTGAACCGATTGCCCGTTGCCATTATTCTAAGGAGCCTGGCACGCGCCAATGTCCACGGCGCCGGACGCGGGCAGTGCATTCCCGAAGAAATCCTGACTGCCCATGTTTCCCATGTTCCAACCGGCATTGACCGCCGGGGAGCCCGTCGTCAGGGTGAAGGCGGTCGTTGGCCGGCCCACCTCGTGGTAGGTTGGACTATTCAGGAGCGGGTCAGTGAACAGGGAATGTGAGTCCATGCCCATAGCAGCCTGCCAGTCGCCCAACGAACCATAATTGACCGCGTTCGCTTGCCACTGTGGCGAGCCCGAGCCTGTGTACCAGTAGATATTGTAGTCGGAGGTCAGCCCCTTGCCGCTCGTGGCGCTGTAATTCTCCATGCCTGGGACCGTCGCGAAGATGATGTTATTCACGAAGTAATTCGGTTTGCTCGAATCAAATGCGCTCTGGACGTTGAGAGCGTAGGCGGTGGAGTTGGCAGGATTCCAATAACTGGTGTTGTTGTACACCTGGGAATTCAGAATGGCGCCGCCATCCCAGGTGGAGTAGAAGAAGTCACCCTGCCCAGCGTTATTCGGATTACGTCCATTGTTCGAACAGACGTTATAGCGGATGATGGTGTTGACGTTCGTATCCTGACCCTCGGCGCTGAAAACCGAAACGCAGTACCCATCGGCGTCGTGGCCGTAGTTGTACTGGATGGTGATGTTGCTATTGTAGTAGTCGCTGTCGTAGTCCCCTCCGTCGTGGTTCGTGGGTGTGTGGGAGAGGTAAGCCTCGTTGAACTGCACGGTGCAAGTGTCGCAATCCCAATTCCAGATTGCACTGGGAGTTCCTATGCTGGTGACGGTGGTCTGCCCGGTGTTGTAGGCGGTGCACTTTTCAATCAGCGCGTTTGAGGCGATAAAGATCACAATGCCGTCTCCGCCGACGTCATGAACGGTGGAGTTTCGGACCGTGATGTTGGTGCCCTTAACGCCCGCCGCGCTCGACCACGTTGCTCCCGCGATGTTGATGCCGGCCCATTGTGATGTACTGTAGGCTGACGCGCCATCCACCAGGACGTCGTTGAAACTCTCCCCCGTGCCGGTGGTGTTAAAGACAATCAGCCCCCTCGCCTTCTGCGTGGGAGTTCCCGTAACGTCGTGAACAACGACGTTGCTGAGGTAGATGTGTTGGATTACGGCATTGGCGGTGTTCCCAGTGACCCAGATTCCGTAAGGATTACCACCCGTGGTTTCCAGATTGTTGATTTCCCAATAGCTTTGATCGGAGAGTGTCAGGGCCGATTGATTGGTCCCGGCGCTGATGACCGGGAGCGCGCCGTCGCCGTAGTCGGCGAGGGTGATCACAGCGCTGGAGCTGCCGGAGCCTTCGGGTTTCAGTTGGCCGGTGCAAACGGCGCCGCGAGCGAACAAAATGGAGTCGCCGGGCTGGAAGGTTGTGGAGTTGACTTTGTCGAGTGACCCCCAGGGAGCGCTGGCCGATGTGCCGCTATTCGCATCGTTGCCGGCGCCGCAATTCACGTAGTACGTGGCCGCACCCGCCGCGGACTGAGTGGAGGTTGTTGACGATACCGTCTTGGATCCGCAACTGATTGTGTAGCCAGCAAGGACCGGCAGCAATACGGCGAGCGAACCACATGACAGCAGTCTCCGAAATGAAAACCGTCTCATAGCCGTTTTCCTTGCCCAACACTCAGTTGGAAACCACCCGCACCGCTACAAGCGAGGCTTTGCCGGGGACGTAATTCTCGACCGTAGTTTCGAGGAGAACCTGGAAGTAGGGGGGAGGCGTCTTTTGGTCTGGCGACAGCGCGACCAAGGCTTTGTGGAGTTCGGGCAACCGCTCCGCGCTCGTCAGGTATTCGATGGCCGCTTGAGAACCCTGGGTGTAGATACCGTAGACGAGCAAGATGCGATTCTCTTTCCTTTCGTTGGGTAGCATCAGGACCAGCGCGTAGTCGAGAGTCAGGTGATCAGTGACCGGATCGAACTCTGGTTTGTAGAGAGGCTTCTCGCCAGGGCGGGGATTCTTGTTCAGAATGACGCCGGCCTGGAACCGGAACCCTTCGGGGTTCAGGAAGACTCTGCCGCTCCAGGCCTGATTGCCACCTAGTAGGATAGTATTGCCATGTTTGATCTCCTCGAAGGTCACCAGCCGAGACTGGAGCAGCCGAGGCTTCTGCCCGGCTTGCGAGAACAGTCCAAAGAGATTTGAGAGGCCCATGGTCTCGCCGACTCCGGTGAAGTCCGTCGTGGTAGGGACAAAGACAAATCGCTTCAGCTCCCGGAAATGGATCGTGTCATGGAACTCAGGTAGTTCATCCTTGGGTATTTCGTGGCCATGGGCCAGGGTTTGAGCGCTGTCCCCACCATGGGCCGCGCGCAGCAGAGGGTGATTCGGAATGACGATGATGGGTGGATCAGCGGGGGGCATGAAGGGTTTCCAGAACCATTCAAGTTCTGCCGGCAATGCTCGAAGGGGTTGTTGGGCGCGCGCAGCTTGTTCCGTTCGCGCCCGCTCACGGAGCAGGAGAAAAGCCAGAATCGCGCAAACTGCCGCTAGTCCGAAAATGAGCGCATAATAATATAGACGCTCACTCCCACGTGGCGTTGTGCCAAGCTGCACCACCTGAGCATCTTGGACAGTTGTTTCCTCCGCCGCGGTTTTGTGGAAGCCCGGCACATAATGGCCCAAAGGCAGATCGATACGCAACGGGCTGGTTTTGCCCTCTTCCTCGTAATAGCTCCTTAGAGAGCGACGCATTTCGTGCGCCTGCACGCGCACAATGGGGTCCTCTTGCGGGTTGAAATCAGAACCTCGACCGTAAACCTCCACACCGATGAGATATTCGTTGAGTTTCTCGCCATTCCCGAGCAGGGTCTGTTCACAGACGAACTCAAGAAACCGACTCTTCTTTGGGGCATTTGCGAAGTGTCGGCTCTTAAGGATTCGGCGAAGCTCCTCCTTTTTTTCAAAGAGGGAGACAGGTTCGGTTGCGGGCCTGTGTTGGTCGGCCATGGCGGCTTTCGCAGTTGGTGTGCTCTGGCCGGCCGACGGCTTTGCATCGCTGACTGCCAGTCGACTAGCTGTTCCAACGATAACACTCGACATCCATTAGGTCAACCCGGTTCCATCGGAAGGGAATAGGGAATAGGGACTGAGGAATGCGCGTCATAGTCTCAGGCTGCGCCGGCGAAGGCCCATCTATTGCGGCGACGGGGTGATGGCAGACTCTGTTCCCCCGCGCGTTAACGGTTATTGGCACCGTTAATCCCGGTTAGCAGGCAGGCGGCTTGAGGTTATCGGCTTGGACGGATTCGGTGGTTCGAAGGGCCATTTTGGACCTGAAGACACTCTGTGGGGCACCGTCTCGAATACAGAGGAGGACAAAACAGCGGAGATGACAATCTTGGCCCCCACGAATATCGAGCCAATCCCACACATTTGAAACCACTTGCTGTCTCATTCGACCTGAATGCTCCGCGTTAACTGCTCCTGTAACAGGCATTACCTTGAGAACCCGTGGGTGCACGCGTAGAAACAGGTCGTAATGCTCGAGTTGTACTCGAAGGAGTGAAATCCAACGCTGGGGACACAGAGCGCCATGCCCCTGAGGGAGGTTTACAGCGTGAAATCCCCATGGCGAATAGCTTTATTATGTTTTTCATTTTTCTGCGCGCCTCTCCTGGCTGGACCACCGGTTGAGGATCTACAACTGAGTGTCACCAAGCAGTTCGATGAGCCGATTCTAACCATTAATTCTGCCAACGCCATTGGGAATAAGTACGGCTTCGAAGGCGGCAGGGTGCTAAAGCTCAACGGGACTTATCACCTTTTCACTGCTGAGATGGTCGGGGATCCGCATTGGGTGAAGATGAAGCTGGCGCACTGGACCAGCCAGGACCGCTTGCACTGGAGACGCATTTCTACGCTCTTTGAATCGAGCGGAGACTTCACGGGTAAGGACCCGCGCGCGGCCTTGTGGGCGCCTATGCCCATCTATGATCAGGCGGAACGGCTCTGGAACCTTTTCTATGTGGCATACCAGTGCGCCCCTGACGTACCTGGGAAATGGTTGACCAACCATGAGGGCCGGATTTGGCGCGCCGTCTCGAAGGTCAAGGGGCTTGGAGGAATCGATGGGCCTTACGAGGATGTGGGCATCATCCTCCAGCGCGGAAAAGACTCCGACCTCTGGGAGGGATTGCAGGGAACAGATTCATTCTTCCCTTACCCGGTGGGAAACAGATGGTACGCCTTCTACGGAACCGGCCACACCGAAAAGTTGCCTATTTCTCTCTGGCAGGTGGGTCTGGCCTGGGCGCCGAGCCTCGCGGGACCCTGGAAACGATGCACGCAACTAAACCCGGTGAACATTGAAAAGGTCTTTATTGAGAACCCCGTTGTCACCAAACTCCCGGACGCAACCTATGTGGCCGTCTACGACGACAAGGTAGAGCAATCCGTGGGCTACGCATTTTCAATAGATGGGATTCATTGGAGTCCTGGAAAAGCACTCATCGTCCAGAAGGGCAAAGGAATATGGGCGAACGAAGTCCGCACGCCCCTGGGACTGATTCCAGAGGGGAAGGACTCGTTCTCTCTCTTCTACACCGCCAATCAGGACCTGCTTGGCGCCCCGCCCGACCCCCACGGGATCAAGATGACGCCCGGTGCGATGGGTTTGGTGGAGGTAAAGCTGGAAAAGGCGGGGGCGAAAGCTCGAGACCAAAGATAGAGAAACGTAGTAAGCACTCATGCAAGGAAGGTATTGACTGGCATTTCAAAATTCTGGTGAGACTCGGGTGGTGAAAAGAAGGAGGAGATAAATGATCAAGCGCATATTACTAATGGGGTTTCTTTCCCAGTTTTTCTTTCTTGCGGCATTAATGGCGCAGTCGGACAGGGCCACGATGACCGGTACCGTGAAGGACTCATCCGGGGCCATCATTCCGGGTGTTTCCGTCACCGCCACCAACCTGCAAACCAAGGTGAAGACATCCGCCACCACGAGCGACCTTGGTCTGTACCGGATTCTCAACTTGGCGGTTGGGCAATACAGCGTTTTGTTCGTAAAGGGGGGGTTCCAGCCCCTCGATCAAACTGGCATCACACTGACCATCAGCCAGGTCGCGGAGATTGATGTCACGTTGAAGGTCAGCGCGGTGACCCAGACGATCGAGGTCAGCGCGCAAGCCCCTGTCCTACAGAGCCAAACGAACGACCTGGGCAGCACGATGTCCCTCCAGGCCTATCGCGCTCTTCCCCTGTCGATCAACGGCGGGCGCGACATCATGGGTTTTGCTTTTGCCGTGACGCCCGGAGTTGAAGGGAACAGTTGGACCAGTAACATTGTCGGGACGCAGGAGTTCAGCAGTGAAGTGCTGATCGACGGCACGCTCTCGCAGGAGTCGGAAACCGGGCAACTCCTGGAGAGCGAACCTCCCATGGAAGCCGTCGAGGAGTTCCGCGTGGATACCGGCGGCACGAGTGGCGTGGCCGCCATGTACACGTCGGGCGGGACTTTCATGTTCACCATGAAGTCTGGAACGAACAAGTTCCACGGCAGCGCGGTAACTTTTTGGCAGAATGAAGCCCTGGATGCCAACTCCTGGATGAATGATTACTCCGCCGCGGCGAATCCGGCCCAGGCAGCGGATTTCCGGAAACCGCGCAACCGGCAATCCGATTACGCCTTCAGCGCCGGAGGGCCCATCATCAAGGACAAGACTTTCATCTTCGGCGCGTTCGAGCAAAATCGGATGGCCAACTACACCATGGGCCCAGACAATCTCACCGTACCCACGGCGGACTTCCTGGCGGGTAATTTCAGTGCGCTTCTGAACACAAGCGTTCAGTTAGGAACCGACGCCGGGGGCAACCCCATCTATAAGGGGGCGATCATCGATCCGACCACGCAACTGGTATTTCCCAATAACACGATCCCCCAGGTACGATTCAGCAAAGTCGCGCAGCAGATCATTCCCTTATTCCAACAGTACTACGCGCCTATGGCGTCGGGCTTAACCAATAACGACGGCATAACGGTGAACAACAACCCCTGGTTCCACCAGACGCAGTTCAGTTTTAAGGTGGACCACAACTTTTCGCAAAAGAACCGCTTGGCCAGTTCCTTCATCTGGACGGAGCGGCCGCGGATTCTGGACGACCAGGGGGGCATCTGGTCCACGCTGGACCCTGATGGAGGGCCACTCTCCCACGCCCGGATGCAAAAGAACACGGACCGTAAGTTCCGTCTTAGTGACACCCACAACTTCACGCCCAGCGTCCTGAGCATCACGAGCTTCACTGTCGAGCACTTCCGCAATCCCAGCGTCGCGACCTCCGCCGGCGGTGACTGGCCGTCCAAGCTGGGCTTCGGCAACACGGGAGCCGGCAACTTCCCGGACATCAGCTTTGGCAACAGCGTGAACGGGTTCGGGGAAACCTCCATCGGCAACAGCGACGCGGGGTACTACACCTCGAACGTTCTAGTCGGTGACCAGACGGTCACCTGGATCAGGGGACGTCATACGATGAACTTCGGTGGGGAGATACGCGGTTTCCAGATCAACAGCCACGGCGGCACCCCGACCCTTAACTTCAACTTCAGCAATATGCAGACCGGTGCACCCACGCAGACCTGGGACACCCAAGTCGGCTTCGGCTTCGCCAGCTTCCTCCTGGGGGACGTGGGCAGCGCTTCCCAGGGCACTCCCTTCGACCTTTACGGTCGCCGCAAGTCGTTGTCGATTTTTGCCACGGACAACTTCCGAGTTAACAGCCGGCTGACCCTCAATTACGGACTCAACTGGAACCAGACGTATCCCTTCCACGAGAAGTACGGCCATTGGGCGAGCTTTACGAACGGCATGAATCCCGTCATAGGCGCTCCGGGCGTAGTTGACTACCTCTCGAGTGGCGACCAGACCTTCGAAGGATCCGCCCGTTGGCAGGATTTCGCCCCGCACGTAGGATTGGCTTACAAAATCACCAACCGAATCGTCGCGCGCGCCGCCTACAGTCTGTTCGATGTGCCGATGGGCGTCGATTATTGGAATGGTGTGCCTTACGGTTTTGCGCCCGGGTATTTCCCCACCAACCAGGTGCCGGCGACCCAAAACTTCGCCCCGGCCTTTAACTGGGACAACGGCTATCCGGGCAAGTCCGTTTCGGGCACTCTCGATCCCAATTTCTTGCAGTACACCATGGTCTCGGTCAGCCCGCAGACGTTGCGCACGGGCGTCACCAACCAATGGAATGGCGGCGTGGATATACAACTCTCCGGGAACACTCGCCTCTCTCTCAACTACCTCGCCACCCGCGGAAACCACCTGCACGACGGCTCGCTCCAGCAGAACGAGGGGCCACTCTCCGCTTATACCAGTTTCCTCCAAGGAGGAGCCTACCCAGGAGCCAACGAATGGGCCTGGATCTGGGACCAGGCTTCGGCAGCGGCTGCCGGCGTTCCTTACCCCTACGCCGGTTATTCGGGCTATGCCTTCGCTGCCTTGTCTCCGTTCCCGAATATCGCCAACAACTGGGATGAGATCTACTACGTCGCCTCGCCCCTAGGGCGCTCGCAGTACGATTCCTTCCAGGCCGAAGTAGTGCATCGTACATCGCATGGCGTGGTGGCGGACATGAGCTATACCTTGGCGCGCCAGCGCGCCACCACCTCGAGCAATTTCCAGGAAGGCTGGGGCAACTTTACAGATTTCCAAAATTTGAGTGACTTGAGCTGGGCCGCTAACTACGTCAATCCGTACAACCTGAGCATCGTGAAAGGATACATTCTCTATACGCTGCCCTTCGGCAACAGCCGACGCTATTTGTCGAGCAAAGGCCGCTGGGTGAACGGCGCCGTCGGCGACTGGACGTTGGGCACCACCCTCTACTACAGTACCGGCTACCCCCTCAGCGTCTATTCAAGCTCCTATTATCCCGGGCTTGAATCGGCGATTTATTCGAACCTGGCTTCGGGAGCCGATCTGAGCCGTCACTTCAAGGGGCCAAAACTCGACTTGAACAATCCCACGGACCCCGGTAACATGTATTTTAATCCCGCGGGCTTCTCCAACCCCGCCTTCGGGGATTTTGGGAACTCCGGACCGTACACGGCCGGCCTGAATGGCTTCGGTACGGCCAGCGAGAATGTATCTCTCTACAAGGACTTCAAAATTAAGGAGCGCATGAAACTCCAGATTCGCGCCGAGTTCTACAACGTCTTCAACCGGCACAGCTTCGACAATCCCAACACCAACATCTCCAGCCCGTACTTTGGCGACGTCCAGGGTGTGGGGGGAACTCCTCGCGTCGGGCAACTGGGCGCGCGCTTCGAATGGTAACTCGCTGACTTCGATTGGTTCGGGCAGCCCGCTTCGGCAGGCTGCCCGGACTTTCTTCCTCACCGGCGCCAGCGGCTCACTCCGCGGAGACCTTGTGCCGCTGTTTTTCTATTTTGCGCTGCTTGTCGTCGCAACCCACGGAGAGATTCTTCGGATCGGGCAGAAGGAGAGACTGGGGCGCGCAGTTCGCGTGCTGGCCGCGGCCGCCCTCTTGCTGAGTGCCCTGTCCCTTCGACTTCTCAGTCATGCGGCAGATGCAATCCGTGCTTTTCAGGAAAGGAGAGATGACCAAGTGAACAGTACACAGCTCATGCCCGCAACGATTTCCGCTGGCATAGTTACTTTGGTTCTGCTGTTGGCGCCTGCGTCCGTCGGGCAAAATCCGCCTGCCGTGCAGTCAGCCGGGACCTATTACGTCGATTCAGTCGCGGGGAATGATGACAACGCGGGCACGACCCCTGCGAATGCATGGAAGAGTTTGGCGAAGGTGAACGCCACAACTTTTCTCCCCGGGGATCGAATCCTCCTCAAATCGGGGTCGGTGTGGAGAGGGCAACTGTGGCCCAAAGGTTCCGGAGTGGAAGGGCGCCCCATCACCGTGGACATGTACGGCGGCGGAGTCAAGCCTGTCATCCAGGGAGAGGGACTGGTCGAAGATGCAGTCTTGCTCAAGAACCAGGAGTACTGGGAAATCCAGAACCTCGAGATTACCAATGCCGGATCCACTCCCTCGATTCGCCGCGGTGTGCACGTGGCGCTCGAAGACTATGGAGAGGCGCATCACGTTTATATTCGCGCCCTAACCATTCATGACGTCAATGGCGTCGATAAAGAAAAGGTCAACGGCGGAATTAACTACACCTGTTTGGGCGAGCAGAGGCCGAGCCGCTTTGTCAACCTGCGCATCGAGAACAATGAGATCTATCACGTGGATCGCAGTGGTATTTTCGGCATGTCCGATCGGTGGGAGCGGTCGAAATGGTACCCGAGCCTCGGCGTGGCCGTGCGGGGAAATGTCCTCAACGATATCGGCGGAGACGGGATTGTGGTGGTGGCGACGGACGGCGCGGTGGTTGAACACAACGTCGTCGGGCATGCCAATCAAAGATCCGAAGGCTACAACGTTGCCATCTGGCCCTGGAGTGCTGACAACACGCTGATTCAGTATAACGAAGCCTATGGTACGAAGGGCCAGCGCGACGGGGAAGGGTTCGACTCCGATTGGAACAGCAGGAACACGGTCATCCAGTACAACTATAGCCACGACAACGACGGCGGCTTCCTGCTGATTTGCGACGGCGGCGGACAAAAGCCGGAGACCAGCGCCGGGAATGTTGGCACGATCGTCCGCTACAACATCAGCGAAAACGACCGCACGCGCGGCATCAACATTGCCGGACCGGTGAAAAACAGTCTGATTTACAACAACACGATCTTCGTGGGGCCGGAGCGCCAAGTGGATTTGTTGCTGCACTCCGATTGGAACGGGTGGGCGAAGGGAACGTATCTCTACAATAATATCTTTTATGTTCAGGGAAGCGCGCAATTCTCTTACGGAATTTCCCGGGCCGCGAACGGCGCCTATGTTACTGCACTTGGTTTTGGACAGAGCAACGACAATGTGTTTGATTCGAACGTTTATTACGGCCACATTGCTGCGCCAGACGATCCCCATGCCCTGACGGCTGACCCGCAGTTTTCCGCGCCGGGCACGGGAGGCTTAGGCCGGGCGACGCTGTCGGGGTACCATCTTTTGCCAGGATCGCTCGCGCGCGGCACGGGAAAGCTTATGGAGAGGAACGGCGGCCGGGACTTTTGGGGGAATCTCGTACCTTCCTGCGGAAAGGCTGATCGCGGGGCCTCACAGTCGGACGACTGCCGTGACGCGAGCGCGCCACCGCCGAGGAATTAGAGGGGGGCATCCACACCCCGGCCCGCTGGCCGCAACCAAAACGAGCTTCTCCGTGTTCTCCGACCCTTCAAAGCTTCAACACAGAGGCCCCGGAGGATCTCAGTGACCTCCGTGTTAAGTCTTTTCTTTCAACGCTTGCCCGCAAGCCCTCGCTATGGATCGCGTGAGAGCTGGTCCTTATACCCCTACACCAGCTCTCGGTCTGTTTTTTCGGACATAGCTGCTATCGATCGTGGGCTCAGATTCACACTCCGCCTCGATGACTGTCACAGGGTGGTCCGGCGCGTCTTGGGGAAGTCCGGTAAACCTTACTGAGATGTCGTCCTGCACGAAATCCACCTTCTGCCCCGAGGCAAACAAGCGCGCCGACTTTACCTTTGCGCGAAGTCCGCCGATGGCCAGCACGGTGGGCGGTTTGTAATACTCGAGCGCCTTGGTTCCCGCCGTTTGCGCGGGCCAAAAATAGACGTGGATGTAGAGCGTGTTCCCCTTGCGCGTGTATCCTGCGAACGTGTGCGAACTTGCTTTGCAGGGTTCCGCTTCGTAAATAGTTGGCCCATTCTTGCTCATCCATTTACCGACCTCGGTAAGGACGTTGACTGACTGCTCAGGCACGGAGCCGTCCGGCTTCGGGCCGATATTCAGCAGGTAGTTGCCCCCGCCCTTGGCGCAAGTGACCAGGTTCCGAACGATATTCTTGGTGCTTTTCCAGTTGTCGTCGGCCCCGGTGTAACCCCAGCTATCATTCATGGTCATGCAGGACTCCCAGGCGCGCCCTCCCCGTTCGGCGCGAATTACCTGTTCCGGCGTCGCGAAGTCTCCGGGCAAACCGTTGCGGTTGTTGACGATGATGTCCGGCTGGAGTCTGAACACCATCTCGTTCATCTTTTTGGACTCCCACTGCTCAGGGGTAAGAGGCCAGTCCACGTCATACCAGAGGACATCAATTTTGCCGTAATTGCTCAGCAGTTCCCGGATCAGGCCGTGGGTGTACTCGACAAAGCGTATTCGTGCCGCCTCGTCGCTAGCGCAGCGCGCCCCGTCCGGATGGTGCCAATCCATCAGCGAGTAATAAAAGCCTACACGAAGTCCCTCCGCCCGGGCGGCTTCCACATATTCCGCCACCAGGTCGCGACCCGGTCCCTGTTTTGAGGCGCAATAGTTGGTTAGTTTCGTATCCCAATTGCAGAAGCCTTCATGGTGCTTGGTGGTCATCACCATGTACTTCTGGCCTGCTTGCTTGGCCAACTTGGCCCAAGCTCGCGCCGCATTGGGCTGCGGCTTGAAAACCTTGGCCAACTCCTGGTACTGGAGGACCGGGACCCCCTCCATCTCCATGGCCCACTCATGATGACCAATCACGCTGTAAAGGCCCCAGTGAATAAACATGCCGAACTTGGCTTCATGCCACCATTTCATTCGGCGCGCACGGTCTGCCTGGACCTCGGGGCGTTCCTGCTCAGCCTGGCTCGGCTTTTGGGCAGGCGCTCTCCCCTTCCCGCAATTTGTATTGAACCCAGACGCTGCAAGGGCAGCTCCGGTTCCGATCAGGAAAAAGGAATCGCGTCTGGAAATCTTGGTTTCTAACATGGCTAAACCTCCAGTAGTTGAAACATAGGCGCACTTTCACCCGAGAAGTGCCCAAAGCTTACTTCTCGATTGCTGCATTGTCAATGATCGCGCCGCACTTGTCGCGCCGCACTAGCGGCGGCAGTGGGTCAATTTGATGCTGTAGCGGCGAGTTTACCTCGCCAAATGGCGGCGTAAAGCCGCCTCTACATCAAATTGACCCACTATCCTAGCAGCGACTAGCCACTGGTGAGCGTAGATAGGGCGTTCCCCAGCAGGAATCGGCGGTGTGGTGGCGATGGTTGGATGGACCCATGTTGCAAGTGTGGGAACTCCGTGCGATCAGGTGGCCATGCTCAATCACGACCCAGCTCCCTCAATGAGCAAGGCAAAGGCGTGCTCACCTGGTTTCTGGGCAGGCATTTGTATTACCAGACCTTGTGCCCCTCGGCTCCACCTGAGCGGCTCTTGAATTCCCAGCAAGCGAACCTTGTGGACAGTCGCTCCCGCTAGGGAGCGAACGGTCAATGTCCCGGACTCCGGCCATCCCAGCGCGATGGCGTAGAGATTTCCACCCTTGGTTGTAAAGCGAATATCCTCGGCGGTGTAGCGCAATTTCTCTTCATTGAAATTGCCGCCCGACACCCCTGTAGCTCCTTCGCCATACACCTTCCATGGACGTGTGTTGTAAATGGCTTCGCCATTGAGCGAGATCCACTCTGCCAAGGATGCAAGGATGCTCTCTTCTTCCGCATCCAGAGTGCCGTCAGCGCGCAGCGGAAAATTCAGCAGCAGGTTGCCGTTCTTGCTCACGATATCCACCAGCATCCGGATAACAGTCGTCGGTGTCTTGTATCGAATTCCGCGCTTGTAATACCAATCGCCCACGCACGTGTCAGTCTGCCATGCTTCGGCCTTGATCCCGCCTTGCACTCCTCGCTCCAAATCCTGAACGCACATCCCTTCTGCGAATTCCCCTCCGTCATCGCCGAACTTGCAGTTGTAAACCGCCTCTAATTTCCCCTCGTGCTGCTGGAGATTGGCGTTGTAAAAGTGAGCGAGAAGATTGCGCCCGTACTGCCCAAAGGGGAGGCTGCCGTCACTGTAAAGAAGGTCGGGCTGATAACTATCCACCAGATCCTTAATGCGATTGAACCATTCCCGCTGGAACGAGTCGGGCACATTTCGATACCACCATTCAACCTTCGACTTCTCGTTGCCAGAGTGATAGAGATCGGCGTATTTAGGGTCGGCTCCGTCGTACGCCACACCCGCCAGCGGACCCGTCTTATCAGACTGCTTGGTGACGCCGTACCAGTTCCAGCTCGCCCCAAGGTGTTCGGTGACCCCGAAGCGAAGTCCATGCTGGCGCGCCGCCTGACTCCACAGACCGAGCACGTCCCTCTTCGGGCCCATCTGCACGGAATTCCAGCGATGAAACTTGGAATTCCAGCAGTCGATGTTGTCGTGATGTTGAGCAATAGCACAGAAGTATTTCGCTCCCCCCTTCTTGTAGAGCTTCATCAGTCGATCAGGATCCCAGTTTTCACCTTTCCAGAGCGGCACCATGTCCTTGTATCCGAACTTGGAGGGATGGCCATAGCGTTTGAGATGGTCTTCGTACTGAGGGTGTCCCTGGATGTACATCTGGCGCGCGTACCAATCGCCCATTTCAGGAACGGCTTCCGGTCCCCAACAGGCCCAGAATCCCAGCTTGGCATCACGAAACCACTCCGGAGCGCGATACTGCTTGAGCGACTCGAAGTCGGGGGTGAAAGATGGAGCGCTTGGAACCGTTGCCAACACTCTCGGGCCAACCATCGCTGCCGCCCCGGCAAGCGAGATGAACCCTCGGCGTGTGATTTTCATGCAAATACCTCCGGGAAAAGTACTCCACGTCTTCTATACGAAAGACTGCGGGCACCATCAAGTTGGGATCGCGCCGCAAAGACAACGTGCCTTCCCCGTTTACGCCCGGTAAGCTAGCACAATGACCCATACCATGCAAGAAAGCTTGCTCAAAGAATCTCCAATCTGGGTATTGGTGTCATTTGGAATGGGGATCCACTCGAGCCGCCGGTCACTCCCGCGAAAGCGGGAATCCACTTCGACGACAGCACATTTCCAAAGGTTGGCGGAGTGGATTCCCGCTTTCGCGGGAATGACTGCGCTCCAAATGACACCAGTACTCCAATCTGGCATTTCGTGGAATCAGTAATTAAGGTAAACTCTGCTGACCGGAGTTCGGAGTGTTTCCAGGAGGGAAAATTGGATGCCTGCTAAAAAGGAAGTCATGGTGGGAATCGACATGGGGGGAACGCGTTTGCGCGCCTTGGTGGTGAATGCAGAGAACAAAATTCTGGGAATGCAGAGAGCGCCCACCAACCCCAAGCAGAAACCTGACCGCTTGGTTGCGGACCTTGCTGTTCTGGTGGAGGCCGCTGTGCAGTCGGCGGGTCTGAAACTATCTGACCTGCGCACGGTGAGCATTGGGGTGCCGGGAGCGGTAGATCCCGTGGGCGGTATTGTTCACCACGCGCCGAACCTGGGGTGGAAAAAGGTTGCGCTGGGACCCAAGTTGGAGGCTCTGCTTAAGGTCCCGGTGTTTGTAGAAAACGACGTCAACGTTGGAGTGATGGGGGAATACACCCTGGGCGCTGGCCAGGGAGCGCAGGAGTTGGTGGGGATCTTCGTGGGGACGGGAATTGGGGGAGGCATCGTCAGCGGAGGACGACTGTACCTGGGCGCTCGCGGCGCCGCCGGAGAGGTCGGCCACATCGTCGTGGAGATCAACGGGCCGCTCTGTGGCTGCGGCAACCGCGGTTGCGCAGAAGCCTTGGCCAGCCGCACCGCGATGGAGCGCGACGTCCGCGCCGCCATACGGAGAGGAGAAAAGAGCATCGTCCTGAAGCTTATGAAGGAACGGGGCAGGAACCGCATGACCAGCAGCATTATTCAGAGAGCCTTAAAAGAGCGTGATCCGGTCATGGAAAAAGTGATGAAGCGGGCGCAGTTTTGCCTTGGCATCCTGGTGGCGAACGTGGTCAATATGCTCGATCCTGAATACGTGATTATTGGAGGAGGAATCGCCGAACGGCTCGGCAGAGATTACGTGACGCCGATCAGGAAGACAGCTTACCAGTATTTTCTTCGCCGCCACGATGCCCGGCGTGTGAAGATTGTTCCCGGGGTACTCGGTGACGACGCGGGACCGCTGGGAGCGGTGGTCCTGGCCAGACAACGGCTGGGGGACAAGCCGGTGAACGGACTGCCCCACAACTGTATCAGGGGCGTTCCCCTGAACCTGCCTCACAAGGAAGAAACCATTCCAGGGGGGAGGAGTCATGCATAGGTGGTCTGTGCTGCTTTGGAGTTTATTGCTATGTGTTCCCGCTGGCCTGGCGGGGCAGCCTGCCAACCAACATGCTGTGGTAGTCGTAAAAGCTGGACGAGTTCTCGAGGTGCGCGCGGGGGTGTACCGGGATCATCAAATGATCCTCATCGAAGGCGACCGCATCCGCGAGGTCGGCGATGAGCGTGAACTCCTTCCCCATGTGCCCTCGGACGCTCGTGTTGTGGACCTCTCTCGTTACACGGTGCTGCCTGGACTGATCGACGCCCACACACACCTTACCGGCTCGCCCTACCTCATGGGTTACAGAGCCCTCGCAGTGTCCGTGCCCCGTGAAGCGCTCCTGGGTGCGAGAAACGCCCGCGTGACGCTGGAGGCAGGCTTTACCACAGTACGAAACGTGGGGGCCAGCGGCTTCGCCGACGTCGCCTTGCGCGATGCCATCAATGCCGGCGACGTCCCTGGCCCTAGAATTCTCGCCTCCGGTCCACCGCTCGGCATCACCGGTGGGCATTGCGATGAGAATCTCCTGGCCCCGGAATTCCACTTTGTCAGTGAAGGGGTAGCCAATGGCGTTCCCGCCGTGATGGCCAAAGTCCGCGAAGGCATCAAGTATGGCGCGGACTTAATCAAGTTCTGTGCCACCGGCGGCGTCCTCTCGAAAGGCGACAATGCCGAATTGGAGCAATACAGCCCCGAGGAGATGCAGGCCATTATTCGAGAGGCTCACCGCCTGGGCCGAAAGGTAGCCGCCCATGCCCACGGCGCGCGAGGCATCAAGGACGCCGTCCTTGCCGGCGTGGACTCCATCGAGCATGGCAGCTTCATCGACGAAGAAGATATTCAACTCATGAAGCAACACGGGACGTATCTTGTGCCGACACTTTACCTTGGCGACTGGCTCCTGGAGAACTACCAGAAACTTGGCCTTACGGACGACATGGTGGCAAAGGCAAAACTCGTATTGCCCGCCGCCCGCCAAAACGTTGCCAGGGCCTTTCGTGAAGGTGTGAAGGTTGCATTCGGCACCGATGCAGCCGTCTACCCGCATGGACTGAACGCTCATGAATTCGCCGTCATGGTGAAGCTGGGCCTAACACCACTGGCAGCTTTTCAAGCCGCGACCGTTAATGCCGCCGACCTGCTTGGGTGGTCGGACCAGATCGGTACCCTTGAACCCGGGAAGTACGCAGATTTGATCGCAGTCGAAGGCGATCCGCTCAAGGACGTAACCACCCTGGAAAACGTAAAGGTGGTTTTGAAGGGCGGGGAAGTGGTCGGGGGCGTTAAAGCTGAAACCCCAGAGTCGAATGTTGAGCATTGATGTGCCAAAACACGTGACTAAAGCGAACAAGTCGTTGAAGGGAGTCCGCCTAAGGGTAAGCCGGCGCGATTTTCTCACTCTCTCCACTGCCACCGTACTGGGAGGTCGCATTGCCCTTTCGAGCGGCACGCGCATTCGCACCGAACAGGCGAAGACTGAACAGCAACTGGCTGCCGACCCCCAGCGCCCCAGGTATCACCTGATGCCCCCAGCGAACTGGATGAACGACCCCAACGGGCCCCTCTTCTGGAAGGGCCAGTACCACATGTTTTATCAGTACAACCCGAACGGGGCCTTTTGGGGGACGATGCATTGGGGGCACGCCGTGAGCCCCGACATGGTGCACTGGAAGCACCTCCCCATCGCGCTCGCGCCCACCCCGGGCGGACCTGACAAGGATGGGTGCTTTTCCGGCTGTGCGGTGGTTGACCAGGGCGCCCCTACGCTTGTCTACACGGGTGTTTCTCCGGAGGTGCAGTGCATAGCGAGGAGCGACGACGGAATGATGACCTGGCGTAAATACCCCGGCAATCCCGTCATCGGCGCGCCCCCACAGGGGATGGAGATCACGGGCTTCCGTGATCCTTGTGTCTGGCGTGAAGGTGACGAGTGGTTTCTGGCGATAGGGTCGGGCATCAAAGACCAGGGCGGCATGGTCTTACTTTATCGCTCCAAAGATTTGATCCACTGGGATTATCTCCACCTCCTATGCAAAGGCAGAAAGGATGAACTCCTGCCGGGGAAAGATGCGGTCAGCACCGGCGAAATGTGGGAGTGCCCGGACTTCTTCCCGCTGGCTGACAAGCATGCCCTGATTGTCTCCACACAAGGGGCGGTGATTTATTCGCTGGGCGCCTATGTGAATCACTACTTTCATCCCGAGGTTCAGGGAAAAGCTGATCTCGGGGACTCTTACTACGCCCCAAGGAGCATGGAGGACGAGAAGGGTCGGCGAATTCTATGGGGTTGGGTCAGAGAGGGGCGTAGCGACTCCGCACAGCGCGCCGCCGGTTGGTCCGGAGTGATGTCACTGCCTCGTGTCCTGACGCTCGGACGCGACGGGACGCTCGGCATGGCGCCCGCTCCCGAAATCGCGGCTTTGCGCGGCAAGCATCAACGTTTCGAGGGCCTGCTGATTGTTCCTGGTTCGTTCTCACTTTTGAAGAGTGTGCGAGGCGATAGCCTGGAGATTCAGGCGGAGTTCGAGCCGGATGCTTCCGAAGCAGTGGGCTTGACGGTGCGCAGCGCGCCTGGTGGAAAAGAGCAGACTTCAATTACCTACAACCGGACCAGCGGACAGCTCCTTGTGGAACGTGAACGCTCCAGCCTGAGCCCGGATGTCGAGCGCGGAGCGCAGGGGGGAGCGTTCGCGCTCGCCGAGGATGAAACGCTGAAGCTGCAGGTTTTCCTGGACGCCTCGGTTATAGAAATCTTTGCAAACGATCGCGCCTGCCTCACCAGCCGTATTTACCCCTCGCGCTCCGATAGCCTCGGTATTGGCGTGTTTGCCCGAGGGCACAACGCCAGATTGAAGGCACTGAGCATCTGGGAGATGCGCCCCATTTCTGCCAACAGGTTAACGACCTAGCGCCTTATCCGCTGCGCGAAACCAAGGCATTGCCCCGACAACAAGCGGTTGCCTTGACGGAACATGCGGCTCTATACTCTACACAGGTGGCGCCTATGAGAGCTATCGAACTTTTGGGCGAAATTGACGACCAGCACCGGCTTCGTGCGCAGGTGCCGGAGGGCTTTCCGGCCGGCTCGGTTCGAGTGATCGTTCTGATGCCGGAGGAAGACGGAGCAGGCTTGGCCTGGGCTGGCGGCGTCTCCTCCGAATGGTCGGCGGAAATGAGCGACCCCAAACAGGACATCTACACCCTCGACGACGGAAAGCCGGTAAATGCGCCCCGGTGAAATCCACCTCGCCAAGTTCCCATTCGGGGATGTTCCGGGAATGAAGCTTCGTCCGGTACTGTTGCTGACCGTACCGCTCGGCACGGTCCCGGAGGTCCTGGTCGCCTACATCTCGTGGGTGGTTCCCACCCAGCTTCTGCCTTCTGATCTTCTTCTTGATCCCACCGTTCCAGGATTTCGCTCAACCAACCTCAAGACGTCATCGGCGTTGCGCCTGCACAAACTGGCGACGATCCACTGCTCCAGCCTCGCCCGATACCTCGGCGTCGTGGACAGCCAAACCCAGAGCATCGTGGCGTCCAAGCTTAGAGATCTTCTGCAACTATAGACGGAATCCCTGATGATGTGGCGTTCGCAAGCCGGCCCTTCATTCTGGCTGTCGCAGTTTGAAGCCTCGCCACCGACGTGTCCGTGAACGAGCTTAGGGGCCAGTGTGAGAGCAGCTTGATTAGTGGGGCGCAGACATGAAAAGCAATGTCGTCGTCACCCGCGAACCCGGCGAGCTGCGACCGCATCGTCTTTGGCGTCATTAGTCACTTAAACCGCTCCTGGGAGAGAAAGCCCCTCGAGGAATTTACACAGAAAGCTTGACGCTACCAATCCAACGACACCAACCCAACTGGCGGTTGCATTCGGGGGCGGTCAGGTGTATGTTCTCGGTCGGACCGGAGCCCATAATGGTAATACCGGGTACAATGCCATCCGCCCCGCGAGGCGCATTACACGCTCGACGATAAAAGGAGAGCAATGAAACGGACACTTTTAGCCTTGGCAATTGTGTTTCTTCCAGTGATGATTTTGGCCCAGCAGCCCGGCGCTCCCTCGGAGCGCACACAGATTCTGGCGCGGCGTTCCTCCGAGCAGACGCCTGCTACGCCGCCGCAGACTCCAGCCGAACGTCCTCAACATGAGGAACGCACAACCACAACACAAACCCAACCTTCCACTCCGCCGTCGCAGCCCGAGCCGGCCCAGCCTGGCGGCGCTCCTGGAGAAGGGATCCGGCCCATGCATTTCGATATGGCTGAAGTTCCTCCCGTGGTGACGCACCATGAAGTTCGCGTCGACGGAAAGGTTTTGCGATACACCGCCACGGCCGGCCGGCTGCCCATCAAGGACGCTGAGGGCAAGATTGAGGCGGAGATGTTCTTCGAGGCCTACACGCTGGACGGTGCGGATCCCGCCACACGTCCCGTGACCTTTGCCTACAATGGCGGTCCCGGCTCGGCCACCATTTGGCTGCACATGGGCGCGCTCGGCCCGCGCAAGGTTGTGCTTGAGCCGGAGGGATGGCTGCCACATTCACCCTACCGCCTCGAGGACAATCCGAATACACCGCTGGACAAGACCGACCTGGTGCTGGTTGACGCCATCGGCACCGGCTACAGCCGGCCGGCCGATCAGAATGCGGCGCGCAAGTTCTGGAACATGAGCGGCGATATCGCCGCCTTTGGTGAGTTCGTCCGCGTTTACATCTCACGCTACGAGCGCTGGTCGTCGCCTCTCTACCTTTTCGGCGAGAGCTACGGGACCACTCGTTCCGCGGGACTCGCCGGATACCTCAACGAACGCGGCATCAATTTTAACGGAATCGTGTTGCTCTCCACCGTGCTGAACTTTGAGACTTTGTCCACCTCGTTTACCAATGATGTGCCTTACCCCATGCTTCTCCCGTCGTTCACATCCATTGCCTGGTACCACAAAAAGCTGCCGCCCGACCTGATGCAGGACCCCAATCACGCGAGGCAGGAATCGATGCAATTCGCCCTGGGCGAATACACGCAAGCCCTGGCTTCCGGCGACGCGCTGACCCCGCAGGAGCGGCAGAACATCGTCGACAAACTGAATCGGTACACCGGCATCTCCAAGCAGGTGATCGAGTGGTCGAACCTGCGTATCGACGTTCGCACCTTCACTCACTTCCTGCTCGCCGATCAGAGGCTGCGCGTTGGCCGCCTGGACGGCCGCTTCAAGGGGCCGGATCCTGACGGCTTCATGGGTACACAGTTCTTTGATCCCTCCAGCGCGGAAACCGGGCCGCCATTCACCAGCGTCTTCTACGACTATGTGCGCCGTGAGCTGAACTACAAGGTGGACATGCCCTACTACGTCTCGGGGCAGCAGTCGGAACTGTTCCAGTGGAGTTTCAATGCTCCTCCATCTGGCCGAGGCGGCGGCCCCGGTCCGATGGAGACTGCCAGCCCGTTGCGGGAAGCCATCGTGAAGGACCGCTATCTGAAAATCCTGAATATGGAAGGTTACTACGACCTTGCCACGCCCTATCTCGCGGCCTGGTATACCTTCGAACACCTTGACCTGCCACCGGAGTTCCGAAAGAACATCTCGCACGCCCAGTACGAGTCAGGACACATGGTGTACCTGGACTCGAAGTCCCACGCCAAGATGAAGCAGGATTTTGCCAACTTCATAGAGGCAACGACGAGGAGATAGAATAAAGCTATCGGACTCCCACCGCCTACAGCGAATCGATGAAAATCAGGTAGGAGGAACTCCAGAGGCTGGTGGGAATCGATCCACGGGGCTGAGCGGTGATGATGATGTTGAACGCCCGCGGCGAGGAGGCAATCTCCGACAGCAGGGTGTGGGTGGAAACGCCGGTGGTTGGCTGGATGACCGCCAGGGCCTCGAGCACGGGATAGATGATCTCCTGGGAGGGCGCCATAGGGGTTTCGAACCCATCCGTGAGGAATTGCATCTGCGCGTCGATTTCGTAGAAATGCCACGCCAGGCAGGCACAGAAGGTGACCGCCTTTTCAAACTTCGCCTCGAGACTTGACTCGGCCCGGGGCAAAAGGGCGTCAAAGACCAGCAACAGACGGCGCTCGTCTTCGCGGGTAAATTCCCGCACCTTCACGGCCTGCGCCTTCGCCGTCGCCTTCCAATCCACATGCCGCGCCGAGTCGCCTTCTTGGTAGTCACGTATGGCGTAGAGGTCGTGACCTCGTCCCTTATAGAAGCTTTCCATCTCGCCACCGATCAGTGGAAGGATCTCGTAAAACTCCTCCGTGGGCTGTATGTTGGGCAGTACAAGGATCTCCTGCTTGGTGGGGACTTCATGGGACTTGCGGAGGAAGCCGAAAGGAAACTTGCTACTTACGCGAAAGCCCTCCTGAGTGTAGCGGCCACGGCGCGGGAAAGTGATTTCAACGTGCTGCGTGACGGAGGACCGGTGAGGAATGTAAGGGACGTAGACCGGCGCCTCCAGGATTTGCCGCGGCCGCGGGCCCAAACTCTTCTTGCGCTTTTTCCTATCTGCATCACGAGCCGAGACCGTGACGGAAAAGGAAGGAAAGACCCACTTCAGATTGCTGACCGTCAGCCGGGAAATCATGGGCTGTTCGGCAAAGACGTGGTCGGGTAGAACAAAATCCAGCTCCAGTTGCGATAAGACGATTTGCGAGAGGATGCCTGAAACCAGGATGGCGGCGAGTAGACTGGCCAGAATGATGAAGAGAAGGTTGTTCCCTGTGTTCAAGGCCGCGATCGCGATGACCGCAATGATGATGAGATAGAGCACCCCTTGGCGAGTGAATTCGTACTCGATCTTGACGAACCAACGCTCCAGGGCAGTCCGCCGCGCCAGATATGGGACGACCTTGACCGCAACAATCCCGGTCAGTAACAGTGAGCTGGCAGCGGCCCAGACGGCCGCCCCCACCCGGCCGGCTTCTGTGAGCGCCGTCGAATAGAGGGCCAGGAAAAAAGCCGCGCTCAGTCCGCAGAGACCCAGGAAAAATCGTCGCCACCCTGGGCGGTCGGTGCGCGCCCACTGCTGGCGAACTCGAAGCCTTAAGTCTCCCCAGGCGCCGCCGCTCGTTGAATGAGGAAGCGTGGTCATCATTTGGGATTGTAGCGTATGCAGGGCCTAGAAGTCAGGAGTCAGAAGTCAGAAGGTAGGCAGCAGGTGGTGGGCGGGGGGCAATCCAGAATCCAAAAACCCCCGGTGCCTCGCAACCGCTTTTCAATGATTCAATGACTCAATGGATCAATCACTCAATTCCCTTGTGCCCCTGGCACCGTCTTTTCAAGGGCCGAAAGCTGACCCTCCGCATCGGGACAGCTAAGGGCTGTCGACTGTGAACTGTGAACTGTCGACTGCCTTTCTACAGCGGAACCGGGGTGGACTCGATGATTCCTTCCAATAGGGCTTCGGTCTGGTCGGATTTCTTGAGGGTGGAGATATAGCGCGAACTCACCACGCAGCGGTGAGAAAAGACAGGGAGAATAAGGCGTTTGAAATCGTCGGGGATACAATAGTTGCGCCCCTCGAGGAAGGCAAGGGCCTGCCCAGCGCGGTAGAGCGACATGGACCCTCGCGGGCTCACCCCCAGACTGAGGTATTCATGCTGCCGGGTCTTCTCCACTATGGCCAGCGTGTAGTTCAGCAGTTCTTCATCCACCTTCACCCGGCGGACCTGGTTCTGAATTTCGACGACCTCAGCCCCCGTCATCACGGGCCTGATGTTTGCCAGCGGGTCGGATTGGGCAAAGTTCTGAAGGATCTCCTTCTCGCTGTCGGCGCTGGGGTAACCGATCTTCAACCGCATCAGGAAGCGATCGAGCTGGGATTCGGGGAGCGGATAGGTTCCATGGTGCTCGATAGGATTCTGAGTGGCCATCACCATGAAGGGTTGAGGCAGCGGCGAGGTGCGGTTGTCCACGGTCACCTGGTTTTCATTCATGGCTTCCAGCAGGGCACTCTGAGTTTTGGGCGTAGTGCGGTTGATTTCGTCGGCCAGGACGATATTGGCGAAGATCGGCCCCGGACGGAACTCGAAGCGCTGGGTCTGCTGGCTGAAAACGCTGACGCCGATGACGTCCGACGGGAGCATGTCCGAAGTGAACTGAATGCGCTGGAAGGCGCAGTTAAACGAGCGGGCCAGGGCATGCGCAAGCGTCGTCTTCCCAACCCCCGGGACGTCCTCGATGAGCAGATGCCCGCGGGCAAGCAGACCCACCAGCGCCAGTTGGATCACCTCATCCTTACCCCGAATGACGGATTGGACGGATTGTTGCACCCGCGTAAGGAGATCGGGGGCCACCGCTGCTTGATCGCTTACCATCGCTTTTCCCATTTGATATGTTCGCTGGCGTCGCCTTTGGCGGGGCTAGACCGACGCCTGGAAATCTGCTATGTTTGATGACGCTGCATGGGCGGTTAACTCAGCGGTAGAGTGCTATCCTCACACGGTAGAAGTCAGAGGTTCGAATCCTCTACCGCCCACCATTACGGCTGAGCGTTTCCCACCCTGGTCATTCTACCTAAAGATCGAGGTCCCACCAAAGCTATTTTTCGTGATAGGATTCACCGCCGGAGTAAGGGGTAATGCAGGATTCATTCCTCCCACACCCATTCTGAAAGAGCGTCGCTCCTCGGGCGTTAAGCACTTGGAAATCACCTCCTTTCAGAACTGAACTGCGGGTGGTGGGGAGGAGAACTTCTGAAACCCAATACCTTTACATCCAGGTCGAGGGCCCTTTCGATGAAATCGATTTCCTTCACCCGACGACAATTCATTTGCAAATCCGGAAAAGCTGGGATTGCGCTGGCAACTGTGTGGTCCACGCCGGCACTGACGGCAGGCTCTGCGCCGGTGTTCTTGCCCGAAAATGCGTCGCCCAGCGGAGAAGCAGCCAGATTGAGAGATTTGTTCCTCAATCCCCCCCATTCAGCCCGACCTATGACCCGGTGGTGGTGGTTTGGTGGAGCGGCCACGCCGCAGGAGATTACGCGTGAACTTGAACTGATGTCGGAAAGCGGACTGCGGGGAGTGGAACTTCAACCTGTTTACCCCCTTGAAGTAGATGACCCCAAACGAGGCATTCGGAACATCCGATATTTCTCCTCGGAGTGGTTTGACCTGTTGCGACACACCACTAAAGAAACCCGCCGCCTGGGCATGCAGTTTGATTTAACTTTGGGAAGCGGATGGCCTTACGGTGGCCCGTTCATCCCCATCGAGCTGGCCGCACGCAAAGCGCGGGTCCTGATTCAAGAGATCGTAGGACCCGGGAGTTTCTCGTGGCTTCTTACTCCTGAGCTAACCGAATCGGAAAGCATCATCGCAGCCCTGGCAGTTCCCGTTCTCCCCACAGGCCAGCCCGGCATCCAACAGTCGCGAATGATCACGGACCAAATCAAGCGAGAGACCAAGTACGGCGATCTGGTCGGGATTGGATTCGAAAGCTGGACGATTCCGCCGGGCCAGTGGAGAATCATGGTATTCATAGACAGTCCCACGGGCCAGCAAGTGAAGCGACCGACACTTGGCATGGAAGGGTACGTCATTGACCATTTCAATCGCGAAGCCATGGATCTCTTCCTCGAGGCAGCGGGAACCCAGGTTCTCAATGGAATTAACGATCTCGCTGATCCTCCCTTCCGTTCGGTTTTCTGCGACAGCCTGGAAGTTTATGGGGCGGACTGGACTCCTCGCCTCCTTAAGGAATTCGAAAGACGCCGCGGCTATGAATTGACGCCTTATCTCCCCGCTTTGTGGCAAGTTGCCGGCCCCCTGACTCCACATATACGTTACGACTATCACCTCACTCTTTCGGACCTGATGTTGGAGAACTTTTTTGCGCCTTTGGCGGATTGGAGCCAGAGGCATGGCATGACGGCGCGCTTCCAGGCCCATGGGGCCATGGCAGATGTGATGCACGGATATGCGCTGGCAGACATCCCTGAAGGCGAGCACATCAGGCAGGGAGACGAGTACGCGGTCGACATTCAGCATCGGCGGCTCGCTTCCTCGGCCGGCCATATCTATCAGAAACCCGTCATTTCGGCAGAGACTTACTCGTGGCTGCGGCTCCCTCTTTTCATGGTAACCCTTGAAATGATGAAGGCAGCCTCGGACGCGCAATTCCTGGATGGCATCAACCAGATCGTGAATCAGGGCTATTCATACTCGCCCCCCCAAGCCGGACAACCCGGCTGGGTGTTCTATGCCTCCACGGTCATCAATCACAATAATATTTGGTGGCGTCACTATAACCACCTCGCTCAATACGTTCAGCGGGTTTCTGCCTTGCTTCAGCAGGGGGTAGCGGTTAATCCGGTGGGGGTGTACGTTCCCCTTGCGGACGTCTACGCCAAGTTCGGCATCGGCGCTCTGAATATGGATGTTGAGATTGAAAGGCAACTCGGGACTGAGTTGTATCTGGAGCTGAGACGCTCAGGGTATGACTTCGACTTCCTCAACGATGATGCATTGGCGCGCATTGCCTCGGTGCAAGCAGGGATGTTGCGTGCCGGGACAGGAGCCTACTCGGTTGTCATCGTTCCCGATGTTCAGTATATGCCTCCGGAGTCGCTGGAGTGTTTGCTGAGATTCGTTCAGGAGGGTGGATTTCTGATATTCGCCGGGCGAGTCCCTGCTGCCGCGCCGGGGCTGAAGGATAATGACACCAGGACGGCGCGGTTGAGCTTCATTCTCAAAACTCTCTGGGGGAACAAACCGGCCCAGGCGGATGTCGTCGCGACCTGTGGCAAAGGTAAGGTCGTTTTATGCCATGACCGTTCAACTGTGCTGGGGCACTTGCGCGCGGCGCTCATGCCTGACTTTGAAATCCTCCAGGCGGGGGATTCGAGTGACTCAGCGCGCAAACAGGCCCGGGAGAATGTCGGCTTCCTCCACAGAAAGATGGACGAGGTTGATATTTATTTCGTCAGCAATATTTCCTCTTTTCTGCAAGAGCTTGGATTACAGTTCTCGGTGGGGCACAAGATACCCCAGCGATGGAATCCTGAGAGCGGCGAAATCGACGATACCCTGGTATTCAAGCATGCCGCGCTCGCAGGCTCGAATTCGCCGGTGACGGAAGTTCAAGTCCAGCTCGCCCCCTTTGAATCGTGCTTTGTGATATTCAGCCCAACGGGTGATGGCCCCACCATTACCCATACAAATTGGCCCGGCGCCCTGAAGATCGGGAAAGTCGGCCGTAAGACTCAAGTGACTGGTCTTATTCCGAGAAACGGGGAGTATTTCCTGACTGATGCTGCGGGGAAGACTCACAGATTTCAGGTCAAGGCGATCCCCGAACCTATCTCCTTGCATGGCCCGTGGCGCTTGACTCTTGGAGACAAGGCCGAGCTTGCGCTATCGCAATTGCAGTCCTGGAATGACTTGCCGGAGGGGATAGACTACAGCGGCTGGGCAGTCTATGAAACAGATTTTGAATTGACTAGTCTGGGCGAACAGATTGAGTGGGCGGTGGATTTGGGGATTGTACACGAGACTGCCGAAGTTGTTCTGAACGGAATTGATCTGGGAAGCGCTTGGAAGGGTTCACGGATCCTGCGTTGCGGAAATGCTCTAAAGTCGGGGGCCAACCATTTGAAAGTGGAAGTAGGGAATCTGTGGATTCACCGGGTCCAGTCTCTCCCGAAACCGGACCGGAAAGCTTTAGCAGAGACCTTTGGGATCCGATGGGGTACGTATGGTGAGATCAAGCCAGAGAAGATCCCTCCCTCCGGCCTTCTAGGCCCAGTGCAGCTCATGCCGCGAAGACAGTGGGTTGCCACGCTCTAGTGTCCATAGCAATGGAGCCGGGATTTGATAGTTGGAGTGGTGCCGTGCTGCCCGGACCCGTCGGGCGTTCAAGGCTGTCATCCTGAGCCCGGGAACACCCGCCGGCGGCTGGCAGGCCTTCGTCCCCCAGCCCCCCCCGCACCTGTTTTTAATTCCCCACCTACCACCTATTAACTACCTTTCTTTTCAGTAGAGTCGGGGTTGGGCGCGGTTGCGACGCGGACGTCGTCCCGTTTCCCGTCCCCGCTCATCGAACCGGACGTGCGGATTTCCCGCATCCGGCTCTCCGACAGGGTTCACCACCAGACTC
>JBEKME010000078.1:0-29224 GCA_050008675.1 Terriglobia bacterium
TGCCGGGCCAGCAAGGGGGAGAGGGCGTCGAGTTTGTACATTTTTTGCCGGGCCAGCAAGGGGGAGAGGGCGTCGAGTTTGTACATTTTTTGCCGGGCCCCCAAGTGGGAGAGGGCGTCGAGTTTCTACATTTTTTGCCCGGCCACCAAGGGGAGAGGGCAAGTCGCGCGAGGCCAGAAAATCTCAGGAAGAATGTAGAAACTCGAGGGGCCGTCCCGCCATGGCGGGAGGCGACCCTACATTCTAATTGGGACACTGCCAAGCTAAGAATCTGGTCAGGCCAGATGAAGGGCGTCTAGACGTGAATGAAGTAAAACTGCGTGAGCGAGAGCCTCCCATGACATCACGCGAGCGAGTTCTGCGCGCCATCAATCATCAAGAGCCCGACCGAGTGCCCATTGATCTGGGCGCGACCCGGCAGTCGGGGATTGCCGCGTCTTCATATCATCGGTTGAAGCAGAGTCTCGGCATTGGGACGGCAACGCGGGTGGTGGATCTGATTCAGTTCCTCGCCGAGGTTGAACGTCCAATCCTGGAGCGCCTGGGCGTTGACGCCATGGGAGTCTTTCGGCCGGAAACCAATCCGGGTCTCGGTATCCGCAAAGAGAACTGGAAACCGTGGCAACTGTTCGATGGAACTCCCGTCGAGGTTCCCGGAGGATTTAATCCCAGGCTAGCGCCGGATGGAAGCTATGCGATGTGGCGTGACAACGCACTGATCGCCCGCATGCCGAAGGACGGTTTCTATTTCGAGCGGATTGAGAAACAGCCTGGCGCTGCGCACCTTGACGTCGACCAATGGCAGCCGCAGGAGTGGACAAACGAAGAACTCGAATTTGTGCACGCCCAAGCGGAATGGCTGTATGAGAACACCGAATATGCGCTCGTGTGTTGCGTGAATCCTCCCCAGGAGCTTTTCACGGGCATGGGTACGGGTGACTTTGAGGCATGGTGGGTGACCTTAGCGAGTGAACCCGAGTATGTGCGGGCCTTGTTTGAGAAGACCACCCGCGTGTGGATGAAGACCCTGGCGCGGTTCGCCCGGGCCGTGGGCGACAAGGTCCAGATCCTCCAAATCACGGATGATTTCGGAACGCAGGAATCGCTGCTGCTCTCCATCAAGATGTTTCGCGAACTCATCATGCCCTACTACAAACGCGGCCTCGACTGGATTCATCAGAACACGAAAATGAAGGTTATGCTCCACTCGGATGGAGCTCTTTTCCCTTTGATCCCTTCCTTGATTGAAATGGGTGTGGACATTCTGAATCCGGTTCAGGTCAGCGCCAAGGGAATGGAGCCGCGAGGACTGAAGCAGGAATATGGCGGGAAAATCGCCTTTTGGGGTGGCGCCGTGGACTGCCAGCAGACGCTCCCTTTGGGGAAGCCAGAGGACGTTGCCCGCGAAGTGGAAGCCAACGTGAAGACCCTGGCGCTCGGCGGAGGTCATGTCTGCGCCGCAGTGCACAACATCCAGGGGGGAGTTCCCGCGGAGAATATCATCGCACTGTTTGATACGGCCCGGTGTACGTCAGTGCCTTAATGACACTGTTCCGTATCGTCGGCGGACCATAGCTGAGTAGGTTAGTTATGAGGCCAACATGTCTTTCATAGGCGTAGATCTTGGCACCTCGTTTATTAAGGGCGCCGTGCTGAACTTGGAGGCGCGGCAACTGGAGCATGTCCGGCGGATACCGTTCCCGGAGCAGCTTCCGGCCGCGAACTCGCTCCTGTGCGAGTTTGATCCCCATGAGGTCGTGGCTGCTGTCCGAACGTTTATCGACGAACTAGCCCTTCATGCACCGGATTGTGAAGGGATCGTCATGTGTTCGCAGATGCATGGGATGGTCTTGATGGACGAGCGCGGCGATGCGATGTCGAATTGCGTGACATGGCGTGACCAGCGAGCAATGATGCCGCATCCGTCTGGCTCGGGGTCCTATTTTGACCTACTCGCCCAGCGAATAAGCCCTAAGCAGGGGAGGCAACTCGGACACGAGCTAGACCCCGGAAGGCCGATTTGCTTTCTGTTCTGGTTCGCCGAACAGGGGAAGCTTAAGTCAAGTCTCATCCCCGTTTCAATGCCTGACTTTGTGCTCAGCGTCTTGTGCGGTTCGGCGCCGGGGGTCGAAGTAACCCATGCCGGGGCTTACGGGGCATTCAATCTCGAGACCCTCGACTGGCATTACGAAGTGATTGAAGAGTTGGGGCTGGGCCATCTACGCTGGCCGGCGCTGCGCAAGCAGGGTGAGGTGGTTGGCTACATGAACGTTTGTGGCAGGCCGGCGCCATGCTACACGCCAGTTGGGGATTATCAGTGTGCGCTGGTGGGCGCTTTGCTCGGCACAGAAGAGCTCTCGTTAAACATTTCCACGGGTTCACAGGTCAGTCGCCTGACGTCAGGATTGACCCTGGGTGATTATCAGACCCGGCCCTTTTTCGACGAGAAATTCCTCAACACTTTCACCGGCGCCCCGGCAGGGCGCGCGCTGAATGTGCTCGTCGATTTGCTGAGTGAATTGGCGACAGCTCGGAACAACGATTTGCAGGGTCCCTGGACATTTATTGCGCAGGCCGCAAGACAGGTTGCTGACACTGACCTCGAGGTTGACCTCACTTTCTTTGCCGGGCCAGAAGGGGACCGAGGCATGATCTCGAATATCCGGGGAGATAATCTCACGGTAGGTCACCTCTTTCGAGCGGCTTTCAAAAACATGGCCGAGAAGTACTATGCTTGTGCGCTCCGGCTGTGGCCTGAAAGATCGTGGAAGAATCTTGTGTTTTCAGGAGGGCTCGCCAGCAAGCTCGAGGTGTTGCGGGAAACCATTCAGAAGAGATTCGGAACAGGCTATCGACTTACCCCTTTCATCGAGGACACTCTGTTTGGGTTGCTCGTCCTCGCCTCGGTGTTCAGCGGGCAGAGCGAGATCCTTCGCGGAGTTTATCCTGAGCGGGCAGAGCGAGATTCTTCGCTTCGCTCAGAATGACAGCGAAGGGGTCAGAATGACAGCGAAGGGGTCAGAATGACAGCGAAGGACTCAGAATGACAGACAATGTCCAGGAGGATCACCTATGCTTGCAGCAGTCTTAAGGGACTTCAACCAGCTTGACCTGGAAGACCTTCCCAGGCCGGAGCCCGGTCCGGGTGAGGTGCTGGTGCGGATCAAGTCATGCGGTTTCTGCGCCACCGACTACAAGGCCATTAAGGGAATCCGGCGAAACGTGACATTCCCCCTCATTCCCGGCCACGAACCTGCGGGAATTATCGCTGCCGTTGGTCCATTCGTCACGAACGTCAAAGAAGGCGACGAAGTTCTTTTGTCGCCCAGCGGCTATTGTGGACTGTGCCGGAATTGCCGGCTGGGGCTGACACATTACTGCGAACGGGCTTACACCACCGGGGGCGACGGCGCCGAGTGCCGGCCGGGAAGCTTCGCCGAGTATACGGTGACCGGGGCGAACGCTGTTTACCACAAACCGGCAGAGCTCAGCTTCGATGCGGCCTGCCAGGGAGAACCCGTCAGCGGCGCCTGGAAAGGACTGATTCATTATTCGCAAATGCGCCTGGGTGACGACGTCGTGGTGATCGGCACGGGCGGCATCGGCATGTATTGCCTGATGGTGGCGAAGGCCGCGGGAGCGGGCCGGTTGGTCGCAGTTGACATCAGCGATTATGCGCTTGCAACCGCAAGAAGCCTGGGTGCGACACATACGGTCAATCCCACGCAAGGTGATGCGAAGGCGGCCATCTACGGCATCCTTCCGGAAGGACCCGATCTGGTAGTCGAGGCCGCGGGACCGATCGAGGCTGTAAAGCTCATGGTCAGCCTCCTACGGCGCGGCACACGCTGGAACATCTTCGGAATTACCACCCACGAAGAGTTCCAGCTCGATGGCGGCTGGATGCACTTTTTGGAGGCTCGGATGGACTCCAGCTTCAGCACGAATCCACTGGCCATGGAGAATTCCATCCGGCTCATGGCGCGGGGCTTGGTAAATCCCGAGAAAGTGATTTCTCACCGTTTCCCGCTCTCCCAAATCGAAAAGGCCGTGGAAACCATGGGCTCGGGAGAGCGCAACAAGGTGGTCATAAACCCGTAGGGAGGTAGAGCTGTTCACTGTTCGACCCTGGAACCCCCTCACCCCCGGCCCCTCTCCCCCAAGGGGGAGAGGGGGGACGTTAATTTGAGGGGGGGGGTAGTTCGAGGGGGGGGCGTTAATTTGAGGCGGGGCGTTAATTTGAATTTACTACCCTGACCCCCTTCGGGAGGGGGTGGTCGTTAATTTGAATTTACTACCCTCGGTCGCCGCGGCGACAGCGGGTGGTCCCGCCTTGCGGGACCGGGTGAGACCTAGACTTTCACGAACCGCTCCACACCAGCAACATCCGTGCGAACGAATGCTGCCAGTGCAGTCACGAGTAAGATCCCAGCCACTACATAGACGACGGAGGCGAGCGAAATCGCAAGGCTCGCGCCCTCGTGTTGCGCAACATAACCGGTCACCACCGGAGCCGCTCCCCCGCCCAGCCACCCCATCATATTCATGAGGCCTGCAGCCGTGCCACGAACTTGCGGCCTGACAACGTCGAAAACCGAGGCAAAGATGTTGGCATCATAAAGCCCCTTGAACAGGCCCCATGCGGTGAGCGCTACCATAACCCACGCCAACGAACCTGTCCGGCCGCAGAAGAACACAAAGGGCGCTCCGCAGAAGAGTGCGATCGCCTGAACCAGCACCCGCCCGCCGGCCATGCGCCTCCGCAATAAATCGGCGAACTATCCTCCGATGCGTTGCGAAACAGTGAAGCTGTGGCGGATCAGTCCAACACGGTTAATAAAGAGCCCGTGTTTTTGGCTCGGCGGCCGCTTTGCCGAGCGGTTCGAGAAGCTGCCGGGCTCCGCGGGCCATCAAGCCGAGCTCAGTTGCTGTCTGGAAAAACAGAAAGCCTTGCTCCAGGAACTTTCTTATTTGGGCTGAATCTGTGGCCGGTGCGCCCAGAGTTTTGTGGTGTGCCTTGCCGGCAGCCACAATCTTTTTCAGTGCTTCTTGAACCTTGGGATGATCCTGTTGCCCGCGGTGTCCCAGCGAGAATGCCAGGTCGCTGGTGCCGACGAAGATGACGTCAACCCCGGGCGTGGCCGCAATCGCGTCGATCTCCTCCACGGCCCGCGCTTCTTCGACAATGACCACGACCATGACGTTTTGGTCGGCGAAGTCATAGTAACCTTCCGGAGCCGGCCAACGGAACGTCGCCCGCCCTGCTCCGGAGCCACGCCGGCCTTGGGGTGGATACTTACATGCTGCCACGGCCTGGCGAGCTAACTCGGGCGTGCTGGTGAACGGGAAAATGACGCCCAGCACCCCCGCGTCGAGCACGCGTTTCGCGGTCCAAATCTCGTTGACGGGAACGCGTGCAAAGGGAAGAGCCTTAAGTCCTCGCGTGGCCAGAACCATGTCACGTAGGCTTTCGAGCGTGATGGGGCTGTGCTCCATCTCGATCCACAGGAAGTCGAAACCGAAGGTCGCAGCCTGTGCTGCGATTTCGGCGCTCGCGACCGTAAGGGTAATTCCAATCACCGGATTCCCCTCTTGGAGCAACTTCTTGACGGGATTTTCCCAGACTGCTTGCGAGCCCGAGTTTGCGGCAGGCATGGGGAGTCTCCTTTGTCGGCAGCAGGTATCTCATACGCAATGTCTGTCATTCTGAGCCCATTCGCGGGCAGAGCGAGATCCTTCGCTTCGCTCAGGATGACAGCGAAGGGCTCAGAATGACAGGCGGTGGCCTTTTCTTCTACGAATGACGAACAACCCGTATCACTTCTTGAGCAGCCAAACTTCCGCGACCTGGCAGCCTCGGCCGTCTCCTCCCAGCCCGGGCTCCCTGAACCACCTCAAGGTTAAGTGACCCTTTCGGGTTGCGTCCAAGGGAATATCGAACTCCAGCGGGCGAATCCGGAAAGGTTTACTGATGAAAGGGTGAATCTCGATGTTTTCCACAGCCACGAGACGAATTTTCATCTCCAGGCTGTCTCCCGAATAGACAACACGAACTTTGTACTGAGCATTGGGATCAAGATTCGGGTAGTGCAACTCGAGCGGCGCATCGAAGAGAGATTCTGCCCAGCGCTTCCAAGCCACAGGAGCGGGCTCAGCGCACCATTCCGGATAGCCAAAGCCGACCAGCGAGGACGCGCGAAACTCGGGATCCTGGGTCGGGCCGAGGCCGCGCACCAGGTGCGGCTGGCATGCCAGGTTCCCCAGGTCATCATAGAATCCGCCAGGACCAGGATTAGTGCGATTCAGGATCGCATCAATCTCCCGGTACTGCTCGTTATAGGACGAAACCTTCCGAATTTCTGCGAACTGCTGCTTCAACCAGGGAGCATCGCTGAGTGGCGCGTCGAGCGTATCGAGATTCGCTCCACGCGACACCGCCTCGCCTTTATAGCGCTCCACAGCCAGTTGCATATGGATGCTTTGATACAAAGCTTCGCCCAGTTCCAGGATGCGGGTTCGCAGGTTCTCCGCCACGGGTTTCGTCAACACCTCATTCAGAATGGCTTCAGCCTCCTCGAGCAGTGCCAGAAGATCCACGTTGCTCGTGGGGTGTCGCGTGGTTTCCCCAACGTCCAACGGGTTTGGCCTGGCGCCTACGCGATGGATCTGAGCCAATATGGCAAATGCCCGGTCTTCGAGGTTCGCTTCATTAATAAGCCGGCTTCGCACGTACGCATCGTAATAGGCGCGATAAAGCGCCATTTGGAAGCGCCAGTTCAGGAGCTCCGCGGGCGTGGCACTGCTTTCCATGCTCTGGAACTGCTCGAGAGTGGTGGAGACGCCTTCGTTAGGGAGCAGGGGTCCTTGCCAGTTCATCTCCAGGCTTGACAGACCCTGAGCAAAGTCCTCGACGAGCCGATCCGAAACGAAGTAGGCGCTGTACTCGCGCAGGATATCAATCACCGGCAGCTCAGGATTCCACCCCAGCGCACTCCAGAGGAACTTGTTCGCGTCGTCGTTACAGCCTTCCGAGTAGGTGATGAATCCTATCGAAAGGGGCGCGTGGAGCCGGAAGATGTTTGCGTAACCGAGAGGGCGCGGATTGATCACTTCACGTCCTTCGGTGAGCGCATAGGCCACATCCCAGTCCGGCACCGGGAACTGGCACTCAACGCTATGGGTGATGTCGGGATAGAGGCGGATGGGGTAGAGTTCAGGAATCTTCTTGCGCAAGACGGGCAGATCCAGCCGATTCTGAGGCCCGTAGACGACTCCAGCCAACCAGCGCGGTTGTTCTCGATCGATGACGTCCAAGAATTCGTTCACCCAGGCTTCGTTGAACGACTGGGGAGACGCCCACATCTGCGCGCGAGGATGATAGCGACGCAGATTGTCAGCTTGCTTCTCGAGCAGCGCCAGCATATATTTTGGTCGCGTGTGGCCGGGGTCGCCTCCGGGAACAAAGACGGCATCGATGCGCGGCAAGGCTTTGAAGACTTCTCCCCACTCGTTGAGTGCAAACTCCACCGTCTTCGGGTCGGAGTAGTCCCTATCCATGGCCGGATACCAGATCCACACGTCCAGGCCGTATTCCTCTGCAATCCGCGACATCTCGACCATCATTCTCATGGGAGGAAGTGGGAAGTGAGGGCTATCCGGTGCGTCGTCGGAGCGGGGAGGAATCAGCTCGATGGCATTCGTTCCGAAGACGGCCAGATCGCGGATATACTGGTCCCACATGGGGACGCTCCAGGCGTCATAGGCATTGGTCTTGGGACGATAGCCCAACTGGTGACCACGCAATTTGTATTTTGGCGCGCTCGTGATGTCCAATGAGTTCGGCAGTGCGACCCGCTCCTTCGCCATCCGTAGCTTGCGCAGAAGTTCCCCAACTCCGAACAGCACTCCGCGTTCGTCCGCTCCGCATACCGTTACCACGGTTCCCGCAGGACGCTTCAGGGCTTGGAGGCGAAAACCCTCCGGCCCCGTCGGCTGCTCTCCCGACAATTGAAATTCGCCAGGCAGCTCGAAACGGATCTCTTTCAGGGCTTCCTGAGAGCCCACCAGCACGGCAGCAGGTGCGCCTGCCTTCCACTGTTCAACAACTTGCCAGCGGATTGTAGTCCGTTTCTCGACCTCTTCGACCAAGACTTGTACAGCCTTTTGTTCCCGCTTGGAAGATACCCGAGGGGCGACGATGATCGCATCTCTGAGATCGAGCGCACTATCTGCCGGGGGCGGAGCACCCGCGGACGGCCGTGCCTCCGTTGGCATAAATCCACTCAGCCGGGACGCTTGCAGCAGGCTTGCGTAAAGCGTTGCGTTTTCCAGAAAGCGGCGGCGATTCATATCCACCCTCACTTTACTTTGACAACCGTCTTCGCAGGCTCTTGATGGAAAAGGCAGACTTTCGCACGAACTTTATCAATTTGCGCTCACGCAAGCAAATTCTTTCAACGGCTCGGCGAAGCCCCGTGAAGATGCCTTGGGCACGCTGCCTCATCCTCTGGCAAAACATGATCCTGGTCTTCGGCTTGCGCCCGTCGGGACGCGGAGGTGCGTCTTCAGTCAAGCCCCGGATCAGAAGTGGAGACGTAGGGCAAACTGAATTTCCCTAGCATTGGTGACTAAAGAGCTAATTGTGGCAGCGGTTGACGACCCAATGCCGCCCCCAGGGTACCCGAAGTTTGGGCGGTTCATGCTATTGAAGAACTCGCCCCGAAACGTCAGCCCCACCTTTTCGGTGAGATGGAAGTCTTTGTCGAGCGAGAAGTCGTAAGTCGCCAAATCGGGACCGATAATAATATTTCGGCCGGCGTTGCCGAACTGGTAGATCGGAGGATCCACGAAGCAGCCTACATTAAACCATTCGTTGATCGACTGCTTTGACGCCGGAAGGTTGCCATTGCAGATCCGATCCGGACGCGTAAAAGTCCCTGTGTTCGCCGTCGGAGTGGACAAATCCAGCGTCAAGGGCGCTCCGGATTGAAGGGTCAGGATCCCTAGAAAGTGCCATCCACCGAGCAGCGCCTGCTCGGCTCCCCCGGCCCCGCTCAAGAAATGTTGGCCTCGCCCAAACGGAAGCTCGTACATATGACCGAGTGTGAAGCGGTTACGATAGTCGAAGCTCGAGAGCCCATAGTCGGCGCGCACGTCTTGAGGATTCTGGATGTTGATACGAGGATCCCCGTCAGAGGAATTGCCTCCCCCACCATTGTCAAGCGACTTGCTCCAAGTATATGCCGCCTCGAACCAAAGGCCGTGACTGTAACGCTTTTCGGCGCTGAGTTGCAACGAGTTATAGCTGGAGTCGCCACGCGGTTCCCAAGAAGAAATCTTCGAGAAGGCCGGATAAGGGCGCCGCGGGGCAACCGGTCCAGGACCGGGAACGCCTACATTCTCGTTCAGGGCGATGAAAAGGTTGGTGCCCTTCGAGGCTACATAGGCGGCGCGAACAACCGTGCTTGGTGACAACTCTCGTTCTACCGTGAAGTTCCATTCCTGGACGTTGGAGGTTTGGTCTGCTCTCGGAATGTAAACGGCGGTAGGGCTCCCGGCGGTGGTAACAAGCTGGGTAATGGGCGGGATGCCGCCGTTCTGAAGGCTGAGACAAGGCTGGGTGGAGCTACACGCAACGGCGCCCTCGGCATCAAAAGGATTGGCGACGAACAATCTCGCTGAACCTCCCGTTCCCTGTTCGTTGAAGTAGAAAAGGCCGTAAGCGGCGCGCACCACTGTCTTGGGCGTAAGCGTATAGGCGAAGCCAACTCGCGGGCTGAAATTATGCTTTCGTAGATCAAGCACACCGGGCGAAACTCCGTTCTGCCCCGCTATGATGATGCCCGCGGCAGCAGGGTTAAAATCCGACTGGCGGTTGTACTTTTCCACCGGGGGCGTGAACAGGTCGTAACGGAGGCTGAGGTTTAAAGTCAGATTGGGTCGGACACGCCACTGGTCCTGAGCGAACGCTCCGAACTCTGTATAAGAAACCTCGGGAATGCCTCGCACGAACTCGGATTTTGCGGCTATGTCGGGCAGGCCCTGGAGGAAGTCCGCAATGGGGTCGCCGCCAGAGCCGTCGAGCGGGTTGTTGCTGTACACACCGCTGAAGTCCAAAAAGCCGTTTGGCTCACTTAGCTGCGAAAATGCGAAGCCGTTCCGGATGACACTGAAACCAAACTTTGTTGAGTGCGCCCCCCGGACATACGCCAGGGTATCGTTGATCTGCCAGGTGTTCTGCGGGACAATCTCAGGGCCACTGCCGATTTCGGTCAGGTCGTCGACGCTGATATCCGTCATTGCAGAATAAGCAGGACCTGTGTTTGCACCTTGCAACCCCAGCTTCGCAGCGAGATTAAGACCATAATCGAGGGGCAAAACACTCAAAGAAAACCGTGTGTAGCCGACGCCAACTTGGTTCACGAGGTTGGGCCGGAAGATGTGTGTTTCTTGCCACGTCCCCTGGCCGCTTGGCGCAACATTATTGCTAAGAAAGCCTGCAATGGCGCCCGCTCCCACCAGGAAGGCTTGGGGATTGATCTGGCCGTTCAGGAGAGGAGGGCTAGTGGGCCACCCCACATCGGCGCGACCGTAAGTCGCCCGCGCAAAAAAGCTGTCCGCCGTCGAAATCGTGTGATCCACCCGCACGTCGAACTGGTCCTGTGTGGTTACCTTGGACGGGGCAAAGCTGAAATTGTTTCCGAGGCCGGGGAGGTTGGGAAGCGGAAACACGGCCAACAGGTTGTTGGCGACGCTGTCGATACGACCCGCGGGAATAACATCTCCCAAGAAAGCTTGCCGAGTTCCCGTTGCCGGGTCATACGTATTCGGGTCGTACATCGTTTCTCCCGTCCCGGTAAAGTTCCCCTGGCGCTCCAGCGCTGTGGGAACCGTTGCGATCGTCGTCAGAGACTGATGAATGCGGTAACCCTGAAAGTCTCCAAAAACGAAGGTCTTGTTCTTCTGGATCGGACCTCCAAGGGAGAAGCCGAACTGATTCTGCTGATAAGGGGGGCGCCCGACGTCGAAGAACTGTCGGGCATCCAGATCAGAATTTCTCAAGAATTCGAACGCTGATCCGTGGAGCGTGTTGGAGCCAGAACGCGTCGTCACGTTGATTACCGCGCCTCCCCCTGCAAATTCCGCATCGTAGTTGCTCGTCTGAACCTTGAATTCTTGGATCCCCTCCACAAGCGGGAAAACTTTGACGGTCCCGACAGACTGGTCCCGGTCATCCAAGCCGTCGATCATGAAGTTCGTGAAGCTTCCTCGGCCGCCATTACCTATGATCTCTGCTCCCGCCCGTTGCGTTTCGTTTCCGTTTCCCTGTACCCGAATACCACCCACCGGACCCGGATTCGTGCCCGGAGTCAGGAGCGCTAGCTGGGAGAAATTGCGGCCATTGAGCGGAAGGTTCTCAATTGTGTTCTGTGTGAGAACGTCTCCAACTTCCGAAGAGGCGGTTTGAAGTGCGGGTGCCCCGCTACCGACAACCGTGACGTTTTGAGAAACTTCACCTAGCGCCAGCTTGAAGTCGACCTCCAGAGTCGCCTGGATCTCCAGGGTCAAATCGGTGCGGCGGCTGGGTGCGAAGCCGCTGGCTTGTACAGAGACGGAGTATACGCCGGGCTTCAGAAGCGGTGCCGCGTACTGCCCGTCTGTGCTGGTTCTCGTTTCAGCCTTCGCTCCGGTGTTTTGTTCTACCACCACGACCGTGGCGTTGGGGACCACGGCGCCCGACTGATCCGTAATAAGCCCCCTAATCGTGCCAGTGGTCACCTGCGCAAGCCCTACCAGGACCACTCCGAACAGCAACGAAGCAAGGAGTCCAGTTCGAATCAAAAAACTCTTTCGTCCGAATATCATCTTGGTGACCTCCGTCGCGCGGAGTTTCAGGGGCGCTGCAAATAACGCTTGCTGAGCCGGATCAGGTGTCCTTCCCTTTCTCCGCGCACTTTTATCTCAGCTCCTACAGTGTTACTGTCGACGTACAGTATACAAGTGCATGTAACATGTCAACAGAAAGTTTTCTCCTTGCAGATTTGACGTTATGGTGTATATTGAACACGTATTCGGACGATGCGGGCAGTTTTTACGCAGCCAATCACTCTTCGGCTCGGGAGATCAACCATATGACCAGGAAGGCGGGCCACCGTCGCCATACCCCCAAATCTTCAGTTCGCGAAGGGGCCTATCTCCATATTCAGCGGAAAATTGCCTCTGGAGAACTGTCTGCCGGTCACGCCATTTCCGAGCTTTCACTCGCCAAGGAACTTGGAATTAGCCGCACCCCAATCCGCGAAGCGCTGGGACAGTTAGCCGCCGAAGGCCTGTTAGAGCAGAGCCCAAACCGCAGAGCCGTGGTCGTAAAGCTAACGCGCCAAGATATCATTGAGCTCTACGAGTTGCGGGAAGCGCTCGAAATGTATGCGGTGGGCAAGGCAGCGCGCCAACGGGTGCGGCAAGCTGATCTCGACAGGCTGCAGAGCCTAAACGATGCCATTCTGACTCTAAGGGACGAATTACAGCGGTTGGGTAAGTCGGGGCTGGACCGGGAGCAGATGCACCGGTTTGTGACCTATGACCTCGCCTTTCACACCCTCCTGATGCGTTTGGCGTCCAATGCCCGCATCTTGAAGGTTGTGAACGAAACACGAGTGCTCGTCCGAATATTTGCGATTCGGCGCCAGGGACACACGGTGCCGTTGCTGGAGGACATCCACCGTCGGCATTGCGAAGTGGTGCGTGCCATCGCGGAGCAGGATCCGGAACGCGCCATGCACGCCATTTCTGAACACATTCAACTCAGCCAGATTGAGCGCCTTGACGATTTCGACCATTGGGAAATCGAGGCCTCGCTACGGGAAACAATCCCAAGAACGATTCAAGAGGAAACCTTGCTAGTGTCCAGCAAATGATTGGACAGTTGGCGGGTGAAGACCTTACACCTCAGGGGGTTCAAAAATACCTACCATCTCGGGCCGCTGAACGCCCCTCGGTTCTGGGGTGTCTTTCGCCAGTCCTAAGTGAGTCCGCCTGGGGTGATGAGCCAGCACGACCAATACAAATAAAACGGAATATCATCGGGAAGGCCTTGGGTCAGCCCATTTACAACCTGCTGGGCGGTCGTTACCATGAGAAGGTTCGCGTTTTCGGCTATGTACGCTCAGGATGACAGGCGACTTCAACTTACGAATTCGGGTTGAATTCCGCGCTTCGCGGCAGATTGACGAAGAATCCCCATGCTCATGAAACTCGGTCCGCTCGATTTTGCCATCATCATCGCCTACTTCGTCGCCGTACTGGGGGTTGGCTACTGGCTCAAGGGCAAGATGAAAACCTCTTCGGATTTCCTCTTGTCGAAGCGTTCCTTCTCTCACTGGATCACCGGCATTGCCTTTATGTCGGCAAACCTGGGGGCGCTGGAAGTGATGGGCCATACTGCCAACGGCGCAAAGTATGGCATGAGGACGAATAACTGGTACTGGATCGGGGCCATCCCGCCCATGGTTTTTCTAGGCCTGTTCATGGTGCGCTACTACTACCAGAACGGCCTGCGTAGCGTTCCTGAGTATTTGCGCATGCGCTATGACCATCGCGCCCACATCCTCAATGCTTTCAGCTTCGCTACGGTCACCGTGCTGATGTCGGGAATCGACATGTTTGCTTTTGCGGTGGTTTTCCGCAGCATGCTGGGCTGGCCATTCACCACCAGCGTGCTGCTGGCCAGCGGGGTGGTGCTGCTTTTTGTTTTTTGGGGGGGACTCTCTTCCTCCATTTACAACGAGTTCCTTCAGTTTTTTCTTATTGTCATTGGATTCCTGCCCCTGACCTTCTTCGGGCTGCACGAAGTAGGGGGGTGGAGCGGACTGGTGGCCAAACTACCGGAGCAGTATCTGCACACCTGGAAAGGCATGGCCGGCCCCGGCGATCCGCTGGGTGTGCCTTGGTGGGTGATGGTGGTGGGTATAGGCCTGTGTGCTGCTCCGTCGTATTGGTGTACTGACTTCCTGCTCGTGCAACGCGCCCTGGCCGCCAAGGATTTGGCTTCTTCGAGAAAGACCCCGCTGGTGGCCGCGATTCCCAAAATGCTGTTCCCGGCGATCGTGACGGTGCAGGGAATGCTCGCCCTCGCCATCGCCCCCTCGATCGTCAAAGGAAATTACAACCTGGCTTTGCCGACCCTCATGGGTCGCTACTATCACAGTGGGATGCTGGGGCTGGGGTTGACGGCGCTGTTGGCCAGCTTCATGTCCGGGATGGCCGGCAACATTACGGCCTTCAATACGGTATTCACCTATGACATTTACCAGACTTACTTCGTGAAAAACCGCCCTGACCACCATTACCTAAAGGTGGGGAAGATGGCCACCGTGGTGGGCACTTGTATTGCCTGTGCCTCGTCGTACATCGTCCTGTACTTCAACAACCTGATGGACTACATGCAACTCATCGGGATCTTATTCATCTCACCTTTCTTCATCGTGTTTTTCCTCGGCATGTTCTGGAAGCGCCCGTCGGCGACCGCAGGCTTTTACGGAATGGTCGCAGGGCTCTCCGGAGCAACCCTCGAGTACGTGCTCTACCGGCTGGGCGTGTTGAAGTTCACTTCTCCCATGGCGTCGAATATTTGGACGGCCGTATGGGGACTCGTTGCAGGACTGGCGGTGACTGTGGTTCTCAGCTTCCTGACGGAAGCTCCCCAGCCGGAGAAACTCAAGGGGTTGGTTTATGCCAGGACTAAAAAGGAAAAGGACTCTACCCCTTGGTATAGCACCCCGGTATTCTATGCCATCGTCGTTTTGAGCGTGTTCATTGCCCTCAATATCAAGTTCTTTTGACATTGGTGATTGGTGATTTGTGATTTGTGATTGCCGATTAGTGATCCAATCACCAATCACCAATCACAAATCACCAATGTCAGAAGACAAACGTGAGGTAAATAGACTGTGGTTAATCGCCGGAAATTTGTGGCTACGCTGAGTGGGTGCGTGGTTTTTCCGGCCCTGTCGCGGGCCCTGGAAAGGTCCGAGTCCAAGCCTGCAGAAGCTGCGGCGGGGGCACGCTCGCGCGTTGACCTGAACGGTCAGTGGGAACGGCGGATCGACGGGGAATTGTATGACGTCCGTGATCTCAAAGACTCAGAAGCTAAGAAGGATTTAATTTCCCTAGCAGAAACTGTTTGGACGAAAACTCAACCGCTAGACTGGCGAGCTACGGAACGACCGCCACAGGAAGTCCAAGAGCTTGATCAATGGCTCCTGTCGAGAATGGGAACAAACGTAACGTTGGATCGCCTCTATTCCGACCTCATCACGACTCTGAATGTGCGGCTCACAGTCGCAGGGGATAAGAATGTCCAGGCTAAGCAGGGTTTGGAGATCGATGTCAATACCGTGGCAATAAGCATCGCAGAGACAGTTCGTCCGTTGCTCGAATCGACAGGCTTCCCCGAGTCCTTCATTGGCTTGGGCGCGACTACGCAGTCCCTCGATTTCAGCCGTGTAGCAACATTGGAGATAGAATGCCGTCCCATGATGGATCAAGCAATCCTCGCTGTGCGGAGCGGGTCGGAGGACGTCTTGATTGACGGTCAATACCCGCGTAGCGTAGCGCAAGTGATAATCAAGGTGCTATTGCTCGAGACGGAACTTCAGTTACCCGGTTGACGCGGTCTCGGCGGAGGCTGCACTCAAGGGATTCTCGAAGTGGTTCCCTAAAGTGCTCGATAAGATTGCGAGCGGCTGCAATATGTCGGCAGTGGGCACCAGGTATGAAGAAGGTGTCTATCAGGCGGTTCTCGAAACGCTGCACTTAGACCCACACATCACTTCACCGGAGTTCCATGGTGAGCTGCGGATCCGCAATTGACTTAGGCGCAGAACATTACTCTTATGGCGCCGGCTCCTCTACCGCTCGGTCCTGCATGCTTTGCTTGTACAACCGGCCGCCGGCAAGCCGTATGGTAAAGTACTGGAGTTGGAAAGCCCCTCCCTCTTAGATACAGCTTCCCCACAACCCCTATTTTACGTCAACTGTCCGAGGCCGGACGGGAATTATTCGGCACGCAAAGTGGGTAGTCCGCTTGGATCATTCCGCTACATTTTCACTGCAGTCGGCGGGTCTGGCGGCATCCAGAAGGTTCGGTGGACCCGCTGGCTGGAGTGGCTCAGTGGTAACAGCCGCTTCCCGGTCGCCCATCACCACACAGCCGCCTCCGACGGAAAGGACGTCGTCCGCCAGTTCCCAAACCAGTGGCGTGTGGCATATGAAGATCACTTGGTGGAATCCGCCAAGATCCATAGCCCGGCGCAGCAGGCGCACGTACTCCTTGCCATTCACAGCATCCAGAGCTCCCACAGATTCGTCCCGGAACAGCGTTTCGTAACCAATGCCTTCGCCCTGCCGCATGTTGTAAATGGCGATGCCCAGCAGGTTGATGAAAAAGCGTGTTACTCTGTCATTCTGAGCGCCAGCGAAGAATCTCGGCAGTTCAGAATCAATCAACTACAGAGATCCTTCGTCGCCTGCGGCTCCTCAGGATGACACGTTCGGGAGTTTTACATCAGCCTGCCAGGTTGACGGCTTCGTTGACCAGTACATACTGCCCGCCCGAAAGCTCATCCACGAGGCACGTACGGTCCAAATTCTTGTTACGGACCTCGACGTCAAAATCGTTTACCCTCCCCTTGCAGTCCACCCGATCCTTCATGAGCGTGGGACCATACCCAAAGGAACCACGGGACGCCCCGGGCGCGAGCGGTGCATGCCACCCTTCACGCCACACCTGGACAGGCTCGAGCCAGAGAAAAAACAGACTTAACAGTTTAGACTTGACAAACCCCAGCCAATCGACTACAGTGCTAGCGTATGGCTGGAGAGGCGGTATGTGGTAGGTGGGGAATCGAAAAGAGGTGCTGGGGGCTAGGGGTTGGGGACTGGGGGACGAAGGCCTGCCCGCCGCCGGCGCGTGCCAGCATCACTCGCTCAATTTGTCCTGCCGCCCAAGAAACCCCACTAACCTTGAAGAGAATTTCCTTTTTTGACCGAACGACGCGGGAATGTTGCTGAAAACAAAGAAGGTAGGTCGTAGGTCGTAGGGGGTAGATCGTATAGGCGTTAAGATAAGCCGTGTTCAAATGGCCCCGGCAGGGGCTAACGGTGAATAGCCGCAGGTTTTAACCTGCGGATAACGGGACCGCACAGATTTAGGCAACCCGTCAGCCGACGGGTTGATCCCGCAGGCGCGGGACCCCTCCGGGGCCGAAATGCTTTCTGGGCTTCTCTTTCCGTAGGTTTCATCCCGCGTGGCGGGACTACTCACGGTGTCCCGCTTCGCGGGACGGGAATGGTGCCGGAACGATGGAAATGGTCTTTATCTTAACGCCTATGGGGGTAGGTGGTAGGTGGGGAATCAAAAAGAGGTGCTGGGGGCTAGGGGTTGGGGACTGGGGACGAAGGTCTTCTCGCCGCCAGCGCGTGCCAGCATCGGTTGCTCAATTTGTCCTGCGGCCCAAGAAAGCCTACCAACCTTGAAAAGGAATTCTTTTTTGACGGAGCGATGCGGGAATGTCATTGAAAACAATGGACGGCTGTGAAAGGATCTGGGGCGAAGCGGGAATGTACATGAAAACAAAGGAGATATGAGCATAAGGCGGGAATGTTGCTGAAAACAAAGGAGATAGGTGGTAGGTGGGAAATGAAAAACAGGTGGCAGGTGGTAGGGCATACGGAGTGGGCGGGGAAGAGCCAGGACAAGCCTCGACCTTTGGTTCTGAAGCGAAGTTCGAGCGGGAACTATGCGCGTGTTCGAGGAAATAGCTCCTCGTTAGTTGCCCTGTATTTATCGACGATTTCGCAGGGGCAATGCGCGGTTCTGGCCGAGTCACGGCGCACATCAGCCACTAAGAGACTGGCGCTGGGCGCGGCTCGCCTTGAACCCTCGAGCCGACTTAGCTTATTTTCAGATTGCTAAAGCATGCCGTGCAAGGCAGGATTGGAAGGGAGTTGCTGAGGCTCTGGAGAAAGCGATCGCCATCAATCCGTCGAGACCACAATACTATTATGTTCTGGCAGCCGCGTACCGCAAGCCGGGGAAGATCCAGGAAAGCATACGAGCCATCGCGCGCTTCCAGGATCTGGAAAAACAGACTGCCGAATTCGAGAGGCAGAGGCGCGAGGCTGATCGTGCAACGCGCGGCCTCGAACTCCGGCCGGAGGAATAGGGACTTCGCGGCAAGAGCGGGGCTTGCTAGCTGCTCGGCGCCTGATCACCCTGCACCGGCAACCAGCGCGTCGTTCGAGATCTGCTCAAAGCAGAACTGAAAACGTTTGCACAAATGTCCGACCGCACCTCGGGCGAGGAGGGCAACGACAGCCCGGCGATCCTGATCGACAACGCCACGGCGGCTAATCGCGCGGTGAATATTCCGGAGTTTGTGAATATTCCCCCGGACGGGATGATGAAGATCGACGTACCCGCGGCCGAGTCGTACCGGCTTTTCGACCTTGCGTCGGACCTGACGGCCAAGGGCCAGCTTGAAGCGGCCATCGCGGAGTGGAAGAAGGTTCTGGAACTGGATCCTCGCAACGCCAAGGCCCACAGCAACCTCGGGGTCGCGCTGGAGTGGCAAGGAAACCTCGCCGAGGGGACGGCGCACTTGCAGAAGGCGCGGGAGCTCGATCCCAACTTCAGCGAAACCGCGAGCAATTTCGGAATTGAGTTCTATTATCGCGAGCAGTTCCGCAAAGCCCTGCACAAATCGGATTGCGACGGCGCTGCTCCTTACGGCAAGAAGATTCTTGCCGAGACACCCGACGATGCCGAAGTCAAGAAGGCCTTGGCAGACTGCGCGCTGAAGCAAAACCGCCGGCAGATGCGCATGGCGTTACAGAAATCCGATTGGCCGGCGGCGCTTTCCTACGCCAACCAGATTCTGGCCCTGAAGCCGGGTGATGACGAGGCGCAGAAGGCCGTGAAGGATTGCACTCTGGCCGTCAGTCGCCAGGCTGAACACTAGCCCCTGAGGAGCTTTCAAATGAGAGACATCAATCATTTCCATTTCATGACCTTTTTCCTCATAGTTTCAGTATTTCCCTCTCGGGCCAATCCACAGATGACGAGCAACACCCCGGCAGGGGAATCAAGTACGGGACAGGTAAAACTGGTCGACATCCCACTCAAATCCGTCGAGATCCATGACAGTTTCTGGTCGCCGCGCATTGAGGTTAATCGGACGAAAACCCTCGAGCACGTCTACCGGGAACTCGAACAGACGGGTTCGATTCGGAATTTCGATATTGCGTCGGGCAAAGCCAGCGGCAAGTTTGGCGGGCCCTGGTGGAGCGATTCGGACGTCTATAAGTGGCTCGAGGGAGCCAGCTACAGCCTCGCCAAACATCCCGATCCCGAACTCGAGGCGAAGGTCGAGAGTCTGATCCAGAAGATTGCCGCAGCGCAACAAAAGGACGGATACATCGACACGTTTATCCTGATTGTTGAACCCGACATGCGCTGGAGAAACCTCGCCTTCTTTCACGAGCTTTTCTGTGCGGGTTCGCTTTTTGAAGCCGCCGTGGCCCACTACGAAGCCACAGGAAAGCGGTCATTGCTCGAGGTGGCGATCAAATATGCTGACTACATTGATTCCTACTTTGGGGAGGGAAAGCACGATGGCATTCCCGGACACGAAGAGGTGGAACTGGCTTTGATTAAGCTTTATCGCCTGACTCACGAACCGCGCTACCTCCATCTGGCGGAATACTTCGTTAACAAGCGCGGTTCCAAGCCCTCGGTCTTCGAGGAGCAATACCGCCTATTGCCTTCGCCCAGAAGCGTGGAACTCCTCGGACACCCAATGGACATTACGGGTTTCTACAAGAGGTTCTTCCTACACGACCCGTCGGTCTTCGACACCAGGTACTCGCAAGACTACCTGCCGGTTCGACAGCAGCAGGAAGCCGTCGGGCATGCCGTGCGCGCCATGTACCTCTACTCGGCGATGGCGGATCTGGCTTACGAAACGGGCGATAGCAGCTTGCTTCAAGCCCTCCAAAGCCTGCACGACAGCGTCACCTTGCGCCGAATGTATGTGACGGGGGGAATTGGCCCCTCCGAACATAATGAAGGTTTTACCGCAGATTACGACCTTCCCAACGACAATGCTTACCAGGAAACCTGCGCTTCGCAAGGCATGATTCTGTGGAATTACCGCATGCTGAAGCTGACGGGCGACAGCCGATACTCCAATGTCATGGAACTATCCCTTTATAATGCGCTCGCCGCCGGAGTCTCCCTGAGCGGAAACACGTTCTGCTATGTGACTCCTCTGGCCAACCAAGGGGACTTCGCGCGAGAGTCTTGGTTTGGAGTTCCCTGCTGCCCCACCACCATCGTCAGGTTCCTCCCTTCCCTGGGCAAGTACATTTACAATCAGTCATTGGACGGGTTATGGGTGAATCTCTATATTTCAAGTACGATGCATACCCGAATAGGTAACAAGGATGTCCAGCTTCAACAGGCATCGAATTATCCATGGGGTGGAAATGTAAAGTTATCGGTCAATGACGCTGGCCCGGAAGAGTTCACTCTCCATTTGCGAATCCCTGATTGGTGCACCCACGCGTCTGTGACAGTGAATGGCGCCGAAGTTCACCCCATCATGTCAAAAGGATATGCGGAGATCCACCGCGCCTGGTCAAATGGGGACACCCTCGAGCTCTTGCTTCCCATGGCGGTTCAGAAACTGCGTGCCAACCCGAAGGTCCTTGAAGATCGCGGCAAGATCGCTCTGAAGCGTGGTCCCCTGATTTATTGCCTGGAACAGCCCGACATGGCGGCGCCGGTCGATCAAATGGTCATTCCAACTGAAACGAAGTTCGAACCCAAGTTTGAAGCAAATCTCCTGGGTGGAACGGTCGTGCTCAAAGGGCAGGCGATGCAGAAGCAGCCTGTGGATTGGCATAACGTACTGTACAAGCCCATGGCCGATTCTCCCGGTCTCCTCACCCCAACCCCCATCACGGCAGTTCCATATTGCCTCTGGGGTAATCGCGGTCTCGCGAAGATGACGGTCTGGATTGACTCTCAGCCCTGAGCTTGACGGGGTACACGGGATCGTGCCGACCCACAAATGAAAGCGATTCCATTTCTTCCTTTACTTCTTCTCGGGCCAGTGGTATGAACTCGCTCGAGCCAGGTTAAAACAGCGGAATTAGCGAGCCGCTGCCGATGAGTTCCGAATGGCAATCAAGATTGATCCGCAGCGGGCACAGTCCCATGACGGGCTGGGGCTGGCGAGGCAGGGTAAGCCCCAGGAGGCTCTGGCGGAATACCGCCGCTCGCTAGAAATCGATCCGGCCTATGCCGAAGCGCACTACAACTTAGGCATGGCATTGGGGGAATGGGGAGATCCGCAGCAAGCGATGACCGAGCTTGCCAAAGCTGTGGAGCTCAAGCCGGATTTCGAGCCTGCGCGCTTGGCCCTGGGCCTTCTCTGGCATCACGCGGGGGAGTTAGAAAAGGCGGCCGAACAATACCAGGCAATTCTGAAGGTCAACCCCCGAAACGTGGACGCTCACAACTGGCTCGGCGTCGTGTACGAGCAAAAAAACGAGCCTCTGCCGGCCATCCACGAGTTTGAACGGGCCATTGCTCTGAAGCCGGATTACGTGCGGGCCCACAACAACCAGGCCTCGGTGCTGATCAGGACAGGGGAACTGGACAAGGCTCTGGAAGTTTATCAAAAAGCACTCGAGCTGCTGCCTCGCGACCCCTCACTCAACATGAACCTGGCCATGGCCTTGCGCATGAAAGGTGACCAAGCGGGCGCGCAGCGATATTTGAAGATTGTGAGCACCCTCGAACCCGACAACGAGCAGGCGCAGTATTACCTCGGAGATGTACTAAGACAGAGGGGTGATTTAGAAGGCGCAGTGCGCACCTTTGAGAAGGCGCTTCGGCTTCGACCTGACCTCCAGGAGGGTTACTACAGTCTGGGGTCGACTTTGAAGCAACTGGCGGCCACGCGACGCGCTTCACAAGAATCTTCGCCGCGTGATGCGCCAGTGGAGCAGATCATCCTGCCGCTGGGAGCGCAGCTTGAAAGCCAATACATGCCTGGGCTTCTGGACGGCATAACGGTCATCAAGGGTCAGGGACTCTTGCGCCCGCTTGACGATTGGAAAGATGTGCTCTACCAGCCGGTTCATCCCGCAACTACCAAGCCGGTTCCGATCACTGCCGTTCCTTACTGCATCCGGGGCAATCGCGGATTGGGGAAGATGGCCGTCTGGTTGAACACAGCGCCGTAGTGCGTGACGCAGGCCTCGCTCCCCGACCTGCGGGTTGTGGAGCGACGCGGGTCTTTATAGTCAGCCTCGATGCGCTGAAAGCGGTGGACATCCGTCTGGGAATGGAGTAAACCCTAGCTTCGCCGAACGCATGTCATACTGGAGGGTAAGATGAATCGCAGACGATTCCTTCGTAACAGCAGTCTTGCGGCGCTGGGCGCGCTGACGATGAAGGCGGGAAGCCATCCATCGCTCGCCGTGCCGGCGCCAGGTCCCGAATCGAAGCGCGCCCGCCTTGACGTGATTTGGAGCGACCGGGTGGGGAAGATCAACCGCAACATCTATGGCCACTTCACCGAACACTTGGGGAGCTGCATTTACGACGCCATGTGGGTGGGCGAAGGCTCGGCCATCCCGAACCAGAACGGCCTGCGTAAAGACACCATTGAAGCACTCAAGCGTATCAGGGCGCCGATCATTCGCTGGCCGGGCGGCTGCTTTGCCGACCAGTATCACTGGCGCGACGGCGTGGGGCCACACGAGAAGCGGCCACGCATCTGGAACATCTGGTGGGGACGCGACGAGGGTAACGCCTTCGGCACCGACGAATTCATGCAGTACTGCCGGTTAAGCGGCGCCGCGCCGTACATCTGCTTCAACGTGGGCTCCGGCTCTCCCCAGGAGGCCCTGGATTGGCTGGAGTACTGCAACGGCAAGGAAAGCACCACCGTCACATCCCTGCGCGCCGCCAACGGACATCCCGAGCCTTACAACGTCCGCTATTGGTCGGTTGGCAATGAGAGTTGGGGCTGCGGCGGAAACTTCGACGCCGAGAGTTACGCCCGTGAGTATGCTCGCTATGTGACCTACCTGAATCGCTACGCCGAGCGGGGCACCGTAGAATTCGTCGCCTGCGGAGACTTCCGGGAAGACTGGAACCAGAAGTTCTTCGAGACTCTGCTCAAGCGCCCAGGCGCCCGTGGACAAGTTCGAGGGGTCAATCACCTCTCCGTTCACCATTATTTCCGCGGCGAACTGGGGCAGGCGACAGAGTTCACTGATGAGCAGTACTATCGCGCGCTGGCGAGTGTCAGCGTGCTGGAGGGATATATCGAGGAGACCATCGGCTTGATTCAGCACTACACCACCCCCCAAGACCGCATCGGGATTGCCCTGGACGAATGGGGGATCTGGCATCCGGTGCCCAGCACTGGCGCGCAAGGGCTCTGGCAGAGCAACACACTGCGGGATGCTCTTCTGGCCGCGGTGACTTTCAACTCACTGAACTCCTATGGCGACGCCGTCTCCATGGCGAACATCGCCCAGACATTCAACGTGCTGCAGTGTATCGCGTTCACGAAGGGAGACAAATTCGCGCTCACCCCGACTTATCATGTCTTCGACCTCTATCAACCGCACATGGACGCGATGGCATTGAAGACGGTTGTTGATTCCCCCACTTATACCCTTAAGCCGCTGACTCAGCTACCACCTCAGTTCCTGGCTCAGCTAGGCGGACGCGGCGAGACGACGCGCACCTATCTAAGCGCCTCGGCTTCCCTGAACGAGGCTCAGAAGCAGATTTGCCTGACTCTGGTCAACCAGCACTTGACCGAGCCCTTGGAGGTCGAGATCCAAATCCCCGGCCTGGATAGCCCTGGGGTGCGCGGCGGCACTCTGCGGGAACTCACTTCGGGCAACGCGCGGGATGAAAACACCCTGGAAAAGCCGGACGTCGTCCGGCCGTCAGCGCCCAAGCAGCTTACCGTCCAAGGGAACAAGTTCACTCAGCTTGTTCCACCGCACACCGTGCAGGCGCTCGTTCTCCAGGTGGGCTAAGGTGGCAGGTTACTTCTTCTTCAGCTCTGCGATCCGCTTATCCGCGTACTGTTGCAGCACGGTGCCGCGCCCCAATTCGGAGGCTTTCGTAAAAGCCTCGAGGGCCTCGTTGGTTTTGCCAGTATTGGCGTAGACCTCGCCCAGGCGAAAGTAGAGCTGAGGATTGGGCGCTTGGCTCAGGGAGATGGCTGTTTTGAACTCCTCAATGGCCTTTGCGGATTCATCACGTTCCATATAAACCATGGCCAAGGCGGTGTGCGCGTCCGAAGCCATAACGTCCTTTCGCTTCTTGAGTTGTTCGTCGCTCTCGTTGGGTCTGGCAGGCAGGCCATCGATGAGCTTGAGCGCTCGGTTGGCGTACTCCTCCGCCGTAGAGAGCCATTGAGCAGACAGTTCCGGGTTGCTCTGCACCATGCGTGGCTGGGGAAGGGCGATCGCCACCATCAGGAGGCTGTAAAGGTTATTGGCATCCAGTTTCAGGCTCTTCTCACCATACTCGACCAGCTTGTTCAAGTCTCCCTTTTCCCGATAAGACTTCGCCGCCTGGGTGTAGACAGTTGACATCAACTCGCTCGTGGGGAATCTCTGCTCAAACTCCTCCACCATGCGCAGACGCTTGTCAGGGTCTAATTCTTCTTCCATGGTCTTGTAGCCCATGGCCTCTTCGTATTTCGCATGGAGGGGCACGCCGGTGGAACTGGTGAGCGTTGCCGTCTTCTCATGCCTGCCGGTTGGTCCGGCCTTCCAGATGGCCTGGAGCAAATTGTCGTCGGCGCCGGCACTGCGCATTTTCGCCTCGATCTTGCGGTCAAGATCAAAGTTAACACCGTGCTCGTTCAGGGCCTTGTAGACGACGTCAAGGTCCTTCTTGTTATTTTTGATGAGATTGCGAAGCTCCTCTTGAGTCAGAGGCTGCTGCAGAGGCTGCTTTTGAGCGCGGTCCTGGGGTTCATTCGCAGTAACTCCCTCCAGGCTCCGGGGTTGCTGCGTGCCCTGAGCCACCAGAGGGGAGGCCGACAAGCAGGCCAAAGTGCTGATAGCGAATAGTTGTTTCAACATGGGGGTATTTGTTCTCCATTCGACTGCACGGCCGAGAGCCGTGGGGATCCTTGCTGATGCAAGGCTGCCCGCCTCATCAGAATGTGGCGGCAGCCAGGGAGGCTGTCCCGCTCGGCATCGACTGCCCGGCGCCGGGCGGACGGTTTCAGGCGCCTGCCTGAACCTTGGTTTGAACTCGTTTTCACAAGAGCAAGTCCGCCCCGCCTTGTCACCTTTGCCAAGCATCTGAAAAACTTACCACGTCACGGTGAACAATGATACGGCGTGGCGCGGCAGATTAAAACTCCATCGTATTTCTCCCTTTCTCGTACCTGTCTTCTCCGCAGGCTCCAGTTGCTCGAGCCGGGCGGCGGCTAACAACCGCTTGTACTGCTCTGCGGTGGGCTGCTGTGGGGAACCGGAGTCCTTCCATGCCGTGTAAGCGTTGCTATGGTGATCATCAATTCGGTAATGGCGGACCTGAACCCGCGTGGCGTCAGCGGGCAGGTTCTTGATGAGCAACTCGACGCTAGCCCCGGGACCGGGAGCGTTGTCGTCGTGGTAGTTCCATATCAATACCGACACCTTCTGGCTCCCGGAAGCGGCGACCGCATTGACGTCTGGCGGGCCCGTGACGCCGGAGTTCAAGACAGACTGCAACGAAATCGCCTGGGGACTTGTCACGGGAAGTCTTTCGGCGCCCATCAAACCCAGCATGAGAAACAAGTTCAGGATGGGCTTGTCAACGCCATTGGTGGCGAGGGTTCGAAAGCCCGCAAAATAGGGCTGATCTTCGAACTCGAACGCCCAAGTCACTACTCCTTCGAGGTTGGCGTGGTATCTCGCGGCCAGTTCGAGGGTGCGCGCGAGGACCTCCGCGGTGAACAAGGGTAGAGCACCCCGTTGCGGTAGGCGTTCTGAGGATACTGTCGGGCCGAGCAGGCCGCACAGCCTTCCGGGTCGGACTCACCCAGGATGATCGGCGCGTCCTTGAACTCCGGGAAGGAGCGAGCGATGCGGAACCCCCCGTCAATCGACTGCAACTGCCGGCTGATTCCCATGCGCACGTGACCTTCGACGATTTTGGGATTCCCCTTGGCGTGGAAAGACACGAAATCCAACGGAGCGCCTCTGCCACCTGTCACGGAGTTCTTCCCCCGCGCGCAGTGCTCGAGGAAACCACGAAGGAATTCTGCCGCGTGCGGGTCGGCAGGACCCGTGGTGTCCGGCCCGCCCACCCGGGCTCCCGGCAGGGCCCGCTTCACCGCGTCCACGGCGTAGTCGTAAAGTCGGTAGTACTCCTCCGGGGTGCCCTGCCAGTAGCCGATGTCGGGTTCGTTCCAGACTTCCCAATACCAGGAGAGAACTTCGGGTTTCCCGTAGCGCTCCACGCAGTGGCTCGCCCATCGGTAAACCAACTCTCCCCACTTTTGATAGTCCTTGGGTGGGTAGGCCCATCCGGTCCACAGGTTGCCTTTCGGCCATTCGTGCCGATACGGCTGAGGATGGGTCGAGAGCGCTTCGGGCACGAACCCGATCACCACCAGCGGTTTCACATTGGCACGCAGGAGGGTGTCGAAGATCCGGTCGAGGATCGTCCAGTCGTAGATCGGGCGACCTTGAGCGTCTTCATTGTAGACATTGGTCGAACCCCATTTCAGTGCTGGGGTACCGTCTCCGGATGTGAGGAGGTTGTGCATCCGAATATAGACGGGTGTAGGGCTCGATTGCGCCAACTCGGAAAGGAGCAATTCCCCATTCCGGGCGTAAGCGAAGTTGGGTTCGTCGTACCCGAAGTAAGACCACACATGCCGCAAAGGCTCGCGGGGTCCGGAAGCATCAACTTGAATCGTCACTTTCTGCTGGGCTGCCAAAGTCGAGTTGAAAGCCAGAAGCACACACAGGACGAGAATTATTCTTTTCATCTGCCAGTCCAAGGGTTGCTCGTAGCCAAGAACTTCTTGCGCATTGGGGGCAACCGCAGAGGTCACTTCCAATTGATTTTGGGAAAGCTCCTGGGAATAATTCCCACGCCTTCCTTCACGGTGATGATCTGATCGATCGGCACCTTGGCGAGCTTGTCCACGGTACCACTGGGCCAGGTGATTTCCAGAGATTCCACGGTCTTTCTCTGCCCCAGCCCGAAATGGATACGCGGGTCTTGAGCCGACATGTAACTCATTCCTCCCTTGGCTTGCCGGTATTCGACAAACCCCTCCGAGACGAGTTTCAGCGCTGCGCCGCGGCCGTCGCGGTTGGATTTCACCCCCACCAGCATGACTTCCAGCCAATGGTTGGCATTCCCGCCATCGTTGCGCAGCAACTGCGGGAAATCATTGGAATTGGAGATGGCAATGTCCAGATCGCCGTCATTATCGAAGTCCCCCACCGCCGCGCCCCGTCCCACGGTGGGCTTCATGAAGTCGGCTCCGAGCTGCTCAGACACTTTCTCGAACTTGCCCACGCCCAGGTTGCGAAACATCAGCTTGGGCTCTTTCCAGAAAACCTCGTTGTGGTAGAGGTGAATATTATCCAGCATACTGCCATTTGCCTGGAAAATATCGATCCAGCCGTCGTTGTCGTAATCGAACATCTTGGCGCTGACGCCACTCAGGAGTGCGGCCTTGTTGCCCAGGCCGGAACTGAAGGTGGCGTCGTCAAATGACTCGTCGTGGTTATTGCGATAAAGGCGGTTCAGTTCAAAATCCAAATGCGTGACATAAATGTCCAGCCAGCCGTCCCCGTCGATGTCGGCTGCGTCCACACCCATACCGGCTTCGTATTTCCCGTCTTCGCTGGCCGCCACGCCCGAGGTGAAAGAGATGTCGCGGAATGTCCCATCGTGGTTATTGAGGAAGAGAAAATTCGGCCAAGTGTCGTTGGCAACCATGATGTCAGGCCAGCCGTCGTTGTTCATGTCAGCCAGAACAACACCCATTCCCTTTGCTTCCGGCTTGCCGACACCCGACACATCGCTCACGTCGGTGAAAGTGCCGTCGTGGTTGTTGTGATAGAGCTTCAGCCGCTGTCCACGATAATTATCAGGATGGCAATAGGCGCGATAGCCAGGTCCATGCTCACCGCACCAGAGATTGGTCTTGGGTGACCATTGGATGTAGTTGCAGATGAGCAGGTCGAGGTAGCCATCCTTGTCGTAGTCGAACCATCCCGCGCTGGTGGACCAGTTACCCTCATCCGCCACTCCGGCCTTGGCCGTTACATCCGTGAACGTTCCGTCGCCGTTATTATGGTAGAGGATCGTGTGGCCATAGCCGGTCACCAGCATGTCGGGGTAACCATCGTTGTCATAATCACCCACCGCTACACCCTGGCCGTAAAACCCTTCCGTGCCGACGCCGGCCTTTTCCGTGACGTCCGTGAAGGTCCCATCGCCGTTGTTGTGATAGAGGGCCGAGCGCAGCGGCCGTGAGGGCTTGTACCACTCCGTACCAGTCGACTGGACGAAGTAGAGGTCCATCAGGCCATCCTGGTCGTAATCGATCCAGCCCACACCGCCACCCATCGTCTCGATGTATTCCTTATCATCGCTCATCGTAGCGTCGTGCTGAAAGGTGATTCCGGCGGCTTGGCGCACATCGGTGAAGTGCACGGGAATAGCGGTGGCCGGGGGCTGGGGGGGCTGTGCGTGCAGGGTACTCCGCACCATCACACCTCCCATCGCGACGGCGGCGGCCAGGAGGCCCACCGCCGCCAGCGCAGGGATCGTCGAATTCCGTTTAGGGGTCTGTTCTCTCAAGTTTCTTCCTCATTAGGGTTTCCAACAAAACTATAGCGCGACCCGCCGTTCGACCTCAATTACCATTCGCACTGGGGGAGAGGATTTTTGGCGTCCTTCAACCCGACACTTCATATGCTAACGGCACCGCATAGTTTCTCATGCTTTCTCATCTAGACGGGAAAAACTGTGAGTGTTATGTGCGCCCCAACGGCGCGGATCGCCAGTGGGTGGAAGTCCCACCCAGATAGTTGTCGGTAAGTCTGGTAGCTGACAAGCGGCTTAGGCCGGCGACGGGCCGGACCGGGCCGAAGCCTTGTG
>JBEKME010000079.1:0-29101 GCA_050008675.1 Terriglobia bacterium
TGCCACAGACGCGCCGTGAGATCCAACGCGTGTTGTTCACCTGGACCGGGTATTGCGCGTATTGTGGCAGCAGAATTCGCAAAAGCAACCGAGCTCCATAACTTAACGTAGTAGTATTAGCAGGCTGCGGAAAAACGCTTCCAGGGTGTCATTCTGAGCGAAGCGAAGAATCTCGGCAGTTGTAAAATCAAGCAACTGCAGGGATCCTTCGTCGCCTGCGGCTCCTCAAGATGACAGTCTCCAGTCTTTTTCCGCAGCCTGTTAGATAGGGAGAAAACGTGGCGGAGGTTAAGCACGTGCCTAACAAACTCGGAGGGTTGGGCGCGCTGCGACGAAGCTTCCTGGTTCCAATTGAATCTTTGGAGCCCGAACCCTACAAAATCACCAGACCCTTTACTGCCGTCGTGATGGAGGCGGAAGGTGGGTTTGAGGCAGCCATCTTCGACCTGGGCATCTTTGCGTCCGGTGACACAGAGGAGGAAGCGATTGCCAACCTGAAGGAAACGCTGGTCGATACTGTCGACCGGCTTAACGCCCTGCCTGACACCAGGTTGGGCAAGGGTCCATTGCGGCAAAAGAGCCTTCTGAACAAGTGGATTCGCAAACTCGAGAAGGGGTGATTCTTGCTTACCCAGGACTACGCAGAGGCTATCGCGGACAAGCTAGCTTGCACAGCCCATGAAGGGCGGAGTCACAAGTACTATGAGCTTTTTGTGGACCAGAAGCTAATCGCCAGGTTCGGTGTTCGTCGCGCATCCAGAGAAAAAGGGCACGGACACCTGCCACCCCAACTTCACATAACCCAAAAGCAATGCAGAGACCTAAGCAAATGTCCCCTATCTAAGGAGGAGTACCTCCAGATCCTTCGCGACAAGGACCTCCTCTGAACGGTTGATGGTTGGGACAGCACGCTTGCTGCTGGTAAAGGAAGGTAGAACGTCGTCCTGGTCCTCCCTGGCAACTGCGGTTCAATGTGCCAGTTGAAACGGCCACCCGCTCCTGATACTGTGGACGGGCGGGAGAGAGTCGCCCGCAAGAAATCTACTTGCACGAATTTGGAGGAAAAACGAAGATGAAAAACGCAGCCATAGTCCTTACATTCCTGGCCTTCCTATCGGTAAATATGTGGGCTGCGCAGGAACAAACGACCACACCTGCGCCCGCCCCGAAGGCCCGGTCCTCTACTCAGAAAAGCACCGCTGCGGCTCCGATGACCACCACGGCCTCGGGACTGCAATACAGAGACTTGGTGGTTGGCAAAGGACCGCAGCCCAAAGATGGCGACACCGTGGTGGTGAATTACACAGGAACGTTTACGAACGGCAAGGTTTTCGACACCTCCGTGGGCAAACCGCCATTCAAGTTTGCGCTTGGGCGTGGCCAAGTCATTAAAGGTTGGGACGAAGGTGTGGCCACTATGCACGTAGGTGGAAAGCGCAAGCTGGTCATCCCTCCCGATTTGGCCTACGGGTCGGGCGGCTACCCGGGAGTGATTCCTCCGAATTCCACACTCAATTTTGTCGTCGAACTGCTGAACATCAAATGACCGTCCTGTTGCTGTACACCTTCCCGGCGTGCCATAGGTCCAAGTACGCCTGGGGGCTCAAAGGCAAAGGTTTGAAATTGGAAACAGAGGGCTGGAATCGAGTTCCCGCTGTGCTGAGAATACGGATTCCAGATCTAAGATTGCAAAAAGAAAAGGGCCCAGAGCGCTGGGCACGAATGGGGAAGTTATGCTAATCTACCCAGTGCGTCCCACGACAAGGGCCTTCCCTGTGGGACCTCACTTATGGCCCTGATTGCTCCCTCGCTGCTGGCGGCAGATTTCGCTCGACTCGGAGAGGCGCTCCACATTATGAAGGCTGCGGGCGTACCGATGCTCCACCTGGAGGTGATGGACGGCCATTTTGTGGAGGAAATTACTGTCGGGCAACCGGTCGTCCGGAGCCTGCGGAAAGCCACCAACCTGGTTCTGGACTTACACCTGCTCATCGAACGTCCGGAACGCTACATTGCTGACTTCATTGAGGCGGGTGCGGATCGTATCTCGGTTCATGTGGAGGCCACGACTCGCCTGCACCGAGTTTTGCACCAGATCCGAGAGCAGGGCGCCAAAGCAGGAGTTGCCTTGAATCCGGCGACGCCCGTCGAGACGATTGCGGACGTGGTGGGGGAGTTCGACTTTCTCTCAGTTTTGTCCTCTGATCCGGGGTTGAGCGAGCGCACCTTCGTCCCCAGATCGGTGGAGAAAGTACGAGCGGCGGCATTTTTGCGTGATGAGCGGCGCGCGGATTTTGCCATTCAAGTCGAGGGTGGAATCCGCTTTGAGCATGTGGAGCAACTTACTCGGGCAGGCGCAGACATCCTGGTGGCTGGTTCAGCCATCTTCTATAGCGATGACCCAAAGGCACGCCTGAACGAAATGCTGCGCCTCGTGTCCGCATCGCGGCGGATGTCCAAAGTATGATGGGCGCGAATCAGGAGTGAAAACACTGGCGAAGCGAATCAGCAAGACCGGATCGAAGCGTCTGCCGTTCCTTTTGTGGGTGGCTGTACTGGGTGGCGTGTTCCTGCCCGGATGTCTTTTTCATCGCCATCGGCGCACGGATTTAGCCGCAGTGGTTAATGCTGGCGATCAGCCGGACAAGATTCTTTACGAAAGGGCCAGCAACGAAATTGTACACGGTCGTTACGACGTAGGACGTCTCACTCTCCAAACCCTCATCAATACGTACCCGGATAGCGAGTATCTGGCAAAGGCAAAACTTGCCATCGCGGATTCCTACTATAACGAGGGAGGGGTCTCGGGCCTGACCCAATCCGAGGCTGAATACAAAGACTTCATTACCTTCTTTCCTACGGCGCCCGAGGCGCCTCAGGCGCAGTACCGCGTCGGCATGGCGCATTTCCGCCTGATGGCCAAGGCCGACCGGGACCAGGCCGAGGCTCACCTTGCGGAAGTCGAGTTGAAGGAGTTTCTGGTGAAATACCCTGACAACCCCTTGACGGTCCGCGTCAAGGCGCGCCTTCGAGAAACACAGGAAATCCTGGCCCAGGGGGAGTTCGAGACCGCGAGTTTTTACCAGATGAGGGGGGCGTATCGCGCTGCACGGGGACGCTTCCGGGAGATTGTCGAGAAGTACCCCAACTTCAGCCGCGGGGATCTGGCGCTGTATGGATTGGGCCAAACCTTAGAGCACCTGAAAACCCCCAAGGATGCGGTTCCGTACTACTCGCGGGTGGTTCGTGATTTTCCTCTCAGCCCGCGGGCGGCAGAGGCCAAAGATCGGCTCGTGGCCATGCGCGAACCGGTTCCAAAGCCCACCAAATCGACGTTGGCGCGAGCGCAGGCGGATGCAGCCCGATTGCGCAGTCAGACCCTGTTTGGAAAATTGACTACGGCGATGGCCAGTGCGCCCGATACAAGCGCCACCTTGCGCGGCCCGGTTCGCCTGGGGACGGCGGAGGCGAGTGGTGTCGAAGTGGCGAAACGTACACCTGCTGCCCCGTCTCTCCCCAATGCTGCGATTGTTGCTGAGCCCGTAGGCGATGCTGGCTTGAATTCCGGAAAGGCGGTTGATTCCAAGCCTGCCGTCGACAACTCCAACAAAGGGACCAGCCCTAACACTCAGGACAAAAGTGCAAACTCTTCAGGCAGTGAGAGCAGCTCGAAGGCTCCGGAGAATAAGGTGAACTCTTCCAGCAATGAAAGTAGCTCGAAGGCAGGGGAGAGCAAAGCAAGCCCTGCTCCTCAAAACCAATCTGGGACAGTCACGCCTCCGAAGAAAAAGGGCCGCTTCCACCTCCTGAAGAAGATTGTCAAGCCTTTCTGATTTGCCTTTCTTTGGCTCTCCAGGGTGGGGCTGTGTTCGCAAACGGTCACGCCAGCCGATTCTGTCGGGCCATTTTTTTGGACCTTGTACGCCAACTGAAGACTCTCAATTCCATGCGCGCCTTGACTTTCTCTCATTGACGTGGTATTCGTTTGGCAAGTCATCTCGCGACACAAGGTTGGAGGGAGGCCGTGTGGCTCGGTTGATCCTGGTCGCAGACGATAGCCCTACTATTCAAAGGAGAGCCCAAGGGATTTTGCAGGGTGAGGGCTTCGAGGTCGAAACCGTCTCCAACGGTGTGGCGGCGATCAAGAAATTACCCAAAATGCAGCCTGTCCTCGTGCTAGCCGACGTGTCCATGCCAGGCAAAGATGGCTACGAGGTTTGTGATTATGTAAAGACTTCAGCGGATCTTCACCACGTGCCCGTGCTGCTGGTGGCCAGCGACCTGGAGCCGTACGATGAGCAGCGGGGTGCGCAGGTCGGGGCGGACGGGATTATCAAGAAACCCTTTTCCCCCCACGACTTGATCGCTATGGTTGCGAAATTCGTCGCCCTCGGCGAAGCCCCAGCATCCCCACCCGCGCTTCCTGAAACGCTTGTCACTTCGTTCCCTATGGCCCCGCCTGAAGTCTCCCCAATGGGTTCCGAACCGGAAGGCGCCAGAGGAAGACACGCGCCGGATTTGGCCGCGCCTTCGGCTGGTATGGCCTTTGCGGAACCGCCTGAGATACCGGCGACGCCGCCTGAGCCAACCCCACAGCTCACGTTGCAGGTTGCAACGGAACCAACTCCAACCGCTCCCGAATCAATCTCCGGGACCGGTGTGGAGGCTACGCCTGAGCCAACCCCACAGCCCGTGCTTGAGGCCGTACCTGAGCCGGCGCTGGTCGGTCCCGAAACAATCTCCACCGCCGTAGTGGAGCCTACGCCTGAGCCCACCCTGATCGCTCCTGAACCAACCCCAGAGCCCATCCCTGAGGCTGCGCCTGAGGCGGTTCTGGCCAGTCCTGAATCAATCTCCGAGACTGCTGTGGAGCCTACGCCTGAGCCCACCCTGGCCGCTCCTGAACCAACCCCAGAGCCCATCCCTGAGGCTGCACCTGAGGCGGTTCTGGTCAGTCCTGAATCAATCTCCGAGACCGCTGTGGAGCCTACGCCGGAGCCCACCCTGGCCGCTCCTGAACCAACCCCAGAGCCCATCCCTGAGGCTGCGCCTGAGGCGGTTCTGGTCAGTCCTGAATCAATCTCCCAGACCGCTGTGGAGCCTACGCCTGAGCCCACCCTGGCCGCTCCTGAACCAACCCCAGAGCCCATTCCTGAGGCTGCACCTGAGGCGGTTCTGGTCAGTCCTGAATCAATCTCCGAGACCGCTGTGGAGCCTACGCCGGAGCCCACCCTGGTCGCTCCTGAACCAACCCCAGAGCCCATCCCTGAGGCTGCGCCTGAGGCGGTTCTGGTCAGTCCTGAATCAATCTCCGAGACCGTTGTGGAGCCTACGCCGGAGCCCACCCTGGCCGCTCCTGAACCAACCCCGGAGCCCATTCCTGAGGCTGCGCCTGAGGCGGTTCCGGTCAGTCCTGAATCAATCTCTGAGACCGCTGTGGAGCCTACGCCTGAGCCCACCCTGGTCGCTCCTGAACCAACCCCAGAGCCCATTCCTGAGGTTGCGCCTGAGGCGGTTCCGGTCAGTCCTGAATCAATCTCCGCGACCGCTGTGGAGCCTACGCCTGAGCCCACCCTGATCGCTCCTGAACCAACCCCAGAGCTCATTCCTGAGGTTGCGCCTGAGGCGGTTCCGGTCAGTCCTGAATCAATCTCCGCGACCGCTGTGGAGCCTACGCCTGAGCCCACCCTGGCCGCTCCTGAACCAACCCCAGAGCCCATTCCTGAGGTTGCGCCTGAGGCGGTTCCGGTCAGTCCTGAATCAATCTCCGCGACCGCTGTGGAGCCTACGCCTGAGCCCACCCTGATCGCTCCTGAATCAATCCCAGAGCCCATTCCTGAGGCCGCACCTGAGGCGGTTCTGGTCATCAGTCCTGAATCAATCTCTGGGACCGCTCCAGAGGCTACGTTCGAGCTGGCATTGGTCGTGTCAGAACCACCAGTTGCAGAATCAGGTGTGCCCCGCGCGCCGGTGTCTGTAACCGAAACAGTTCATCCGCCTGCGGAGGCTGCGCCTGAGGCGCCCCCGGCTGTCCCTGCTGAAGAGCCTCTTCTTCCAACCGAACCCGCCTTGGCGGCACAACAGGTGGAGCCGCTTCCTCCGCTGCGCCCGTCTCCTGAACTCGTCAAGCCGGCAGCCGATAGAACCCTGGCGTTCGGCGTAGCTGCGGAGATTGGGGGGCCGATGCTAATTGATGAGCTGGCTCCCGCTCCCCCTGCACCCGAACCGCCTCCTTTCGTCGAAGGACAACAGCCGAGACGCATAGCAGCAACCAGCTTGGATAGTTTTTCCCTCACCGAAGCCGCGGAGGGCCAGGTTTATATCGCCCCGCCTGAAGCGGAGGCGGCGCCGTCGCCCGAACCTGGGGTTGTCCAGCCGGGCGAGGCTCCGGAGCCCCCCCCCTCCGTGATCAACCCAGAGTGGGTTTACGTAATTGTTCACAAGGTCGTCATGAAGATGGCTCCTCCCGTGCTACCCCCGGAACTTGTTGCGGAAATCATCCGCGTACTCACCGAAGAGATCACCGCAGAACTTAACGCGGAATCGTCTCAAGGTTATTAGCAACTCGAGACGGTCAGGTTGTGCAGGTAGGTGTAGCTGATCTTCGCGCTTTCGAGTGAGTCGCGATCGCACTCGTCCTGCTCCACGTAGAAGTGCTTCAGGCCGCCTTTCGGGGCGGCTTGGAAAATCCTCTTCCAGTCGATGACTCCCTGGCCGACTTCGGTGAAGGCCCCTTTACGGAAGTCCTCTCCCGTGGTTGGGGGATAACCGGGTTTCAAATCCTTGATGTGGAGCTGCGGAAACCGGCCCGGGAACCGGTCGAAGTAGTCTACTGGGTCCTTGCCCGCGCGAACGCACCAGAAGCAGTCGAGCTGGAAATTCACGGTCTTGGCATCCGTGCGGCGGATCAGCTCGTCGTAAATCACTGCCCCGCCATCTAGGGTTGCGTAGTCGAAATTGTGGCCGTGATAGTGGAAGTGGCAGCCGGCACGGTCGATGGCCTCTCCCAACTTGTTGAACCATTCGGCATCGCGCTTGATGGCGTCGAGCGACTTGCGATCCTTGTCGTCCAGGCTGGCCAGGCCCACGTAAGTGATCCCGCATTCCTTCGCATCCGCAAGGTGCTTCTGGAGGTCAGACTTGAGTTGGTATTCAGTGTAATGCGTGCTTATGGCTTTAAGACCGTATTCACTCAGGATGGCGCGGAGCTCTGCGGGCTTCTTTCCATAATAGTTGAAGTCGCCCACCTCCACCTCCCGGTATCCAATCTCGGCTACCTTCGCAAGCGTTCCAGAAAGGTCCTTCGCCAGGTGGTCGCGGACCGTATACAGTTGTAATCCAATGGGCAGGTCATAGGGGTTGCCAAGGACGAGCCGATTGCGACTCAGAGCGAAGGCTGCGACGCCGAGACCAGCGCTTTGCATGAAACGTCTTCTGTTGATCGAGTTGATCATGTCATTTCTCTCCCTCAAGGAATTTACGAACTTACTGCGTACTCGCTTGCCTACTTCAATATCGCAGACCGCCCGTTTACGCGACTTGACCGAGTCAAGGAAGTTGGTGATGTGATCGTAGAGCGCATCATTCACGGATTCCATTTTCATGGAAGCCGTTCATTCGGCAGGTTTGGGTTCGTACTCCCATTTCTCCGGGAACACCTTAAACCCGTCACGATCCAGGAAAAGCGTCCCGTCGGTCCCGTGAAACTCAATACCAAAATACACGTCTTTCCCCGCCTGGCAGGCCATGACCATTTGGAGAGCGTGCCAGTTATCCCGCGTGGCGATGATGACGACGTCGATGTCCTTGTCGTCGAGAACCTGTCGAAAGTCCTTGTACGCCTTGGCCTTGCCCCCCGCGTCCTGGATCCCCTTCTCGAATGGATGCGAAGAGTCGTGCCCACCTTGATCGATTCCATTACACGCGAGATGGTGACCGGGAAACGGGGCAATCTGATCGCAGGCCCCGCCGCGGCGGCATCGCTAAAGAAGATACAGGCGGTAAGCACAAAGCGGAAGGCAGAAAGTGCACCGCAGAAAGCAGATCCCCTTCATTCTGGCTCCAGACTTCTGACTTCTGACTCCTGAATCCTGACTTCTGCCTTTCCAATCCCAGCCGGCGCAAGCGGGACATGAAAGGGGATTATACGCTCCATTGCACATGCACGAGCCGCAGACCCTCTGAAAAACGAGACTCTGCGGTACCTGCTTTCGCGTCTGGCGGCGACGGTTCTATGACATGGACATCTGGAGCCCCGGGAAGCGGGACGAGAAATTGAGTTACATGCACAACAATCCCGTCAAGCGCGGCTTGGTGAAGCCCGCTTGTAGCGCAGGGCCCGCGGTCCGGCCCTGCGGTTCTTCCAGCGGTGCGGGCTCTTGCCGCGCCGCAAACAGGACAATCCGCTTTAGGCTTGGCCCCGCGCCGAATACGGTTTCTGAGAACATCCAGGGCGCGCCGTCAAAAGCACCGCGCGCTGGAAAAGCCGCAAGGCTGGAGAGCGAGCCTTGCGCTACATTCCCTTTCGGCGGCGCGGGTTTATTCGGTGGCCAGGCTCCAGCACACACCTAGCCGACCCCGACGTATCGGGGCCAGGATGGCGCCTTATGACTCCTTTGGGTTGCGCGAAGGGAGCCACGAGGGGCTCTTTGTGCCGTGGGTTCGTCGGTGGTGGGGCCGAGGTAGCGCAGGGCCCGCGGTTCGGCCCTGCGGCTCTTCCAGCGGCGCGGGTTCTTGCCGCGTCGCCAACAAGGTAATCCGAATTATCATGGGCCGCGCCGTCAAGAACTGGGGACAGGTTACAGGATACAAATTGTCTCTTGACAACGCTTCGCCCCTGTGGTAGCCTATTGATGTGTAAAGTCCAAGCCGCGGGGAAGTCCTTTCCTCGTCAAGCCAACACCCCGCCCCAGGAGGAACCATCGTCCTTACGCAAATCACCCCAACTTACGCCCGCGTTGCTCGCCGCCGCGCGCCAGAATGCCCAGCATTCCACCGGACCGCGCAGCGCCGCCGCCAAGCAGAACCCCAAGCTCAATGCCTTTATATGGTAGGTGGTAGGTGGGGGAGGAACAGGATTGAGCATTCGGGATTCAGGAGTCAGGAGGCAGAAGAGCCTGGGACAGGTTACAGAGGACAGGGAAAGGGGCTAATTCTGAATTGTGAATTATGGCTTGTGGGTTGCCTTCTTACTTCTCGCCACTGCCGACTGCCTACTGAATTTGAGGGGAGTTCGAGTTGGCGGGACTCTCGGGCAGTACCGGAGTCTACGACAAGATGTCACCGCCGACAGTGAAAGAAAAAACTAGTAACTTTAAAAAGTGAAGGAACGACGCGGGGATGTTATTGAAAACAAAGGACCTGCCTACAGCCGCCTGGGACGAAGCTGGAATGTTCTAGAAAACAAAGGTAGTTACTCGTTGAAAGTGGGAATGTTGTTGAAAACATAGGTAGTTAGTGTCTGGTAGGCGGTAGGTCGTATGTCGGAGGTGGGGAATGAAGACTGGGTTCGGGTTTCGGGTGTCAGGTGTCTGGTAGGTGGTAGGTCGTAGGTGGTAGGTGGGGCGAGATAGGTGGCAGGTGGGGAAGCGCAGGGACCAAGTGATAGGTGCCCGGCGTCAGGTGTCAGGCGCCAAGGCTTCCTTGGCGAGTGGTTAGGAAAAACGGCGTGGTATGCTTGCCGTGAAGAGAATAGACATCGCAGAAATCTGGTCTGGGGGGTAATGATAAGCACGCAGGTGAATCGGAGGGACTTTCTCAAGGCGGGAACGGTACTGACTACGGGGAGTTTCCTCGTGGGTGGGACGCGGGTGCATTTGCTTGCGGCGGAGCCGGGCGAGCCTGCACGTCCGCATTCGGCAAATGACCAAATCCAAATTGCTTTGATCGGAGCTGGACAGCAAGGCCAGTACGACACAGGAATCGCCTTGCGGGTACCGGGAGTCAAGCTGCTGGCGGCGGCGGACTGCTACGATGGGCGCTTGACTCACTGCAAGGAACTTTGGGGCAAGGACCTCTTTACGACCCGCGACTACCAAGAGATTATCACCCGCAAAGATATTGATGCATTGATTATTGCTACGCCTGACCTCTGGCACAAGCAGGCGGCGCTGGATGCCATGAATGCGGGTAAGGACGTGTATCTGGAGAAGCCCATGATCCACGTCTATTCCGACGGGCCGGAGATCATCGACACGGCGCGAAAGACGCAACGCATCTTGCAGGTGGGGAGCCAGCGGGTCAGCTCGCTCATTTACAAGAAGGCGCAACAATTCTACCAGGCCGGGGCCATCGGCGAGCTTAACAGTGTCAACGCCTGGTGGGATCGCAACTATGCGGTCGGCGCCTTCGAAGCTTCAATCCCACCCGACGCTTCGCCGGAGACCATCGACTGGCCGCGATTTCTGGGCACCGCGCCCCAGATTCCGTTCAACCCCGAGCACTTCTTTCAATGGCGGAAATGGCGGGCCTACGGCAGCGGGGTTGCGGGAGACCTGTTCGTGCATCTCTTCAGCGGCACGCATTTTATCACCGGGACTCACGGTCCCACGCGCGCCATGTCTACGGGGGGACTGCGCTTTTGGAAGGACGGCCGCGATTTTCCGGATGTTTTGATGGCGCTGTTTGATTTCCCGCAAGGGTTCAATCTTTACTTGCGAGTCAATTTTGTGAGTGGTGGCCCGCAGACGGATAATGAGGGTTTTATCTTCACGGGAAACGAAGGCACCATGCAGATTGGCGCCAGCGGAGCCGCTCTCCTGAGTGATTATAACCGTGACGCGGTCACCCTCAGCGGCATGCGGCATCGGCCCGACCCCGGCTACGAGATCAGTTCCTGGGCGAACGCCACACAAAAGATATTCCTGGCGGAATACAAGAAAAAGTACCACCTGCCACAACCTCCTGCTCCTCCTCCCCGCAAAGAGAGCTTTGTGGCTCCAGAGAAATACAACGATAGTTACGACCACTTGAAGAACTTCTTTGAAGCCCTGCGGACGCGCCAGCCGGTGGTTGAGGACCCGGTCTTCGGTTTCAGGGCAGCCGGCGCAGCTTTGTTGAGCAACCTGAGCTATGAACAGAATGCCCCGGTTCGCTGGGACCCGGAGGAGATGAAACTGCTTTAGCCTTCTACAAGAAATGGCGCCCCGCGTGGGCAAAGGTGGATTCCCGTTTGCGCGGGAATGACGAGGTTGGCTTCTCTCGCGCGTGCATGGGGGAGACGGTTTCGTAGGGCCGGGGCTTGCTGCCCCGGCCTGCGCATCTCTGGCCCCTGCATAGGCGAGACCCATCCCGCCTAGCGGTAATTCGAGATGGCAGATTCCAGATTTCAGAGATACAAGCGCCGTTTCCCGAATCCTGAATCCTGAATCCTGAATCCTGAATCCTGGATCCTGAACCTTGTTCCTTGACATCCTGCGCGCAAATCCTCAACAATGGCGGATTCTGAGAAGCAGTCGTTAGTTATCAGTTTTCAGTGGTCAGTCAACTTCCCGCTGGGGGCTGCTTAACTGACAACTGAATACTGAGAACTGATGACTAAACACGAAAGGTGAAAGTCATGCGTTGGAGTCAAACATTCATTCCCACTTTGCGCGAGGACCCTGCGGAAGCGGAGGTTCCCAGTCATCGTTTGCTGTTGCGGGCCGGTTACGTTCGCCAGGTGGCGGCGGGAGTCTATGCCCATCTCTTCCTGGCGCAGAAATCCCTTCTCAAGGTGATGCAAATCATCCGCGAGGAGATGAACGCCATTGGGGCGCAGGAGTTTCATTTGCCGGCTTTGAACCCGGTGGAGCTTTGGAAAGAGTCCGGCCGCTACGAGTCTTACGGCGAGACGTTGTTCAAGTTCATGGACCGCAACCAGCATGAAATGTGCCTGGGAGTGACGCACGAAGAGGAGATGACGAACATCGCCCGCAGCGAACTGCGTTCGTACAAGCAACTGCCTCAGATCTGGTATCAGATCCAGGAGAAATTCCGCGACGAGCCGCGGCCTAAGTCGGGGTTGTTACGGCTGCGTCAGTTCTGCATGAAGGACTCCTATTCCTTCGACCTTGACGATGCCGGACTGGAGATCAGCTACCAGAAGCATTACGGCGCCTACGGGCGCATTTTCGAGCGCTGCGGGCTGAAGTACGTCATTGTGGAAGCGTATTCAGGGACTATGGGGGGGACGGACTCCCATGAGTTTGCCGCGCCGACGGACGCGGGGGAGGATTCGCTGGCCATTTCTGAGTGCGGCTACGCGGCCAACCTGGAGAAAGCCGAAGCCCAAGCGCCTCGAGTCGAGGACCTGCCCGGCGACGCGCCTCCCGAGCCCTTTCCCACTCCCGGCCAGAAGACCATTGATGATTTGGCAAAGTTCACGGCTGAAAGCCCGGCGCGGCTGATGAAGACGCTGGTTTACGTGGTGGAGAGCAAGCCTGTAGTCCTCTTGCTGCGTGGCGATCACTCGCTCAGCGAGACGAAGCTGGCCGCCGCGCTGGGCACGGATGTATTCCGGCCCGCCACACCTGAGGAGGCGTGGGCGCTGCACGGCGCACACCTGGGCTCGCTGGGGCCGGTGGGGCTTGAGGGAGTAAGGATATTAGCGGACCGGGCGTTGGAGGGGCGAAAGAACCTCATCACGGGCGCCAACCGTGATGACACGCACCTCCGCAACGTCACGCCGGGGCGTGATTTCCAGGCCGAGTATCATGATATGCGGGTGGTGACGGCTGGCGATCTCTGCCTGTGTTGCGGCAAGCCCATTCAAATTCGCATTGCGGTGGAATTGGGGCACATCTTCAAACTGGGAAGACGGTATTCCGAAGCGATGCATGCCACGGTATTGGACGAGAACGGCAAAGAGACCCCGCTGGTCATGGGGTCGTATGGAATTGGCGTGGAGCGCATCTTGAGCGCCGCCGTGGAGCAGAACCACGACCAGGACGGCATGTTTTTACCGCGGCCGATTGCTCCTTTCGACCTCATCCTGACGGCGGCCAACATGGATGATGCCCGACTCCGCTCGGCGGCGGAGAAGCTGTACGAAGAAATGCTCGCCAACTCGCTGGACGTGCTGTTTGATGACCGCGCGGAAAGGCCGGGCGTCAAGTTCAAGGATGCGGACCTGATTGGCGTTCCTTACCGAGTCACTTTGGGCAAGCGGAAGTTCCAGCAGGGCTTGGCGGAAATCTTCCAGCGCTCGACAAAGAAAGTTCGCGATGTTAAGCTCTCAGAGGTCGTAAAATGCCTGCAAGTGGAGTATCTTGTATAAGGAGCAAGAGCTCAACAGGGTACCGCTATGCGACGATCGGAAGAGGCTTCAGGACGGTTCAAGGCTCTTTTATCTTTGGCATTCCTGGCGGCCATCATCTTTGTTGCCATAAAGACCATCCCCGCTTACGTGAACAATTTTGAGCTTCAAGACCACGTCCGGCAGCTTTCCGTTGAGTTGGCAGTTCGAGCCAAACCCGTCACGCCGGATGAGATACGGGATGAGGTGGTCGCGTTCGCACAGGATCACGGAGTTCCGCTTACCGCTGACAATGTCAAGGTCACTATCGCAAGTCGCGTATCGATCAGTTTGGACTACACGGTGCCGGTGGACTTGATGGTTTATACCCTCAAGCTTCACTTTACGCCATCGGCGGAGAACCAGTCGCTATAACCCGTGGATCGAAATGCGCCAGCATCGCGCTCGAATCCCCGTCCGTTCCGGAAGCAGGGGCAGTCACGTCTTGCCGGCGTGGCAGGCTGGAAGAGAGGTCTAGTCGCTGCCTGCTTGTTGGGTGTACTCGGCTTGGCCGGCATTTTCGTTTACTACTACGTCCGCTTCTCCCGCCTCATTGACGCGCGTCTGAGTGGCGACATCTTTAACAATGCTTCCCTGGTCTTCGCCGCACCTACGCCGGTTTCCGTGGGTCAGGCGAGCACGCCGGGGAAGGTCGCCGCACGTCTCCGCAGGGCCTTTTATGCCGAAAGCAGCGGGACCTCCTCCGTCGGCGTCTATAAGCTGGCGGAAGACAGGATCGAAATCACCCCCGGGCCCATTTCTTTCTTCGCCGGCGAAGTCGCCAAAGAGGGCCCGGCGATTTTGACCTTCCGGGATGGCCGCATTTCTTCCCTCAGCTCGCCTGACGGCGCCACAAGTTTGGAAAGATACAATCTCGAGCCCGAGGTGATCACCACCCTGTTTGACGACACCCGCTCCAAGCGGCGGCTGGTGCGTTACCAGGACCTGCCGAAAGTGCTGGTGGATGCGGTGCTGGCAGCGGAAGATCATCGCTTTTTCTCTCATCACGGGGTGAATATTTTCCGCATCTTGGGAGCGGCCGCGGCCGACATTCGGGCGGAGGAGAAAGTGCAAGGTGGCAGCACGCTGACCATGCAGTTGGCGCGCGGCTTTTTCTTGACGCCACGGCGTACATGGCGGCGAAAAATCGAAGAGATCTTCCTGGCCCTCCTCCTGGAACAACGACTGAGCAAGGAACAGATTTTCGAGCTTTATGCGAACCAGATATACCTTGGGCAGCGGGGGAGTTTTTCCATTTATGGCCTCGGTGAGGCGGCCAACGCTTATTTCAACAAGGACGTCGCCAGCCTGACGTTGCCCGAAGCAGCCTTTTTGGCGGGCCTGATCCGCGGCCCGAATCTGTATTCACCTTACCGGCGGACGGCAAGAGCCTTGGAGCGGCGCAACTACGTGATCAGGCAGATGCTTGAACTCGGCATGGTCAGGTCCGAGCAGGCCGAGAAAGCCTCGAGGGCGACTTTGGGGGTGACCAACCAGAACGAGGAGGGTCTCGAGGCGCCTTTCTTCGTGAACATGGTGCGTGACCAGTTGCTCGCCCAGTTTTCCGAGTGGGATTTGATTTCGCAAAGCTATCGCATTTACACTACACTCAATCTCGATTTGCAAAAGGCGGCCTCCGAGGGCGCACCGCTTGGCATTGGCGAAGTGGACCAGGAGTTAAAGAAGTCAAGGCATGCCAAGTCCGGCGCGACCCAGGATCCGAATCAGCCCCAATTGGCGCTCCTGGCGCTGGACGCCCACACGGGGGAGATCAAAGCTCTGGTGGGCGGGCGAGACTATGGCAGCAGCCAACTTAACCATGTTCTGGCAAAGCGACAACCGGGTTCATCCTTTAAACCCTTTGTCTATGCAGCCGCTCTCAGTACGGGTGTGGACGGCTCGCAGCCGCGGGTAACCCCGGCAACCCTACTCAACGACGAGCCAACTACCTTCCAGTTCGGCGCTCTCACTTACGAGCCTGAGAACTACAAGCAGGAATACCACGGGCTCGTAACCCTGCGAGAGGCCCTCACACACTCACTGAATGTAGCGACGGTCCACCTGGCGGAAATGGTTGGGTATGACAAGGTAAGGAATCTGGCGATAGCCGCAGGAATCAACAAAGACCTGCTGGCGACACCCGCCATGGCGCTGGGCGCTTATGTGGCAACGCCGCTGGAGATTGCCGGGGCTTATACTATTTTTTCGAATGGCGGCCAATTCGTCGAACCGAGGTTCATCCTTGCGGTCAACGACTCCGCGGGAAGGACTCTCTGGCGGGATTCCGTCGTAACCCGGCAAGTGCTCGACCCACGCGTCTCTTATCTGATGGTGGACTTGATGGAAAGCGTGATCAACAACGGCACGGGCGCTGGGGTGCGCAGTCGAGGCTTCACGCTCCCTGCGGCGGGGAAGACGGGGACTTCGCACGACGGTTGGTTCGCGGGATTCACCTCAAACCTGCTGGCTATCGTTTGGGTGGGCTACGATGACGACCGCCCACTGAAGCTGTCAGGGGCGGCCTCCGCATTGCCCATCTGGACGGAGTTTATGAAACGCGTCGCAGAAGTTCCCGGTTACGGCGACCCGAAGCCTTTTACCATGCCGGAAGGCGTGGTTGCCGTTCCGATGGAAACAAACTCCACCACCAGTGACGCGAGAATCGTCCGAAATGAAGTCTTCATTGCGGGGACAGAACCCCAGGCGCCGCAGGTCTCGCGGGGAATCCTGGGAAGGCTCTTTCATCCCCAGGGTCAACCCAACCTGCCTGCAGCGGCTGCTATTCCCTCAGGAGCCACAGAGGCGCCGCCGCAAGGTACGGCCAAGCCGCCGGAGGTTCCGTCAACGGCGGGCAGGCACGGGATCATAAGAAAGTTCCTGTCGATTTTCAAAGGCAAGAATTCGAAGCCCCCGGCGCCTCCGGAACCGAAGCCTAAGACGGCCTCTCAAGAATAGGATCGGGGTCCGGCGGTCAGTGATTGTTTTTCGCCATTGCGAGGTTTGGACATGAGAGTTGAAAACTTGGCTCAATCCGCGTTGAAGGGGTTCATCGCTCCTTTGCTTTTCCTCTGCCTCTGCATCTCCAGTGCGTGGGCACTTCCCGGCGCACAAGAAGGCCAGTCTGCGCCGGCTTCTGCCACGGCTGGCCAAGCGCGCGAAAGCCCCGCCAAGTCCCGCCCACTCAGCTTCGAGGAACGTGCGGACATCTATATGGCTCGCAAGTCTTACGAGGATGCTGTGGATTACTATTACCGGGATCTAAAGCAGGGCCACTTTGCAGACGCCAGTGTGTGGAACAAGCTCGGGATTGCCTATCAGCAGCTCCAGAATTACCACGCGTCTCGCAAGGCGTACAACCAGGCGATACGGCATCAGAAGAACTATACGGAGCCTTTGAACAATATTGGAACCACTTATTTCATGCAGGACAAGTACGGGAAGTCGGTTAAGTATTACTTGAGGGCGATCCAGCTGAATCCCAACTCGGCTTCCTACCATTTGAACCTGGGAACCTCTTACTTCCACATGAAGAAATACAAGGAGTCTGTGGAGGAATACCGCACGGCCTTAAACCTCGACCCGAATATCTTCGCGGAACGCTCCGCGTTCGGGACCATCATCGAGGCACGTGGGAGCGATCCCGAATACTACTTTTACCTGGGGAAGGTTTTTGCTTCTCTGGGCCGTGTGGACGATGCGGTGCGCAGCCTGCGCCGGGCTCTTGAGGACGGGTTCAAAGACCGGAAGAGAATCCTCAACGATCCGGACTTTATGAAAATCAGTCAGAGCCCTGCTTACGTCGAATTGATGAACAACCCCCCGGTTGGGATCAAGGATTGAATCCGAACACCCGTTGGGTGATAAAAGCATGCCTCCAGCGCTGCATAGGGGATCAAGGAGATTCCTCTGCAAGGCGCAGCGCCAGAGTCAATGCTATAATGCAGGTTCCGGATTGAGTCTTGATGCGAAGAGCGCTCCGATTACTCTTACTCTTGCTGATCCCCTGGCGAGTCGCTGGCGGCTCCGAGGTACATGCCGTCCTGGTTTTTCCCTTTGAAAACCAGAGTAGCCGGGCAGATCTGAATTGGGTCTCGGAGAGTTTTGCGGAAACCCTCTCCTCCCGACTTTCCGGGCCCGGCCTTTACGTTTTGGAGCGTGGGGAGCGCAATGCCGCCTATGACCAGTTGGGTATTCCTGCCGGTATACCTCTGACTGTTGCCAGTGAATACAAGGCAGCTCAAACCCTGGGTGCAGATTGGGCTGTCTTGGGGAAATTCAATGTGGAGGGAAACCGCCTCAGCGCAAGTGCCCGGTTGCTTGACCTCCGCCAGTTAAAGCTCTCCCCCGCCATCGAGGTGAGCGGTGAACTGGCCGAACTGGTGGACCTCCAGACACGATTAGTATGGCGGCTGATGGCCTCTTACGATCCCAATTTCACGGTCGGCACTGAAGAGGATTTTGACCGCAGGTTTCCTGAAGTGCGGCTGGATGCTTTTGAGAACTATATCCGGGGCATCCTGGCCACGGACGACCCCACCCGTATTCACTTCTTCCTGGAGTCTGACCGGTTGGCTCCCGCTGATCACCGGGCGGCATTTGCCCTTGGCCAGCTCTATTTTGCTCAGAAAGATTATGCCAACTCGGCGAAGTGGCTCAGGAAACTGGCCGCCGACGACCCTGACTACCTTGAATCGCTTTTCCTCTTCGGGGTGGATGAATTTTTCCTCGGCCATTACCCATCGTCTGAGAGGGCTTTTGAAAGGATCGGCAAAGAAATCCCGCTGGACGAGGTAGCGAATAATGCGGGTGTGCTGGCGGCCCGGGGTGGAGGGTATGCGGAAGCCCTGGATGATTTCGAGCGGGCCTTTAAGAGCGATCCGACCGACGGCGATTTTTGTTTTAACCGCGGCGTCACCCTCTGGAACCTCCGCCGATACGACGAGGCGGCAAAATCGCTGGAAGAGGCGATCCGGCTGAATGACAACGATTCTGAGGCCCACACCCTTCTGGCCGTGGTGTTGGGGAAGCTGGGCGATGCAGCGGGGGAACGGACTCAGCTCGAGTGGCTGGGCCAGCACGAAGTGGGATCGGAAGCCGGACTATCACGGGACGTCTTGCCGCAGCCGCGCCTCAAGAAAAATTTCGACGAACGCGCCTTCCGCTTGCTTTCTCTGGCCGTGCACAACGCGCTCGAAGAGCGGCTCGCAGGTATGCCGGCTGACGAACACGCTGCTGTCCACAAATCTCGCGGCAAGAATTTCGTCAGCGAGGGACGCCTGTCCGAAGCGGAGCGCGAACTGGAGGAAGCGACGTCGCTGGCCCCCGGCGACAGCGAGGCGCACTTGAGCTTGGCGCAGATCCTCGCGGCGGAAGACAAGCACCAGGAGGCGGTTGATGAATTCCAAACCGCACTGAAGCTTCAGGACAGCTTGGCGGGTCACATCGGTCTGGCCCGGGTTTATATTTCCCTCGGTCGACCGGAGCAGGCGCACCAGGAGGTCGAGGCGGCCTTAAAGCTCGACCCGGGAAGCCGAGAGGCGCAGGAACTGCTTCGCCAAATCCCCTCGCACCCCTCGGCAGCAAAGAAGGTACCTTGAGATTACGACGTTTCCGATGGTTGGTTGCTTTCGCTACCCTTTTAATAGGTGCCGAGGGTGGTTTGCCCGCGGCGATGGCCCAGACTCGCCCTCGAGTGGTTGAAATCCGCCTGAACATGATGATTCACCACGTGAGCGCCGAATTCGTGGTGCGCGGCATAAAGTTTGCCAACGACAGCCATGCGGATGCGGTCCTTCTGGAGTTGAACACGCCGGGCGGCCTTGAAGGCTCCATGCGCGATATCGTCTCCGCCATCCTCAATTCGCGGGCCCCGGTCATCACCTATGTGGCGCCCAGCGGAGCGAGTGCAGCCTCCGCGGGCTTCTTCGTCCTGGAAGCCGGCGACTTGGCGGTGATGGCCCCCGGGACGAATTCTGGCGCGGCTCATCCTGTGGTGCTGGGCGGGGCCGACATAGGCAAGACGATGGAGGCCAAAATCGAAAACGACGCGGCGGCCTACATGCGCTCCATTGCGGGTAAGCGCGGTCGTAATTCGACCCTCGCCGAGGACGCGGTTCGTAAGAGCTCGTCCTATTCGGATAAGGAAGCCCTGGATGGGAAGCTGATTGACGCGGTGCTAAGCACCCCCTCCGGTATCTTCGAGAAATACGACGGCAAGACCATCAAGAGGTTCGACGACACGACTACAACCCTGCGTTTGAAAAATGCGGAGATCGTGCCTTTTGCCATGCCCAGCCTCGAGGAATTCTTTGCCTGGGTGGCGGACCCGAACATAGCCTTTATCCTGGGTGCGATTGGGCTGGCTTGCCTCTACATTGAGTTTACCCATCCCGGCATGGTGGCGCCGGGGGTTGTTGGGGCGGTCGCCCTGGTCTTGGCGATGTATGCCTTTAATCTGCTGCCCATCAATTCTATGGGTGTGCTTCTGATTCTCGTTGGACTGGGGCTGTTGGCCCTGGAAGTCAAGGTGACATCGCATGGTGTATTGGCAGCAGGTGGCATTCTCGCCTTGGTGCTGGGCGCGCTCATCCTTGTGAATTCCCCCTGGCCACAGGCGCGAATTCACCTCTCCACCGCGCTCAGCGTTGCCCTGCCGCTCGGTGTAATCATGGTCGTTCTGCTGCGCTATGCCATCGCGGCAAAGAGGCGCAAGGCAGTGACGGGAGAGGCCGGGATGGTCGATTCCTTGGGTGTGGCGAAGACCGACCTCGAGCCTTTTGGCAGAGTTCTAGTCCACGGTGAACTGTGGGACGCGCGCGCTGGGCAGCAGATTGCCAGGGGCACGCGGGTGCGGGTTCGGGAAGTGGAGGGATTGACTCTGGTAGTTGAGCCTGTCCCGGAACGCAGATAGACTTGCAAGCAAGCTAGGAGGGAATGAGCATCGCCGCTCCCCTTTTGGCCGGACACCAGATAAAGAGAATGCTTCGGGTCATCGCCTGGGATTCCGTGGTCGATCATTCGGAAACCGGCATCTTAACCGCGTCTGGAACGCGAAAAGGAGCGCAACATGGTCTACATGGTCGTTGCCGTTATCATTTTCCTGTGGATTTCGGCTTGTTTGAATGTATTGAGGGAATACGAGCGGGCAGTCACTTTTCGTTTGGGCAGGCTTTTGGCAGTGGACAAAGGGCCTGGGCTGATCTTCATCCTCTGGCCCATCGACAAGATAATTAGGGTCTCGCTGCGCGAGGTGGCTTGGGAGATGCCGCCGCAGGATGTGATCACGCGGGACAACGTTTCGGTGAAAGTGAATGCCGTGGTTTTCTACCGGGTGCTGAGCGCCCAAAAGGCGATTGTGCAGGTTCAGGACTACCGCTACCAAGTTGAGCAACTGGCGCAAACCAGCCTTCGTTCGGTGCTGGGTGAAGTGGAATTGGATGATTTGCTTTCCCAGCGCGAAAAGCTCAATTCGCGTACGCAAACCATTATTGATGTACATACGGAGCCCTGGGGCATCAAGGTGACCAAGGTGGAAGTAAAGCAGGTTGATTTGCCACAGGACATGCAGCGGGCGATTGCGCGCCAAGCCGAGGCGGAGCGCGAACGCCGGGCCAAGATCATCAACGCTGACGGGGAGTATCAGGCTTCCGAGAGGCTGTCCGAGGCCGCCAGCATTCTGGCCAAGGAGCCCATCACCATCACCCTGCGTTACCTTCAGACTCTGGCCGAAATCGGAACCGAGAAGAATACAACCATTGTCTTTCCGATCCCTGTGGAGCTGTTGAGTGCTTTGATGGCGAAAGTCACCGCCCACGCTGCCCCTGGGGGCGAAACCAAGTAATGAGGGGGAGATGTCAAACGCTTGGGGCAACCGATCGAGAGGTTGACCATGGTCAAGAATGCAGATTCTCTTCATGACGACAAAGGGCTTTCCGTGCGGCACCTTATCCTGGTGTTCTTGGCGGGAGTAGCCGTTTGCGGGGTTTTCTTCTCGCTGGGTTTCCTGGTGGGATACAACGAAAGGTCAGCGCGGATGGCGCCGGTCACGGAGCGTGTTGCAACTCCTGCCACGATTCCGCCGACCGTCAATACTCCCCTCGAGACCGCGCCGGTCCGATCCAGTGGTGCGGCGCCATCCACAACCTCTGTTCCGCCGCCGCTCGCCCCAATACAAGCCAGCGCCCCTGCTTCACCACCCGGCGAGCAGAAACCTGTAACGGTGCCCGGAACCGCGTCACCCGTGACGGTGCCTCACCCATCGCCCGCGATGGCTGAAAAGAAACCTGAACCTGGCGCGGCCGCCACTCCTCCTGCCGGGGCTGGGGAAGTCGGCGTCGGATTCACGGTCCAGATTGCGGCTTCGAGGACAAAGCAAGACGCCGAAGCTCTGGTGAAAATCCTGGAAGGGCGCGGCTACCCGGTATTTCTGATTACGCCCGAATACGCGCACTCCAATGACAACCTGTACCGGGTTCAGGTTGGCCCGTTCACGTCGAAGGATGATGCGGAAAAGGTGCGGACGAAGCTCACACAGGAAGGGTTCAAGCCCTTCATCCGGCACTGACTTCGGGTCGAAATTCGAAAATCGAAAATCGAAATTCGTTCAAACTTCGGTTTCCGGTCTTCGGTTTGGAGCAATCACAAGAGCCGTTCCGAGAACCTTCCGGTCGTCCGCGCCTCAATGACTCAATGACCCGATGACCCGATGACTCAATGACTCAATAGCTCAATGACTCAATTGACTAGATGGTTCGCCAGCGCCCTCAGCGGTTTCTTTCTTGTAGCCTGTTTCCCCAAGCTTAATCTTCATCCCTTGGTCTGGATCGCCGCCCTCCCGCTGCTGCTCGTATTGGCGGGCGAGGCGAGTCCCTGGCGCGCTTTTGGTTGGGGGTATCTCAGCGGGGCCATCTTTCTTGCGGGGAGCTGCTACTGGTTTGTAGCGGTCACGCGGCAATACGGCGGGCTCAGTCTGAGCCTTGCCATGACAGCGCTGCTGCTCTTCGTGATGGTCTGTTCTGTCTTTTTTGGAGCATTCGGTTTGATTGCAGGGTGGGTGGCTCGCAGGTCGCCTGCACTCGCCTTGCTGCTTAGCCCATTCCTGTGGGTGGCCATGGAGATTGCCCGCACGTACCTGATTACGGGTTTCCCCTGGAACCTCCTCGGCTACGGTGTGCAATCTGCTGGCTTAAGGCAAATCGCCTGCGTGACCGGGGTTTACGGGCTGTCGTTCCTGGCGGCCACGACCAGCGCGCTGGGGGCATGGGCATTTCTGCACTGGGGGAGGAGATGGCCTCGCCTGGTGCTGGGTGGGTGGGCCGCACTCCTGGTCATTGGGAATTGGGCGCTCGCGCCGCCTGTCCCCACTAAAGGCCCGAATCTCGCGCTTTTGGTGCAACCCAATGTGCCGCTGGATGAGGGATCAGCCACCACCTGGGCACCCTGGCTTAATCCCACAAAGTTGAATCAGCTTGTGAACATGTCCTTGGATGCACTTTCAGACCAAAAACGGAGAGAAGACATCGCATTGGACGAGAAGGGGCCGCCGCACATGGTTGCGCCCCCCCTTATTATCTGGGCGGAAAACCCTGCGCCCTTCTATTTCACCCGCGATCGGGTTTTCCGGAATGCCGTGGAGAGGATGGCGCGCCAGGGCGGGGCGTACGTAGTGGTGAACACGGTTGTGCCGCTCGGTTTAGGACCCTCGGAGATCACCAACAGCGCCGTGGTTGTGGACCCGGAGGGACGCGAAATCCTGCAATATGATAAAATGCACTTGGTGCCGTTTGGCGAGTACGTTCCGGCCTGGGCCTTTCCAGACAAGATCGGAAAGATTACCGCAGAAGTGGGGAACTTCGTTCCTGGGACCAGCTACCGCGTGGCGCAGACGCCGGAAGGCACGATTGGCATCTCCATTTGTTACGAGGACATCTTCCCTCAACTGGTCAGAAGAATTGCTTTGACGGGCGCCCAGGTGCTAGTGAATATTTCGAACGATGCCTGGTATGGCGACTCAGCCGCAGCCTCTCAACACCTGGAAATGGCGCGCTTCCGGGCGATTGAGAATCACCGCTACCTGTTGCGCGCCACGAACGATGGCATTACCGCATTGATAGATCCTTACGGGCGGGTGGAGAAACGAATCGCGCGCCATCAAACGATGGTTTTGCCTGCTAACTTCAGTTACTGTCGAGGCCAGACCTTCTATACCAAGCGCGGTGATGTCTTCGCGTGGCTGTGCGTTGCGCTGGCCGTGGTGATGGTCCTTGGCGCGACGATATTACATCGTTAGCGGAGCGTGTTTCCAAACGCCCGTCATTCCCGCGAAAGCGGGAATCCACCGCGTCGGAAGCGTATTTCCAAGGATTTGCAGGCTGGATTCCCACTTTCGCGGGAATGACTGCGAGTGCCGGTGGCGGCATAACGCTACTGCGAAATGAGGAGCAAACGTGATCGACGAACTGCAAAGAGAATATGACGACTGGAAGCGACGCGCCAACGAACTGCGGAGCTTTCTTTGACGCTCCCCAACGCCGCAAAGAATTTGAAACTCTCGAAAAACAAATGGCCCAGCCCGATTTCTGGCAGGAACAGGAAGGTTCCCAGAAAATCCTCACCGCTCGGAAACGTTTGAGCGAGAAGATCGAAGAAGACCACAAACTCGCTCAGCGGCTGGCCGATGTGGATGCCTACTTCGAATTGGCCCGCGAGGGCGAACCAGTTGAGGGTGAATTGAGGACCGAATTAGAGGCACTTCGCCGAGAGGTGGAGCGCATTGAGACGGAGACCATTCTCGCCGGTCAAAACGACCACCTGAATGCCATCGTCGCGATTCACCCGGGAGCGGGCGGGACCGAGTCGCAGGACTGGGCCGAGATGTTGCTCCGCATGTACAAGCGATGGACGGAACGTCACGGCTTCACCTTTACCCTCAATGATTATCAGTCGGGGGAGGAGGCGGGGCTTAAATCCGCCACTTTTACGCTGGCGGGCGATTACGCTTACGGCATGTTGAGCGGTGAGACTGGCGTTCACCGGCTGGTACGGATCTCGCCCTTTGACCAAGCCGCCCGCCGGCACACCTCTTTCGCGTCTGTATTTGTCAGCCCAGAGATCGACGACACGATCAATATTGAAATCAAGCCGGATGATCTCAAGGTTGAAACCTATCGCTCAAGTGGCAAGGGCGGGCAACACGTCAACACCACGGACTCCGCCGTGCGTATTACCCACATCCCCACCGGAACTGTCGCCCAGTGCCAGAACGAGCGCTCGCAGCACCGCAATCGGGAAATGGCCATGAAATTCCTGCGTTCGAGACTCTACGAGTTGGAACTGCGCAAACGGCGGGAAACCGCTGACAAGCTCGAAGCCTCAAAGGCAGATATCGATTTTGGCAGCCAGATCCGGTCCTACGTCCTGCACCCCTATCGGCTCATTAAGGACCATCGAACGAAATTTGAAATGGGAGATACTGACCGCGTCCTCGACGGAGACATCGATCCCTTCCTGAAAGCCTACCTGTTGTCCCGCCGGAGTCTGGTAAGGCCGGGGTAGGGACGGTCAGTAGGCGGTAGGTGGCATGTGGTATGTGGTAGGTGGGGAAGAGCTCCGAACCCGACGCGGCAGCTTCTGCACATCGTAGGCAGCAGGTGGGTTCAAGATGTAATTCCCACCTACCCCCTACTGTTTTCTGCGCGGGCGGATTGGTGGTGTCATTTGGGATGGGATCCCTTTCGAAACGCCGGTCATTCCCGCGAAAGCGGGAATCCAGTCCGTCGACAGCGCATTTCCGAAGGTTTGCCGAGTAGATTCCCGCTTTCGCGGGAATGACTGCGGCTTGGAACGCGCATGTCTCGCAAATGACACGGGTACCAGTGGATTGAAAGCGTTGACACTTTTCCGCAGCTTGTGCTACGGTCAGATGTTTGTGCTGGCTGTCATATTCTTAGTAGATACCAAGGAGGCTCTGCGTGTCTGAGCCGAAGCAACATCATCTCTTTACGTCTGAATCCGTCACCGAGGGGCATCCCGACAAGATTTGTGATCAGATTTCCGATGCGGTCCTGGATGCTGTCCTGACCGAGGACCCGTTGGGCCGCGTCGCCTGTGAGACCGTTGTTAAGGACCAGAACGTCTATGTGGTCGGCGAGGTAACAACAAAGGCAAAGCTCGAGATCGATCCACTGGTTCGGGAGACTATTCGCACTATCGGGTATACCCAACCGGATGCCGGGTTCACGGCCGATACATGCAGAGTAATCCCAAACCTGACTAGACAAAGCGCGGATATTGCCTTGGGCGTGGACACGGGCGGGGCCGGCGACCAAGGGCTGATGTTCGGCTACGCGTGCGACGAGACCGAAGAGTTGATGCCCTTCCCCATCATGATGGCGCATAAGCTTTGCCTGCGTCTTGCGGAAGCCCGCCGCCAGGGAATTCTCGATTTTCTCCGTCCGGACGGCAAGTCCCAGGTCACCGTGGAGTACGAGGGAGCTAAGCCCGTGCGCGTGGAAGCCGTCGTCGTTTCCACCCAGCATTCTGACAAGGTGGCGATTGAAACGGTGCGCGAGGGCGTGTTGCAGTGCGTGGTCAAGCCGGTAATTCCCGCCCACATGCTCGACCCGAATACTAAGTACCACATTAATCCTACCGGGCGTTTTGTAATCGGCGGGCCGGTAGGTGACTCCGGACTTACCGGGCGAAAAATCATCGTGGACACTTACGGTGGCATGGCGCACCACGGGGGCGGGTCTTTTTCCGGCAAGGATCCCACCAAGGTGGATCGGTCTGCCACTTACATGGCCCGCTATATCGCGAAGAACCTTGTTGCATCCGGACTTGCGAACCGCGTGGAGGTCCAATTGGCCTACGCCATCGGAGTCGTGGAACCGGTTTCCGTAATGGTGGATACCTTCGGGACCGGCAAAGTCGATAACTGCAAGCTGGAAGCAATTCTTCGTGGACACTTCAGGTTGACTCCCAAGGGAATCATTGCATCCTTGGATCTGCTGCGCCCGATTTACAAGAAAACCGCCGCCTACGGACACTTTGGCCGGTCGGAGCCCGAGTTCACATGGGAGCGAACGGATAAGGCGGAGGTATTGCGAAAGGAGTTCGGAATCTAGATGCCAACCACCCAAGAACTTGCTTGTGACGTGAAAGACTTCGGCTTGGCCGCTAAGGGCAAGACCCGGATCGAGTGGGCAGGCCAATGGATGCCCGTCCTAAACCTCATCCGAAAGCGGTTCGTTGAAGAACAGCCGCTGAAAGGCATAAGAATTTCTGCCTGTCTTCATGTGACTACGGAAACCGCAAACCTGGCCATTACTCTGAGGGATGGCGGCGCGGAGGTAGTGGTCTGCGCGTCGAATCCGTTGAGCACTCAGGATGACGTTGCGGCCTCCCTGGTACAGGATTCTCACATTCCAGTCTTTGCCATCAAGGGCGAAGATAAAGACACTTACTATTCGCACATCGCGTCGGCGCTGGATCACAAACCCCAGATTACCATGGACGACGGCGCTGACCTTGTCACCGCCATCCTGAGCAAGCGGCAGGAACTGGTTTCGGGCGTCCTGGGCGGGACGGAAGAGACCACCACGGGCGTGGTCCGTTTGCGCAGCATGGAGAGAGACGGCGTGCTCAAGTATCCCATCATTGCCGTGAACGACGCCGACACCAAGCACCTCTTCGATAACCGCTACGGCACGGGGCAATCCACAGTTGACGGCGTGATCCGCGCCACAAACCTATTGTTCGCCGGCCTGCACGTAGTAGTGGCCGGTTACGGCTGGTGCGGGCACGGCGTGGCGATGCGCGCCAAGGGACTAGGAGCCCACGTCGCCGTCACCGAGATCAACCCCACGCGGGCGATCGAGGCTGTTATGGACGGCCTGCAGGTGATGCCGATGGCGGAAGCGGCTAAGTGGGGAGACGTTTTCATCACCGTCACTGGAAACAAATCGGTCATCCGGGGTGAGCATTTCCAGGTGATGAAGGATGGCGCGGTGGTAGCGAACTCCGGGCACTTCAATGTTGAATTGGACCTTCCTGCGATCGAGGCGATGTCCATCGGCAAGCGCCAGACTCGCGAGTTTGTGGATGAATATACTCTGCCCGACAAGCGCAAGATCTACGTCCTCGGTGAAGGCAGGTTGATCAATCTCGTGGCGGCTGAGGGGCATCCCGCGGTGGTGATGGACATGAGCTTCGCCGATCAGGCGCTTTGCGTGGAATACCTGGTCAAGCATGCACAGCAACTCACCCCCAAGGTCTATCCTGTCCCGACGGAAATTGACCAGACCGTCGCCCGGCTCAAGCTCGAATCGTTGGGTGTGACCATAGATAAGCTTACCCCTGAACAGGAGCAGTACCTGGCCTCCTGGTCGGAGGGAACCTAGAGAGATTGATTCATTGAGTCATTGGGTCATTGAGCCATTGAGTCATCGGGTCATCGGGTCATTGAGCCATTGAGCCATTGAGTCATTGAATCATTGACGATTGAAAGGACATGACGGCGAAGGATGGCCGGCACTGGGGCGGATTGAGATTGAACCATTGAGTCATTGAATCATTGACGATTGAAAAGAACAGAGCGTGGGGGTACTGGTTCTCTGTTCGGCGGCTTGGTTATTTCTTAACTTGATCTCGAAATGAGTCAATGATCCAATAAGTCAATGATCCAATGACTCAATGACCCGATGACCCGATGACCCGATGACCCGATGACCCGATGACCCGATGACCCGATGACCCGATGACCCGATGACCCGATGACCCGATGACTCAATGATTCAATGATTTTTGAGGGTAATGAAAGAATGAAGGAGATCGCTGGATGGGCGCTGGACACCGCCAAGGCACACGGCGCCACTTATGCTGATGTCCGCGTTGTGGACCTGCGGCAGCGTTACCTTTCCACCAAGAACGGTCGGCCCGCACAAGTGAGGGAATCCCAATCCATGGGAGTGGGGGTCCGTGTAGTGGCGCAGGGCGCCTGGGGCTTTGCCGCCACTGACGATCTCGCGCGCGCCAGCATCGACCGCATTGCGGCTCGCGCGGTCGAAATTGCGCGCGCCAGCGCCACCGCGAAGAAGCACGACGTTAAGTTGGCCAAGGAGCCCAAGATCATCGACCGCTGGGAAGCCCCGTGCCGGCTTGATCCCTTTTCGATTCCCGTGTCAACGTGCCTGGAATTGATGCTCGAGGTGGATGCAGAGCTTCGGCGGGTGAAGGGTGTGACGCTTGCCGAAGCGTCCATGGATTTTCGCCGCATCGAGCAACTTTTCCTCTCCACCGCCGGTTCTGAGATCGACCAGGTGAAGACCCAGACCGGAGCAGGTTTCGTCGCCACCTCCTTTGCCGGAAGTGAAATTCAACGCCGTTCCTACCCCAATTCTTTCGGGGGCCAGTACCAAACCCGGGGATATGAACTCGTGGGAGAATTGGACCTGCTTGGAAACGCGCCGCGCATTGCCGAAGAAGCGGTGGCGCTTCACAGAGCCGACCAGTGCCCAACGGGTGTGAAGGACATCATCCTCGAGGGCTCGCAACTGGCCTTGCAGGTCCATGAGTCGATTGGTCATCCCATCGAGCTCGACCGGGTGCTGGGAACCGAAGCGAACTTCGCCGGCATGAGTTTCCTGACGCTGGAAAAGCTTGGCAGTCTTAAATACGCTTCTGAGATCGTCAACGTGGTTGCGGATGCCACGCCCGCTCACGGACCAGGGCTGGGGACGTTTGCCTACGACGATGAAGGCGTGCCGGCTCAGTCCACGTCCATTATCAAGGATGGATTGTTCGTGGGCTATCTGACCTCGCGGGAGACCG
>JBEKME010000008.1:0-118615 GCA_050008675.1 Terriglobia bacterium
GGCGTCTCGAACTTCGCCAAGTCCATAAACCCCCTGGTTTGTATCGATGCGAACGATCGTGCAAGGGCCTGGCCCGGGTTTCACTACGGTCGCCACGCGCAGGTCGGTGATCTTCAGGCTCGAGGGATTCGAGTTGGTATTCACATTGCGAAACTGCGGCTCTGAGTCGGCAGCGGCGTCCGTTCCCACCAATGCTCCGCCCAGCATCGCGGCCGACGTCTTCAAGACCCCTCGTCGGTCTATCGTCAGGTCATTTTGCTTAGACATCGTTTCATCTCCTCCCCGTTGGTAATTCTTACTGCTCCTTCCGCCGTTGTTTGGAGCCCTTCGAGGCGGCAAATTGATTGAATTCCTCGATCATCTGGTGGGTCCATCGGCCGTCAATTTCCCCAGGCGCGTACTTCTGCTGCCGCAGCATCATATGGCCCCACTCGTCGACCAAGTGGGTGAGCTCGGCTTTGTCGGCCACCTCCTCGCACATCTGCGGAGGGATAAAGGTGATCCCCTCGGGATCGGTCACGGCCACGTCGCCCGGCATCACCGTAGCCTGTCCGATGCGGATGGGGACGTTGATACCCATCAGCATCACGTTCCTCAGCGCGGAGGGATCCACTCCTCGGGTGTAGACTTGAAAGCCCTCAATCTCCTTTATTCCCGACTCGTCGCGAACCGAGCCGTCCACAATTAACCCGGTGTGGCTCTTGGACATCATCGACGTCCCAAGGTTATCACCGATGAACGTGCCATCTTTGATCTTTCCGAACAAATCGACCACCAGAATGTCACCAGGTTTGAGGGTATCGATCACCCAGGAATTCTGCGCTCCAATGCGGCCCTCTGCCTTACCGTGCTCGTTGAGCACGGCGTTAACGTCCGGCCTCACCGGCATGAATACGGCAGTGACCACTCTTGCTGCCAGACGCGGCCCCGCGTTAATCACTTTCCACCCCCCCTCGAACTGAAACGGGTATCCCGCCCCTATGAGCACGCCCCACGCTTCTTCGGCGTCCACCGTCTTCATCCGGTTGAGCAATTCATCCGGAACCTTGGGCCGCCCGTCCGGAAAGCGGTCGCCTTTCCATTCTCGGGTCAGCTCGAGGCGCTGCTCCTTGGAAAACATTCCAAGCTGCGCCCATCCGCAAACACTGAATCCCAGCATGACAACGATCAACACCAGCAAAGAGAAATTCTTTTTCATATTTTCGACTCCTCAATTGAATTAGCAGAGTATAGCAGGGAATCCAGCCCTGCGCAGTGCCGCTGTAGGGACTGCTGTAGGGGCGACCCTTGTGGTCGCCCTCACGGTCGACGATTTCCCGCCTAGCGCCGCCACCTGCCCAAGTGTGCCGCGAGTCCCGGCGGCAGCTATGGGCGGGAACATTGGGGTCGGTTAAGCGCAAATTGATAAGCTGAAAGGCCCTTGTTCGTCGGACTCCGGTGGGTCCATTTTAGTTATCCATGAGTGGAGGGCGAACAAATCTGTGCGGCTTAATATCACCCTATCGTGAGCCAAGGAGTCGGTCTGTCATGCTGAGCATGACAGGGATTGCGGCCGACTGCTTTATTCGCCAAGGGCCCATCCCGGGCCGGGCGTTTTCGCGCTGCGTTACCGACTCATGAAACGCCTTCACGCGGGCAAAGACCGCAGCCCTTTCAACTTGCGAATTCGGTTTCAAGTGAACTGTTATTTACGCGTCCGGGGAGCAAAGGGCCGGGGGAAACTGCTGCGACGAGAAGGAACTCAGTTGCGAGTGGCCCCACAGCATTTCTTGAACTTCTTTCCACTCCCACAGGGGCAGGGGTCGTTACGTCCGACCTTGGGCTTATGGGCAGGAATGGGCCTACCGGCAAGGCGAAGATTCTCCGTTATTATGCCCGGCATGCCCGGCGGCCTCTTCTCCCGGAAAGGCCGCCAGAAAGCGTTGATTTTTTGCGCTATGAAACCGAGCATGCTCAGCAACGACTCTCGTGCGTTCTTCGCATCACGCTGGCCCTGAGTCTCCTGCCTGTCTTTCCCGCTCGAGAACCAGAGGATTGGGGCAAGAAGATGGCTGTGCTTGTCATCTTTGAAGAGGGGTTCCCAGTCCTTTGACCTTAAGGCTACTCCGCGCATGAATCCGGTGCACCATTCCTGGCCTGACAAACAAGGCTTGCCGTCCTTCTCCCACTCATTCAACAACGGTGTGAACTTCTCGGGCGCTTCCCTGAATGTTGCTACAATTCCGTTGTAGAAACGCATTAGCAGACCTACGATTCGCGTTGCCTCCTTCTCCGATTCGAATACCAACAAATCATCGCCCTGTTCCCCCCAAACTTCAGGGACCCACTCGCTCGCAAGTACTAACGTCGGACCGATGGCCAGTGCCGTGAGGAAACCTTCGAGCATGGAAAGGCCCATGCAACGAGCTGGCGTGGCAGCGGACTCCAGAAAGCGGTCGAGCTCGTCGAGCTCAGTTTCGGACGGAGGCTTATCGAGCTGCATGCCTGCCAGTTTAATGCGGCGCAGGCCGCGCAGCAACTGCAGAGTCGTGTCAAAGTCGGGGAAAAGCGGCAAAGCCGCCTTAGGCTCTCGAACGGTTCGCTAATTTGGACAGCCTTGCAGCGGGCTGTGCCCCTACGCCCGGCCCCGCATGATTCTGTTCCTCCGGTACCTCCGTCAGACAGGCCTCTAATCAAGTGATTCGGCTCGACCGGCGGCTGCCAACTTTCGAATTCGGGTTGAAGCGGACGTTATGTCCCTTGACAGCAGGAGGTCGATAGGCTAGAATTGTAAGTGGGGTTGCGGAAGGGACAGGATCCAGGACTCAGGATTCGGGATTCAGGAGTCAGGATTTCGCAGAGGGAAGAGGAGGGGCAGGGGGTAAGCGCAATGGTGAACAGTGAATTACTTTCTTCCTTTTCGCCACCCTGGCCTGCCTTCTGCTTACTGCCGACTGACTACCGCATTTGAGGCAGGCGGGATGGAGAGGGTTCTTGGCAGGCACGGCAGCACTGGACAAGATGTCACCGCCGACAGGGAAAGAAAGAACTAGTAACTTTAAAAAGTGAAGGACCGAAGCTGGGATGTATATGAAAACAAAGGACCGGCCTTCAGCGGCCCACGACAAAGCGGGAATGTTACTGATAGCAAAGGAGATACGCCTTAAAAGCGGGAATGTCGTTGAAAAGAATAGAGGTTAGGTGGCAGGTAGCAGGCAGCAGGTAGGGCTGATCACGGACGACTTGATAATGGCCAATGACGTGCTCGACGTTAGAAGTTGAGTGTCAAAAGGCACGGGGCCGGGCTTCCATGAGAAGGAAGAAAGCAATTCAGATTTCACAATTGTTGGGACCCCCAGCCTCGTTTATTTCTACTGACCCGCCGCGGCGGGCCACGGCCAAATGGGAATACGACACGTTGTACCAAGTACAATATGTCCCTAGCTTTGAATCATCGAAACTGGTAATATTGCCCTTGGACCTGCACTAGGTTCTCTCGCGCAGGAAGCAGGCAGCCTTGAAACTGGAGAACGTCGTCTCTGAAACTGCAAGCGTAGTTCCCCTGGTTGAGTCCTTAGCCCACACCCGGATTTGGGACTGTTATCAATGCGGGAAATGTACTGCGGGATGCCCGATGGCCGCTGGGATGGACATCCCCCCCACTCGCCTCATTCGCCTGCTGCAACTCGGCCATGCCGAGCGGGCGCTCGAAGCGCAAGCCATTTGGCAATGCGTTTCCTGCCAGACCTGCGCCACACGTTGCCCGAAGTCTGTGGATTGCGCGGGAGTGATGGATGCGCTGCGGCAACTGTCGGCGGAGCGCGGGGTCGCCACACCCGAGCAGCAGCGCACCGTGCTCTTTCAGAAGGCCTTCCTCAGAAACATCCGCCGCAACGGCCGCCTGAACGAACTGGAACTGATCGGCGAGTTCAAATTTTCGACCTTCCTACACGGTCGGAGCCTTTCCTTTCTCTTCAAGGACGCGACGCTGGCCCCCCAACTGATGAAGCGGAAGAAGTTCCATCTAGTGGGGGAGAAAGCTCATGACCGGGCCGTGGTGGCCCGCATCTTCGCGCGCTGCATGGACAACTCACTGTTATGAATCTGGCCTACTATCCCGGCTGCGCCTTGCACGGTTCATCGAACGATTATGAACAATCGCTTCGGGCTTGCCTGGAGACTCTGGACGTCCACCTGAAAGAAATCGACGATTGGATTTGCTGCGGCGCCACCGCCGCGCACTCGCTGAACCAGAAACTCTCCGTGGCCCTGCCGGCGCGTAACCTGGCCCTGGCGGAGGACGAAGGTTTCCGGGAGATGCTGGCGCCCTGCCCGATGTGCTCGATGCAACTGCTCAAAGCACGCAAAGCTCTGGCGGAGGACGAGGCGCTTCGCCGCAGCGTGTCAGAGATCGTGGAATTGGAAGTCCGCGGCGAGACGCAGGTGCTGAACCTGATCCAACTCTTCGAGACGATTGGTTTAGACCGGCTCAAAGCCGCGGTGAAGGCCCCACTCGGCTCGATTTGCGCCGCCTGCTATTACGGTTGCCTGCTGACGCGGCCCGCAAGCGTGGTGGAGTTCGATGATTGCGAGCAACCCCGCTCCATGGAGAAAATTCTGGAAGCCCTGGGCGGCAAGACTGTGGATTGGAACTACCGCACCGAGTGTTGCGGGGCCGGGATGACCATGGCCAACGAGCAGACGGTGCTGGACCTCTCGCATAAGATCCTGAGCAATGCGGCCGCACACGGCGCCAATTGCCTGGTGGTGGCCTGCCCCATGTGCCACGTGAACCTCGACATGAAACAGCCAGCCATCGAGCGGCACTACGGCGTACGGCACGCGATGCCTATTTATTACCTGTCCGACGTGGTGGGACTGGCGCTGGGCTTCAAGCCCGAGGCGCTGGGCATCGACCGGCATTTTGTGAGGAAAGCGTAGGAGACCATGTCCCGAATTGGCGTCTTCATTTGCTGGTGTGGCGAGAACATCGCCCGCACCGTGGACGTGGAAGAGGCCACGAAGCAGGTGGCGCAGTTTCCGGGCGTGCGTTGCGCGGTGAACTACAAGTACATGTGCGCGGATCCCGGCCAGAAGCTGGTGCGCGATAAGATTGCCTCCGAGCGCCTGGACTCTGTGGTGGTTGCTTCCTGCTCTCCTAACATGCACCTGCGCACCTTCCGTAATGCCGCGGCGCTCGCGGGCCTGAACCCGTACCGCGTGGAGATGGCCAATATCCGCGAACAGTGCTCTTGGGTCACCCCGGACCGTACCCAAGCCACGCCTAAAGCAGTGCAATTGATTCGCCTCTCGGTGGAGAAGGCGCGGCGCGACCACGAGCTCCAGCCGATTCGCGTGCCCGTGACGCGCCGTGCACTGGTAATTGGCGGCGGGGTGGCGGGCATTCAGGCGGCGCTGGACATCGCCAACTCCGGCTACGAAGTGGTGATGGTGGAGCGGGAGCCTTCCATCGGCGGCAAGATGGCGGGACTTTCAGAAACTTTTCCCACCCTCGACTGCTCGCAGTGCATTCTGACGCCGCGCATGGTGGAAGTGGGACAGCACCCCAAAATCCGGCTCTACAGCTACTCGGAAGTGGAAGCTGTGAGCGGCTACGTGGGCAACTTCAACGTGACCATCCGCCAGAAAGCGCGCTACGTTGACATCAGCAAGTGCACCGGCTGCGGCGAGTGTTGGAACGTCTGCCCGCTCAAGAGGAACCGGAGCGAGTTCGATTACGGCCTGGGACTTCGCCCGGCCATTTATGTCCCGTTCCCGCAGGCCGTGCCGGCCCGCCCGGTCATCGACCCCAAAACCTGCGCCAAGCTCATCCGCAACGGCTGCGGATTGTGCCTTAAGAAATGCCAGGCGGGAGCCATCAACTTCAAGGACGAGGATAAGCTGGTGGAGGAGAAGGTTGGCGCGGTCGTCATCGCCACTGGTTATAAGTTGTATAACATTGGGAAAACCCAGGACAGACCCGGCCTCGAAGGTTACGGCGAGTACGGTTACGGCAAGTACAAGGACGTCATCGATTCCCTGCAATTCGAGCGGCTGATCTCAGCTTCCGGCCCCACGGTCGGCGAGCTCAAGCGGCCCTCTGACGGCGCGCTGCCCAAATCCGTGGTCTTCATCAGTTGCGTGGGTTCCCGCGACAACGCCAAGGGTCTGGCTTACTGCTCGAAGATTTGCTGCATGTACACGGCCAAGCACGCCATGCTTTATAAGCACAAGGTGCACGACGGGCAGGCCCACGTCTTCTACATGGACATCCGGGCGGGCGGTAAGGGTTATGAGGAATTCGTCCGCCGGGCCATCGAACAGGACGGCGCGAAGTATTATCGTGGGCGGGTCTCGAAGATCACCGAGGAAAACGGCAAGCTGATTGTGCGCGGCGCGGACACGCTGGCCGGCGAGCCGGTGACGATTGAGGCGGACATGGTGGTGCTGGCAGCCGCCATGCGCCCCGCCGACGGGGTCGAGCAACTGGCCCAAAAGCTCAACGTTGGGTACGACGAGTACGGCTTCCTGCTCGAATCGCACCCGAAACTTCGCCCGGTAGAAACCAGCGCGGCGGGCGTCTATATCTGCGGCGCCTGCCAGGCCCCCAAGGATATTCCCGAATCTGTCGCGCAGGCCTCCGCGGCAGCAAGCAAGGTGCTGATAACATTCTCCGCCGACGAACTAACGCGCGAGCCGGAGATTGCGAAAATCAATGAGGAGACCTGCGCTGCCTGCTTTACTTGCCTGCACGCTTGCCCCTACCACGCCATCGAGCAGGCGGAAATCCGCACCCCACGCGGAGTCTTCGTCAAGCGCACGGCACGGGTGAACCCGGGGTTGTGCATGGGTTGCGGGACGTGTGTGGCCGTGTGTCCCTCCAAGAGCGCCGACTTGGAGGGCTTCACCGAGCAGCAAATCTATTCCATGGTCGAAAGCCTGGTATGAGTGAAAGAGCCGAGTTCGAGCCGAAAATCGTCGCCTTTGTCTGCAACTGGTGTACGTATATGGGCGCCGACTTGGCGGGGACGACCCGCCTCGAGTACCCACCCAATGTGCGCATCATCCGGCTGCCGTGTACCGGCCGGATCGACTTCAACCTCATCATCAAAGCGTTTGAGATAGGCGCAGATTCGGTGCTTGTCTCCGGCTGCCATCCCGGCGATTGCCACTACACCTCAGGGAACTATCACGCCCGCCGCCGCTGGATTCTCTTTCGCGAGCTGCTCCAGACACTCGGTTTCGACCTGGAGCGAATTAACTTTGCCTGGATCTCCGCCGCGGAAGGCCACAAGTGGCAGCAGACCGTCAAGGAGATTACCGAGAAGACGCGCAAGCTGGGACCCTATAAGGACCTCTACCAGATCTCCGGTGCAGCGGGCCTGGAAGTACTGTCGGACGCGCCGGCAGTGGCTCCGGAGCCGCTGACGGGCGGGGAGGTGCACACGGCCGAGACGGCTGTGCCAAGTTCAACGGGCGAGGAGGCTTTGCGCGAGACCTGCCGCCGCCTGCTGGCTGAGGGCAGCGTGAAGGTGGTGATTGGCTACGGGAAACGCGGTCCGGTGTTCGTCACCCGGCCCGAGGACGCTGCGCAACTGGTCTGGAACGACCACTGCCTGGCAAACCTCACCGTCTATCTGAAGCGCAAGGAGATTCGCGCGCTGGGGCGGCCGGCGATCGTGGTGAAAGGGTGCGACGAGCGCGCTTTAGTGGTGCTCGAAAAGGAATCGCAGATTGACCGCAAGGAAATGCACGTCATCGGCATGGCCTGCCAAGGGATGGGCGAGGCGAAGTGCGAGACTTGCGATGTTCACCTGCCGCGTTTTGCGGATGAAGTGATGGGTGACACGGACAACCATGCCGCTGAGACGGGCGAACGGTGGAAATCGCTGGAGTCCTTGCTGGCGCTCCCTCCGGCTGGGCGGATGGCGTATTGGGCAAGGGAATTCGAGCGTTGCGTGAAGTGCTATGCCTGCCGCCAAGTCTGCCCGATGTGCTATTGCGAGCGCTGCCTGGTGGAGAAGAACCGGCCCACGGAGATTGAGCCTTCGGCCACAGCCAAGGGCAACTTCGCCTGGCACATTGTACGCGCGTTTCACCTTGTCGGTCGTTGCGTCGGCTGCGACGAATGCACGCGGGCCTGCCCGGCTGGAATTGACCTGCGCTTGCTCAACCTTTCGCTGGCCAAAGCGGCGGAAGAGCACTTTGCATACCGCGCTGGCATGGACCCCAAGGCCGAAGCGCTGCTCGGCGCCTACTCGCTTGACGACAAGGAGAACTTTATCCGGTGAGCGCAACTATTTCCCAACAGGCGCTGCGAGAACTGGTGACCGAGTGGATCAGGCAAGGCAAACGTGTTGCCGGCCCGCGCCTCATAGCGCCGACCTTTAGAGCCTGCCCTGAGCGCAGCGAAGGGTCGGCATCCCAGGTGAAGCCCGGCTGCGTGCTCTACGCGCCTTTGGAGTCTTCCGCCCAGTTGGCGCTCGCAGGGTTCATTCGCCCCGCCAACTCCGTGAAGGAGTTCATCTTCCCAAAGCACGAAGAGCTTTACGGATACCGCATTACAGGCAACGGGATTGAACTCATCGAGGTTAAGCAACCTGCCGGCGAACAGGTGCTGATTGCCGCGCGGCCCTGCGACGCGGCCTCGATACCTATCCTGGACCACGTTTTCAACTGGGATTATAAGGACGAGCTGTATAATCTCCGCCGCCAATTAACTACAGTCGTAACGCTGGCCTGCACGGCACATGATGACGCGTGCTTCTGCACCTCGGTGGGCCTGGGACCTGCTGCCGAGCGCGGCTCGGACGCGATGCTGCTGGAATTGGGGGACGGCGAGTATGAAGTCCGCTGCCTGACAGAGAAGGGGAAAGGCCTATTCGACGGCAAGTTGCGAGCCTCCGAGCGCGTGGCGAGCGTTTCGGCGGGGCCGGAAAAGCGCTTCGACGCGGAGGCGGTGCGGGCCTTTGTGAAGGAGCATTTCGACAGCCCCTTCTGGCCAGCTCAGACTCTGGCCTGCCTGGGCTGTGGCGCCTGCGCGTACACCTGCCCGACGTGCCATTGTTTCGATATCGTCGATGAGGGAAATATCGAGCGCGGGGTGCGCGCCAGGAACTGGGATTCGTGCCAGTTTGCGATGTTCACGCTCCACGCTTCCGGCCACAACCCGCGCCCCGACCAGCCTTCGCGGCAGCGCCAGCGCATTGATCACAAGTTCCACGTCTATCCGGAAAAATTCGGGGAGATTCTCTGCACCGGCTGCGGAAACTGCACGCGCAACTGCCCCGTGGGGATGGGCGTGCTGAGTGTTCTTACTGCTTTGTAGCGCCGATTTTTAGGTCGGTCACCGGAAGGCGGGGCTTTACGGTGTGTTAGAAGCCAGCCCTCTCCCCCTTGGGGGAGAGGGCTGGCCCGCGACGGCGTTTTCACCAGCCGGCGCGGGACGGGTGAGGGGGTCCTAACCTCGCTCGGGTTACCTCACGTTCGAGGTTCTTACAAAGGCCCTTTACGCTACTGGGATTGATAATGCATAACATCTACCAACCCGACCTGATGAAGGTCATTGAGACACGCCAGCAGACGCCGGATGTGAAATCCGTAAAGGTCCGCTTCCTTGACGAAGCGCGAGCGAAGGAATTCTCCTTTCGCGTTGGCCAGTTCGGCATCTTCTCCGTGTTTGGGTACGGTGAAGCCACCTTTAACATCTGCTCGAGCTCCAACTGGAAGGATAACCTCGAGTTCTGTTTCCGCCGCGTGGGTTGCGTGACCGAAGCGCTCTGGAGCATCGAGGAAGGTGATGTGATCGGTTTCCGCGGGCCTTACGGAAACGCCTATCCGACGGAGGAGTGGAAAGGAAAGAACCTGATCTTCCTCGGCGGCGGCATTGCCATGCCACCCGTCCGTTGCGCGGTGTGGTATGCGCTGGAGAACCGCGCTGACTATGGCGACATTACGATTGTCTATGGGGCGCGCAGCGTGGCGGACCTCGTTTATGTGGACGAGCTGGACGAATGGGCCAAGCACCCGAAGGTGCGCGTGGTGCGCTGCGTCGATCCTGGCGGGGAGACGCCCGACTGGAAGGGTGAGATCGGGTTTGTGCCCACCGTATTCGAGCGCGCCGGCGTGTCGGCGGAGAACTCAGTCGCTCTCGTCATCGGCCCCCCCATCATGATCAAGAATACCCTTCCGGTGCTCTACCGGATGGGGATTCTGCCCAGCGTTGTTTATACCAGCCTTGAAAACCGCATGAAATGCGGGGTAGGGAAGTGCGGCCGCTGCAACGTCGGATCGTTCTACGTCTGCAAGGAAGGCCCGATCCTCACCATGGATCAGCTCCAGCGCCTGCCGGCTGACTACTGACGACGATACTAGAACAAAAGCATGCGCACCTCCGTCGCGCAACGCTTGCTGGTTATGGGTGTGAGCTGCCTGCGGCGACGTCGTAAATTGCGGAGAGCCTTGTCTCTAACGAGGCGCAGGCCTTGTCATATTCGGCGCGGATTCGCCTGATATCGCTCGTCCACTCATTCAAAACCACGCGCAATTCGCCCGAAGGTTTCACGGACATGGAGACCTTCCCGAACTGGTCGAGTTGCTGCGAAATGGCCTCTAGCTTCTGACTCACCTCCTCAAACTCGGGTTCGTACTTCTGTTCGATTTTTCGCGCGCGCCCTTGTCGCTCAAGGTAGTAACCTCGGTCGATCCCCTCTACCTCGTTCAGATCAACTGCAATCCGCGAGAAAATATCATTGCTTTTGGAGTGAGCGGCATTCAACCGGGCCCTGATCTCAGTGAGCCACTTCGCCACAGGCTCGCCAAGCGCCTCCTCCGTAAAGCGCTGCTCGATCTGTGGTACTGAGAGACGTTTCAGGACGATGTCCCTCTCCAACTCGAGGTAGATGCCTCTGGAGAGGGAGGTTAGCTGCCGATTGAAGAGGACAAACAAAAGAATGGCCGAAACCCAGAATTGTGCCCCGACGCGTAGAGGCCCTGCGTAATCTATGGACATCGAATTAAGCCATGCCAAATTTTTATACAAGCAGGCTGAGGCGAGAGCGGCAGTCGCAAGGCCAAAGGCTCCGATGCCGAGGCCGCCAAACACAGGGGGGATTGCCAGTCCCTGAAACTCCACGATCGGGATTCCCAGCGCTCTTGCGCGTCTCCTCTGGTGTAGCCTAGTCAGCAAACCTGAGGCGGCATTGGCTACCCAGAGAAGCCCAAATGCAACGAGCGTCTTGCGAGGAACGGCAGGGGCCGTACTGCCGGAGAGGACGAAGTGGGCTCCTGCGAGCGCGAAAAAGGCGACCTCCAGGGCTGACCGAAACACGCTTCGTGTGCGGCTGTTTGGGTTGGGGACGAGGCGTGCTTCGAACCTCCCGTGGCAGTAATAGAGGAGGCCAACAAGTGCGAGCCAAAAGTGGAACAGGCTGTCCCATAAAAGTACGCCGACGATCCCCGCTGTCGTTAGGGCGTGAGGGGTCGACACAAACCCGTTCAGTCCCGACAGGCCCCGGTACGTCATCGCGGCAAGGACCGCCAGCAGCAACCAGCTTGTTGCGCCAGAAGCGCGCTCAGTCTGGAGTTCTCTGTCGTTGAGCTTTGACAAGTAGTCAAACCATAGCTTTTCTCCAGCGCCGTGTTCACTTGAGTCGGTCCCTGTCCTTGGGATGTCCTGGGTCATAGCGTCCTCGCTCGCATGCCGAAACTGCCCAATCTTATCACAGTCAGGCGGGCTGGCGCAGACCCCTGTTCTTGGGGGTCTGCGATCTCCCGAAGGGACTCTTTTCCGGCCTCGGCTTATCGAGACTACTCTGCGGCACCGTCATTACGAACGTCGTGTATAACAGATTCCATGGCGTCACTAGAAACAACCCAGGTTGCTCCCTTGACGTTATGGGAGGATGGTTCGATTCGCGTTGGAAGCTCGCGAGTGACGCTCGACTCCGTTGTGCGCGAGTTCACCAGCGGCGCGACGGTCGAGCAGATCCAGGATGATTTTCCCACCCTCAGCCTGCGCGAAATTTACGGGGCGATAGCTTACTATCTCGACCACGAGGACCGAGTCGAAGAGTACTTGCAGCGGCGCGACGAGGAAGCTGTCCAAGTCCGTCGTGAGACGGAGGACCGGCCCCGAAGTGACGCGCTCCGTCGGCGGATTCGGGAACGATACGCTGGGTTGAAGGCCAAGCCGTAGGCTCAGGTTGCCGACGCTTTGCCTTCTCGCCGACGAAAACCTCAGTCACCCCATTCTCTGCGGGCTCGAAGTTCGCATCAATAACCTCGCTAATGAATGGACTTTAAGGTCTAGTAGGTCTTGATATCGGTCTGGGCGAAGTCATTCCCCTTGGCGAGCAGCGGTTCGCCCAAGGTCTTCGCCGGTCTCGAGGGTGTTTGCGGCAGAGACCGAGCGTGTCTCGGCTTGGGTGATGGCGTCCAAGAATTGGCGGCGCTCGGGCTCTCCCAAAAAGATTGCGACTAATGCGGAGGTGTCAATAACCATCAGTGAGGGATCCCCTGTTCGTCGTAGCCCAAAATATCATCCTCGGATCGTGTGTCCAACGTAGGAAGGGCATCGACTCGCCGCAGTATGTCATCGAGCTTTTCAGCCATGATGCGCCCGCGGCGCCGCTGAGGAAGGCGCTCGAAACGCTCTTCGAGGGCGTGCTGAATCGCTTCGTTGACGGATTCTCCCGTTTCCTTGGCGATCTGCCGCGCCAGACGTTCGGTAATCGCGTCTTTTATGCTGAGGGCCATTTTGTTTTATGCTCCTACCTTTCCATATTGCTCTAGAGAATTATACAGCAGAAGAGTGGCCGAAAGAGGTAGGCGACAAACCCTGTTGCATCGGAGAACCCGCCCGTACTATAGTCTCGTCTCGACTTTTTGACTTTTGACTCTCGACTTCTCGACTTCCATGGCCGAGCTTTTCCTCAGCATTGTGGTTCCCGCCTATAACGAAGGACAGCGTATCCGTAGCACACTGGAGAAGCTGTGTCACTTCAAGGAGTTGGGGTCTTACTCGATTGAGCTGATCGTAGTGGATGACGGCTGCACAGACCAGACTGTCGAGATAGTCTCGGGGTTTCCCGCCATCCGTCTGGTTCGGAACGACCGAAATCATGGCAAAGGCTTCACGGTTCGCCACGGAGTTTTGGAAGCGCGGGGCGAGTTCATACTTTTCACCGACGCCGACCTTTCCACCCCGATTGAAGAGGTGGACAAGCTGCTTTCGGCTTTGCAATCCTCCGGCGCCGATGCCGCCGTGGGTTCACGCGCTCTTAAACGCGAACTCATCGGAATTCATCAGCCCTGGTTCCGTGATATGGCCGGGCGGTTTTTCAATCTGCTTGTAAGGGTCTTCACGGGCCTCAGGTTTTGTGACACTCAATGCGGATTCAAACTCTTCAGGCGCAGTTCCACTCGCAGGGCGTTTGAAATGATGCGCGTGGAGGGTTTTGGATTCGATCCCGAACTCTTATTCCTCATTGAGAGACAAGGTGGAAGGGTGGTGGAAGTACCGGTGAGATGGAACGACAACCCGGCCACCAAGGTACGGTTTCTTCGCGACTCCGCACGAATGTTCCTTGATTTGATAGCCATCCGCTGGCGCGCCTTCATAGGAAAGTATCAGTGAACATTATTGAATTCACTGTTTTTGTAGGTGAACCCGCGGACTTGCGCAACGTGTCAGGAATCGTGAGAGACGCTCTAGCCCTTCGAGGACGAGGCTTGATCCAGCTCGGGCTGCTGCTTTTAATCGCAACGCCTGTGGCGCGCGTTGCCTTCTCGGTTGTTGCTTTCGCCATGCAGCGTGATCGGCTTTACGTCGTGGTTGCGCTCATCGTCCTTGCGGTACTGATGTACAGCCTCACGGGTGGGCACCTGTAGCGCAAGTTGTGGGTGTGCCCGAGGTTGGCTGGAATTGCCGATATTCGAAACTCGAAACTCGAAACTCGAAACTCGGAAAAGACGCCGTTGCGCCCCCTTGGAGCCGAGTTTCGATTTTCGAGTTTCGATTTTCTGCTCCCACAATCGGCAATCAGCAATCGACAATGCCCGGGGGGCTTACGCTTCCGAAGCCCGTGAATTTCGATGCAGTTTCGGGCAACCGAATCAACGCCCTCGGAATCGAAATAGAAGGCGTTGCCCTGAACGGAAGAAGAGTGTATGCTGTCCAGTGGGAGTATAGTTAGGGCTTGTAACAGTGCCTCGAGGGGCATACGATCCTGCGCTTAGAGCAAGGCGATACAGAAAGGAGCATATTATGCTAGGCCGGACGGTGAGAGTGATGGTCGTCCTTACAGCATTGGTTTACCTTTCCACATCCGCGTTCGCTGATCAGACGAACGTGCCGAAACAAGCGCTTTCAATCCCGGCGGGTAGTGTGCTTCATATGAAGCTCACCACCACGCTTACCTCCAAGACCAATAAGACAGGCGACCCATTCACAGGTCAGGTCACCCAGCCGATCGTTGTGGACGGCAAAGAGGTGGTGCCGAAATACAGCCAGGTCCAAGGACATGTCGCCTTCGTAAAACCCTCCAAACGTATCAAGGGTACAGCCCAAATGCGACTGGTTATCGACAAGGTTGTGACCCCTGATGAAGACAAGCAGTTCATGCTGCCGAGTACCTTGGACGATTCAAACAACGCCCCCTGTGCTCACACCAAAGATGATGAAGGTACGCTCCAGGGGTGCGGCAAGAGCAAGAAAGATGCCCTTGAGGCTGCTGGTATTGCCGGAGCCATGGGAGCCGGGGCGGGCGCCACGGTTGGCATGGGTCATGAAATAGATTGTGAGTATTATGGTAACTGCGGTGGCCCAAGCATGGGGGCTGATATCGGCTATGGCGCCGCGATTGGCGCTGGGACAGCATTGATCTATAGCTTATTTAAACACGAAAGGCACATCATTCTTGTGCAAGGAACGGAATTGACCTTTATCGTGAATCGCACCTCGGAAGCTAAGGATTTGCCGCCACCTCCCCCAGAACAAGCTCAATCCCAATAGCTTCGCGCCAGGTCAAGGCATGCTGGCCTGCAAAGCTCTCCAGCCGATCAAAACTCATGCCAGTATAATTGCACTAGATCTCAGTGTTTCCCCGTGTTTGAAGGCCCCACAGCGTCAGGCTTTAGGCGATCTATCTAACTCTGGCCCTCATTTTGAGACGGAGAGTCGACAAAATACGGTGCGCGCTGGGAAAATCCAGGCCAAGTGCTTCTCGTAGAAGTCTACCGATATGGCCGCAAACATCCTTCCCAGGTTATCGAGTAGGAAGTTTCCACCGAAGGTCAATCGGCGCTCCAAAATACGAAATCCACCGGCATGATACGTGAAATCTTCAAAGCCATCTCGATCGAAGTAGTCAAAGGTGTGAATTCCCAGGTGGAACATATGAGCGGGGTCAGTGTAGGAATCAGGAGAGCTGTAGTGAGGTGTTGCGATGACGACTTCGGCGCCGGGCTGCGCAATTCGATGCACCTCAGCCATGACACGCAGAATATCGGGTTGATGCTCGAGAAAGTGTGACATGTAAATCCTGTCCGCGCAATTGTCCTGGAGTGGCCAGGGGAAATGCGTCAGATCACAGATCATATCTGCCGAGGACCCCGGTTGGCGATCAAGGCCGATGGCGGCGGGGTCCTGCTTCTTCTTTCCGCATCCTATGTCGAGAATAAGCATGATGTCAGGTTTCTCAGTAGACAACGTCTAGTGACACATCATAGAACCGGTGCAGAAAGCCGGCAAATTGGCCGAAATATGCGGATGTAACGTTGTTGTGGACGTCGCGAAAGTTCCCATGGTTGGTGATATTGAAGATCCGCATCGCCCCGCGAAACTTATGATTCTTGGCCCAAGGAATCCAGCGCATGCGGAAATCCTTGGAAAGTTGCAGGTCGAGCGAGAAATAGGTTGGGAAACGAAGGCTGTTCGGCGTGCCGACGTAGTTCTGAAGAACATCAACGGCGGAATAAGGGAAGCCTGTATGGACGTCAAGCACCGGGCTGGCGGTAATTTCCCAGGGGACCTTGAACCGGCCCCAGGTAACCAGCCGGTTGGGGACGTTGCTGGGCAAGGCCCCGAAAAAATCGGGACGGATGACCGGTTGTTCAAAGGGCACGTAAACGGCGGAGAGCGTGTTCAGGTCTCCGCGGGCAAGGCTGTCGACATAGGAAATGTTGAAGTCGGCTTTCTCTCGAACTCTGACGCGCAGGGTGGTTTCAAGCTCGTGATAGCGTGACGCGCCGGTATTGCTGAGGAGGAGGACCGGGCCGCCGGGCGCATTGTACAGCGGATTGACAATGAACTCATCGTAGGAGCGACTGCTGAGATAATTCACCCGCGCCATTACGTTGGGCCGAATTTCCTGGTCCATCTCCACGTTCCAGGTCAAGTTGAACGGTGTGCTGTCAAGGCGGTTGTTCGAGGGCACAACGATTCCGTGCTTGCCCACCTTCTCGTAGAAGTTCTGGAGAACGATGGGCGGGCCGAGGGGGTTTCCCAGAGTGTCGTAATAAGTGATAACACGGTTGAGATTCTGGGTGAAGTCACCGGCCAGCAGCGGCAGGCGATCGTAGAAGAGGCCGATACCCGATCGGATAATCGTCTTGGCATTGCGTCCAGGAGAATAGACCAAGCCGAGGCGGGGGGCGAATGCAGCATGCTCGCCCAGCGTCTGCCCGGAATAGCGCATCCCGTAATCAAGGGCGATGTGGTCGTTGAAGGCCCAGTGGTCCTGGGCGAATGCGGCTAATTCCGTATCCTCAGCTCTCAAAACACCCCCTCCCTGGAAGGTTATGAGTTCGGCAAGCGAACCGTCCGGCCTCAGGAGTTGCACCGGATGGGATTTGCTGAGGTCGTTATAGGCGCGATGAACAAATTCCCCCCCCGCCCTGAGGGTGTGTCGGCCGGCCCAATCTTTCTTTCCGGATTGATAATTCTGGAGCAGTTCTTGCTGGGTGCTAGCCCGAGTGAAGGCGTTGAAGAAGTTTCCTTCCCAATTGTCCGGCGTCAGGACCATATCTTCTGAACCTTGCCCGTGCGCATAGCTGTCGAAATCGGTGTACTGGAAGAGGGTCGTCAGTACCCCGCCGTTGGTGAACATGTACCTGTCTGTAGCGCCAATTGAGAATCCGCTCTGCGCATAGTCGGAGGAGGCAGGCTGCGATATGAAAGAGTCGATATTGGCGTATTGCTGGCGCATTGGAAACAGCTTTAGGTTGGCGGTCACGAGATTTTGAGCGGAAGAAACGTAATAGAGATCCGTGAACGAATCAAAGCCCCGCTTCTTGATCTCGTTATGCGGCCATGCCAGCCCGCGCACCGGTTGATTATTGAGATCGTACATCGTGTATTCTGAGAAAGTCAGTTTGTCTTTGAGGATGGGGCCGGTGAAGCTGAGGCGAGGTGAGTCGTCAGCTATACCCACCCAATGGCCGCCCTTGATGCGCGGGCCGGGAAGAAAGTCATTCAGCTCCCAGTTCCATCGGTCCAGTGGAGCTTTGGTCTGGACACTCGTCAGCCCACCGGTAAAGCGGCCAAACTGTGCTTGATAGGCGGTCTTCTGAACTTCCACAGTTTCCACCGCGTCGACGGGAACTTGAATCGAGAAACTTCCCGTAACCGGATCGACGGTCTCCGCAGAGTCAATGAGCAACATGCCTTGATTCTCAGTGAGGCCTTTGATGTTTATTTTCCCGTCCGGGGTCCGAATAACTCCCGGCACAAGCGGCAAAGCCGCCAGGAATTTTTGCTCCACCAAGGGCAACGTCCGAAGCTGCCCTGAGCTGATCGTGGCCGGTGGTGCTGTGGTCTCCAAGGCGACAGCGGGCGCCTTCTCCTTTACCTCCACCTTTTGGTGGACGACTACCTCGCGGGGCAAGACGACCTGGACAAGCGGCGCCTCTCCTTCGGCGATCCCGATATCCTTCTGAATCAGAGGCTCATATCCGAGCGCTGCGCAAGTCAGATCATAGCTCCCAGGGATCAGACCCGTGAATTCAAAGCCGCCGTTTTCTCCGGTTGTTTGGGTTCGCCCTTCTTGGGGCAACCCGGGACCGACGAGTGTGCAGGCTGCCCCTGCAATCGGAGCGTTCTTGTCTCCCAGCACCTGCCCCTTAAGGGTCTGGGTTGGCGGTATCGCAGCACAAAGGCTGAGTGCAATGGCCAGGACGATTGCTATGGTGAGGGCCGGGACTGCGCATCGGCATGCATTGTTTCGTGGCATCAGTTACTGTTAGATGCTCATTTGAGCTGGACCGAATCGCCCTATTCTACTGCGACTTCAGCAAAGAAAGCTAGCCGGTCGCAACTATCCAGGGGGATAGCCCAACGCGTTTTCTGTAATCTGCCGATCATGATGCATCGCCGATGTGCCACAGGCTGGCCGTGGCAAGTCACGGCACCACGTGCGCTGTCATTGACGGCGAGGCACAATTTGTTTAGCATCGGACTGGGAGCTTACGGGGGGAGGGTCGCGCAGACTGGAGGAGCAGGCGCCGTGCTGAATGGAAAGCGTATCTTTGTTGTGATGCCCGCCTACAACGCCGCCCGTACGCTGGCGCAGACTGTCGCCGAACTGCCGCGTGAGATGGTTGACGAGGTTCTGGTGGTAGACGACCACAGTTCCGACGCCACCGTCCAATTGGCGCGCGAGCTGGGGCTGACCACCTTCGTGCACAGGCGAAACCTTGGGTATGGCCGCAATCAGAAGACCTGTTACCGCGAGGCCCTGCGACGGGGCGCCGACATTGTGGTGATGCTGCACGCGGACTACCAGTATTCTCCCAGGTTGGTTACCGCCATGGCCAGTCTGATCGCTTACGGGGAGTACGACGTGGTTCTGGGATCCCGGATTCTGGGCCGGGGCGCGATGAGCGGCGGCATGCCGGTATATAAGTACATTTCCAACCGGGTCCTGACCTTATTCCAGAACCTTCTGCTGAATTATAAGCTCTCCGAGTACCACACCGGTTACCGGGCCTTCTCGCGCGAAGTGCTCCAGGCCTTGCCACTGGAAGAGAATTCGGATGACTTTGTCTTCGACAACGAGATACTGGTGCAGGTTATCTACATGCGCTATCGCATTGGGGAAGTGTCCTGCCCGGCCAAATACTTCCCCGAGGCGTCGTCGATCAATTTCTCCCGCAGCTTCAAGTACGGGCTCGGTGTGGTGGCCGCCTCGTTGAAGTTTCGGCTTCAGAAGATGGGCCTCGGGCGTTTCAGAATCCTAAATCCGAACGGGCGAAGATTGCTGGAGGACTATTACCACCAGGCGACGGATACCAGTCCTCAAGAAAGCCACGTTTAGCCTCCGCTTCATGGCCTCGTCCGAACTCGGACTCTTCGCGCACGCTGCCATCGTCATTGCCAACGCCGTTGACAGCATAATTGGGGAAAGCCTATTATCCGGCAGGATGCAATCCACATCTTCGAACGCTAGCCAAGTCGCCGCGGAACCCGCTGTTGGCAGTGCAGGGCGTACGTCGCTGGTTTGGCTGTACGCAATCTGGGGCGTGCTCACGGCCGGGCTGATGGTGTACGCGCAAACCCTGGCCTTCACTGCGGACGAAGCGTCCCACATGCTGGCGGCGCAACTAGTCAAGGCTGGCATGCGCCCTTACCTGGACTTCTGCTTTCCCCAGACGCCGCTCAATGCCTACTGGAACGCGTTCTGGATGGGGGTGTTTGGGGAAAGCTGGCGGACCGCGCATGCGCTGGCGTCGCTCGAGACCTCGGCTGCGACGGTGCTGGCGGCGCAGTTCGTGCTCGCCCGCCTTCCGGAGCGCGCTTGGCGCGTGGGGGGCGCAATCGCCGCGGCCATGATGATCGGGTGCAGCGCCATCGTGGTGGATTTTGGGCCGCTGGGCCAAGCCTACGGCATGTGCCTGTTCACCACGGTATGCGCGTTTCGTCTGACGGTGGCGGCGGTGGACCGCCGGAGCGGGTGGCTGGCTGCCGCCGCCGGCGCACTCGCGGGGGCTGCCGTCGCGTCTTCGTTGCTTTCGGCCGCGCTGGCACCCGTGTTTCTGATATGGGTCTGGTGGTACAATCGGGCGGGAGGGCGTTGGATCAAGGCGGCAGCCTTCGCGGCCGGAGCGGCTGTTCCTTTCCTGCCGGTGGTTTGGCTGTTCGTGCGGGCGCCGTGGGTGGTGTGGTTCAACCTGGCGCAATACCACCTTCAGTTCCGGGCGATTTACTGGCCCGATCCCCTTCCCCACGACCTGGAGACTCTGACCGCCTGGATCGACGATCCGCAATCACTTCTGCTGGGGCTCCTGGCGGTCTTCGGTGTCGTCTATATCGCAAAGCGTTCCCGCTGGTGCCGGGAGCGCCGCGCCGAATTCTTTCTTTGCGGGTGGCTGGTCCTGGCGAACGCTGGCGAATTGGCCTTTGCACATCCCACCTTCCCGCGTTACTTCTGCCTGCTGGTTCCGTTCCTGGGGATTCTTGCCGTTCCCGGTCTGTACGCCATCGGCTCGCGCGTGCTCCAACCGGAGCGGTGGTTCTGGCCGGTATTGATCATCAGCGTCATTGCCGCGGGAGCGTTGGCGCGGGACATTTACGAAAACCGCGGTGACGCGACTTGGCCGCAATACGAAGACGCCGCGCGGAAACTGGCCGCCGTCACGCCGCCCGGCAAGCAAATGTTCTCCGAGGCCATGCTTTATTTCCTGACCCGGCACAGGCCGCCGAGCGGCATGGAATTCGACTATTCGCACAAGTTGAAGCTCCCGCTGGAGCGGCTCGCCCAGTTGCACGTCACGACGGAATCCGAGTTGAAACGCCAGGTGGCCGCCGGCGCCTTCTGGAGCGCGGCGACTTGCGACGATGAGGACGACGAAGAGTATGGGCTCGACAAGACCTTTCAGAAAAAGGAGAGGGTGCACGACTGCCCGGTGTACTGGGATTGGAAACCGCCCGCCCGGGCAGCGAAGTAGCCTGCGGCGGCCTCTCGCCGGCTTCTCGGCAACAGGGTTGCCGCACCTTCCCTTCTGTGCTACGAGATGCCCCTGAAGTGAGGGTTCACGGCCAAGACTGTCGGGTTTATAAAGGCTTCGGACACTGTGTCCTTGCCTCTTCTGCTCCATTTCGTGCGCGGGTCATACGAGTTCGTGTATGACGAATGGACTTGAGCCTCGCGTCATTTAGCGCCGCTTGCACCCAGTACCTGTAACCTCTGGTATTTGAGTTGTTTGGCGCTATCCAGTGTAATTGTGGAAAAGTGGCCCCCTCCTTGCTCTAAGCAAAAGAGGAAGAAATTCATAAGGAGGTCGAGACTTAGCATGAAGAAACTTTTGGTATTGCTGTTCACGTTCGCGGTTGCGTTCTCGTTGGCTATGCCGGTGTTCGCACAGGAGCCTGCTCCGACGACTGAGACAACGACTACGACTACGGGGAAGACTAAGAAGACGAAGTCGCCGAAGGTGAAGAAGACGAAGAAGACGGAAAAGACTACCACCACCACGACTACTCCTGCCCCCTAGCCGTAACCTTCGCTCCCAGTTTAGCCGGTCTGGATAGGATTTCAGACCGTAATTCCCAAGCCCCCGTACTTACCTACGGGGGCTTTGCTTTTGGTTTTGCCCTTGCAAGGGAATCCCCGCCAAGGAATGATCCAATTACAATTCCCGATCAAGAGTGGAGACAACGCTTCACGCGTCTAAATCGGTTGACAGTTCGTCTACCAGAAGCGAAACTATGCTATGGCCTATCTTGGCGAATCGAAGACGGCTGGGGCTCATGCCAGGTGAATCGAAGGATGTGCGGCGTTCTCTCGAGCAGGAGTTGATTTCGCGCGGGGTGCGGATGACGCACCAGCGGCGTCTCCTGATTCAGATAATCCAGAGCGCGGAGAGCCACTTGGATGCCATTGCCCTTTGGGAGCGTGCCAGGGGCCAAGATCCCACACTGAATAAGGTGACTGTTTATCGAACCCTGGCCATGTTGAAGAAACACGGCTTGGTGGACGAACTTGACCTGATGCACTTGGAGGGTGGGAAGCACTTTTACGAGGCGAAGGCGAGTCGGGATCATATTCACTTGGCCTGCCTCAAGTGTGGTCGTATTCAAGAATTTGAAAGTTCGCTTTTCGAGAAACTTAAGGGGCAGATCGAACGCGAGCGCCGCTTCAGCATCAGGGTTGTTCGGGTGGAAGCCGGCGGTTACTGCGATAAGTGTCGAGAGCAGTGATTAGTAGCCTTTGGGGGCTATTCATCTTTGATGGACGCTTTCACCATTGCCATGATAGAGGGAGGTATCATGGAGATGGGAAATCCGTGATCCTTTTCAGCATGTTGGGCAGCAAGTTTCAACAGTTCTTCTTCGGTCTGGGCGCGAATTTCCTTGGGGCAGTTCATTCCCAGATCACGACAACGCAAGACCTTTGCCACGATGAGCTCCTTTCTCCAGCTCGCTTGTGGCCCGCATTGTATCATTGGACGCCACGCACCGTCTCCCGTTTCTTCTTCCCAGGCCTTTACCACCTCTGAAGGGCTCCTGACTTCTGACTCCTGCATTTGTCCTGCATTTGCCCTTGACACGAGGCGCGAGTTGTGGTAGGCTATTGTGGTTGACCTATGGAGAACGCCGCCACAGAAGGCGCGAAAGAGGTTCGAAAATCGGCCCGGCCGTCGCGGAATATAGACAGAAGATTCAAAAAGGATGTTAAATAGGTGGAACGAAGCTAAGGATCTGCTGAAAAGAAAGGAGTTAGCTTTTGCAGGCGCGCAAAACGAACCGGTTTTTGAGCGCCAAAAAGCCCCATCAAAGCGAAAAATATGGCCACAAACCGGTGATTTGTGAGGCATTGAGTGGACCCGGAAACTAGAAATCTGAAACTAGAAGACCAGGTTGCCAGGTTCTAATATCGAGTTTCTGCTTTCGTCGATTGCCCCAAGCGCAGCCGGGAAGAGTAGGGCTTCAGTTGGTGACTCGAGAAAATTTACGAGGCAGCTAACCGCGGGGGATTCTTTTGGCGTCTAACTCTCTGGGCGCGCGCGGTCGGAGGATTTGATTGGCATCGATCTCCTGGCCGATCTTCCAGACCGCAGCTTGAAAGAGATTTGGCGCAGCGTGGGAGTGAAAGTAACCTTACAGACACTGCGTGCAGGCTTGTGTTATTGCTTACCGTCATTCATAATGGTGACAGTAAGGTAATGGTTTAGGGCTACGGGAGCAGGCAATGCTGGCAAAAGAATTGCGCGTCTTCGCTTCTTGTCTCAGCTTGTTATGGCTGGTGGGATGTGGCGCCGGCAACGTGGCGTTGCGTGAAGCGCGAAAAGCGGAACTTCGCAAAGACTGGGATACCGCTTTGGTCAATTACGAAAAAGCAGGCCGGGACCAACCTGAAAACGCCAAGATCATCATTCACGAAAAGCTGGTTCGTGTCCAAGCCGCAGCATTACACCTCAAGCAAGGGCAGCGTCTCTTGAGGGAGGGACGCCCGGACGAAGCGTCCGGCGAATTCCAGAAGGCCGTTAGCATTGATCCCACCAATGAAGCCGCAGCTCAGGAACTGGCCCGGGTGGTGGCGGCCTTGGCTGCGGCCAAGCAGGCCCGCGAGACCGCGCTCAAGCAAGCCCTGAAGGCCAACGAAGAAGCGGCGAATGCGCCGGCGGTGAAGTTGAAAGCCTTCCCTGAGGAGCCCTTGGCCCACTTCCGCATCTCGGCCGACAGCCGCAAAGTCTTCGAGGCCCTGGCGAAACTTGCCAACCTGAATGTTGCCTTCACCTCTACCTTTCGGGCCGGTCCGCTTTCGGTGGATCTTTCCAACGTGAAGGTTGAGGAAGCGCTGAACATTGTCGCCTTGCAAACTCATACTTTTTGGAGAGCGATCACCTCCAACACAATTCTGGTGGTTCCGGATACGCCCACCGATCGCCGGGACTACGATGTGGAAGAACTCAGAACGATTTACCTCTCCAACCCCTTGGCGGCAGCGGACCGCACCGCCATCACCACAGCTTTGAAACAAGTTCTGGGACTGCAAAGAATTATCGACAACCCGGATTCAAACGCCATCGTGATCCGCGATACGCCGCAGAAAGTTGCGGCTGCTGAACAGCTTGTCCACGATCTTGACCGCAGCAAAGCTGAGATCGTGATGGATGTGTCGGTGGTGGAAGCCGACCGCGACCGGGCTCGAGACCTGGGCCTGTATCCTGCCACGGTTTCGTCCTCGGGCACGATAACACCTGGATTGAGTGGCGGGATGATATTCGCGCCTCCTGTTTCAGCGTCATCCACAGGGACTAGCACTGCTCAGACCGGACTTAGCCTGAGCAACCCGTGGAATGACTTCGCCCTCGTGGTGCCCAGCGTTGTCGCTAACGCCGTATTGAACGACACCCGCACTCATATTCTCCAGAACCCACAGGTCCGCTCCACGGATGGCCAGACCGCCAAGCTCAGCATTGGCCAGCGCGTTCCTTACGCCACGGGCAGTTTCTTGCCCTCGCTCGGCGCTACCACTTCGACGAGTGGGACCACCGGCCTGCTGGCCAGCACGCAGTTTCAATTCCAGGACGTGGGCGTGAAACTGGAACTCACGCCACACCTGCTCGTTAATGGCGAGGTGTCGATCCACGCCTCGATCGAAATTTCTTCCCTGGGAGCGCCGAGCACCATCGCAGGTGTGAGCGAACCCACTTTCGGCGAGCGGAAGATTGAGCATGACATTCGCCTGAAGGAAGGTGAAGTGAGTGTGCTCGGAGGCTTGATTCAAACTACCTTTACTAATACTGTGAGTGGCGTGCCGTTCGTCGGCGACATTCCGGTTTTGCGCTACCTGTTCTCCTCGGAGCATGTCGAACGACAGGAAACGGAGGTCCTGGTCATGTTGACTCCCCGTGTCGTCCGCCTGCCTGAACCCCCTTCGGGCGCACAAAGCAACGTGACCTTAGCCGGCGAACCCCAGCCAACAGGACTTCAGCCGGTACCCGGACCTGAAATCCCTGGACAACCACCCGGCGAACCGCAATGAGCATACAGGCGCACACGACTGACTACCATCACTTCGCAGACTCCGCTTTTACATTTGTGGAGCTGATGGCGTCAATTACTATCATCTTGCTCCTGACAACCGTTGCTCTTCCTTTGGTCCGCGTGCAGATCCAGCGGGCTAGAGAGGTTGAGCTGCGGAGAGATCTGCGGGAAGTGCGCGAAGCCATCGACCACTACAAGGACTTTGCTGACCGGGGGATGATACCGGTCAAGGCAGACACCTTTGGTTATCCTCCGGACTTTCAGACGCTCGTCGAGGGTGTGACGCTGAAGGGAACTGCTACGGCGAAGTTCAAGTTCCTTCGCAAGATGCCTGTCGACCCCATGACTGACACGCCCGATTGGGGGATGCGCTCCATGCAGGATGACCCTGACTCGCGGAGCTGGGGCGGCCAGAATGTTTTTGACGTTTATTCCAAGAGCGATGGGGCCGCCTTGAATGGGACGAAGTACAGTGATTGGTAAGAGTTCGAGATTCGAGACTCGAAACCGGAAATTCGTCTTCAGGGGATGGCCTTGGGGGCACGGGTGGGCGTGCCTTCAAGCGAATTTCAAATTTCAAATCTCAAATTTCGAGTTCCCAGTTTCCCGCTCCAACAGGCGGGGCTTCACGCTTATCGAGCTGATGGTGGTGCTGACGCTGCTCCTGATCCTCGCTACCATGTCCATGCCTATTTTTCAATTGGCCATCGTGCATGCGCGGGAAGCAGTCCTGAAGGATGATTTGTACACGCTGCGGAAAGTCATCGACGAATTTACTGTGGATAAGCAACGTCCGCCCACCTCCCTGGATGAATTAGTGTCGGAGGGTTACCTGCGGGGCGGGATTCCTGTGGATCCTTTCACCGGGTCGAACGAAACCTGGCGCACGGATTCTGAGGATGTCCCGTTGAATCCCACCCAAGCCGCGTCCGGAATAGTGGATGTGCATAGCGGGTCGGATGGGATTGCGCTGGATGGGACGCCTTATAGCAGTTGGTGAGAAGGGCAGTTGAGAGTCGAAGAGTCGAGGAGTTGAAGAGTTGGAGGTCAGAAGTTTCGGCCAATGCGTCTTCAACTTTTTGACTCTTCGACTCCTTGACTCCTCGACTTGAAATGGCTGAATTCGTTTGCAAAATCGGGACGGGCACGGGCAAGGTCTTGGTCCAGACGGAGCAGGCTGGTTCGGAAGTTGAACTACGTCATCGGCTGAGAAAGGAAGGGTTCTACGTTTTCTCCGTTCGGTCCAAGGAGACCTTGAGCGCGCGGTGGGCTCCCGGAGGGGGAGGCCGCATCAAGCCGGACGAATTCCTCTTCTTCAATCAACAATTCCTGACCCTTTCGAAATCCGGCCTGCCTTTGCAAAAATCCCTGGAATTGTTGGCCGGTCAAGCCCAGAGCGAAGCGCTCCGGGCGGCATTAAACAAAGTCCAGGAGAGAGTTCGGGCGGGGGCGCTGCTTTCCGAGGCATTCGAATCGGTGGGCCGGTTTCCCAAAATGTATTGCGCGACACTCCGTGCCGGGGAGCGGAGCGGCAGCCTGGACCGGGTTCTCGCTCACTACCTCACGTATCAGAAGACTTCACGTACCTTCCGCAAAAAGTTCCTGTCTGCCCTCATTTATCCTGCGTTCCTGATGACCTTCCTGGTGGGGTTGATTTCTTTTATTATCACTTTCGTCGTTCCGAAATTTGCCATGCTTTACGCTGAGCTCGAGGTGCAGTTACCGCCCTTTACAGTCTTCATGATCTCGCTGTCACAGGGGGTGAGGCGTTACTTGGTGCTCATTCTGGCCGGGGTGGTGCTGGCCGTGATGGGGACGCGCGGGGCGCTTCGTTCCCGGCGTACGCGGTTGGCTTGGGAACGCGCAAAGTTCACCATGCCCATGGTGGGGAAACTTTTGCTGAAGTTCTCCGTGGCGGAATTCGCGCGGACACTTTCCACTCTGTTACAGGGTGGCATCCCCATTGTTTCCGCGCTGGAGACCGCGAAAGACTCGGTGACCAGCCCCCTGATGGCAGAGGCGATTGCGGAAGCTGAAAAGGAAGTGATCGCCGGACGCGCGCTCAGCGCCAGCCTGCGCCCCTGCGGTTTGTTCCCTCCCCTCGCTCTGGATATGATGGAAGTGGGCGAATCTACCGGCGCCATGTCCAATATGCTGGAGGCCCTGGCGGAGTTCTTTGAGGAAGATGTAAGCGTTGATCTGGCCACGCTCGTGGCTTTAGTGGACCCGATTATGATCGCCGGCATGGCTATCGTGGTGGCGACGGTGCTGGTGGCATTTTACCTGCCCCTGTTCTCCATGGCAGCGCAGATTCACTGAAGGATTTTGGAGGTTGGAATTGGAAGAAGTGACTCCGGAGTTAAGCGCCGAATTCGAGCAAGTACGCCAACTGGCAGCCCGCTATCATTTTGATTTTGTGGATTTGCGGGATTGTCGTCCAGACGGGGAATTACTCCGTACCATCCCGCTGGACACGATGCTCCATTACCAGTTTCTCCCGCTTGAGGCACACGATCACCAGTTGGTAATCGTGGTGGGCGACCCCACCGATTTGTCCCGGCTGGATGAGCTGGAAATGAAGCTGGACCGGCAATTGATAATTCGCGTGGCCCCGCCGAGCCAAGTGCGTGATTTCCTGAAAAAAACAGAGCCTTCCCAGAGGGTGCTGGACGAGGCCACCGAGGAGTTCCGGCTGGACGTCATCAGCGAAGAAGAGGCCGCCGGGGAAGGTCTTTCGCTCGAGCACCTGGTTGAGGAGCGAGACGTCAGCCCCATGATCCGGCTGGTGGATTCCATCATCTTTGCCGGGCTGGAGCGGCGCGCGAGTGATATCCACATCGAAAGCCGTGACAACTCCGTGGTTGTGAAGTTCAGGGTTGACGGCGTCCTCCAGCAGGCGATGGCCCCTTTGGCGAGGGAATTCCAGTCTAACCTCCTCACCCGCATCAAGGTGATGTCGGAGTTGGATATTGCCGAACGCCGCGTCCCTCAGGACGGCCGCTTCCGAGTCCGCTACCGTGGGCGTCCGATTGATTTCCGCGTGTCCATTATGCCCGCGATCCATGGCGAGGACGCGGTGTTGCGCATCCTGGATAAGGAATCGCTGCACGAGAAGTTCCGCCAGTTGCGGCTGGAAGTCCTGGGGCTCGCGGACCGCGAAATCAAGCGGCTGCGAAAATTCATCCGCGAGCCTTACGGCATGGTGCTGGTGACGGGACCGACGGGTAGCGGGAAGACCACGACGCTTTACGCCGCGCTTTCGGAAATCAAAAGCGACGAAGATAAGATCATCACCATCGAAGATCCGGTCGAGTATCAGCTCCGCGGCGTTACCCAGATTCCGGTGAACGAAAAGCGCGGACTGACTTTCGCTCGCGGTCTGAGGTCCATATTGCGCCATGATCCTGACAAGATCATGGTGGGCGAGATTCGCGATAACGAGACGGCACAGATCGCTATCCAATCCGCCCTCACCGGCCACCTGGTTTTCACCACCGTGCACGCGAACAACGTGGTCGACGTGCTGGGCCGCTTCCTGAACATGGGCGTCGAACCTTATAACTTTGTATCCGCGCTCAACTGCATCCTGGCTCAGCGACTGGTGCGGACGCTGTGCGAAGTGTGCAAGCGTGCCACGGAAATGTCGGCAGAAATGTTCGAGGAGTCCGGCCAAGCCCCCGAGGCCTGGCGCGGCGTCACCTTCTACGAGAACGTTGGGTGCCAGGCGTGCAACCAGGCGGGGTTCCGTGGACGTACTGCCATTGGTGAACTGTTGGCCCTCTCGGACCGCGTGCGCGAACTTATTCTCGACAAGAAACCGAGTTCGGAGATTCGCCGGGTGGCACGGGAGGAAGGCATGGTGACACTGCGTGAGTCGGCGCTGGAGAAAGTCCGGCTTGGGATCACCACCTTCAAGGAGATCAACAAGGTCACCTTTGTGGAGTGAGTGGTAGGGGCGGCCCTTGTGGCCGCCCTGGGCGGGTAGGGACAATCCCGCAGGCGCGGGATGGTTGCCCAGGGCGGCCACAAGGGCCGCCCCTACAATGGCGTCAGAGAAGCGATGATTTGGGAAACGTTAAAAGCCAGACTGTTGCCCAGGCGGGGGGAAAGAACCGGCTCCTTCCTCTTGCCCTCCGTGGTTCTCGATATGCAGTCTGGTTTTGTCGCTGGCGCAAGATTGGATAGGTCATCTCGTCAGGTACGCCGGGTCGCCGTTCGGGAGCTGGAGGCCGGAGCGTTGGAACCGCTTCCCAGCCGGCCTAACCTGGCCAAGCAGGAGGTGGTCCGCCGGGCTATCCGTGAAGTCCTGGAAGCAGTCGGCAATGGCGGTGGCCGGCTAGGCATCCTCTTGCCGGACCCTTCCGTGCGCGTCGCTATCCTGCGCTTTGAGACGCTCCCTGACCATCGTGAGGAAGCTGAGGCGCTGGTGCGTTGGAAGATGGGAGGCATTCTTCCGTTTCCACCGGAGGAAGCCAGGGTCAGCTACCAACTGCTCTCCAAGGGAAAGCAATCCGTCGAGTTGCTGGCTATGGCATTGCGGAATTCCATAATGGCGGAATACGAGGCGGCCTTCGGGACTGTGAGTTCCGGCCCGGCGCTGGTCCTGCCTGCCACAGCGGCCCTTCTTCCCTTGTTACCCGCCGGAGGCCAAGGAAGCCAGGTCCTTGTGCATGTCTGTTCGGGTTCGGTGACCACGGTGGTGATGGTGGGAGACAGCATTAGCTTCTGGCGCAATCGCCTGCTTGGGGCCGACACGGCAGAGGGAGACGGGGAAGTGGTCCGCGAAATCGCGCGCGTAGTGGCGACTTGCCGCGACCACCTTAAGAGTGAGATCGAGGACTTATGGATTTACGTCCGACCGCCGGCGACACGCTCACTGGACAAGGAAATCGGGGAAGCCACAGGTCGGCATGTTCAGCTCCTGACCAGCCCAGCTTCGCACGCGGCGACCCTTCCCCCCGCCGAGAAGAAGATCTTGGAAGGTTTCGGCATGACGTTTGCCGGACTGTTGGAGAACCACAACTAGGCCCATGAAAGTTGTACTGAATCTGGCTATTCCGCCCAGCGCGCGCGAGCGCTATGCGCTGTATTGGGCTATCCCAGCTACGCTGCTGGGTGTTACAGGATTGGCCTTTCTCCTGTTGTTCACGGTTCGTTCATTCCGCGAATACCGGGCCGTGCAGAAGTCCGTCGCCGAGCTCCAGGGACGCGAGAACACTCTGCGCGCTCAGGAAATGGCGCTGCGCAAACAACTGGAGGAGCCGGAGTCTCGCCGGCTTCTCGACGACGTGCAGTCCGTTAATGCGCTGATTGAAGAGAGGCGGTTCTCACTGACCGGCTTGGCCGCAGACATTACCGATCTCATGCCGGATGAGGTGCGCCTTACGGGGCTGGCCTTGGCGCCGGACGGCCAGGAACTGGCCGTCCGGTTCGTGATTGCAGGCAAGAGCGAAGAAGCCATCGAGCGTTTTTTGAGCGACCTCGAGGACTCGCCCCACTTTATAGATGTAGCGATTGTCAATCAAGGGTTCCAACAGACAGGTGCCGCTTCCGAGCTGGAGAACATCGCGTGCACAGCGCACTACCTGGCAGGCGAGAGTGAAGCATCGGGGGAATAATTGCCAAGGAGTCATCGCCAGACTGTAATCCGCGTTTTCCAAATAGCCGGCGCTTCCTTGGTTCTGCTTGACGTGTTGCTTTATTTCGGAATGTTCCGATCCACCCAAGCGCTGGTTTCCTCGGAGCAACAACAGTTTGCCGCCCTGCGCCGGCGCATCTATGACGGGGAGGTTCGTATCGAGCGCCTGAAGAAGTTCCGCGAGGCATTGCCGGAGGCGGGCAAAAGGCTCGCCGCGTTAAAGCGGGACCATACTCCGCCCCGGCGCCAGGGATTCTCGCAGGCCGCGAAGCTCGTGCGAGGTGCGACGGAGCAATCCGGGACGCAGCTTACCAGCGTAGCTTACAAGTTGGACAACAACGCTTCCGGATCGCTGCAGCGTCTGGGATTGGTGATCATTGTTGCGGGGTCCTTCCCGGCCCTGCTGAAGTTCGCACATGCTCTTGAAACAGCGAGCGATTTCATTGTGATTCGGAGTTTCAACATTGCTGCGAGTGAAACCCAGGCGTTGGAGTTACGGCTGGCTGCTGACCTATATTTGACGCCATGAAGGCAACTGGACACATAGAGAAATGGGGCGCGGGCGTTCTAGGCGCAGTGTCGTTCGCCCTGCTCGTAAACCTCGTCCTACAGATTAACCGGGGGCGCGCCGGGGACACGCGTCCCAGGGCGACGACTCCCCCCCGCGCCAAGGCAACCACTCTCCCAGGCGCCAAGGCCCCCGCCGGGAAGCAGACAGTATCGGATGAGCTGTCCCGCTACGACCCCGTCGTAAAGCTGGACCTGCTGAAGGAACTCGAAGACCGCCCGCTCCCGGAGTTGGACCGGAACCCGTTCGAGTTCGTGGCGACTTCCCCCAAGCCCGGGCCAGGTACGACCCCGACCGGACCAGCGCCGGCGCCGCAGCCTCCTGCTCCCCCCGCGGTGACCTTGAAGCCCATGGGCTATTCCGAGGGGAAGGGGGGAGTCAAAGAAGCAATGGTTTCTGATGAAGACCAGGTTTTCGTAGTCCACGAGGGTGATTCCATTGGGACTCGATACAAGGTCATCAAAATAACACCCACGGTGATTACCGTTGAAGATGACACCATTCACCAAACCGTTGATTTGCCCGTCCCGCCGTAACTCTGTCGGCGGTCCAGGACTCGATTCCGGTTACGCGCTGCTGTTTGTCATGATAGCAGCCACCGTCTTGTTGGTCAGCCTGACTGCCGTGCTGCCCAGCGTCTATCAGGAGGGCCAGCGCGAGCGCGAACAGGAACTCATCTTCCGCGGCACGCAGTACGCGCGCGCTATCGCGGGCTTCCACCAGAAGTTCCAAAGATACCCAACCAGCGTCAACGAACTGACGAAACTGACCAATGGATGGCGCTTCCTGCGGAAGGAATTTGCTGACCCGATGACCCCCAACGGGAAGTGGCGGTTCGTCCACGCGAATGGGCAGGGAGTTCTGCTGGACTCGAAAACGCAAGCCCCCCCACCGGCAGGGCAGGGTCAACCGGGCGCCGGCCAAGGTGCAAGTGGGTTCGGGATGTCAGGCCCTTCGAGCATGGATGGAAGCGCATCTGGCCAGCAGGGCATGGGCGGGAGCGGATTTGGTCAGTCAAGTGGGGGATTCTCTCTCGATTCCAACCCCGCCGGAAGTACCTCAAGCGCCCAGGGAAATTCCTCTTCCTTAGGTCAGGGCATCCAGGGCGGGGGAATGTATATTGTCGGGGTTGCCAGCACTAGTCATAAGCGATCGATCCGCATCTGGAATAAGAAAACATACTATGACGAGTGGGAGTTCATTGGCGTGGATCTGGGTGCGCTTGGCTTCGCGACCTCCATCCCAGGGCTCCCGCAAGGTGCCAGTAGTGGGCAGTCGGGTCAGGGAGGCCAGACAAACACCTTCGGCCAGCCGTCTACGGGAAACCCTACGACGCCGGGGCAAAATCAAAGTATGTTTCCGCCCTCAGGTGGGTCCACCTCTACGCCGCAGTGATCAGATTCGACAACGGTGATAATCGAGTCCTATTGGAGGAAATGGCGGATTTTGGGGTTTTCATATAAACTCTAACTGGACGAGGCGATTTTTAGATTTTGGATTCAAATCTCAGATTTTGGATCATGTGCTTTAGCCGGTTGCAGAAAGGCGTCGTCTCTCTGGCGCCTTGTGGAGCCAGCATTCAGGAGTCAGAAGTGAACAACTCAGGAGCCAGAAGGATGTAAGCAGGCGACATTGGGGAAACGGAACAAAGCAATTCAGAATTCACTGTTTATAATGGCTGGACTCCGTTTTTTCAACTGACGACTGACCACTGACGACTGACAACTGATCTAGGGGGTTTTTCAGCAATCTGCTAAAGCAATTATGAGCGGGGTTCGCCGAATGATTCGCGGCAATTGCGTTGCAAGAGTGTTTCTTGGTTTTGTCCTGGGTGTGTCGCTGCTGGCCGCAGCTTGCGGAAGTTCGACCCAGACATCGATCATAGTTACCATTAGTCCCACGACTGCTTACGTCCCGGCGTCGTACGCTTTGCAGTTTAGTGCCACAGTGGCAGGGACATCGAACGCTCGCGTTGTGTGGAGTGTAGGTAATACGGTAGGTGGGAGTTCTACTGTCGGGTTCATTTCAACCACGGGTTATTACCAGGCGCCGGTCGCCGTGCCTTCGCCCAACCAAGTAACCGTCATGGTTACCAGCCAGGAGGACGATACCAAGTCTGCTTCCGCCACCGTGACCATTGTGACGCAGTCGTCCGCTGCGAACACCGTGCAGGTGGCTTCCGGCCAAACGACATCGAATATCAATATACAGGTTTCGCCACTGACTCCGACCTTGTCCATTTACGGTGCGGGTTCGTGCAGCGGTAGCACATGCTCCACGGCGGCTGCCGGGGTGCAAGTGGCACAGGGAAGCTCGGCGACTATCTTCGTGGTCGGCAATGGGATAGTTTCGGGGACTGTTTACGCGATCAGCGGAAACCCGGCCGATGTGACCGTGGTGCAGCCCTCCGGCTCCCAGTTCGGTCAGACTAGCGATGGCACGCCGTCGGTAACTTTCGATATTGTGGTGAGCTCCAACGCTGTGCCGGGGCCGCGAAATATCATGGTGACAAATCCAACTACGGGCGAACTTTCCGCCTTTGTGGGGGGGGTACTGATTACCCCCTCGGGGCAATAAGCAATGAAGATGCGCACTCAGCTTTTCGCGGTATATGTGGCGCTCTTATGGGCTGCCTCGGCGTCCGCCAGCACGCTGCTGCGGATGAGTCTGGACCAGCTTGCGCAGGCCTCCACGGAGGTTGTCCGCGCCCACGTAGTCAGCCAGGAGACCCTCTGGAACCACGCGCACACTCGAATTTACACCTACACCACCGTCGCTGTTGACCAGACTTACAAGGGGAATCCGGCTTCCACCCTGATTGTCCAGCAACCCGGCGGGACGATCGGCAAAGTGCATGTTTTTGTGGCGGGGACCATTCAATTCCATTCCCAGGCAGGTTACGTGTTGTTCCTGGAACGTTCGGCGGCGGACCCCTCCAAATTCCTCCCGGTCGGCATGATGCAGGGCGCTTACCGGATCTACCGTGACGCGACCACGCAGGAGGAAAGGCTCATCCTTCCCTTGGGTTTTTTAACGCATGGCGCCCCGGCTTCCGGAGCTGCCTCGACCATCGCGGGGCCGGCGGTTCCAGTCCGTCAATTCCAAAGGGAGATTTCGACAGCGCTCAGCAGGCCATTGACCATCCCGCATGGAACAGCGATTCCCCTGGCCATCAGGTCCACGCAGCTTGCGGGTGTGAGGCGCATGGACGTCCAAGGGCGAACTACATCCGACCTTTTCCCCAACGCGGGCTTGGTGATCCCCGCAGGCAGCGCCCTGTCGGGGATGGCGGAGCGAGTTGGCGACTCATGGGAGATTTCCTGGACCGAGGTTTCTATTCGCGGGAAGCAGGTCCTGCTTTCTGCGCGAAGCAGTGCGCCGGCGGTTGGGTCGTTGCGAGGCAGATTACTTGTGGTCAACGTGAGGTGAGGATGGTGCAAGCGAAAAGAGCCTTTCGAATTCGCCTCGAGGTCTTAGCCGCTGCGGCGGGGAGTTTGACGCTGCTGGGTGCCATCCTGGCCTTTGCCTACACCACCTATCAAAATGATGTCGACGGAGTTCCGATTCCTTCTCGTTGGGCGAATGCCTCCTTCACGTGGGTGTTGGACAATCCCGGCACACCGCCGGGCAATGTAGACACCACCGATGGCACGAATCCGCTGCCCCTCAAGACGGTCCTCATCAATGCCTTCAACTCCTGGGCGACGGCATCGCTGAATGGAATGCAGTTGACCAACATTAGCATCGCCAATGGAAATGACGTCACAAACCTGCCGAATCCGCAGATCGATTGCACGAACGTCGTTTCATTCAATGACAATGACCCTGCCGATTTTCCTACCGGAACTGCTTCCATTGCTTTTACAACCGTAAGCACCGACTACATAACAAATGGTGCGCCGGGTACGCCGGGAACAACCTACACATTTACCGAGTGCAACGGCCTTGAAACTATAACCACTACTTCGCCCGCCATCGTGTATGACGCGGACATCATCTTCAATCCTCACGCTCAATTCTCCACTTCCACTCCGCCGCTCTCGAACCACTTTGACCTGCAATCCGTCGCCGCCCACGAAACCGGTCACGCGCTGGGGCTTGACCATAGCGGCGTCGCCCACGCCGTGATGTTTCCTTTTGGGGACACAGGCGAAAGCCAGCAAAGAACCCCTTCCACAGATGACCTTATCGCCATATCCTTCCTGTATCCGTCGTCCAACTTTGCAAGCTACATGGGTACAATTTCCGGACAGGTCACCTCCCCCTATATTGGCGGTGTCTATGCAGCGCATGTGGTGGCTATCGACGCGATTACGGGCAACGTCGTCTTGGACGGCCTCACCAATTCGGACGGCACTTACGAATTATTTGTTCCACCCGGCAGCTATAACGTGCTTGTCCTTCCCCTCGCACCAGACGATAACCATGGCATCTATTCTCTAAGCGATTTTTCCGGATGGACGTGCGGCTACGACGAAAACGCCCCACCTTGCTGTGACACTGGCACAGCCCAATGCCTCGGCGTGCCTGTCACGAATCCCATCAATTACACGGGGAAGTTCTTCTAGTTACTTCCAATATTCAGCTCCGGGAAGACTTCCGTCCATCAGGTAGCCACCGTCCACCGTCAGAGTCTGCCCTGTGATATAACGGGCCCTTTGGGAGGCGAGGAAGACGATGGCATCGGCGATCCAGGAGGGCTCGGCAATTTCGCGTAAAGGAATTCGCATGAACAAGGCTTTCTTGACTTCCGCGGTGTACATGGGGACGGTGAGTTCGGTGTAGGTGGCGCCCGGCCGGAGGCAGTTCACGGTAATCTTGTGGGGTGCCAGTTCCGTCGCCAAGGTGCGCGAAAAGGCCTCCATTCCTCCCTTGGCGGCCGTATAAGCGCTTGCCGAAGGCTCGGACAGTTCGGCGTGAATCGACGAAATATTGACGATTCGGCCGCCCCTTCCTTGTTGGATCAATTGCCGGGCAAAGACCTGCGAGCAGAGGAAACAACTCTTAAGGTTATTGCCCAGAATCTTGTCCCACTGTTGTTCTGTCATGTGGATGGCGGAAGCCTGGAGAATAATACCGGCATTGTTAACTAGGATATCGACGGCTCCCCACTCTCCCAGCACTCGTGCCATCATGCGATGCACATCGGAAGCATTCGAAACGTCGACAGTGATTCCAATTGCTTTCCCCTGTCGTTCGCGAATCGCTTCGGCGACGCTAGCCGCATGGTCCCCGTGAATGTCCACGACCGCGACGTTGGCGCCTTCCTCGGCGAGGAGAAAGCATACGGCCTTCCCAATGCCTGATCCTCCCCCCGTTACCACGGCGGTCTTGTTCTTGAGTCCTAAGTCCATGGAATCCTCCTTCGATGTGTCAGTGGCAAAGCAGGCTGCTTGGTCCGATTCCTTCAAGCCTTGCGCACCTCAATGAGGGAATGGCCGTAACTGGGGACCTCGACATCGATGATATATCGTTCCTCTGCCCGCTGGGCCGTCGCTCCTTTGATTTGGTATGGTCCCATCGCCTCAAGTCCCAACTTGCGAGGATGGAGTTCAATCCGGCGGTTGACCGCGTGCTCTTCCAAATTGAAACAGTTGATGACCGCCGCTGGCTCTGTAGGATGGACGTGTACGTGCACCATTTCATCGAGTCCGTAAAATGTTCCCGCCTTGAAGAAGCTTTGGAGCCGCCGGTAGGTCGCCATGGCCTCCTTCTGGGCCTTCTGCACTCCAGGGTCGGGGTGCGTTCCTCCAATCCCAAGATGGCGGCAGGTCGAGGCATTCCACCAGAACATCAAACACTGGGCATTGTCTTTTCGCAGGTCAATGTGAAGGTAGAGAGGCAGCGAATAGGCCAGGTTGTAATAGTACAGGGCGATGCTATGTCCGCCCACCAAATCCGTCATGGGATCCCACATCAACTCGAACGCCCATACCGAATCAAATCCGGCGGAGTTGACGGCATCCTCCGCTAGGCGACCATGGCCCTGGCCGTAGTACGTCGGAACGTAACGGAGGCGGGTGCCGCCCACCATTTGATCGTGCATTTCGATGAGGACATCCGGATACTTGGCGTGGATCTGGCGAGCCAGCTCGTTGGTGGCTTCGACGTGCTCCTCACGTCCCGAAGGAACGCGGTGGCCATGCTCGGGGTCCCAGCAATCCCCGTTGTGCATGGTACCGTCAAACATAAAGAACCTGGCGCCATCCCAAGCCAGGGCTTCGAGACGAGCCCGGGTCTCTTCAACGTACTGCACCGATGCGCCGCACAACGACTTCTCGACGCGGCTGCCATCTCGGTTCATGCGGTCGATGCTTCGCGCATAAGACGAAGGATCGCACCAACCGGAGAGAGGAGTATGGAGCGACAGGCTCAGGCCGTACTGCTGGCGAAGCAGGGCAGTGAAATCTTTCAATTTACCCAGTCGCGATTCGTCCCATATCTTGGAGGCAAAACGTGTATCCCAACCGGGATCCAGGTAAAGAGCCTCGCATCCCATGTCGCGCGCTTTGGCCGCTTCCTCCTTCATGTCTGCCAGGGTGTAATACTTCTTTCTATTTTCAGGTAAATCCATCCCACCCCCGGGAAGCCACCAGAGCTTATTGTCGTAGAGTTCATTCCAATGCACCGGGGGGTTAAATCCCTTTGGGCAACCGTGTCCACGGGTTTCCATCTCCGCACGAAATGTGTAGAAGCCTTCGTCGATTCCGCCTTCGTAAGCCGTGATTCGTGTAATTCCAAAGCGGTGCGACTGCTGAGGGGCAAGCCAGGCGCCGTGCTCCGGATCTCCTTGAAAGATACCAAAGCCTCCCCAACGAAAACCAGCGCGCCCGTCGCTTACTGGAGTTCGGTCCAGCAAGGCCCATTCCATGCCATGCTGGCTGTATTTGCTGACCAGGAAACCTCGACGCCCATCGGTGAGAATCCAACACTCGGATGCGTAGAAGGGGTAGAGCGTTTGTATGATTCCCGACGCGTACACCGTCGTTACCACAACATTCCCAACTCGGTCGATGGGGGTCTCCGCCCGCAGATGGGAGCTCCACGGTTCGCTGAGCACCTGAAAGAGTGTGTAATCAGCATATTGAGTGCGGTTGCCGTTGGGTTCGCGGCGATAGGGCACGGCGGTGACCTTGAAGCCCTGCAGAGGGCCGGTCACGACACCGGCCTGGAGTGTCAACGGAAGAACGAAGCCGCAGCGGCCGTAAGGCAAGGCCAGGACTGCTGAGCCGCGGTTCGATATAGTGATTTGCTCTTCCACCCACGCTTCCTCCGCCGGGACTCTGAATTCATGCTGGAGTTCGATACCGCCGGGAATCTCGCCCGTCAGTCTCGCAATTTTCGTCTTTCCGCCCTGGTTCATGGCGGCTTCCCCGAAAGAAGGAGTACCGAAGGAATAACTATAGTTGCCTTCTGCGAGCACAATACCGGAGGGTGTATGGACCACCTCAGCTTTCAAACCCGAGCCCGGCTTAAGGCCGAGTTGCCACTGAGTGTTTCCAATAGTCACCGGAGAACGCTCCGATGCCCCCTTGTCGAGCGACTCGTATTGGGGCTGAGCGACCCCCATGTCCAACGATAGGGCACTCGCTGAAAACACCGCTGCCGTCTTCAGGAAAGTCTTTCGAGTCATCCGCGAGGGCGAATTCTTTTGGGGTTTCATGTCAAATCCTCTGCGCGCCGCCATCGTATCATAACTCCGAGAGGCAACGGAGAACCATCCGCGCGGGATTGTTCGTCCACGGCTGGGAACGTGTGAAAAATTCGAAACCCGTCATGCTGAGCACAGCGAAGCATCTCTGCAGTTCGTCGTGGGCTGCCGAATTCAAAAGGCAACTGCGGAGATCCTTCGCCCGCCGAAAAGCACGGCGGGCTCAGGATGACATGGCCGGTTGATTCTTTCACACGTTCTGGCTGTTGGGGTCATTTGGGATGGGATCCCTCTCGAAACGCTGGTCATTCCCGAGAAAAGCTTGCCCTGAGCTTGCCGAAGGGCGGGAATCCAGTCCCTCGACAGCACATTTGCGAAGGTCTGCGGAGTGGATTCCCGCTTTCGCGGGAATGACTGCGACTAGCGGCGCCCGCGCCTAGCAAATGTCACCATTACTTGTGGCGGCGACTATCCGCCTGCCTGCCGAGCGCGGTGTATACTGTCAGGGGAGATTTGGGCAGGAGATTGAAAGCTATGAACGCCAGAAGAGAAATACCGGGTGTTTTGTGGTCTTCGGTTGGCCTCGTGGTGGTCGGGATTTGTGCTTTGGCGCTGGGTCAGCAGGCGCCTGCTGAGAAGCCCAACCAACTGGTTGTGGGAAAGCTGATTTACGTCGAGTCCATGCCCGATGGTCTCGACCAGTGGATCATCGACTTCCTGCGCCGCTGGGGAAAATACAAAGTTACCAGCGATCCGGAAGGAGTGAACCTGGTCATCCAGACCACCAATCCTGAAAAGGAACTCCGCCTCGAGAACCGGGCGGGGACCGCCCAGCCGCGCGGTGCAGACCGGCCGCCATCGCCTATCCACAAGGGAAAACACGACGAACTTCCGGCAATTTCGATCAGCGTAATTGATTGGGTCACTAACCAGCCGGTCTGGCACGCTGATATCCTGGACCGTAATCAGAAGAAAGACGAAGCTGACCTCCCGGCGGGCCCGCAGACCAAGATCTTCGCCCGCGCCATGACCTCCGACCAGCTTGCGCAGAAAGTTATGGCAAAGCTTAGAGAATACGAGGAGGGATTGGAGAAATCTGCGAGTGGAAAGAAGTAGTCCATTGTGAAGGATTGATTGATGAAGGTTGCGATTACCGGCGCGGCGGGGTTGTTCGGGCAAGCTTTGGTAGCGGTTTTCTCCTCCCGGCACGTGGTCTTCCCGTTGACACGGGCGGATGCCGATATCACGGACGCCGAATCGGTGCGCGCGGCGCTGGAGCGAATCCGACCGGAGGTGGTCGTTCACCCCGCGGGTATTCCTGATTTGGATATCGCCGACGCTGACCCCGCGCGCGCTCATTTGGTGAACGTCCGCGGAACTCGGCACGTGGTGGAGTCGGCGCACGCGGTTCGAGCCGAGGTCGTCTACATTTCTACCGATGCCGTCTTCGATGGAAAGAATACGAGGCCTTATGTCGAGTCTGACCGGCCCTTTCCGATCACTGTTTACGGACGGACAAAACTGGATGGAGAAGTAATCGTCCAAACCCAGCCGGAGCATTGGATCTTCCGGGTCCCCGTACTGTTTGGACCGGGGAAGACGAATTTTGTCGAAAAAGGTTTACGCAAGGTCGTAGCGGGCGAACAGTACGTGGTTGCGGGTGACCAGGAAGGTTGTGCAACCTACACGCTCGATGCCGCTTACAAAATCATGCAGGTTGTCGAGGCTCGCCGCTACGGCCTCTACCACCTTGCGAATCAGGGAGCGTGCACTCGATACGAACTCGCCCGGCGCGCCGCCGAGTTGGCCGGACTGGACCCCGGCAAGGTAGTCGGTGTCCCTGCCGATCAGATGGGCCGTCGAGCTCCCCGGCTGAAATACGCGGTGATGGAAATGGCCGCGCTCAAGGCAGCGGGATTCTCACTGCCCCGGCCTTGGCAAGAGGCACTTGCGGACTATATTCGCACCCTCTCCCTGTAACCGGTGACCTTCCACGGGCGAGAGAAGCTCGTGGTACAGCTTACATTTCGGGACATAATCCGGAAACCCGGCGGGAGGAACGGGGAGCAAATCCGAGTTTTCGGCAGCCTGAGAAAGCGCTCGTTTAGGCGCAAAATGAGTCGGCGAACGAAGGTGTTGAGGGTGAACGTCAGGAAGTTGAATCGGCAGGGGATTGCGAGAGGCCCAAGAGGGAACGGAGTCGCCCCCAAAGTTCTTGCATCACCCGCTGCCGGGGGATGTGGGGCCAACAGTTCTTTTTTATCATCTCCATGGTTTGGGGGTCGGAGACTTCGCCGGTGATGACCAAAACTCTCCCCACCAAATTGGGACGAAGCTCCCTAATTGCCGAGACCATTTCCCCAGTGGGCATCTCCGAGCACCGGAGATCCAGTAGGACCGCGTCAAAGCTTTTCTTCTCGATCATTGCCAGCGCCTGGTGGCCACTGTGGGCAATGTCGCCTTCGCATCCCAGTCCGGCCAGCAGAACGTAGAGGACATTGCGGATGGAGGGTTCCCCCTCGACGATAAGAACATTGCGAGGCCGAAAGCCGTGGTCCAAGGCATCCTCTATGGGGCCGGATGAAAGGAATAAAGATTGCTCGGTCAAAACTATCCCGCCCCTTGGCGCCAACTAATCGCTTCCTTATAGATTAACGCATCTATTAATCCTAAAGTCAAGAGTTGTTAAGGTCGAGTCATTAAAATTGCCTCCTGATCCTGCTCGAGGCCGATGCATCGCCCCTATTTTAGGGCGGATGAGCTATTTGCGGGGCCTGAAAAGAGGCGCCTGTTAATTAGATAGGTCCAGCATTTTCAGCAACGGGGCGTCGAGAACTCCGCATCATGTCCGGGGAGGATTCTGGCTCGCATGGCAAGTATGCGTGCCCGGTCTTGTTGGAACTGCCTTCGGCGGTGGGGAATCATGGTCAGAACCTTTTCATCATGCTGGCGGCTGAGCAGGGCGTCTCCGGCGATCACCGTGCGCTGCTCTCCCCCGTGGACAATGATGGAAGCGTGCCCGGGAACGTGACCAGAGGTGAGAAGGCCCTCCAGGTCAGTCGGCAGGGCATGTTTCTCAATCCACCGGAACTGGGAAGAGTTACCCAATCGTTTGGGATCCCACCACCGCAGCGCCAGTTTCCGGAGTTTGGCCATCATTTCCTTTGCTCTCCCGTACTCGAAGGTTTCGGGGTAGTACTTTAGGATGAGGGTTTCCCAATTCTGCTGATCCAGAAGGTCCGAATAGACAGCTCGGCACCAGTCATAGGATTCCTGTGAGCCGAAGATTTCGCTGCCCGGAAATAGCGCGTTGTTCGACACATGGTCAATATGGAAATGAGTGTTGATGATGATCTGGATGTCTGAAGTTCTAAGTCCGCGGAGTTCCAAAGCCTTAACAATTTGGTGTGCCTCATGAGGCATGCCGGTGTCCACAATGATGTGATGTCGCCCCTTGGAGAGCAGCACTGAAGTCGCGCCACGCCAACTCCCCGGCAAGAGGACATCTACTTTCCATCTACTGTTCTGCATGCGACTCCTTCCGCAAAGCTTGCAACGCCATTCTAACAGGAACGGTAATACAGCGAGCGGGCAAAATGATGATGAGGCAGCTTGTGTCCACGCGGCTGCAAAGAACCGGAGCGAGGCATGCCCCACCTTACGAGGGTTCGCCAGCTAAACGGAGCCTGCCGGGACGGGTTTTGGGGATTGCTGATCTTCCTTTCTTATGAACTCTACGGCTGAAAGCCCGTACCCCGCATACGGCACGAATCCAATCCCTTCCTCAAAACAGTATTCGGCTACCTTCTTTGGATCCCTCAGCAGGTCCACCTCTTGACTTATTAACCCCTGCCCGCTCTTACGCTCACCCTTGAGTGAGGCGCTTGCCGACACCCATTTCCTGGAAAATAGAAAGCACCGACATCGGGTCGGTGGCAGAAATGATCGATCCGAAAAGCAGCTCGATCATCACCGGAAGTCCGAAGACCCAATGAACCGCATTGGAGAGTCAGAAAACCCCTCACGTTCGCACCTTCGAAGCTGCTGAGGTTACGCTCGATCATAGGTATGGGGTTTATCACCGCCAGAATCTACCCACAAATTCCGCTCTGGAACTCACTTTTCTTCACGAGGCTGCCTGCCAGCGCCGATAGGCTAAGTGTGGAGGCAGCAGGGGGAGGCGACAGATGGGAAAAGGAAGGTCGGAGTTGTAGCTCCCACGCCGAGGGCGTCCTCACGCATGAGGAGGGTTGCCACAGCATTGTGATTGGGCTCCTGCTCATATTCGAACCGAGCCCATTTGGAACAGCAAATGCCCAGTGGTGATTGCAAGCAGAAATCGGAAGGTGTTTCTCCTGCGGGAGAGAGCGGTGCGCAACTTCTGTACAACCTTCTTGATTACGCTGAAAGCAGAGGAGTTGGAATCCTTTCGTATGAATTTGGCGTTTAGGCTCCGGCTAGTGTGGATCCTCAGCTTCGCAACCGGCAGCTAAGCACCAAATTCCTATGCCAACTCTAAGATAAGTTCTTGATTGAGAGTCAGTTCTCCAAGTGAATCACATGCGGCCGGACTATCCCTGGAGGCAATCGGGTTATATAAAGACTTACCGCTAACCCTGTAAGCTCCGCCAGACTTCTATGGATTTGGAGCCCTGGAGCGGGCACCACACCTGTCATGGACGAACGAACCAGCAAGAGCGCTGTCAGAGCCAACCATCCTGAATCTACTGAAAAGACTCCCATCTACATTCCCGTTATCCATACTCGAGCCGACATGGGAGCGCTGAGCGAGGCGATCCAGCGCTGGAAAGTCAAGAAGCTGGGTCGAAAAGGCTGGGAGTGCTATTCAGCAGCGTCGCGAGCGGGCGAGACACGAGTACCATGCTTCCCGTTTTCGAAGTCAAGAAGGAAACTCCCATTTACTCACTATCGTTTCGGCGGATGAAACCCCATATCAGCGAGCTCGAGAGGATGAAGGAAGAGTTGCGGTGCTCCCGGGAAGAGGCAAGCCGAGCCCAGCGCCTGCTGCTAGCCTTCAGCCAGGCCGCTCAGGCCGTACAGCACGCCCGCACGCCCGCTGAGGTCTACCACACCGTCGGCGAGGAGGTGGTTCGGCTGGGCTTCAATGCCGTGGTCTTCAGCCTGACGCCGGACGGGGCGAGCCTCGCCGTCTCCCATACGACCTTCGAGCCGACCTTGCTCCAGGCGGCCGCGAAACTTACTGGGCTCTCGCTCCAGGACTACCGCATGCCGCTGGCGCCGGGCGGTTTCTACCAACGGATTTTGGCTGAGGGACAGACCATCTTTACTGACCGGAATAGGACCACCGAGATCATTGTCGAGCTTTTGCCCGGTCGGCTGGGGCCGCTAGCCGGTCGGCTGGCGGCCTTGTTGAGGATGGAACAGGGCATCGCCGCTCGGTTGAGAGTGGGCGGCGAGACGCACGGCGTACTGCTCATCACTGGGACCGGCCTGACTGAGGCCGAAGTGCCAGCCGTGACCGCCTTCGCCAGCCAGACGGCCGTCCGCCTGGAGAACGCGCGGGTAGAGGAAGCCCTCAGGAAATCTGAAGAAAAGTACCGGACTCTGTATGAGTCCAGTGTGGATGGGGGCATCACCGCGCACAAGCGGGCGGAGGAAGAACTGCGGAGGAGCGAGGAGCGCTACCGGGCATTCACTGTGGCGACTGCGCAAGTGGTGTGGATTACAAACGCCGGCGGAGAGGTCGTTGTGGATTTGCCTTCCTGGAGGGAGCTTACAGGCCAGAGCGAAGAAGCGATTAAAGGATGGGGATGGATTGAAGCAGTTCACCCGGATGACCGCGAGCGAGCGGCACAGGCGTGGACAAAAGCAGTTGAAGCCAAAAGTCCCTACGAAAACGAATTCCGCGTGCGCAAATACGATGGTAGCTATCGGCTCTTCTTCGCTCGTGGCATCCCTGTGCTCGAAGCCGACGGCACTATTCGGGAGTGGGTTGGTACCTGTACCGACATCACCGAGCGCCAGCGAGCGGAAGCGGAATTGAAAGAACACCGCGAACATCTCGCGGAGCTGGTAGAAGAGCGCACCGCCAAGCTCAAAAGAGCCAATGAAGCACTTGAAGCAGAAATTGCCGAGCGAGAGCGCGCCGAGGCGGTACTCCGAGAGAGCGAAGAGCGCTTCAGGCAGATTGCAGAAACCATTACCGAGGTCTTTTGGGCGATTACCCCCCAGGTCAGCAGGATGCTCTACATTAGCCCCGGTTTCGAGCGTGTGTGGGGACGTTCTTGTGCGAGCCTGTATGAGAATCCACGGTCCTTCCTTGACTCAATCCACATCCAGGATCGTGAGCGGGTAATCGCCGATCTCGACGCGCAGACGACCGGGCAGCCGTATGAACACGAATACCGCATCATCCGGCCCGATGGGACCTTGCGGTGGATCTGGGACCGGGGCTTTCCGGTCCGCGACGAAACAGGGCAGGTCACCTGTTATGTCGGGGTCGCGCAAGACATCACCGAGCGCAAAAATGCGGAAGCGAAGCTACGCCTCCAGTCCGCGGCGCTCGAAGCTGTGGCCATCGGGATCGTTATCACTGACCCGGAAGGCACAATTCTCTGGGTCAATCCAGGCTTTACGGTCCTTACCGGGTATACGGCTGAAGAAGCGCTAGGTCAGAACCCCCGCCTTTTGAAGTCTGGCAAGCACGATCAGCCTTTTTACAGAGACCTTTGGAACACGATCCTTGCCGGGAAGGTCTGGCAGGGGGAACTAACCAACCGCCGCAAAGATGGCACGACGTATGTCGAAGAAATGACGATTACGCCTGTTTTGGACGAAGGTGGAACGATTAGAAACTTCATCGCCATGAAGCAGGATGTCACGGAGCGCAAGCGGGCGGCGGCGGCGCTGCGGGAGTCGGAGGCAAAATACCACGCGCTTTTTCAGGCAAGCGCCGATGGCATCCTGGTCGCCGACCTTGAAACGAGGATGTTCAGTTACGCGAATCCCGCCCTATGTCGCTTGCTCGGATATTCCGAAGCGGAATTGACAACGATGGGCTTGGCCGACATTCACCCGAAGGATGATCTGCCGTGGGTCGTGGCCGAGTTCGAAGCCCAGGTCCGCGGAGACAAGGCGCTGACGGCGGGCCTTCCGTGTCTCAGGAAGGACGGCGCAATTGTCTATACGGATGTCAGCGCGGTCGGCATGTCTGTTGATGGCAGGGTGTGCATCGCGGGCTTCTTCCGCGACATCACCGAGCGCAAGCGCGCCGAGCAAGCTTTGCGCGAGGCGGAAGAGCAATTTCGCTCGCTGTTTGTCTCGACCCCCCTGCCCACCTTCCTGTGGGATCTGGAGACGCTTCAATACCTCGAGGTCAATGACGCTGCCGTCTCCCATTCCGGCTACTCCCGCGACGAGCTCCTGAGGATGCGGGTCACGGACCTCCTGCCGCCAGAAGCCGCCCCCGGCATTCTCTCCCAAATACAGGTACTTCGCACCCAGTCACATGATCGCGGCCAGGGGCGCCATAGACTTAAAGACGGACGAGTCGTTGATGTGGAAGTTGATGCCCATGCTCTGCATTTTCGCGGACGAAGAGCGGTCCTTGGTGTCATTCAGGACATCACCGAGCGCAAGCGGGCGGAGGAGAAGTTAAAACTGATCTTGGCCGACCTGGAGCGTTCCAACAAGGAACTGGAACAGTTCGCCTACGTCGCTTCGCACGACCTGCAAGAGCCACTGCGCATGGTGTCGAGCTATACCCAGCTCCTGGCGCGGCGCTATCAGGGAAAACTGGATGCCGCCGCCGATGAGTTCATCGCTTACGCCGTGGATGGCGCAAACAGGATGCAGGGGCTGATCAACGACCTGTTGGCTTATTCCCGTGTGGGTACGCGTGCTAAGGGAATTGAGCCTACCGATTGCACGGCCGTCCTCGATCAGGCGCTCGCCAATCTAAAGGCGGCGATTGAAAAGAGCGGCGCGGTAGTGACCCACGACCCGCTACCGACCGTGATGGCCGACGACTTGCAACTGGTTCAGTTGTTGCAGAACCTGATCGGAAACGCCATCAAGTTCCACGTTGAGAAGCCACCCTGCATTCATGTCTCGGCTGAGCAAAAGGGAAGTGAATGGGTCTTTTCCGTCCGCGATAACGGCATCGGCATCGATCCCCAATATGCGGAGCGCATCTTCGTTATCTTCCAGCGCCTGCACACTCGGGAAGAGTACCCCGGCACAGGCATCGGCCTGGCCATCTGCAGGAAGATCGTGGAGCGTCGCGGCGGGCGCATCTGGGTGGAGTCGCAACCCGGGATAGGCTCCACGTTTTACTTCACAATCCCCATAGGAGGTAATGGACTATGAGCGCTGCAGCGTCTGGCAGGCCTGTTGAGATTCTCCTGGTGGAAGACAACCCCGGCGACGTAGGCCTGACGCGGGAAAGCTTGAAGGATTCCAAGCTGCTCAACCGTATGAGCGTGGTGGGCGACGGGGTAGAGGCCATGGCGTTTCTGCGCCGCGAAGGCAAGTACGTCCATGCAACCCGTCCGGACCTCATCCTGCTGGATCTGAACCTGCCGAAGAAAGACGGCCGTGAGGTGCTGGCGGAGGTCAAGGCTGATGAGCAGTTGAGACGCATCCCCGTGGTAGTCCTGACCACCTCATGCGCCGAACAGGACATCCTCAAAACGTATGACCTCCACGCGAACTGCTACATCACCAAGCCCCTTAATCTGGACCAGTTCAGCGCGGTAGTAAAAGCCATCGAGGAATTCTGGTTCACTATAGTGAAACTGCCACCGCAATAGGGAGAGGCCATGTCATCTGAACCCATCAAAGTATTGCTGGTTGAAGACAACTTGGGAGATGCCCGCCTGTTGTACGAGGGCTTAGCGGAAGCCCTGCCTGAGCAGTTCCAGATGACCCACGCCCGGCGGCTTAGCGAGGCGCTGGAATACCTGTGGCAAGAGACCTGCGACGTGGTTCTGCTGGACCTGGGGCTGCCGGACAGTCACGGCCTTGACACCCTTGTCGTGACGCGGGCGCAAGCGCCTGGTGTGCCCATTGTGGTGTTGACGGGCTTCCAAGACGAAGCCCTGGCGGTCGAGGCACTTAAGGGGGGCGCGCAGGACTATCTGGTTAAAGGGCAAGTGGATAGCAATCTGCTGGGCCGCTCCATGCGCTATGCCATTGTGCGCAAGGCGACGGAGGAGGCGCTGTTGCGGCAGGGGGTCGCTCTCGCCCGGGCGGAGGAGCTACAGCGTTCGCGACAGCGTCTTTTAGCGGCGCAAGAGCGCGTGCGCCGGGACATCGCTGCCCAACTGCATGATGGCGTGCAGGAAAGGCTTCTAATCCTGAAGGGTAACCTGCAACAGCTCCTAAAAGGTACAAGCTCCGCCTCGGAAACAACTAAGCTCCTGAGCGAAGTGGTCGACGGCCTGAACCAGGTGATCGAGCAACAAGTAGGCGTTCTCAGCCGCCAGCTCTACCCTTTAACTCTCAGCCAGGGGCTCGTGCCCACCTTTCTGTCCTTGGGCGATCAATTTAAAGCGGGCCCGGCTGTTGAGGTAGAGCTGGATGAAGAGCTCGTGAGACGGGAGAAGGCTGGCCGGGACTCGGTTCCAGAGCAGGTGAAGCTGGCAGTGTACCGCATCGCCGAAGAAGCCCTGACCAACGTGGTCAAGTATGCCAAGGCGGGCAAGGCCACCGTGCGGCTGGACGCGTCTCGGGAAGGTTGGTTACGTCTTGCGGTGCGGGACGACGGCCAGGGTTTCGATGCGAAAGGCTCTCCTGGGGGACTGGGGATGGCAACCATGCAAGACTACGCTGACGCCGTAGGTGGAGAGTGTGTGGTCCATAGCGCTCCAGGCATGGGCACGGAAGTTACGGCAATGCTCCCTCTCTCGCGACCTGGCGCGAAGCATCCGGAGGCCATTGAGAAAGGAGGCGACTGATGGAGAAACAGATAGAGGCCTGCCCCTGGTGCCATAGAGAAGTGCAGGTGGAATTGGGGCGCCAGCGCCTCTACTCATGCCCCTTCTGCAAGCAAGAGTTCACCTCTACGCCTAGCGCCGCTCAGGTGGAGGGTAAGCCACCGGCCCAGCGATCTGGGGTAGGAACTGCTCCACCAGCAGACTTCGTGGAGACGCCCTTTATCAAGGACTTGGCAGACCGCACTCTGGTCTATCTCCAGGATGGTTTACACGTTCACCTCTCCGGTCCGGCAGGGAGCGGAAAGACCACCATAGCCCTCCACGTGGCCCACCAGTTGGGTCGTCCGGTGCTGCTCATCCATGGGGATGACCAGATGGGTACCGCGGACCTGGTGGGCAAGGAGAGCGGCTACAAGCGAAGTTATACGCGCGACGAGTACGTTCACACAGTGCTTAAGGTTGAGGAAGAGGCCAAGCCCCTGTGGGTGGGAAGGGTCCTCACCGAGGCCTGCCAGAAAGGCTATACCGTGGTTTATGACGAATTCACGCGTTCGCGGCCCGAGGCCAACAATGTGCTTCTTTCAGTCCTGGAGGAGCGGGTGTTGCCTCTGCGCGGCGAGCATATAGCTGTTCACCCCGATTTCCGAATCATCTTCACCAGCAATCCCGCCGACTATGCGGGGGTCCACGGCGCGCAAGATGCTCTCCTGGACCGAATGGTTACGATCCTCCTGAGCGGGTTCGACCAGGATACCGAAGTAGGTATCACCCAGACACACTCCGGACTGCCTCTGGCGGAGGTCGAAAGGATCGTCGCCCTGGTCCGGGCCTTCCGCGATGCAGGGCTCAAGACCAGCAGCGCCAGCGTCCGTCCGGCCATCTTGATCTCCAGGATCCTTCGCGTGCGAGGTGGACACGCCTACGCCGAGAACCCTGTCTTTATTCAGACCTGCCGAGATGTCCTCCTCTCCCAGGCAAGCCGCACGGGCACGACCCTCCAGGAGGGACAGCAAAACGAGCAAACCCTGTTGCGTCTGATCCGGGAGATCTGCTCTGTTCCGCTGCCCACAGAATACCCCACTCTTGCGGCAGCAATCCATGGGCAGGAGGCTGACAACCTTATGACAGAACTGGGCGAAGATAAAGAGGTTCAGGAACTGCTGCTCAGGAAAATACGGGAGAGGAGGCTGGCCGGCAAGCTATTCACGAAGGTCTCGTAAGGCTGAGGCAGAGAGATTTGAAAAGTGGCCCTAAGAGGGGCAAGATCGGGCTTTTGGTTTCTGGACACTTCCCACGCATTTGAAGGTGTGAAAAAATCGGCTTGGCCATCTGTAGCGGCGCTCTATGAGCGCCGAAGTCATTGATTCTAAAAGCGGCGGTCATAGACCGCTGCTACAGCGCGATTTTTTCACACCTTCTTCGCCTGGGGAAACTGAGGGATATGGAATTGCTCATAGAGTATTTTCCATCCCTTCCCACGCCGAACATGCTCGGCCAGTTGCGGTGCTCTTCACGGTTCATCCTGAATTCTGAAGTTGGACGACGATTATGGCCTCCTGATTGGGGTCTGAGAATGGACAGGCGTCATCCAGAAAAAACCAGAACCGACGACATTCTGGCGAGGCACAGGCCCGTCCTGAGCGCTAATCGGGGACAGGGGGGGCTAGAATGAAGCCTGCTACGTAGGACGACGCATTTGGACACCCGCGGTTGTGACATAGTATTTCGCGATCATATTGGGTCGCTCCCACGCCGGCATCGATTCTGGCGATTTCAAATACTTCAGGAACTGCGCCAGAACCTGGGCGAAGTGCGCCTCGTGGCCGACTCGGTAGCGATCCGGAATGCTCACCCGCAACTCATCGCCTAAGACCTCGCATTCGGTACCGGGATAGGCGCCCTGTAGCCGCTCGATACGGCCTCGCAATGCCTGCAGGACCACGGCGTAGCGCTCAGGCCCGTTAGGCGCGACGTACAATTCGGGTCGGTAGTTCTCCTTGTCGGTCTGCCGTACCTCGATGCGGGCGTTGGTCCCCCGGTATACGGCATGATGAAAGTCCACGCCGGCTGGCGACTCGTAATCCCACAGTACATTCAGCCGCACATGGATGCCCCGAATCTTGTAATCAACCTGATTGTTGCAGTAATAGTCGAATCGGTCTCCCTGGACGTAAGGGGCCAGAACGGCGGGAAAACCCCCGCCCCCGGTAATCTGCCGAAATTGAGATGCCGTGATGGGGGTAGCCCACCGCTTGGCGCCTACTACCTTGATGTCTTCCCGATAATTGATGGCTTGATTTGGAAAAAGCGTCCACTGGACCAGATCCACCAGGTGGGTGCCGACATCGGTGAGGCCCTCCCCCTCCTCCTGGATGTCAAAGAAAGACAGCGGGCGCAGGCTGGGGAGCCCTGCCACAGTCTTCATGATGTGATGGACGCTTTCCATGAAGACGCCGGGATGGTTATCCGAGGCCGGTACAATCGAGCCGAGGATCGCTGGGTCATTCACGAGTTCTCTCTGAATGATGGTGGTGATCTCGTACCGCTCGGTCATCATATCGTAGCCGACCAGGCCCTTATGCTCGGCAACATCCAGAGCGGACTCGAGAGCGTGAAGATCTTCGGCCCGGATAATCCAAGACTTGTCCGCTAATACATTCAAGCCCGCATCAAGGGACGCTTTAATCTTATCGATCTTGCCGCGATTACGGCCCGAAAGCACCACGACATTGCCGGGCCGTGCGGAAAGCATCTCGTCGAGCGATCGAGGGCTGCAATGGACATCGAGTTCCCAGTTCGTCGGGTTGTCGGCCCTGGTGTTGAATTGTTCGATACGACTCAAGTGCGCCAGGAGATCCGGGCCGAGAGGAGCGTAGATAGAAACGCGTTTCGCGATCCCTGGCAGCATCTCTTTTTGAACCAGAGCCGCGTGGAAGTGGGCGGGATCGAGCGTGATGAGTCTGACGAGGGCGGGATCTCCCATATGCTCGACCATTCCTCGCGGGGGCCGCGAACAGCCTTCGGGCTCTAGCCCTTGCCCCGCAGGCAAAGTGGAATTTGCGGCGGACCCGGCAAGCAGCGCACTTGCTCCTGCCGTCTGCAAGAATCTCCGCCGGTTGATTTGCTCGTCCCGCATTATACGCTCCAAAAGCGGAATGGGGCGCTCAGCCCGGATTTCTCATCAAGGTTTTGAAAGGGGAGGGCTGAACCTTCTGCGGAAAAAAGCCTCACGGCTGTCATTCTGAGCGGAGCGAAGAATCTCGCTCTGCCGCTCAGGGTAAACTGCGCGAAGAATCTCGCCCTGCGCATTTTCATGAACAACGCGAGATTCTCTGTCGCCTGCGGCTCCTCAGAATGACAGCGCCTATGAGTTTTCCCGCAACCTGTTTAGCCCCGCCGTTACAAGGCCCTCCTGATTATTCCCGTGTCCCGCGCAGTCGTGCGAAGCTGCATGCTGATCACGCGGGAGGCCGACTTTTGGCCGGACCACTCCCGATTTCGTTGTCCAAATTTTCGCAACTTTTCTGGATCAGGGGATCAGCCCGTGCCAGGTCCAGAGCTTTCTGACATTCTGCCAAAGCTGCTTGTGAATCCCCAGTCCATCGGAGTGCCCAGGCTAGGTTATTGTGGGCGTATACAAGTTTGGGGTCGAGCTGGACGGCTGTCTTAAATTGTTCAAGGGCTTGTCCAAAATCACGTTTCTTGAGAAGTATGGAGCCCACGCCGAAATGAGCTAGGGCCGAGTCAGGCTTGAGCCCTGCAGCTTCTTTGTATTGGTCAAGCGCGCCGTCCAAATCACGCGTCAGTTGAAGATCGTCACCTAGATTAATCAGGGCGAAAAAGTTCTTGGGGTCCAAACGCAATGCTTCCCGATACTCGGCAAGGGCTTCGCTATTCCTCTGCTCGCGGTCGAGGGCGCTGCCAAGGTCGTTGTAGGCCATTGAGAGCTTGGGATCAAGCCGTATAGCTTCTCGATACTCCGCGATAGCGGCATCGTATTCCTTGCCATTGAAATGCGCGACCCCACGTTTCAGGTGTTCTACAGCTTCTCCAGTCTGGGCTCTGCGGTAAATATCCATCCAACTGAGAACCGCGAGGGATATTGATACAGCCGCCAGGACACGATAAAATGTTTTCGATTTTCTCCACTCAAAATGCAGCCCCACGGGACCCCCAGGAAAAGTGTTTTTGACGACCTCACCGCTCCACTGCGGCGGGCGGATTAGCCGCCGTCACGCACAGAGTCTTCGGCATGCGCCCCGCATGATACGCTTGGCGGCCAGCGCAGGCAACCGGGAACCTTTAGCTGGCGTAGACGGTCGATTTTTGACGTCTGCGATCTCCCAAAGACGCTCAACCCTGCTTGGCCAGCACGTAGTCGGTGCCATAGGGCGCGCGCTGCGGACGGGAAAGCAGGGCGTTCGCCTCCTCATCGTTGACGTAGCGTTCCGCTTGCGGGTCCCACTTGAGTTCACGATTCAGTTTCATGGCGGCATGGGCCAGCAGGCAGGCGGTGCAGGAACGATGGCCCACTTCCGCCGGCGCTGCCGGTGGCTGGCCCGTCTTGATGCTGGTCAGCCAGTCCAGGTGATGATCGTTCTTGGGGCTATGGTGCAGGTGGATTTCGTTGTCCTTGATGCCGGCCCGGAGCATCTTCAGGTCGCTCGCATCCAGCGCCGCGTTGTGGGACTTTTCCACGGCCGGATCGCTGGCGGTGACGGGCGCGCCGCGCGTGACTCAAATCCAGCCGTCTTCACCGATAAATTTGACGCCGGTCGGATACTTCTCGCTGATATATACATTGGCGCCGTTGGCATAGCGCGCCCGCACGTGAAACGGGCCATGAACGTCCCACAACCCCTTCTTGGGGAACTCCGCGCTGGCGACGATCTCCACCGGTCCGGTGTATTCGGTGTCCATGGCCCAGTGTGCCGTGTCGATGTGATGCGCGCCCCAGCCGGTGATCATACCGGCGCCGAACTGCTCGCAGCGCAGCCAGCCCGGGCGGTCGTAGCGATCCTGTAAGTTCGCTGCTTGTGGGTGCACGCGTTTTTCCGTGTAGTAGACCAGGGGCGTGGAGCCGAGCCACATCTCGTAGTTCAAGTTCGGCGGCACGGGCATTTCCGGTTCCACATCCCCAGAGGGGTCCACTGGCAACCCAATCAGAACCTGTTGAACCTTGCCGATGCGGCCGTTGCGAACCAATTCACAGGCATAGCGAAAGTTATAGTCCGAGCGTTGCTGGCTTCCCTGCTGGAAAATGCGGCCCGTCTGCTTCATGGTATCCGCCATCTGGCGGCCCTCCTTGATGGTCAGCGAGGCGGGCTTTTGGAGATAGATGTCTTTGCCGGCCAACGCCGCTTCCATAGCGGGCTGGGCGTGCCAGTGATCGGGCGTGCTGATGCAGACCGCATCGATGCTCTTGTCCTGGAGCATCTCGCGATAATCGCCGTAGGTTTTGAGCGCCGCGTATTTCCCTGTTCCGAACTTCTTCGCGTAGGCCTGTTCGAGCAGATTCTTCGCGTCGGCAATGCGGACAGTATCCAGGTCACACACAGCCACATAGCGGGCCACATCGCTATTTCTAAGGATGCCCCTGAATTCGGAGTCCCGGGCGATGCGGCCGCAGCCCATCTGCGCCACCTGAATCATGTCATTCGGAGCGCTGCGGCCGAAGACGCGGGCCGGGACAATGATGGGAAAACCGATGGCTGCGGCTGCGGTGAGCGTACCTTTCAGGAATCGTCGTCGCGATGACGTGCTTTCGATTTGCATGATCTCACCTCCAAACTTCAGTGACAAGTGAAGAGTGACGAGTGGCGAGCGTACACGGTTCGTCCCACTGGTCACTTGTCACTTTTCACTCGTCACTGTTCTTTTCACTTCCCATGGCCCAAAGAATTCCACCCAGGATCTGGTTGTGTAGAAGGGGGTTGGAATAGTCCGCCTTATTGTGGCCGAGGGCGAGGTAATACTCCCGGCCACCGTCGAAATAGTGATACCAGGAGAGTGGCAGAGAGTCGCCGAATTCTTCGTCGGGATGCTTCGCCTTATCGGGATCATCGAGTTTGGTATGATCGGTGACCAACAGCACGTGAATATCGGGGTTGAGGTGGTCGAGTAAGTAACACTCATCCTTCCATTCGAACGTGGCGGGCAATTTCCGTGTGGCCGGAAAATCCGCATCCTTTACCCGGACAAGAAAAACCTGCTGGTGTGGGTGGCGCACGAACTTCCCACCCAACACTGACCAGAAATACGGCCAATCGCGCTCCGAGCCCGAGGCGGAGTGGATGCCCACAAAGCCGCCGCCGGACTCGATATAATGCTTGAAGGCGTTCCGCTGGGAGTCGTTCAAGAATGCTTCGTTATTGGTGTTCGCAAACACCACAGCCTTGTACTGCTTCAGGGTTTGGTCCGCGAAGAAGAGCGGATCATCCGTCACATCCACCGCGAATCCGTTCTCCGCGCCCATTTTCTTGATGGCTTCAACACTCATTTGAATGTTGTCGTGCACGTAGCCCTTGCCATTATGCGTGTAAACCAGAACGTGCTTGCCGGGCAGGGCCGCGGCGGACGGGCGGGCGGAAAGCTCGATGGAAAAAGCCATGACAAGCGGCGCGTTGTTGCTCAGCCGGTGCAATTCGAGCCCCGGATACTCCACCCCCAGGAACCCGTAATGCCGCAAGCACCAACCGTTGGGCGCGCCGGGGTTGGAAGGATCTTCGCTGACGCGCGTCCTCACCACCTTGCCGCCAAAGTTCCCGGTCAGCTCCGCCCAAGCCGCCGGCACACGATCGCTGTCCGGCGCGTCCTCCTGCGCTGCGGTGCGGATCTTGGTGTCGGTGCGTGGTGCGAAGCGGATTTCCAGCGCTCCACCATAGCCTTTGTTGAGCTCGTGGGTGCCGCCAATGTCCACTTCCGCGCCCACGGAGCTTAGAGCGACAGTAATGTCAATCCCTCGGCGACCGTGCGCCATGGGAGCGGTTACGATCCACACGGATTCTTGCACCACCTTGCGATCGCCGATGTACCAGCCATCCTGAAAGGCTAGCTCCGCGTGATCCCTGCCTGCCGTCCTGCTCTTCCACTTCTCGAACCTCGCGACGATGCCTTTGATAGTCCAAAGGTCGTACGTCTTGCCGTCCACAACCACCACCGGCCACATCCAACTGATGCCACGATGGTGGGGATGATCCTTGGGGAAATCATCGGTGACCACGACGCCGTTGGGCGCATATACTGGATGAAGGTAGCAGCAGCGGGCGCGATCCGCCGCTGTACCCTCTTTGAGCATGGTTCCGTAATTGTAGACAAACACCGGCGAGCCATTTTCCGTCAGCTCGACCGACTTGGAGTTCAGGTCGTGAAACTGGAACTGTCCCACGGCCACGACCGGTGCGGCCGCCAGCGCAAGTAAGGAAAAAATCAGAGTCTTCACGCTCTCACCTCGCTTCCTGTAAATCCGTCAGTCGCGGGGGGTGTTGGTGGAATAGTCCGGACGAGGCTGACGTCCGTTTAGGTCCAACAGTGCTGAGAAGGCTGTCCACCATCCCTGGTTGCTTCCGGCTCCGCCGCATGAGGTGGCTTGGGAGCAACTAGCGAAGCCCTGTTTCGCACAAACGTCTCACTTTGTCAAGGAGACCGTTCCCTGGGTGCTGCTGTCATTTGGAATGGGGATCCACTCGAGCCGCCGGTCATTCCCGCGAAAGCGGGAATCTAGTCCGCCGACAGCACATTTCCAAAGGTTTGCGGAGTAGATTCCCGCTTTCGCGGGAATGACTAGGTCTCGCAAATGACGCCAATACCGTTCCCTGTATTCGACCGCAGAACCCTTTCACTCCGGACCCCTCTGTCGCCGCATCAACCGAGGGGGACGCTAATCTGAATTTACTACCCCCGCCCCCTGGAGCAGAAGTTACTGACAACTGAAAACTGGGAAATGAAGACTTCCTGTTTCTAGCGGGCCCCCGTCTCGGGAAGCCCAACCCATCTCCGGAAATTACCGGAGAACATCCGCGCCACATCGCGGTCGATTTGCTTCCGTGCGAGGGGATAACCATCGGCAATCAAACGGGAATAGGATTCGTAGAGGGCGCGGGAGATCGTGCGGCGGGAATGTGCCCATTTGTAGATCAATTGATCCAGAATCCGGGCGTCGGAGTACTGCGGGATCACGGTGGCGCCCAGCAACTCCAGGCGTTCCGCCGTGATTTCCTCCACAATCGAGGGATTGTTGAGGAACCACCAGCATCCGAAGGGCATCAGGTTGCTGAACTTCCGCGCGGCAACACACAGTGCGTGCTGATTCTCTCGCGACAGCATGGTGACGAGGAAACGCACACCCGGGTTCTCCACGCAGATTCGCTCCACCGAAGCCGTGTCCGCATAGCCAAGGCTGTTGCCACCTTCACCCAGGGCAGGGTTCACTCCCCGCGACACGCCGATCATCAGAGCGAAAGGAATGCCATACTGAAGGCACGTAGGAAGGACGACCTCGCGGATCAAGCGGGTGCGCGGAGAGTCATCCGGATAAGTAAACGTGAAGGGCAGCGAAACCCCGAGATAAAGGGGGCGCGTGCGGGCAATCCACAGGTCCAGGAAACGGCGCGCCTCGCTGACGGTCTGCGGCGTCAAATCCGCGCTGGTTTTGAAGCCTGCCGCCGCCGTCACCGCGTGCGCGGTTTCCCAGTCATTGAGGACCGGGTCCATCCGCAAGGCGCGATGAAAACGCTCGGGGCAAGGTTCGTTTCGCTCCCACATCGCCCTCTCCACGGGGTTGAAGGGATCGCTCGTCATCACCAATTCTGAAACATTGGCAAGACCGAGGACATGGTCAATGTGCTGTTCAACGGTGAGAGAGGCAAAATACTCGCGCGCCTGTTTCAGGTCCGGCTGGCAGGGATCCAGCCCCAGCTTGATCATGACCGCCACAACGCCGGCGGTCGCCTCCGAAAGCGGCGTGTTCTTGACGAAGAGAGCATCCCAGATCAGGTCAGCCTGCTGGGATTTTGTAAGCGCCCAGAATTGCTGCGGGCTCTCCGGCGATGACCGGAACAACTCCGCCACCAGATAGTGGTAGTTCACCAGCTCATCGATTCCCCACAAACACAGGCCGCCGAAGCTGGGCGGGAAAAGGTGCGTGTGAATATCAATCACCGGAGTCCGCTGGGCGGCCTCCTCAACATTTCGTTGTAGCTCCGCTGCTGTCACCACCTCGCCCACTTGGGTCATCGCTTGTCTCCTCGACGTTTCAGATTGGATGTTCGTTTATTTCCGCCGCCGCACCGCTCAATGAGGATACCTCGCCCTGGTGCGGTCGTCGCAAAGATGGTAATCCATTCCGGCATTGCGTACCAGAAAGGATCGCAGCAAGCGTAGCGCGGACCTGTTTTGTAGGTCCGCGGCTTTTTGTTGTCAATTGGGGACGAACCGCGGACCTCCAAAACAGGTCCGCGCTACGCGTGCCCCTCGGCGGCGGCTCTACTTCCGGATAGACTTCCACTTCATAGCCGCGCGCGCGCAGAATTTTGAATGCGTCTTCGCCGATGTCGCAGGTGGCGAAAACGCAAAAGGGTTCTGTCCCTTTAGCCAACTCTGCTCCAATTTAGTTGTGTTTTGTCTGAAGTGTGCCCGTGCCAAACAAGAAAGTCACGTCTCGTCGGTAACGATTGTGATGCAATCAAGGAAACCCGAAGAATCAAGAAACGCGCTATTGAACATCCCACCGATAGATGATTGCATCTGCTAGACGACTGAGCTTCTGGTTCCTCCGCCAAGGGCTGCGAATACGACTGCTAATCGGGACCGACTGCCCCACCTGGGACCGAAGCTCTCGGAACCCGTAATCATTTACCCCCATCACGGAAATGTCGCTTAGCAACAGCTCTTTCGCTTGCATGTCCGCGAGGACTTCTTGGATGCGCGTGTACGCACGCAGGGGGCCTTCCCTGTCAACCAAGCTTGAGAACACGATGATCAGTCGCCAGCGGTCGAGATCCTCCATGTAGTGCCAAAGGGCAGCAGCGATCTGCAAGCGGTGCTTCTCGAGCTCCTTGATGAGTGTCTCGCCCTCTTTGACAAGTTCCTCTACCAGTAGTGTTTTATACATTGCAGTACTCCCTCAGCGGGGTCCTCTATCGCGAGCAGGAAATCTTTTGCTCGTTTGCCAACACCAGGGTTGTAACGGCTCTCTTCATTCCAATCCCTGATAGTGTTCCAGTACGCCTGCAATTTTGCGTCACCTTTCTCGATTTCTTTTAGGAGGCCACACTCTTCAGCTAGGATCTGAAGTTCATGAGTGTAATAACGCTGCCTCACCTTCTTTGCATCCGGCGGAAACTGATACCGCTGGGTCTTCTTTGCCAGGCAGGCCTTGAGCGAACACTCGACAACATAACCCGCGACATAGTAGGCTGCGCTATACCTCCTGTTTTTGAGCAGGACTTTCGCGTCATCCAGTCGTGTTAAGGCCAGCTTCTTGAAGTCTGCTCTGTTCACATGGTCAGAATACACCAACAGCCTACGAGCGCCAAACCATTTCCTATTCCTCGAGAGACTGCTTGCCCGGAACGAATGCCAAGTCTTCGATCAGAGGTCTCTCTTCGTCCAACTTTCAATCCGCAGGAGCGCCTTGTCGTCAGCAGGCGTTTGTCCATCTGTCGGAACGCCCTGGCAATTCCTCGACGGCGGCGTTAAACTGCTCTCTATTTCACGCTGAACTAAGACATCACGCCATGCGCCGCGAACAGTGGGAAACATTCAAGGAAGCTGCCAAGTCACGCTCTATCTCTCGTGTACCTGTGTCACTTATCATCGATAGTCCCTGGATCCCCGGCCACCTGGGGATCAGCCACCTTGACTACTATTTTGATCCGCAAGTCTGGTTTCAGGCAAATCTGCGCCTCATGCGAGAGTTTCCGGAGATCATCATATTTCCTTCCTGGTGGGTTGAGTATGGAATGGCTATCGAGCCTTCCGCTATGGGGAGCAGGATTTCTTTTCAATCGGATCAACCTCCCTCTGTGCTCCCCAGCCTTTTCCGCCTCGAAGACTTGGAGCGCTTGACTCCCGTTGATCCCTACACTGACGGGCTCATGGCCATGGCCCTGCACCGCTACCGGACGCAGCAACAGCGGATTCTTGAGGCGGGCTATATGATTCCGGTCGCCACCGCCCGCGGTCCTCTTAGTGCGGCCGCTTTTATGCGCGGTGTCACCGAATTGATGCTGGACATAAACGACAACCCACAAGCCTTGCTCAAATTGCTAGCCTATGCCACGGAAACCATCATTGCTTGGCTGAAAGCCCAGGTGGAGGTGCTCGGCGACGGTGCGGAAGGGATATTTATCCTTGACGACATCGTCGGTTTCCTGTCCCGGAAGCAGTACCTGGAGTTCGCGCATCCTTATCTGAGGCAGATTTGCCAGGCCTTTCCGAGAGATTGGGTGAAGGTTTACCACAACGACGCCCGAATAGGCCCGTTTCTGGAAGACTTGGCGGAGGCTGGGTTTGATGTAGTGAATTGGAGCCACAACCTGGACGTCACAGAGGTTCGCCGAAGAATCGGCGGGAAGATGTGCTTGATGGGCAACGTAAATCCATTGGAAGTCGGAACCCGGGGCACGCCGCAAGAAGTTAAGGCCTCTGCCTTGGACGTCCTTCGGAAGGCGGAGGGTCACGGGATCATTCTTTCCATGGGTGGTGGCGTCAGTCCAGGAATGCCCAAGGCCAACATGCTGGCGATGATCGAGGCGGCGCAGGAATTCAACACGCGATAGCGCTCGCCTACCGCATCTTCGTCAACCTGCCATACAATCTTGCGATGTGGGATGCGCCCTCGTTGACAGTCACTGCGGCTACGGTTCGCGGCATGCGCGCCCACAGCGTGATAGGATTGGCTTCTGATCGTCAGTAGCGATAGCGCTTGTGAAAAGCCGATTCCGATGTAATCAGTCCCGGGTAGGAAGGAGCACCAGCATTGAAACCCCTCTTAATAACCGTGATTATTGGCGTCACTTTTGGATCACCGATTCTGCAGGCGCAAGCCGAGAAGGACTCGTCAACTGCCACATCGAATGTGCGCGGTGCGCAAAGTCCAAGAATTTATGCTGACGGGAGGATCATCTTCACGCTGAAGGCGCCCGACGCTAAGAGCGTTCAAGTGGCGGGCGGCGACGGGCTAGGGAAAGGCCCTTTTCCCATGACCAAGAGCGCCGACGGGGTCTGGAGCGTGACGACGCCGCCCGCTGTCCCCGGATTCCATTACTACTGGTTTGTTTTAGATGGGGTCTCAGTGAACGATCCCGGGAGCGAGACTTACTTCGGATACAACAAGGAAACCAGCGGCATAGAAGTTCCGGAGGACGGTGTCAATTTCTACCATGTAAAGGATGTTCCGCACGGAGAAGTACGCACCAAGTGGTACTTCTCAAGAACCACCGGAGATTGGCGGCGCGCCTTTGTTTACACGCCGCCCGGGTATGACAAGGCTTCAACGACGAGATACCCGGTGCTCATTCTTCAGCACGGTATGGGAGAGAACGAAACGGGATGGACTAAGCAAGGCCGGGCAAATTTCATTCTCGACAATCTGATTGCTGAAGGCAGAGCCAAACCAATGATCGTCGTCACGGATTGCGGTTATGCGACCAAAGCAGGGATGTCAGCGGTGGCCGCTGGACCCGGCGCCCCGGCGCGGAACTTTCAGCAGGCTTTCAGCGCATTCGGGGACGTGGTGATCAATGATCTCATACCCTTGATTGACGCATCCTACAGCACGATTCCCGACAAACAACATCGAGCGATGGCGGGCCTGTCGATGGGAGGTATGCAGACGCTCTTTATTACCCTTCATCATCTGGACAAGTTCGCCTATATTGGATCGTTCAGCGGCCCCATTGTAGCCCGCATCAATGCAGGCAAGCAGCCGGCGGGAGCCGCGCAGCCACCTCAGTTTGACACAAAGACAGCCTACGAAGGTGCGTTTGCCGATCCTTCGGCGTTCAACAAGCAGGTGAAACTGCTTTGGCTAGGAGCAGGAACCGAGGAGAAGCAGTTCCACGACGGGATCAAGGGTGCCGCAGATGCCTTGAAAGCGTCGGGTGTGGACGTGGTTTTCTTCGAGTCGCCAGGAACGGCACACGAGTGGCAGACGTGGCGCCGTGATCTTCACGATTTTGCGCCACGACTATTTCGCTGAGAGAGCCGGGAGCGCCCGTTCCTTGGTTCCATCCATTCCGCCCGGTTGACGGCGTTAACCGGAGACTACCGGTGTGGAAGGATGGGCGACAAGTTTTCTTACCCACAGATTCCGCGGAAGAGCCTGGATTTTGAATTGCATCCTCGCCACTGCCTACCGCTTACTGCCTACTTTTTGGAACCATGACTCTCGAGGTAATCGAAAACCGCCTTGAGGGAAATTCGGCGCTATGCTAACCTTTTGGTTCGACCAACGCTGGAGTGGCGGAATTGGCAGACGCAGCAGACTCAAAATCTGCCGCCGGTCACCCGGCATGGGGGTTCAACTCCCCCCTCCAGCACCAACTTTCTATCGGACTTGTACGGATTCTGACGACGCATCAAAAAGCCAGAGACGACATCAGAAACGGAGTTGCCTGCAAGCTCGGAGAACAGCAAGGAGGACACCTGCTGCTGACGATGTGGCACCCGGTGCCCAGGAGTCGTGACTCCAGTCGGGGCATTGCTCCGGAAGATGAGAACGTGGGCGGGCGAGGAGGGCAACAAAAGTGAGAACGGCCCGAATCACCAACCGCCTGCGGCCCTACCGTCTGACAGCCAATCCGGTTGCCTTCGCTGTGCCACTCATCTCCGCAATGCAACGAACATTCCGAGGAGACCGCTCACTTATATTACGAGGGCCTCTCAAGAGCAAGCCTCAGCGCTCGTCCGAATCCGGTATCTTCTTTATGTCCACGTGTCCTGTTGTGTCGGAATTACTGCCTTGCTCGGCTGCAATTACTTCGCTGCCATTTGCACCGACAACGACGCCATGATCAGTATATGCGGCGGAATCGGACGTCCAAGTGTAGGTGATAGTGATTGTGCAGTCCGATTTGACAGTATAGGCACCGTCAATATCGCTGCTAGGATTATTGGGATCGGGAACCCCATTGTCGATCTCGTATATTTTGCTGCCGGTAAAGTGTCCATTTCCGTCAAAGTGCACTAATCCGGCCAGGGTCCAGAAGTCGGTGGGGGTATCCTCTGGTTCCAATCCAGATTCCGTCCATCCGTAGTCGCCCATCAGCGTGCGATCCGAGCAGCCGTGCTGGGCCTTCACTGTTCGTAATGGGCGCACTACGAGCACAGCTAAGACGGTCAAGAAAACGACAAGTATGGTTGCTAATCCGAAAATGATTCGTTTCATCAACATCCTCCTTGGATACGCGTTGGTGGCGTCTCAAATCACCACCTGGCAATACCCTTGTTTTGATTTGTTTCTCACCCCTTCGGGGCAGGCAACTACGCCCAGTCGGATTGGGGCACGCCTCACGTGCGTGTCACCCGCGCCAGCACCAACTTGGCAGGTAGAGCGCCGCAATCGACAAATCCCACTTGGTTTCTCCATCATCTTGATTCGCAAGAGGAAGGCGATGGGACGCAAAGACTTGCAGGACCTCCTCCAGCACGCTGTTATGGAACGCCCTCCTGTCCCGAGGGGGGATAGCGGATGAAGCGGGCAGCCCCCGCCCAGGAGTCGTGACTCCGGGGCATTGGTCCAGAAGATGGGAACGTGGGCCGCCAAGGAGGGCGACAGAAGCCAGAACAGCCTGAACCACCAACCGAAAGTGGCCCTACCATCTGACAGTCAGGCCGGTCGCCCTCCCTACATTGCTTCTTCGCGGCAAGGCGCCACAGGTCCCAACGCGGCCAGTTCACTCACGTCAGGCGGGAGGGAGCGGCGGCGCTGCGATAAGCGGTACCTTCGTGGCGTGGAACGTACCTGTAACGTTTGGGTTGCTGCTCAAAATGTTCCCGACAATTTCGCCAGCGATTGGATCGACAATGGTGCCATAAGCGTATACTGTTACGGAGCCGCCGAACTCCCCGGCAATTTGTAGGGTGACAGCGCAATCTGGACTGACGGTGTAGGTAGCAGTAGCATCGCCGGTAGGGATGTAATAGGGGTTGTCGGGAAGCCCACTCCCGTTAGCGACGATGTTCAAGGTGCTGCCGCTCCAGGTTCCCCTTCCATTAAAGGTAACTAACCCGGAGACGTCCGCGGGCACATTCGTCTCGTCATGGAGGTAGAATCCCGATCCCACTAATCCATAGGTGCCCAACAGAGTTCTATTCGTGCAGCCGTTGGTGGGGGAGCCGGCCTTCACCTTCTGTACTGGCCGCAGTACGAGCACAGAGAAGGCGGCCACGAAAACAACGAGCAAGGCCAATAGTACGAAAATGGTTCGTTTCATCAATATCCTCCTAGGGTACGTTTTGGCGGCGTCTCAAATCACCGCCTTGCAATACCCTTGTTTTGGTTTGTTTTTCACCCATTGGGTGTCGTCCTTCGGGACAGGAAACTACGCACATTCGGGTTGGTGCAGACCTCACGTGCGTGTCCCCCGCGCCAGCACCAACTGCGCAGGTGGGGTGCCGCAATCGACAAATTCCACTTGGTCTCTCCATCATCCTGATTCGCAAGAGGAAGGCGATGGGACGCAAAGAAAAAGTGCCTCTGCAATGGGTGATTATGGAATCCACTCCGTAGAACCTAGGCCCTAGATGCGTGGCATGTAATCCCCAACCTGTTCTCTCCGCCCGCCGGGACGGGCACAGCTTGTGGCTTTTGTCGGAAAGAGTTCATCGCGCAAATTTTGACCCGGCCGGAAATCTCAATTCGCTGTTCGATGGGTAGTGGACGGTAGGTCGTAGGAGGTAGGTCGTATGTGGGGAAGAACACCCCCACCCACCATATGCCACACAGCGCGTGCCGGCTCGTCTTTCCCTATATACCACCTACGACATACCACATACCGTTGAAGGCAGTGAGCTTGCGGCGGACCCGCATCCTGAGTTACCATATAGGTTCACCCCGACCGGAAGAAAGGCTCGGGGTCAGGGCGCAATACCACAAAGGAGAAAACCATGGTCATGCCGGGTCCGAGCGTACGTCCGCTCCTCACCCTTCTGCTGGCGTCTCTATCATTCGCTGCACCTTTGTTTGCGGGTGCAAGCGTCTACAATTTCACCCTGCCTTCCATCGATGGCGAGCCCACTTCGCTTTCGAGTTACAAGGGCAAGGTTATTCTGCTGGTGAATGTCGCCAGCCGATGCGGTTTCACGCCGCAATATTCGGCTCTGGAATCGCTTTATGAAAAATACAAGGACCAGGGCTTTGTGATCCTGGGTTTTCCTGCCAACAATTTCGGTGCGCAGGAGCCAGGCACAAATGCGGAAATCAAGAGCTTCTGCACGCTCAAGTACAACGTCACTTTTCCCATGTTTGCCAAGGTTTCGGTGAAAGGCGCGGACACCACTCCCCTCTATCAATACCTTACCCAGCAGGCGAATCCCACCGTGGCCGGCGATATTAAGTGGAACTTCACCAAGTTTCTGGTTGATCGGCACGGAAAAGTTGTGGCACGGTTCGAATCGCCGGTGAAGCCGGACTCTCCCGAGGTTGTGGAAGCCATCGAAAAGCTGCTGAAGCGGTAGGTGGCAGGCAGTATGTGGTAGGTGGGGGGAGCGAATGGCAGCGCCCGGAAGCGTCGGGGCAGCTTTTGCCGAGCATTCTCGAGCGGCCCCGGACTTGGCGCGCATTTCTCACCACGGGGCTGGAAGGGCGGGGCTTCAGCCCCGCCCTTCCGGCAGCCCACTAAGAGCGTCGAAACGTGGTGAGAAATCCGGGCCTGGCGAACTGGTCGGCGCAGCGAGCCTGGCGAAAACCGCCGGCTCAGCGCTGCGGGGCGTTCCCATTCCGCGAAAAAACGCGGCTGCTGACGTTATCTTTGAGGAGGGTCCAAAACGAGGCGTCGAGGTAGGAGCGAATGGAAACGTAACAACCCCCGCACTGGTTATGGGGGACAAATTCTTTCAGCATCTCTTTCTGTGAGTCATATTCGTTGTCAAACATCGAGCACGGACGCAAGCCGCCCTGGGGCGTCACCACCATAAACCTTCGTCCGGCATTGCATCCCTGCACGGTCCCATCGCGGAAGAAATCATGGATACCCGAAAGCGTCCAGGGAGAGTTGGCGATGCGGGCATGCTTGGCTTTCAGCTCCAATAATTGATCGAGAGTCTTGCGCAGCAGGGCGAGGTCGTCCATGGACTGGATGTAATGCTCCATACTGCCGGTGCGCAGAGGCGTGTAGGCGCTGTAAGAGATAGAAACCCCCCACTCCCTGGCCCGTTCGTAAACCGCCACCAGTGCCGGAAGGTTCTCGCGCGTGATGGCGGTATTGAGCGCCACGTTGTCCAGGCCGTAACGGGCAAGCGCGGGAACCAGCTTTTCAAGGTGAGCATAAAGGCCGGGTGAGCGCCGGAAGTCATCGTGCCTGGAATCGGGAAAGTCCAGCGAGATAGAAACCTGGTTAATGCCCAGGGCCCGCAAAGCCAGATACTTTTCTTCCGTTAACAGTCGCCCATTAGTCACCAGAATGGTGTAAGGCAGGCCGCTCGGCTCCTTCACGGCTCGGACGATCTCCTCGAGATCCTTCCGCAGCAGGGGTTCGCCGCCCGAGAGCTGCACGACCATGGGCTTCAGAGCGCCGCGCAGTTGCGCGTAATCCTCCGCCCGAAGCAGCCCCGCCGGGTCGGGCTTCATCCCGCCCTTGTCGCAATGCTTGCAATTGGCCGTGCAGGAATGCGTCAGCTCAAAAGAAACCACCAAGGGCCGATTAGTGCAGAAGCTCCACGTACCCCGTGCAATCATTCGAGCCGCTTGTACAACAGGTATCGCTTTCAATGGCCGCCTTTTCGGCACCCCGCCAACTTGCGAGGTTCCTAGGAATCGTTAGCATACCCCTGCAAGCCTCCAGGAGCAAGCCCACAATTGCTGGCAACTCCAATGCTCTGCATGGCTTCCATGTGCATTAGCAAACGATTAGCCGCCGAAACCCGCAGTTCAGTCTTGATTTTCTACCATTCAAGTTTTGCCCATGTCACCGAATAAAATGATGAATTAGGCTTGACAGCCACTTTGTTGCTTAACAGGGTGCGGAAAAAGGCGTAGCGGCGGCTTTACGCCGCCATATGCGTGTTGCAATGATTGAAGTTGTGGCGACGTAAAGTCGCCGCTACCTCATTGATCAAGGGTTTTTCCGCAGCCTGTTTAGCCCCGCCGGAATCGCGGCTCCTGCCCTCTGTTGGTCCCGTGCCCCGCGCAGTCCCGCAGTCGCGGGACTGCGCGGGGCACGGGACACAGGAATAGTCAGGAAGGCCTTGTAACGGCGGGGCTGAAGCCCCGCCCTTCCAGACCCCTGGCGAGAAGTGCGGCCAAGGATGACCGCGCTCCCAGGGGTATGCGCCTGAAACTGAGGCATTACGGCGATTGTGCACTTCACACAGATGGGCGACGGGGGCAACTTGACTCTCGCTGGCCGTCCCGCCAAGGAGTGCAAAGTTCTAGGTTCTCGTGGATGCCTGGCGAGCCGTAGGTCGCGTTTCAATAGCGATTCGGAGTCCCAAGACGCTTAAGACGGAGTTGAGGGTGTCAAGGCGGGGGTTGCCTCGATCCGAAAGGGTTTTATAAAGGCTCTCTCGCCTGACGCCGGCCTTCTTCGCGACCTTTGCGATTGTGCCGGCTTCGGCCACATTGCGCAGAGCTTTTAGAAACATCTCATTCGAGTCGTTGAGCGCCGCGTTAAGGTAGCTCGCCGCCGTTTGTGGGTTGGTTAACTGCTTGATCTGCCAAGAGTGGTAATCCCTGGTTCGCTTAGGCACTGTATTCTCTTTATCGGCGCGTTCCGTGTGACCTTTAGATCACAAATAGCGTAGCACCGCCTCCAAAGCCTTTCAAGAGTGTTCTCATACACTGCCCAAAGTGTGGAATAAAAGCCAGTGCGGAAGCGGCGAAGCGAAGATTGGCTGACGGTTCCAGAGCTCTGTGTGGGCTGTGGAGGCACTATCCTGCGCTTATTGCAACGAATACGACAAACTCTCGAAACCCATTCATCATTCACAATTCACTATTCAGAATTGCTTTGACCGATCTTCCACTCGATCTGCGCCAGGATGCCGCCCAGGATTGTGGCGTCGTGGTTGGTGAGTTCCAGGTCGAGTATCAGGCGCCGCAGCTTGAGGAGTGTAGCGCGTCGACTCTTGGGCTTCAGATACCCCACTTGGTCTAAAACGCGCGCGGCACGGTCAAACAAGCGGTCGAGAGACTGGGCGGCGGCCGGGTCCGATGGGCGGACGGTCAGCCGCAGCGGACGGGTTGGCACAAGGCCGGCGCGCGCCAGTTCGTAAGCGCAAACCGCCACTGCCTGCCCCAGATTCATGGAGGGGCAATCAACCGCGGTGGGAATACGAACCAGGGTGTGGCAATAACTCAAGTGCTCGTTTGAAAGGCCGCTCTTCTCGGAACCGAACAGCACTGCCACACGGCCCGCTGCTTGGCGTTGCCGGAGCCAGGCGGGGAAGTCAGGAAGTGGGATGAGGCCTCGGTCCAGGTTGCGCCGAGAGCCTGCCGTGGTGCCCACAACCATTGACGCATCTCCAATGGCTTCCACCAGACTCTCCACGGCACGCGCTGAGGTGACAATCCCCTCAGCTCCAAGCGCCGAGCGCGTTTCCTGCCATACTGGGCTGTAGGGCGCCACGACCACCATCTCGCGAAAACCGAAATTGGCCATGGCCCGCGCCGCTGCACCGATGTTCAGCGGATTCCGCGGCCTCACTAACACAAACCGCCAATCCAGGTTGAGGGATTTCATAGTGTGGGATTGTACCAGGAGTCAGAAGACAACAGGGGGTCTGAAGCACTAGTTCCTGGGACCTTGTTCTGCTGTGAAGATTTTCTCATGCGGCCTTTTCGTTTAGGTCACGTACGCTGGAGCACTAAGCGCCAACTTCATCGCGCGGCGCGAAGAAAAGCAGATCCTTCGCTCCGCTCAGAATGACAGGCTTGAACGGCGGGATCAGGATGACATGTCATTCTGAGTGGAGCGCAGCGTAACGAAGAATTTGCTTTTGGTTGCGGCCAAGGGCCGCGCTGTCAACTATAAGGGCAGCCTCTTTATGTTAAACTGAGGGGGAGAGGGGGATTATGGGGCCTTTTCGTTATCACGTATTTGTCTGCGACCAGCGGAAGCCTGAGGGTGTCCCGTGCTGTGCCACGCGCGGCTCCGCGAAAGCGATCGAGGCGTTGCGCAAAGAAGTGGCCGGGCAGGGGCTTTCTAATGACGTGCAAATCACCGCTTGCGGTTCGATCGGCCTCTGCGATCGGGGCCCCAATATGATCGTTTACCCCGAGGGCACCTGGTACTCCAGTGTGATGCCCCAGGATGTGCCGGAAATTGTGCGAACGCACTTCCAGACGGGGCGCGTGGTGGAGCGATTAGCAAATAAAGATGTCGCGGCTCTCCAAGAGGAGATTTGTACCAACCGTGACAAGATGCTGGCCGCTCAACGAGCCCAAGAGGCTGCCGGAGTCCTTCCCGACGATCTGAACAGCACGCTTCGAGGGTTTCAGGAAAGTCGCGTGCTACTTACGGCCGTCGAATTGGATCTCTTTACCGCTGTGGGAAGCGGGGCGAGGGCCGATGAGGTATCCGCCAGGACAGGCAGTGACCCCCGCGCCACGGAAATGCTGATGAACGCGCTGGTGGCGATGGGATGGCTGGCCAAGCAAGATACGATCTTCCGTAATTCTCTCTCCAGCGCAAGATACTTCGTGGCTGGCTGCGCCGATGATTCGCGCGCTGCCACCATGCATTTGGTGCACTTGTGGCAGACTTGGTCCACACTCACCGAATGCATCCGTGCCGGCGCCTCCGTTTTTCATCCAGGCATGGTTGACCGGGGTGAGGAGTGGACGCGATCCTTCATCGCCGCCATGCACCGCAACGCGCGGGCGCGGGCGCCGTTGGTGGTCAGGGCCGTGGGAACCGAAGGTGCGACTCGCATGCTGGATGTAGGCGGCGGCTCGGGCGCCTATTCTATCGCCTTTGCGAGCGCGAATGAGAATCTCCAGGTCGATCTTCTGGACCTGGCCACGGTCATCCCTATCGCGCAAGGCCATATCAAAAGTGCAGGCTTGGCAGGGCGCATCAGAACTCGGCCTGGGGACCTGCGCGCGGATAGGTTCGGAGAAGGGTATGACCTGGTGTTCGTGTCCGCCATTTGTCACATGTTGGGTCCCGATGAAAACAAGGACCTCTTGCAGCGTTGCTTCGCGGCCTTGGCCCCAAGGGGCCGCGTTGTGATCCAGGACTTCATCCTCGAGCCTGACAAGACTGCGCCCAAGTCGGCGGCGCTGTTTGCCCTGAATATGCTGGTCGGGACCCAAGCCGGAAGCACCTACACCGAAGCAGAGTACGCCACTTGGCTCGAAGAGGTGGGTTTTCAGGACGTGCGGCATGTCCGCCTGCCCGGCCCCTCGGGGCTGATCGTCGGCAGGCACGGGTAAGCGGGTCATTGCCGATTGCTGATTGCCGATTGTCGATTGCTGATTGCCGATTGAAGAAGTTGTCCTCCACTGTCAATCGCTAATCGTCAATCGTCCCGCCGCGGCGGGGCATGAGCAATCGACAATCAACAATCGGCAATCAGCAATCGTACGTCCTACTGGCTCCAGACTCCTGAACCCTGACTGCTGCATTTTTTCTCTTGACAGGCAGCGCAAGATAGGCTAGCATAGTGAGTGTCCACTCTGGGGGCACCCTTGGGCATTGGCGGACGCTCTTTTCGATGCGACGATGCAAATCAGTCCTCGACCGTAATCCAGGAGGTATGAAAGCAGCAGAAGAGTCCTCTTTTTCAACTGCACAGGAAGTCTGCTTCCGTGAGAAAGAATTCTTTTTTTTGACGGAACGATGCGGGAATGTTGTTGAAAACAAAGGACGGCTGCGGACGCTCTTTTCGATACGACGACGCAAGTCAGTCCTCGGCCGTAATCCAGGAGGTACGAAAGCAGCAGAAGAGCCCTCATTTTCAACTGGACAGGAAGTCTGCTTCCGCGAGAAAGAATTCTTTTTTTGACAGAACGACGCGGGAATGTTGTTGAAAACAAAGGACGGCTGCGGACGCTCTTTTCGATGCGACGACGCAAATCAGTCCTCGACCGTAATCCAGGACGTACGAAAGCAGCAGAAGAGCCCTCTTTTTCAACTGCACAGGAAGCCTGCTTCCGTGAGAAAGAATCCTTTTTTTGAGCGAACGACGCGGGAATGTTATTGAAAACAAAGGACGGCTGTGGAAAACTCGGGGACAGAGCGGGAATGTATATGAAAACAAAGGAGATGCGCTAAGAAGGCGGGAATGTCATTGAAAATGAAGGTTTTAATTGCCGATTGGCGATTCAAAAAGTGGTGCGGCAACTCCTTCCAATGTCCATCCGTCCCGCCGAGCGGGAGCAATCGAAAACCGGCAATTCCAGCCATCCTGGGCCAAGCGATGATCGTGGAAAACCTTCGCCGCACGAGAAGAAGATGAAAACTAGCGCAACAGTGAAGGCGGTTCCCGAATCGCCCTTACATTCAACTGCGGAGTTTTGCTAACATAAGGAAGATGTATGATGAAATTGTGATCGTTACCGGAAACCGCCCCCTCAGCGGCAGCCATTTCCTGTTGAGTGTTGAATCTCCCCGGCAAGCACAGGCCGCGCGTCCCGGCCAGTTTGCCATGCTGCGAATTCTCGGCCGGTCGGATGTGTTGTTGCGCCGGCCGATGAGCATCTATGACCTCAAGGCCAAGAATCTCGAGGGAGAGAATGACCGCGAGCCGGGTTCTCCCCGCATCCTTCAATTCCTCTACAAGGTTGTGGGGCACGGGACCCGGCTAATGTCCGAGCTCAAGCCGGGAGACCAGGTTGGATTGTTGGGGCCTCTGGGCCACGGCTTTTTCGAGGAGGAGTATCTGCCTCGAGCGCACGAGGCGAATGAGATTCTCCACGTGGCGGGAGGTATCGGAATAGCTGCCCTGCTTTTGTCGGCGAAGCGCCTGGCGGAGGCGGGGTTTCATCAACGCCTCTTCTTCGGTGGGCGAAGCAAGGCTGACCTCGTCGGTGTCGAAGATTTCAGGCCGTTGGTGCGCGGCATGCTGATGGCCACGGAGAATGGGTCGGCGGGCTATCGCGGCTTCGTGACGAGGCCGCTGGAAGAATACCTGGCGCGTCACACCAATAAGAAATACCTGCTGATGGTCTGCGGCCCCTGGGCCATGTTGCGCGCCTCAGTGGAGTTGGCAAGGAAGTATGGCCACCCGTGCCTGGTTTCGATGGAAAACCGCATGGGATGTGGCCTCGGCGTTTGCCTGGGATGCTGCATCCGCGTCCAGGGCGCCGGTCATGAGGCTTATCAGAGAGTCTGCACCGAGGGACCGGTGTTTTGGTCGGACAAAGTAGTTTGGGACATTGGCGGGAGGGCCTGACGAGTCGAGGAGTCGAGAGTCGAAGGTCGAAAGTCGAGATGCCCGTGTGAGCTGAAAACATCTGTCATTCCGAGCCCTTCGCTTGTCATTCTGAGCGGAGCGAAGAATCTCCGCAGTTCGCTCAGGGTAAACTCCGCGAGGAATCTCGCCCTGTCTGTGGAGGAGCGAATCAGGGCGAGATTCCTCGCTCCGCTCGGAATGACAGTCGCTGCTGAAGGTCGAAATGTGCGCAAGAACCAAAACTGGGAAACGCCAACTGCGCTCCATCCAGGGTCCGCCGGCAAGCCGGCAATCGTCTCCTGACGACGGCCATGCGTCCACCGGCGAGCAATTCATCCCGCAGATCGAAACCGAAATCGCCGGTGTGCGTTTCCAGAATCCGGTCTGGACGGCAAGCGGTACCTTTGGATACGGCAAGGAATTTTCTCCGCTCATCGACTTGAACGAACTGGGGGCCATCGTCGTTAAGGGCATCTCTCCTGAGCCGATGGAGGGAAATCCGCCGCCCCGCATCTACGAGACCGAGTCCGGGATGCTCAATGCCATCGGCCTTCAGAACGTCGGCGCAAGGCGCTTCCTCACTGAAAAGCTCCCCTTTCTGCGCACCCTCAAGGCGCGCTGCATCGTAAACGTATTTGCCTATTCCACTGAAGATTATGTTCGGTGTCTCGAGATCCTCAACGAGGGCGAGGGCATCGCCGCTTACGAACTCAACATTTCCTGCCCCAATACGCGTTGTGGCGGCATGGTATATGGCAGCGACCCGAAGCTGACCGAAGAAGTGGTGGCAGCGTCCAAGAAGGCAGCACGCTATCCACTCTTTGTGAAACTCTCTCCGAACGTCACCGACATCACGGTTTTTGCGCGGGCCGCCGAATCCGCAGGAGCGGACGCGCTCTCGCTCGTGAACACCCTCGTGGGCATGGCCATTGATATCGAAACGCGAAGGCCTCGTCTCTGGAATGTAACCGGAGGGCTATCGGGGCCGTCTATCAAACCAGTAGCCTTGCGCATGGTGTACCAGGCCGCGCGGGCAGTGAAAATTCCGATTGTTGGACTGGGAGGTATATCCACCACGGAGGACGCTCTGGAATTCTTCATCGCCGGCGCCAGGGCCGTGCAGGTGGGCACAGCAAATTTCTACGACCCGGGAACTTCGGTTCGCCTTGTGCAAGGTTTGCGCGACTACTGCCAGAGGAAACGACTTCACCTTTCTGAGATTATCGGTTCGCTGAAGATTCCCGAGCGCGCAACCCCAATGGGCGCCGAAAACTGACCCCTTCGCGGTCTATTCACTTGGGCGACTTTCTTGCCGGCAAGCAGTTCAAACATGGCAGGTTAGGCTGCCTTAGGGGGCGTTTATTGACAGTGGTCAAACCGTTTGCTAGATTAAGCCAATGCGCGTTTGGGGAGAGCACATCTGATTGAAACAGGAAGGTTCTTGGTCGGGCTGGCGGTTGCGGCAATACTTTTGGCGGCCTCTGCGTGCATGGTGCGGCGGCAGACACGGATTCAGCCATCGCAGTTGCCCCCACCGGCACTCCAAGCTTCGCTTGCCGATCTGGTTGCCGGGCTCAATTCCAAAAGCCAAAGCATCCGCACCCTGACCGCGACGGTGGATCTTGAACCGACGGCTGGGTCCATTTACTCTGGAGTCATCAAGGAGTACCACGACGTCAGGGGTTTCATTCTGGTCGAAAGGCCCGCCCTGATCCGAATGGTGGGGCAGGCCCCCGTGGTGAGGACAAATATCTTCGATATGGTTTCCAACGGCGAGGAGTTCCGCTTGTACATCCCGCCTAAGCAAAAGTTCATTGTGGGGAAGACGACTTTCCGCCGCCCAGCGAAAAACTCCCTGGAGAACCTGCGGCCGCAACACATTCTGGAGGCCTTGCTGGTTCCGCAGTTCGATGCTTCGCATGAGAAGTGGTTCTTGGAGGAGGCTGAGGAGGGCGGACGCCGATTCTATGTGGTGAGCGTCGTGGGGTCCGCTGATAGCGAAGATTTGCGCCTGAAGCGCAAGGCCTGGTTCGACCGAGCCAATCTCGAGCTGGCACGCCTGCAATTCTACGAGTCGGATGGAGTTTATGTCGAAGACGTCCATTACTCTGACTCGAAGGATTTTCAAGGAACCAGCTTCCCATCTCACATCGAGGTGGGGAGGCCGATTGAAGACTACCGCCTGGCGATCACCATCTTGAAGGCGACTTTCAACCAGGCCATAGAACCTGAAAAATTCATCCTCAACAAACCCGAAGGCGCGCAACTGGTGGACCTGACCGCGAAGGACCAGCAGGAGAACCCGCGTGATCAATAAGCTGATTGTCTCAAACATCCTGTACCGTCCGATCCGTACGGCGCTGAGCGCCCTGGCGGTGGCGATTGAAGTCGCCATGGTGATGCTGTTCGTGGGACTCGCTCATGGGCTGGTGGATGAGTCAGCCCAGCGACTGGAGGGTGTGGGCGCAGACATTCTCGTGCAACCGCCGAGTTCGTCATTCCTTCTTGCTCTTTCTCAGGCGCCCATGCCCATCAAGTTTGGAGACCTCCTCAAACAGATCCCACACGTGCTGGCCGTGGCTCCCGTGCTCTTCAACTTCAATTCCATCGGAGGCTTGAACATCATCTACGGGATCGATACGCCCACTTTCGACCGGGTTACCGGCGGCTTCGCCTATCACGATGGCGGGCCATTCCTGAACCCGTATGACATCCTGGTGGACGATCTGTATGCCCGGGCGAACCACATCAAGGTGGGGCAGACGATTTCCCTGTTGAATCACGAGTTTCACGTGTGTGGCATCGTCGAACATGGCAAAGGGGCGCGGCTCTTTATTCCCATGAACACGGCAGAGGATCTTCTTCAAGTCCAGGAAAAGGCCTCCATCTTTTTCGTCAAGTGCACCGAACCCGGTTACACCGATGACGTTTCCGATGCTATCCACCGGTTGCTTCCCAAGTACCAGGTCCTTCCCGTGAAGGAATACATGTCTTTAATGACATCCAACAATTTGCCGGCTCTGAACGCCTTTATTACTGTCATAATCGCCATCGCGGTGGGGATCGGATTCCTGGTCATCTTCCTGTCCATGTACACAACCATTACCGAGCGCACCCGGGAGATTGGCATTTTGAAGTCGCTTGGGGCTTCAAAAGGGTATATCATTGCATTGATTTTGCGAGAAGCAGGTCTTCTCAGCGCGGTTGGAATCATCGTTGGGTACGGAGTCGCGGCGGTAGCCCGCAAGGTCATCCTCGCAAAATTCCCGACCCTTTCCATAGAACTGACAATGGAATGGGCCCTTTACGCCGCCATTCTCGCGCTGGCCGGAAGCGCGCTGGGGGCGCTCTATCCCGCGCTGCGTGCAGCCCAACTTGACCCTGTGGACGCGCTGGCGTATGAATAGAGCGCGTCCGTGGCGGGCGGTCGTCCGCAGTTGTCATTCGGTCGTTGCCCAAGATGGATTTGGAGAGGCGGGAAATCCCGATGACACTCGGCACGCCAAAACCCGCTGCTAAGCACGGACGCTGGTTTTCATGGAAGCCATAATTGCCACTCGCGACCTGAAGAAAGTTTACCGCCTCGGCAAAGTCGAGGTGCAAGCATTGCGAGGTGTGGATTGCATTGTCCATGAGGGTGAACTCGTGGCGGTGGTTGGGCCGTCCGGCTGTGGGAAGTCCACCCTGCTCCACATTCTGGGCGGCTTGACCAGTCCCACCAGCGGCCACGTGTTGGTCGATGGCAATGATTTCAGCAAGATGACGGACGCTGACCGCACGCGCTTTAGGCGGCACACGATCGGGTTCGTCTTCCAGCGCTTCAATCTGCTGCCCACCCTGACGGCGCGAAACAACATCGCCATCGCCCAGCACATCCAGGGTAACGGGTTCAATCCGCACCGCTTCCAGGCGGTCGTCGAGATGCTCGGTATCCAGGACAAACTTGAGCATCGACCCTATGCGCTTTCCGGCGGTGAACAACAGCGCGTGGCCATCGCCCGCGCGGTCATTTGTGAACCCAAGATACTCCTGGCGGATGAGCCGACGGGCAATCTGGACACCGAGAATTCGCAGGCCGTTCTCAGCATGATTAGAAACCTGAACAAAACCTTTGGACAAACGATCCTGATGATCACCCACAACCCCGAGGCGGCTGCGGTGGCGGACCGGATTATCCACATGCGGGATGGGCAGATTATTTCTGATTGATTCTTCCCGCATTTCCCATTATTTTTTACTGACGCTTGTTTATGGCTCAGAGCACGGAATTCCGCAATCCCACCTTGCCGCAAGCCCAGACCGGCGCGGTGGAGGGTGGCATCGAGAGGGTTTGGGAGAAGATCAAACTTGGCATCCTGCGCACCGTCTTCTGGGCGTATGAGCGCGGGACCTGGCAGTACGATCTACTCGTCTTAGCCATCCTGGCCTTCATTTTCCTGTCACCTCGCGGCTGGTTCAACGACCGGCCCACTCTCGAATTAACCGACCTTCGGCATCAGCAAGGCTTCGTCGAAATGGGACATGGGAAGCAAGGATGGCGCTACCTTGTGGACGCCAGGCTGGTGGAATCATACACGGCTGCAAAGCCTGAGGACGCCATCCAGATTATTTTGAGCCGGCAATTGCACCAGCCTTTCACCGTGATATCGATTGTGCCTATCACCGACAAGAACAAGGTGGTGCTCGGCTACACTGTGCTGGTAAGCCGCTAAGGCAGTGACGAGTGACGAGTGACGAGCAAGGAAAAAGGGCAGCAAAAAGTGAGCAGCGAAAGGCAAAAACTCGCCGCCTCGAACTTGTCACTCGTCACTCGTCACTGCTCTTATGGGGGAGAGTGACCTTGCGTTTCAGACTCGCTTTAACCTGGCTCCTCTTAGCCGCCGGGCTTCTCTCGCCAATGCGCACCGGCGCGGTGGCTCTATTCCCCCGCAAAGGAAAACTCCCCCCCGATCTCTCCGAAATCCTTTCGCGCATGAACGACGCCGCGAAACGCTTAAAGACCCTTTCCGCAAACCTCACGTACACCAAGGTCACTGTGCTTGTGAACGACAAGTCTACAGAGGAAGGCCGCCTCTTTTTCCGCAAGGTCAAGCCTCCCGAGATCCGCATAGAAATGCAGCAGCCCGAATCCAAGGTCATCCTGCTTAAGAAGAACAAGGCGGAAATCTACCTGCCGAAGATCAATCAGCTCCAGGAATACAGCCTCGAGCAAAAGTCGGGACTGGTGGAGGAGTTCTTGTTGCTCGGCTTCGGGTCGGAAACAGGAGAATTGAAAAAGTCCTATACACTGAAATACATGAAGGAAGAAGAACTCGACGGCGATACGACGGCAGTGCTTGAACTGACACCACGAAAGGAGAGCCTCGCCTCCCAACTCACGAAAATCCAGATGTGGGTCAGTGAGGAATCGTGGCTACCGACCCAGCAGCAATTCTTCGAGCCGGGCGGCGATTATCTGATTGCCCGCTACAGGGCAGTCAAGGTGAACCTCCGAATACCGTCTTCCACCTTCGAGATCCACCCCGCCGAGGGAGCCAAGCGCGTCAAAATGAATTAGTTCGTACTCCAGACTCCCCTCCTCTCCGAGGAGAGGTGAGGGGGTGGTGCGTGCGTCGGTTCCCTCAGACCTTGGGCTCGGGCCACGACAACCTCTCCGAGGAGGGATGAGAGGCCCGCGCTACGCTTGCTCCAGGGCCTTCACGACCGACGCGATTTCTCGTTTCAGTTCGGCTTTCTTGGTCATGACGTCCCGGACGATAGCCGCCAACTTTTCAGCCTCGGAGGTCAGGGGCGATGGAATCCTCACTTCGAGTATTCGATGTCCCAGAGTGTCGATTACGTCCCTATTTAGGAGCGCGGGCCGACGTGCTGAGGCAATCGGTCTATAGTCGCTTGGCCGGTTACGAAAACCTCAGTGACACCCAGAGGCACTCCGAGGACCCGACTTTCCGACTGATCGGTTCCGAGAAGATCTGCAAGGACATCCGCAACAGCAGGAAGATTGCCGCCATCCGGCACGGGGTGAAGCCTCTGCTCGCCGCGCCAGCGCTCGAACTCGGACCTTGAAGCCCGTGCACGTGAGCTATTGCGGCTTTCTTTCATCCGGCCGGCGCTCCTGCTTCTTTTCCGCAGGCGCTGGCTGGCGCGGCGGCGCCTTGCGCGTCTGGGTCTCATGAGGCGCCGGCGGGAGCGCCGGGGCTCGTGTGGCCGGCCTCGCGGGGGCTGGCTGCGCAGGCCGGGTGGCCGGAACCTCTCGCCGCGGTTCGGCACGGTTGGAAGGTCTCGCAGGCGCCTCGGCCTGCGGCCTGGCGGGAGTTGCGGTTCGAGGTGCTAGCGCAGCGGGCCGATTGGCGGGCGTAGCAGGCCGGGTTTCCACTGGGGCCCGGGCTGCTGGTGCAGTTTCGGCCGCCCTGCGCGCGCCGGGATTCACCGCGGCGGCCGGAGGAGTAATCGGCCGTACCACGACCGGCTTCGCCATGGCCACCATCTGCGGCCGGCCGCGATTCACCGAAGCTAACTGGGCGCGATTGGTGGCGGCGGCACGGACCACCTGGACCTGCTCCGGTAGAGCCCGCACGTGGGGTTCACGGCTGGCGGCCAGTTCAGCCGGACTGGGCTGATAACGGACTCCGCCCGAGCCCCCGTTGTAGCTCACGCGCGTGTTGTTGATGATCACATTGTTCACCACCGTCCGGTTGTAGACGTTGGTGATGGTGGTGGTGTTGACGTTGGTTACGGCGCGGTTGTAATGGAATCCCTTGTTGCTCCAATAGCCGCCTCGGAACCCCACGCCGACGTATCCGAATCCATAATTGACGCCGCCGTAGAAACCGACGTGAGGGCCCCAGTAGCCAGCGTGCCAGCCGTACACCCTGCCACTGGACCCCCAGTAACCCGGCGTCCACAACGCACCCACATAAGGCGATGCCACCCAGGCGCCCGGCACCCAATAGTAGTCGGCCGAGCCCCAGGCCCAGTATCCGGGAGTCCAGATATAGTTAGGGGCGGGACACGCCGGCTGCTCATATTCGGGCAGCGGAGGTGGTGGCTGGGGAGCCTCCTCGACAGCCCCCGTCCCGGAAGGTTCCGAATAGGAGTTGTCGCTCGAATAATTCGAGTTGTCCGGCTGAGACTCCGCAGGTGCCGGGGCCTCGGCGGGTGCGGTCTCGCTCGATGCGGCGACCTGGTTCGAAGACGCCGCCTGATCGCCCACGGGCGCCTGATTTACCTGGGCGGGATCTTGATCCTGCGGATTCTGTGCCGTGCTTTGCGCGCTCTGCTGTTGATTGTTGCGATTGCAACTGGTGAGGCCGAATGCAATCGTTAGTGCCAGTGCCGCTAAACCAGCCTGCCTCATATTTTTGTCCATAAGGGCTCCAATCCAGAAGATAACACACGCCGCCTATCAGGGTCATCGCACAGCAATTCCGCTGCCGCCGCTGCTGGCCCACACCGGGCCGCCAACTGACGCGCTGGCGTCTGCATTGTAAAACGCTTGCGAACGAGCCCGTGGGGTGCGTGTCGCTGTGGCTCAGGATGCCAAAGTGAAAATCCGTGCTGAGCCAGGGTTTCCTTGTTCGTTTGCCGCCCGACCGGTAACATACACCCGACCGCCTCTACGGAGTACAATGCGGAATTTCCTATTTAGACCTCTATGTCTCGCATTGTACGCTTCTCCCGCCCTCGGCACAACGAATTTGCTATCACAGCATGATGTAAGGAACCCTCCAGGGCAGAGATGTAGTCTTCAAACCTGCGGGCGAGCGCAGGCGGGTGCGAAATGCCGCGGACCTCACGCCGCAGGGTCAGCGCTACGCTTGCTTTTCCCCAGAGGCTTAGCCGAAGGCCCGAAATTTCTCAATCCCTCCGGCATTATCATATTGACATGTGAAAAAGCCTTTGGAGTGAAGATGGACACGCTGCTGCGAATGCAAGCCTCCTACGACATCGCCCAGACCCGCAAGCGCGCGAAGCAAATCCATGTCCGGCGCATTCATCCACTCGCCGAAATTCCCGCCTGAACCCCGGCGGATAGGGTGTTTGCCATGCCGATTCCGGTTATAGGTTTCGCCTCAATTTAGGTCATAATATACCTATGCGTACAATCACTCTCGAAGAACATTTCACCACGCCGGAATTTCTGAAAGCAACGGGGCAAGTTCGTGATGTAAATGCGAGAATGCAAGAAGTAACTCGCAGGCTGTTGGACATTGGGGCAGGACGGATCGCCGATATGGATGCCGGCAAGATCGACATGCAGGTCATGTCTCTTTCCAGCGCCGGACTCGACAAGCTGGATCCCGCCGCCGCCACGTCGCTCGTGCATGGCATCAACGACGAACTTGCCGCCGCCGTTTCGGCTCATCCGGATCGTTTCGCCGCTTTCGCTACGCTGGCCCTCCAAGAACCGGAAAAGGCTGTTCTGGAATTTGAGCGTTGCGTCAAAGATCTCAAATTCAAAGGTTTGATCGTGATGGGCACCCTGAACGGAATCTTTCTTGATGACCCGCGCTTCACGCCGATCTTCGCAACCGCTCAAGCCTCAGATGTTCCCATCTACATCCATCCCGGTTTTCCGCCTCAGCCCGTCAGGGACGCATATTACAGTGGATTGCCTGGCAACATTGGTTTTGGTCTTTCCATGGCGGGCTGGGGATGGCATGCCGAAACCGGACTGCATTGCCTCCGCCTGATGCTTTCCGGCGTATTCGACCGTTTCCCCAAACTTAAAATCATTGTCGGACACATGGGAGATCACCTGCCGTTCAATATCGCTCGGGCAGACCGGGTCTTTGGTGAAATGGCGAACGAAAACAGTGCGCCTCCTTTCCAACGGAGAGTCATCGAGTATTTTCGCGAGAACTTTTACGTCACGACGAGTGGTTACTTTGATACCCAGCCATTTCTCTGCGCGCTTGGCGTGCTAGGTCCTGACCACGTTCTGTTTTCGGTTGACTACCCATACGCTTCTAACATTCCCGGCCGTGAATTTCTCAACACGCTCCCTGTCGGCCCCGAGGATTTGGAAAAAATATCCCATGGCAACGCGGAGCGTATACTGAAGCTGTGAAGCGCGGGCTGGCGCAGACGGTCGGTTTAGGGCAGTAGGCAGTAAGCAGAAGGCAGAAGGCAGGAGCCGGTCGGCTTTCGTAGCCACCCCGCCCCCGAATCCCGATTTCCGCCCGTCCTTTTCCCTTCGGACTTTGCCTGTTTCTTGTCACTGGTCACTCGTCACTTGTCACTGCTCTTATAGTGCCGTCAACTCCCGCAAGTCCCTTCGGGAAATCGCAGACCTCCAAGAACAGGGTCTGCGCCAGCCCGGCGTAAGACGTCCCGCAGAAGGCCAGGGAAGCCTCACACAGATCCCAGCCACTTCACCGGCAAGTGTGCGGCGAGTGCATTGGCCAGCCGCGCGTCCGCGGTGACCAGGTCGGCCTTGAGGCGGACCGCCAGCGCCACATAGAGGCTGTCGTAGACCGTACGATCGAAGGTGGCGGCGATGCTGAACGCCTCTTCGAGCAAGTCTAGCGAAGAGGTCGTGGGCAGGCTTCGACCCTTGAGAGCCATGATCGCTTCCTCCGCCGCGCTGCGGGTCCACCTGCCCTGCCGGACCGCCTTCCATAGAATGTTGGCACACTCCGCCCAGAACAGGTCCGGTACCGCGAACCGCAATCGGCCTTCCGCATAGCCAGCGAGCAACCGCAACGCCTCCTCCGCCAGCGGCTCGCCTGACGGCGGGAGGAACCACTTCGCCGCCACGCTCGCATCGATCACAAAGAGGGTCATCGTGACCGGCCCTCTCGCTGCATTTCCTCGCTGGAGGGGAATGGGCCGGTGGCGCGGCCCTTTCGCGACTGGAGCCGCCGCGCTCGGCGGAGAAAATCCCGGCGGAACTTCAGTTCCTGGGCGGTCGGCACGTTCAGTTCGAGAAGGGACACGACCTCCGCCGCAATGGATTTGCGATGCTGTTGCGCCTGGCGGCGAAGTGCCTCATAGAGGTTGTCGGGGACGTTCTGCACATATAGTGTTGCCATTGCATTCTCCTTGGCCAATGCTAGCATGATACTAGTGTCTAGACAAGCTAGGGCCGAGGCTAGGGCCGAGGTTGGTTGTGGAGAGCCTTTACCTCCGGTTTTGCCGGACTGTCGCGGATAAAAGCCCGAGCCATCGTTCGGAGCCGCTGTCAGCTCCCACAAGTCCCTTCGGGAAATCGCAGATCCCCAAGAACAGGGGGGCTGCGCCAGCCAGCGGTCACCTGAGGCCGCGGCGTCACGGGCGCTGTTTCAGGATGCGTCGTATATCCGCTTTGGCAAGGGGCGTGAGAGCCTAAACGCTCATCGTTTGGACAAACGCCAGCCGTCTTTCATCGCCTGAATTTCACGGCGGGCCTGAGCGCCGTCAATGTGTCTTTGGCTAGAGTTTCAGTACCGACAGGCCAGGGATGCGCTCGAAGTGGCGAACGTTAACCGTCAACACTGAGTAGCTGAGAGTTAGTCCCATGCGGGCGGCTTCAGTGGTTCGCGATGGCTCTCGATGGCGGCTGCCACATCCTTCGCAAAATTCTCATCGGGCGTGGCGGTCGAGCCGTGCTCTCGGGCGAGGCGAAGAGATTCAGAGAGCAGCCGGACATGAGGTTCGGCAGGACGCACCACGGCTACGGGCCGTGTGCCGTCCTTGATGACGGCTTCCGCGCCCTCGCGCACTCGCGCCAGCAGCGACGCGAAGTCGCGGGTTGCCTCCGCTTCCGACATGTCGATCACATGCTTGGCCATATCCTTATTATACATCACTAGTTTCAATCGGGTCGTAGGTGGTAGATGGCATGTGGGAATCCTACGGTGGCATGAACTCCGAGCCCGGCTTTTACTTGTTGTTCTATGCTCTCCTTTGTGGCAACAATCAATCCCTGTGAGCGTAAACTCCGTAGCTACGTATACCGGCACTCATGGGCCTGTCCGGGAGGATAACAAGCTCCGGGCAGAAGACCGCGAAGCGCACGATTGGTATCGGTTCGTTTTATCGTTCCCGCCTCATCTTGTGCGCGATTACATTGAGCGATTCGGTTTGACTTCGCGCCAGCGCGTCCTGGACCCATTTTGTGGCACGGGGACGGCGCTTGTCGAATGTAAGAAGCTGGGCATCCCCAGTGTGGGGGTTGAGGCGAATCCAATGATATTTTCTTGAGCGAAGAGGCAGGGTAAGGGGGGCTGGTCATGCGCAGGTATCATCTAAGTTGCGGGGACTCATCACGGGGACCGATTGGGATGTGTGGCACTGTGCTCGCCCCCAACAAGAGGCAGGCGCTCGTTGTTTTTCGCCGTGCGCTCCAGAATGGTACGGGAGAGTTTGGAGAAGTTGCTGTTCAAACAGAGGAGCCCGGAGTCGAGTACGTCAACGTGTACATCACCGCTCGCAACATCCGAATCAAGGAAATCAATGCTGAACGTGTGTAGATAGACGTGACGGGCGTGAGCGCAGAACTAATAACGGAGGAACCGATCATGCGTCTTACATGGGCGGCACAGACAGGGTTAGGTGATGTCTGCGAATCGTCCTGAGCCCCAGGCGTAGCCCTATTGCCATCAATTCTGCACCTTCACTCTCTCCGATTCACCGCAGACGTGCAAACTACAGCATGTCCGCGCCACCCGCCGGATCGCAGCGATCGTCACCTCAGCATAGGTACCACCGGGACTTTCCGGAGGTGGAATGGGAGCGGCCAACTTGCGACATACGTGGTCGGGCCGGTAAGCCCGTTCCGATTGATGAAGTACTTGAACCGCCTGATGAATCTCGCTCCACCCCGCCGGCGGGCTCCGCAGCGAGGCCCGCGCGCGCGGTTCTTTGAAGGGGAAGAGTTCCGCCGCAATCTGTGTCACGGCTCGTAGACCTCTCTGCGGTGAGCGAGGCGGGTAACACTCACGCGCTTAGCGGCATCGTCAATAACGTACAAAACGCGCCAGTCGCCCACGCGGATGCGCCAGTGGTCTTTGTACCCTCTGAGCTTCTTGCATCCTGGCGGGCGTGGGTTCTCGGCAAGCAACAGAATCTTGCGGTCTATCCGGGCAAACAGCGCATCGTCCAGCGCGTCCAGTTCCTTCCCGGCAGAGGGCTTTATTTCGAGGGTGTATTTAGCCACGCTGACGATTGTCCTTCAATCGCTTGGCCCGGTATTCCTCGTAGGGAATGCCCTTTTCCTTGCGGCGCGACTCGGAAACGAGGCCATCCCAGAAGTCCTCCCAAATCGCATTGTGCTTCTTGAGGTCGATAAGCACCGCCGTCTTGCGGCCCTTCTCATCGGTTACGAACTGGATTCCGGTCATAGGCAGTGCTCTCCTTGGGTTCCTCTTCTCACTCTAATTTTGCCGCCTCTCCCTGTCAACCCAATAGTACAACAACCAGCGCGTGACGACCGCGTGACAAACGTGCCACCCCCCAAATAGAGTAAGATCGGCTCTGTTACGATGGATCTGGGAGATTTCTTATGACGGTGATCGAGCTTCCCGATGAACAGGCGGCGCTGATAGCGAAAGTCGCCGCGGCGACCTGTCCTGTGTCGGAGTAGGCCAGCTTCCGCTGCATTATCGCGCGTTCCAAGCGTCCTTCATTTCTTGATGCCGTCCTGGAACTTCATGCTGGCGTGGCTGCCATTGCAGAAAGGCTTGTTGTCAGAGGCTCCGCACCGGCACAACGTCACTCGGTTGCGCGTCTCATAGCGCTTGCCATTCGCGGACTCGATCGTAATGCCCCCTCGAACCCAGAGCGGCCCACTGCATCCCAGTGCCGGATCTTCAACCACGCCAATCGAGGCGGGCAGAGGTTGCTCGATTTCTTTATGCGTTTTCTTATCGTGAATGACCAAGCGGCCCGCGGGGCAATGCATCGCCTCGCGGATCACCAGTTCGCGAACCTCGGGCTCATCGGTCCTTTCCATGAGCGACCAAATCTTTCCGCCCGGATCGCAGAACCGGGCGAACGCGCATAGGTTTTCAGCATCGCTCAGAACCAAGGTGGGCCCATCAAGGGTTTCTGCCTGCCGGGCGTAAGGCACGCGGCTCGCAGTCTCACGGCCATCGAACCCGATCTTGGTATGCGAACCGTCACAGAATGGTGCGTTCTTGGAATGGCCGCAACGGCAAAGCGCGTAGCCTGGCTTCGTGTCAAACGTTTCACCTTCCTTCCATTCCCAGGACATTCCCTCGCTGTTGGGGGTGATGACCTGACGCGCGAGAGGTACGTCTCCCGATACCAGATAAGGACCATCCTTGCTCACCACAATTTTTCTCTCCTGCCCCAATTCCGTCATGTGCGTGGCTCCTTTATTGCGCTTTTTTGATCTATGAGATGGTGCCCAGTATTAGTCCCATGCGGGCGGCTTCAGTGGTTCGCGATGGCTCTCGACGGCGGCTGCCACATCCTTGGCGAAATTCTCATCGGGCGTGGCCGTCGAGCCGTGCTCTCGGGCGAGGCGAAGAGATTCTGAGAGCAGCCGGACATGAGGTTCGGCAGGACGCACCACGGCTACGGGCCGTGTGCCGTCCTTGATGACGACTTCCGCGCCCTCACGCACTCGCGCCAGCAGCGACGTGAAGTCGCGGGTTGCTTCCGCTTCCGACATGTCGATCACATGCTTGGCCATATCCGCATTATACATCACTACTCTAAATGGAGGAGGGCGTAGGTGGTAGATGGCATGTGGGGATTTTTCCATGGCCCACCTGCGATCTACCCCGATGTCAAAATATCCGCTTTGGCAAAAGGCATGAGAGCATAAACGCTCATCGTTTGGACAATCGCCAGTCGTCTTTCATCGCCTGAATTTCACGGCGGGCCTGAGCGCCCTCAATAAGGTCGCCACGCTCGGCCTTTGGATAGCCTTTTTCGATATACGCGGACAGGTAAACCCTCGGCGACCTCGCAGAACCTACTTCCCCGGACGCTGTCTCGGGGTTTTGAAGGCACAAGTCCGACATGCTGGGTGCTCGGAAGGCTGGTGTGGACGTGGTACACTGGACCGCGCCCGCTACCGTGGGCCAGAATTTGAGGGACATCAGATCGCATGATTAAGCCGATACCGAAGCCGATCTCTGGCGGTCTGATTTTATCCTACAAGTGTCCCTCCGCCTGCCGTCACTGCATGTACGCCTGTTCGCCGCAATGGAGCGCCGATTGGATGCCGGAGGAGATGCTGGAGAATATCCTGAGTCAGCTTGCGGGAAAGATCCTCCCGGCGCCTTATGGGCCGGACACCACATCGCTGAACCACGGGCTGCACTTTACCGGCGGCGAGCCTTTCGTCAATTTTCCTCTGCTTTGCCGCGCCGTGGAACTGGCCACACAACTCGGGATTCCCTCGACCTTCGTCGAGACCAACGCCTACCGGTGCCTTGACGACCGGTCCACGCGGGAGAAACTCGACACCCTGAAGCGGAAGGGACTGCGGGGAATGTTGATCTCGGTGAATCCTTTCTACTTGGAGTACGTACCGTTTGAAAGGACCGTCCGGGCCACACGGCTCAGCTTTGAGGTCTTCGGCCAGAACACGATGGTCTATCAAGTGCAGTACTTCCAGCGCTTCCTGGAGTGGGGCATTCAGGGGACGGTAGCTTTTGAAGACTATCTAAGATTCGAAAGCCCCAAGGACTTTGCGCGCCACGCCGAGTTCTTCGTGATGGGGAGCGCGCCTTACAAACTCAAGGAGTTTCTCCGGTCCATTTATCCGCTGCGCCGCGCCCAGGCGTTCTTCCGCGAGCCGTGCCTGATGCCGTTTCTGCGTCCGCTCCATAACCACTTCGATAACTACGGAAACTACGTGCCGGGCTTTTGCGCCGGCGTCACCCTGGGCGATTGCCGCAAGCTCGACGAACTGCTGAGGGAAGGCGTGGACACGGCGCGCTTCCCCGTCCTCGGGCTCCTGATGGAGGAGGACCTGAAGGGCCTGCTCGCGTTGGCCAGGGAGCGCGGGTACCAGGAATCCGCCGAAGGCTTCTACTCCAAATGCCACCTCTGCATGGAGCTACGGAAGCACCTCGCCTTGACCGGAGATTACCCCGAGTTGAGTCCCCGGGAGTTCTATCTCCAGCTCGGATCCAACAGCTAGTGTGCTGTAACCTCTAATTCTTGGCAATGGTCACGCGGCCCTGGCCGGTTGTAGGGGTACGGCTTGCCGTACCCTCTTGGTTCGGTCGCGCGATAAAGATGAAGAGGGTACGGCAAGCCGTACCCCTACAACCAGGGCGCAGATCCGCTGGCGAATGGTCAAAACTTGGGTGTTACACGACACCAGTGGCCTGTTGCTGAGGAAAGTTAAACATTCGATGGCCCGTCACCCTGAGTCTTTCGGTTGTCATTCTGAGCGGAGCCCTGGACCGGACGGTCCAGGGCGGAGCGAAGAATCTCCGCAGTTCGCTCAGGGTAAACTCCGCGAAGGGTCTCTGCTGTTGTTTCCTTTAGCGAACTGCGGCGATGCTTCGCTTCGCCCCGTCGGAAGTCACGTCATTCCCGCGAAGCTTGTCCCCGCGAAGGCGGGGAGCGGGAATCCACCCACGTGGACCCCCGCTTGCGCGGGGGTGACGAATGGTATGACTTTCATTCCTATAGGTGGGCCGCAGGCCCATGACCACTCAGCACGACAGTGTGCGGCTAGCGTGTTTCACCTACTTGCGTAACGCAGCACTGGCCGGCAGCGCTCGTTTCCAGAAGAAGGCCGCAGACGAACCTCGTGACTTGCTTCGCGCCACGAGATTTTTTGCCGCGCCCAGGATGGTTTGAACAGGATTTGGAAGAGGTACCTCAGGGCGAACCAGATCTGCCGTTACGAACCAAACCCACCGGTCGCACCATCGTGAGGGTTACATCCGCGGTTAGGCGACATACGGCCAAGTGGCGGAATGGTTCCGCAGCATAAGGTTTGTTATCCGGCATTAAATTGACTTGCTTCCACGGCTCCGGTAGAGTAGGGGACTTACCGCAAAAAGGGAGCCGATCATGACCATCACGCTCGACATTCGGCCCGAAGTCGAGGCCGAACTCGCCCGCCAAGCCGCCGCGCAAGGCCGGGTGCTCGAAGCCCACGCCGCCCGCCTGCTCGAAGAAGCCGCGCATCTTCGCGCCGCGGCGCCGGAGGCCCAAGCCGCGAATCTGGTCGAGCTTTGCGAACCTGTTCGGGGATTGCTTATGGACGATGAGATCGACCCCCTTTTCACCCGCAACTCCTCCATCGGGTGGCTCACCGGCAGGGGGGCCCAAACGGTCGCCTTTTTGTAGTAAACTCATTCGGTGCCTGTGGTTTTGCGGATTCGAGGTTACCGATTCTTTTTTTACAGTCTCGAGGGGCGCGAGCCATCGCACATCCACGTTGCTCATGCCGGTCGTTATGCGAAGTTCTGGTTGGAGCCGATTGGACTTGCAGACAATCGTGGTTTTCGGGGCCACGAATTGACCGAAACCCGCCAGATGGTCGAGGAAAATCAACAGTTCTTTGTGGAGGAGTGGAATGGGTACTTTGGTCGAGAGAGCTGAGGCACTCGCCATCGATGTGTCGTGTTCCGCCGACGAGCTGAGCGTGGCCCTTTCCGACGGCCGGACGGTGGCGGTTCCTCTCGCTTGGTTCCCCCGGCTGGTGCGGGCGTCGGCGAAGCAAAGAGCCGACTGGGAACTCATCGGCGGGGGCGTGGGGATTCACTGGGAGGGCGTCGACGAAGACATTTCGGTTGCCAGCCTGCTACAACCGGAGAGTTTTATGAGGCTGCCTGACAAGGCGTTCCAACCGGTGACTCGCGCCCAGCACCGCGGCGGGAAAGCCAAGCCTCTACGCCCCCCTCACCGCTGAGCGGGTAGCGCGGAGACGAATTCCTCCGCAGCCCTTCCTCATTTAACGATTTCACTGGCCATGAAGTCGGTGAAGCAGAGCTCGATGAGCGCGGTCAACCAGCGCCGGGGCGCGGAGGGCGAACTGTGGCAACCCCGGTTCTTCGACTGCGCCCTGCGCAGCGTCAAGGAATACAACGAAAAGGTGGAATACATTCACCTCGACCCGGTGAGGGCCGGTTTGGTCAGCCGCCCGGAAGATTGGTCCCGCCCTGCGGGATCAAGCTACAACGAATGCGCCGGCATGAGCGCCGATGAATCCGTCAGCCGACGGACGGTTCGATCGTCGACCGCGTGGGAATGCCCTCCGATCCGCGCGCACGAATTTGATCGCTCCATCGCGGGGCCGAAAAGACGCGGACCACAAAAGCGCTGGTCCGCGCTACCCGCTCACGCGCTTAGCGGCATCGTCAATAACGTACAAAACGCGCCAGTCGCCCACGCGGATGCGCCAGTGGTCTTTGTGCCCTCTGAGCTTCTTGCATCCTGGCGGGCGTGGGTTCTCGGCAAGCAACATAATCTTGCGGTCTATCCGGGCAAACAGCGCATCGTCCAGCGCGTCCAGTTCCTTCCCGGCAGAGGGCTTTATTTCGAGGGTGTATTTAGCCACGCTGACGATTGTCCTTCAATCGCTTGGCCCGGTATTCCTCGTAGGGAATGCCCTTTTCCTTGCGGCGCGACTCGGAAACGAGGCCATCCCAGAAGTCCTCCCAAATCGCATTGTGCTTCTTGAGGTCGATAAGCACCGCCGTCTTGCGGCCCTTCTCATCGGTTACGAACTGGATTCCGGTCATAGGCAGTGCTCTCCTTGGGTTCCTCTTCTCACTCTAATTTTGCCGCCTCTCCCTGTCAACCCAATAGTACAACAACCAGCGCGTGACGACCGCGTGACAAACGTGCCACCCCCCAAATAGAGTAAGATCGGCTCTGTTACGATGGATCTGGGAGATTTCTTATGACGGTGATCGAGCTTCCCGATGAACAGGCGGCGCTGATAGCGAAAGTCGCCGCGGCGACCTGTCCTGTGTCGGAGTAGGCCAGCTTCCGCTGCATTATCGCGCGTTCCAAGCGTCCTTCATTTCTTGATGCCGTCCTGGAACTTCATGCTGGCGTGGCTGCCATTGCAGAAAGGCTTGTTGTCAGAGGCTCCGCACCGGCACAACGTCACTCGGTTGCGCGTCTCATAGCGCTTGCCATTCGCGGACTCGATCGTAATGCCCCCTCGAACCCAGAGCGGCCCACTGCATCCCAGTGCCGGATCTTCAACCACGCCAATCGAGGCGGGCAGAGGTTGCTCGATTTCTTTATGCGTTTTCTTATCGTGAATGACCAAGCGGCCCGCGGGGCAATGCATCGCCTCGCGGATCACCAGTTCGCGAACCTCGGGCTCATCGGTCCTTTCCATGAGCGACCAAATCTTTCCGCCCGGATCGCAGAACCGGGCGAACGCGCAGAGGTTTTCAGCATCGCTCAGAACCAAGGTGGGCCCATCAAGGGTTTCTGCCTGCCGGGCGTAAGGCACGCGGCTCGCAGTCTCACGGCCATCGAACCCGATCTTGGTATGTGAACCGTCACAGAATGGTGCGCTCTGAGAATGGCCGCAACGGCAAAGCGCGTAACCTGGCTTCGCGTCAAACGCTTTGCCTTCCTTCCATTCCCAGGACATTCCCTCGCTGTTGGGGGTGATGACCTGAAGCGCGACAGGTACGTTTCCCGATACCAGGTAAGGACCATCCTTGCTCACCACAATTTTTCTCTCCTGCCCCAATTCCGTCATGTGCGTAGCTCCTTTGTTGCGCTTTTTTGATCGATGAGATGGTACCCAGGATTAGTCCCATGCGGGTGGCTTCAGTGGCTCGCGATGGCTCTCGATGGCGGCTGCCACATCCTCGGCGAAATTCTCATCGGGTGTGGCCGTCGAGCCGTGCTCTCGGGCGAGGCGAAGAGATTCAGAGAGCAGCCGGATATGAGGTTCGGCAGGACGCACCACGGCTACGGGCCGTGTGCCGTCCTTGATGACGACTTCCGCGCCCTCGCGCACTCGCGCCAACAGCGACGCGAAGTCGCGGGTTGCTTCCGCTTCAGACATGTCGGTCACGTGCTTGGCCATATCCTCATTATTATACATCACTAGTTTCAATCGGGTAGGTCGTAGGTGGTAAATGCAGGGCAGTAAGCGGAAAGCAGTAGGCAGAAGGCCGGAGCCGACCAGCCTTTCGTAACCACCCCGCCCCCGAATCCCGAGCCCCGATTCGCTGATCCCGAGTTCCGCCCCTGACACCTGGAACCCGACACCTGATACCTGACTCCTGTTTCTCGTCGCTCGTCACTCGCCACTTGTCATTGTTCTTCTGTCTTCAAACCCGGGGGCGAGCGCCGGCGGATGCAAAATGCCGCGGGCCTCACACCGCAGAGGTCCGCGCTACGCTTGCTGTACGTGGCTGAATTCCCTTGGAATTCCAGTGAGGCCAAGGCATGAGCCACGTGGGGTACCACGGAGCGAACATGGAGGGCAGGCTCTGGCCTCTTAGAGACTCTGCCGCCTCGAGCTGCACGGTTCGAAAAGCATGAACTCCGCGTCCGGCTTTTACTTGTTGTTCTATCCTCTCCTTTGTGGTAACAATCAATCCCTGTGAGCGTAAACTCCCTAGCTACCTACACCGGCACTCATGGGCCTGTCCGGGAGGATAACAAGCTCCGGGCAGAAGACCGTGAAGCCCACGATTGGTATCGGTTCGTCTTATCGTTCCCGCCTCATCTTGTGCGCGATTACATTGAGCGGTTCGGTTTGACTTCGCGCCAGCGCGTCCTGGACCCGTTTTGTGGTACGGGGACGACGCTTGTCGAATGTAAGAAGCTGGGCATCCCCAGCATAGGTGTTGAGGCGAACCCAATGGCCTGGTTCGCAAGTCGAGTGAAAGTCAATTGGGACGTTGATCCTGAGGGGCTATTGAATCACGCGCGTGAAATCGCAGCAGACGTGTCAGAGAAACTTGAAGCAGACGGACTCAGCGATGAACGGGATCTTCCTTTATTCCACAAAGCTGGAAGCGCTATTCCAAAGCTCCTTGCACTCCCATTCGACTCCACGAGATTGCTTCTAAAGAATTCGATTAGCCCGCTCCCGCTCCACAAGACGTTGACGCTCCTGGACGCCATCGAACATTGCAGGGACGACCGCTTCTTTGACCATGAACGACTGGCCCTTGCAAAGGCCATCGTTTTCGGCATTGGTAATTTGGAGTTCGGGCCAGAGGTCGGTGTAGGCCCTCCCAAAGCGGACGCTCCGGTCGTCGCAGCCTGGTTAAGCGGGGTTAGCAGGATGGCGGAGGATCTTCGTGAACTGCGCGTCGCAGGTGGGACAGGTGCGGTGGTTCATCGGGCCGACTCACGGCGATTGGCTCAGGTTTTGGACCCCGATTCGATAGACGCGGTTATTACCTCGCCGCCGTACCCGAATGAGAAAGACTACACGCGGACGACTCGCCTGGAATCGGTCCTTTTGGGATTCATACGCAATAAACAAGAACTGCGGTCGCTTAAGCAGGATTTAGTACGCTCCAACACCCGGGGTGTTTACAAGGGCGATCGAGACGATCTGCTAGTTTTAGACTATGACAAGGTACAACGAATCGCCGCCGCGATTGAGAGGCGACGGAAAGAGCTCGGCAAAACTTCCGGGTTCGAGCGTCTTTACGCAAAGGTCACAAAATTATATTTCGGCGGAATGTCCCGCCACCTCTGCGAGCTTCGGACCATTCTGCGTCCTGGCGCATGGCTCGCTTACGTCGTCGGCGACCAAGCGTCTTATCTGCGCGTGATGATTCGAACCGGTCAAATGCTTGCTGACATCGCACTATCTCTTGGATACGAAGTGATCGCAGTTGATCTTTTCCGCACCCGACTTGCTACAGCCACCAAGGAACAGCTCCGCGAGGAGGTTGTGGTTCTCCGCTGGCCAGGAAAGAAAACTAGCTAGGGGTTCAGACTATGAGCTTACAAAACGTTTACTCCGCGATCATCGAGAAGATTTTTCGATCGAAATTCAAGCCCGGAATGCGGGAGGTGGAATTCGAGAGAGAAGACATCGTCAAATTTGCCGGTAAGCTGAACCTGAAATTACCCAAAAACCTCGGCGATCTGGTCTATAGCCTTCGGTATCGGACTCCCTTACCCCAGAGCATAAAAGCTACTGCCGGTCGGGGCGAGGTCTGGATTATTCGCCCGGCAGGCAAGGCGAAGTACCGCTTCGCTTTGGTGCCTGACAGGCCGCTCGTTCCGAATCAAAGCATGACCACGACTAAAGTCCCTGACTCCACCCCAGGCGTGATTGCCAAATACGCTTTGTCAGACGAACAGGCGCTTCTCGCCAAGGTGCGGTACAACCGCCTGGTCGACATCTTTTCGGGCGTGACTTGCTACTCGCTGCAAAACCATCTTCGCACGACCGTGTCTGCCATGGGACAGGTTGAAACGGATGAGCTATACATCGGCGTGGACAAGAAAGGAATCCACTATGTCTTTCCTGTTCAGGCCAAAACCGGCAGGGATAAACTCAACATTGTGCAGATCGAACAGGACATGGCCGTCTGCGCACAGAAGTTCCCGTCCTTAATCTGTCGCCCTCTGGCTGCCCAGTTCATGCAGGACGATGTGATTGCCTTGTTCGAGTTTGAAGAGGGCGAGAAGGGTGTGGGGGTCGCTTCAGAAAGACACTACAAGCTGGTGCCCCCGGAAGAGGTAACGGAATCCGATTTGAACGCCTACCGAATGCGCACTTCCGAGTGAGCGCCCACAGTTTTTGGCGACTCGAGAGACACCAGCCTAAGCTCTCGCCTCCTGGAGACTCTGGGGCTTCTGCGACCTAAAGAACCGCAGGGTTTGAGAGGCACGAACTCGGTGCTAGCGGCTTTCCCTGTTGCCTTGTACTTGAGGGGTACGTAGATTGGCGCGATGGCGCGTTGCACGTAATGGGGGGCAAATGGAGGACACGGCCATCAGGACCCGCAAAATCAAGGTGCGTGAGCTTCTTGACTACGTGAATGAGGGAAAATTCGCCATCCCTAAGCTTCAGCGGGAGTTTGTCTGGGACGGCACGAAAGCGGCGAAGCTCCTGGACAGCATCCTGTCCGGCATGCCCATCGGCGTGCCCATGGTCTGGGACACCCCGACGAGCCAGCGGCTACACTTGCGGGAGAGGTATCATGTCCTGCCCGGCTTCAAGAAGCGCAACAGACGGGTGTGGTTCATCATCGACGGCCAGCAGCGTGTGTCGGTTCTCCACCATGCCCAGGTAGGTGACGAGCTTGAAAACGGCCGACTGAAGCCCGTGGACTTCGGCAAGGTGGTGCTGGCTTTGGGAAAGACTGAACCCGGCAAAAGAGTGCAATATCGGCGGCCGCAAGACGGCGAGTACATACCGATTTCCTCTATCCTTGACCCTCACTGGCCTAAACTACTCAGCGGCCTGGGGAAGCGGAACCTGGGCAGAATCCAACGGTATCGGCACCGTCTTCTGAACTACCCCATGCACGTCATGTTCATTGACGGCAAGATTGATCAAATCAAGGAGTGCTTTCTGCGGATCAACACGCTGGGCATGAAGGTCACAACGGCTGACGCCATAATCACTCAGGCCGAAACGCTGAATCTTCGTGATTTCACTCACGAGGTACGAGCCCAAATTGGTGACCCAGGCTTTAGGGGCATCCCCGAGATGCCGATCCTGTTTGCATTGGTCGCCACACAGGGCGGTAAGGAAGGCACAGAAGTAAGGGGACGCGCCCTTCTACGACAGGTCAGGAACCTAGAAGCGCAAGCAATCCACGATGACCGCAGACGACGGAGGCTAGCGGCGGACTGGACGAAACTTGCCTCTTGCTTCGGCAGGGCCGTCGACTATCTCCGGGACCAATTCAGTGTTCTGAGTCGCGATTACCTCGGCTATGACTACATAACCTCGATCCTGGCGCTCTTTTATTTCTGGAATGGGCGCGGCCCCAGCGAACGCCAAAAACGGGAGATCGCGAAGTGGTTTTGGGCTACGTGCGTTGGACAGCGGTATTCTGGCGGCGAGTTCCTCCGTTGCATTCGCACTGATACGAGGTTCTTTAGGAAATTGGCGCGAAACCCTCGGATGAAGTTTCACTACAGGCCAGTGAAAGATCCAAGCCACGTCAGGGGGACGCAGTACTCGGGGCGCACGGGTATGGGCTGCGCCGTCTACTGCGTGTTACTTGAGCGTCGGCCAGTCAGCGTGATGGAAGACGGACTTAACGAGGTTTCGCGTTCGCGCTACGCTGCACCGGCAAACCGCAAGGAGCGCCACCACATTTTCCCGCGACGTGTTATGCAGCATGTCGAGGAGTCGCCCAGTCGCTACAACAGCATTGCGAACGTGTGCTTGCTCACCGCCGAAGAGAACAGGCAGATCGGCAACAAGCAGCCGAGGACGTACCTGGCCGATGTACAGTCGAACACGAGGTACTTTCGCAAGAAGATGGAACGCCATCTGATCCCCTCCGACGACCAGAGCGGAATCTGGTTGAAAAACGTAAAAAGGGGATTCAGCCGGTTCATCAATCAGCGAGTTGCCCTCATCTGCCGAGCCTTGGAGGATAAGGCCAAGATTCGGCTATTCCGCCGGGACAAACAGAATGGGTAGCGCGCAATCTCGGCTCATGGGGACTCTACGGCTTCTGCGAGGAAAAGTACCGCAGGGTTCAACGGGTACCAATTCCGTGCTTCCAGCTACCCGCTCCCCGCCGCGCCGTTCAGAGATCGGCCAATATCTCATCGAGCGAGCGCGCAATGATGCTCGGTTTTTCAAGATACAAGTGAGGCAGCATCGTCTCGCAGATGAACTTGTAGTAGCCTTCACAGGCTTTCTGCTGGTCTGGTGCCGATTCCATCCATCGCTGATGACGCGCTATGGCGTCGTCAAGAGCCGCCTTCTGTTTCGCATCGTCTCTCCTGTCTCGTTCACTCTTGAAGTACCGGATGGCTTGTTGATGTCGATCAATGGTCTGGGCGACCTGCGTCGCGTCTCCGAAGCTCCACGCCCACCGTAGGGTGTCCGAAACGATGGCTTGCACAAGGAAGTGCTCCGCCATCTGTACTGCCAGGCGATAGCACTTAGCGCGGAACGCTTTGTAGTCGACCGGATCTAGCATCGTATCGCCGAGCTTTTCGTCTCTATAGTTCGGTTTCCGAAAACGAGGGCTTATCGTGAAGAAATAACTGAATTCGAAGATCTTGTCTCTCATCAACGGCTCTATTGTGTCCAGGTACGCAAAAAAGTAGTCGAGCGTGTTCTGGCCGGGGCGCAGGATATACTGAAGGTGAGCAGGATGCACCGTCAGCGCCAGCTCGTCAGTAGCGAGCCGGTATTTTCTCGCTAGCCGAGGATACGACGACAAAAGACGTTCGAGATCCTTCCGTTCCCACAATTTCAGCCGAAACGGAGGTCGGTTATTAAGTTCGTAGTCATTCAACCAGTTTTTCGCCGGATTGGACAAGAAATTGGACACGACGAACAGGAGGACGTCAGGGCGCTCGGCAGTGGCCCAGCTCAGAGCAGGCTGCAATGTCTCCGGCGGCACACCGCGTTCGTAGTGCTTACACTGAACGAACCACGTTTCCATGTGTTCGGCGCCATCGATCTCCCGCTGACGCATCTGGGCGACGATATCGCGGCCTTGGTCCGCCGAGGCGCCGCCCTTGCCCGAACCTCGCCTCCAGTTCACGTTGACGAGTCCGAGTGCGTCTAGAAGGTCGTATGCGAACTCTTCAAAATCGCTTCCCGAAAGGCGGTCGAAATTCATAGTTGCTCGCTGACTAGGGGCAATTCGCAACGCCCATTTGGGAGGCCCCCCCCTCCGGTCTCGGCCCGAGCCCAAGCGGCGTACCGCTGACGCACGGCATTCCCTCGGCGACGAGGGATCTACAGGCTTTTATATTATAACGCGCCGTCCCTGCCCGTAGCAGGTCATGGCTGCCGGCCGGCTTCGGTCTTGGCAGGACAGGCCCCGTGAACCAGTTCGGCCACGGTCACAACCGAGAGGCCAATCTCGATCCCGCCCTGGGCGGAAGGCACGTATTCCAAGATTTACCGAACCGCCTGACCTCTCCGTTGACCAATCGTAGCGCGGACCTGGGGTTCAGGTCCGCGGCTCTTTGATGTGGATTGAGGGCAAACTCGCCTGGGCCCGATTTGTGTTCATCATCCAGAATTCATAATTCAGCTTTCAGCATTCACTCTTCACAATTCTCTCCGCCCATGCGAGTATTACCTTCCTACCGCCGTTACCGAGGTTCAAACCATGGCCAACCCGAAACACCTTAAGATTCTCAGGCAAGGGGTGGAGGCTTGGAATGAGTGGAGACAAGCGAACCCACGGATTAAATCGAGACCCAGCCGCATCAATCTGAGTGGCGCTCATCTCGCCCGAGCAGACCTTGCCGATGTCAACTTGAGCGACGCTAACCTTTCCGGGGCAAACCTCATTAGTGCGCACCTTAGTGGGGCTAATCTGAAGGGGGCTATGGTTTCCCATGCACGTATGAATGGGGCGCAACTGCAGCGTGCGAACTTGCAAAGAGTGGCATTGTGGGGTGCAGACCTGCGGATGGCCTCTCTGATCGCTGCAGATCTTAGCTGGGCCGACCTCAGTGGTTCTGACATGACATATTCGGACCTTGCTGGTGCAGGCTTGCAATGGTCAAATCTCTCGGGTGTCAACTTCAATCTTGCTGAACTCTCTGGCGCGAACTTAGCTTTCGCGCGAACAAGAAACACAGTTTTCTCCCACAACGATATGAGCCGTACGAAGGGATTAGAGTCCGTCGTCCACGCTGGCCCATCTTCAATTGGAATTGACACCATCTATCTTTCCGGAGGTAACATTCCCGAGCCGTTCCTACGCGGCGCGGGCGTGCCCGAGGACTTCATCACCTACATGAAGTCGCTCGTGGGCAAGGCCATCGAATTCTACTCCTGTTTCATCAGCTATTCGAGCAAAGACGACGACTTCGCCCGGCGGCTGCACGCCGACCTTCAGCAGAAAGGCGTGCGCTGCTGGTTTGCGCCCGAACACTTGAAAATCGGCGACAAGTTCCGAATGCGCATCGATGAATCCATTCGCATTTATGACAAACTCATAGTGATCTTATCGGAGAACTCGATCCGCAGCCCCTGGGTGGAAGAAGAGGTTGAAGCGGCGCTCGAGAAAGAACGCAAGCAGGACAAGCTGGTCCTCTTCCCCATCCGCCTGGACGACGCCGTAATGGAAACCGCTCAAGCCTGGGCCGCCAGCCTCCGCCGCGCTCGCCACATCGGCGACTTCCGTGCCTGGAAAGTTCACGACCAATACCAGAAGTCGTTCGACCGCTTATTGCGCGACCTCAAAGCGTAGCGCAGGGCCCGCACTCCGGCCCTGCGGCATTTCCAGCGGTGCGGCTTCTCGCCGCGCCGCAAACTAGATAATCCGAATTCTCATGGGCCGCGCCGCAAAAACCACGGCGCATTGGAAAAGCCGCAAGGCTGGAGAGCGAGCCTTGCGCTACAACTCTTTTTCGCGCGGACCTATTTCCTAGGTTCACGGTTTTTTGTTGTCGATGGGAGAAATGCGTTCCGGAACCGCACCAGAAAGCAAAAAGCCGCAGAGTAATCCGCTCGGCGGCAATGTGCAACAAGGGGACGGCAACCCGTCCCCTTACAGGGAATGGCAAGTGGGTACCACGATCAGAACTGCGCTGACCGTGGCTTGATGTCATTGAAAAATAATAAGTTATTGGTTTTCCCTAAGTTGCCAAAGACCTCGAAAATGGTCTTGATAAGGTCAGGTACCTGGGGTACAATTTTTATGGCAGCGTATGAACGGATACAGCACCAATTTGCTGTGCGCTGTCCTCGCCAGCGATGGCCTCCACCCAAGTGTGGGGATAACCAAGAGGTCCGATTAAATCTAGCTCTTTAAAAAGGCTCCCGCAAGGGAGCCTTTCTTGTTTGGGGGGCGGCTTGATGGGGCGATTGTTCAAGGTGTTGAACAAAATCACCTAGAATCCTATTGGTTTCATTTCTGGCCGGCTCGCGGCGTATTGGGGATCACGGACATAGGCGCTCTGCACAAAGAGGTTTATGACACCTTTCTTGGAAGAGCGCGACGCCGCAAAGAAAATGTCGTATTCAACTTGCTGGCCGTTTTCTTCGGTTATCTCGACCGAAAAAAATTGCCCTTACCCGAGTGGTAGCATTTGCGGAGGGGCAATCCTTCAATAATTTCCGATTTTGGCTGTGAGGTTGGTGCACAAAGCGACCGTTAAAGATTAATACATTACGGCAACTTGGGGAGTGCAATCTTCCATGGGGCTGTTAAGGCCGAGAACGTACAATTCCTCGCTTGCGTCGTCCGGGTGGCCCATTTTTCCGGGAGCGTGATTGAGGCGAAGTGGGTAGCGAGGGTAGCGCGGGCCTATTTCGCAGGTCCGCGGCTTTTCGCTGTCGATTGGGGACAAACTCGCTTTGGCCCGATTTCTGTTCATCATCCAGAATTCATAATTCACCTTTCAGCATTTACTCTTCACAGATCTCAGGTATCAGTTATCAGTCGTCCGTTGTCAGGTCAGAGCCGTTAGCTATCAGCGGTGAGCGCTCAGCGTACATCGATCAAGGACCAATCATGGCGGGGCTTTTACCGAATACTGATAACTGACGACTGACAACTGACCACGGACTACAGACGGGAGTAGATGATCCTCCCCCGCTTCATCGTCATCACGCAATGGCGGGCTGGCGCCGACTTCATTGCCCAAATCAAGCGCCTCGCCAAGCAACTTGGTTTGAGAGCCTAGCGGAGCCTGACTCCTTGCTGTACTAAAAGATGAGGTAGTTGCATTTGGTGACACTATATGCAAGTATAGCTGCATATGGTACAGAGACGCCGACCGCTTCCTGCGCGGCGGTTTGCCACCCTTCTTCCTGGCCGGCGAACTTCCGGAACGTGACTTTCAAGAATGGCTGGATGCGTATTGGGCCAAGGACGTCCAGGAACTGTTCCGGTTGGAAAGCCGCAGCTCCCTGCAGAAATTCGCGGAGTTGCTGGTAGCGCAAAGCGGAGGCGTGTTTGAGGCTACGCGCTTTACGCGCCCGTGCGAAGTGAGCCGCACCACCATCGCTAACTATCTGAAGGTTCTGGAGGCCACTTTCGCCGCCCACGTGATCCGCCCCTTCAGCAGCCACCGCCCGACCGAAATCGTGACCGCACCCAAGGTCTATGCTTTTGACACCGGCTTCGTCTGTTACCATCGTGGCTGGCAGGAGCTGCGCCAGCAGGACCTGGGAGATATGTGGGAGCATTTCGTGTTGAATGAAATCATGGCCCAGTTGCAGAGTCGCCAGATCTTCTACTGGAGGGATAAGCGAGGGCATGAAGTGGATTTTGTTTTGCCCACGCGCCGGCAGGAACCCCTGGCGCTTGAATGCAAATGGTCTGCGGATGCCTTCGAGGCAGCCAATCTTAAGGCTTTTCGGCGGGTTTATCCGAAAGGCGAGAACATCGTGGTGGCCCAGGACGTTGACCGGGCCTTCCGCCGCAACTACGGAGAGATCAGCGTGCGCTTTGAGAGCCTGTCCTCCTCCGTTTCCAGAATCATATCTCCGTCGCCCTCCATGACGACAAAAAGATAAGAATGCGCGCGCCATCATCAGCCACGGCGACGGAAAGCGGATTGACCCCCTTCACCACGTTCTTGTCTCGACGGAGGCGGCGCAGTTTGCCATACAACAGCCAGGAAGGACGCTATGACAGATGAAGTGAACCGATTGGTTGACAAGGCGGCATCCGGCCTGAAGGCCGCCGGAGCCAAGGAGGTGTACGTTTTCGGCTCGGCAAGCAAGGGCAAGATGCGCCCCAACTCCGACGTTGACATTGCCGTCTCGGGCTTGCCACCAGAGGTCTTTTTCCGCGCCATGGCCAAGGCCAGCCGTGCTCTGGGCCGTCCGATCGACTTGATCGATCTGGATGAGGACAACCCTTTCACTCGCTACCTCAAAAAAGAAGGGGAGTTGCAGCGTGTGGGATAAGCTGCGAAAGCAGGTCACCGTCGAGCAGCAGCAGCTTCACCGCTTGCTTGAGACCTATCGCCCGCTTATCGAGAAGTGCGCGGTGAGCCCGCCTGACGACATCGAGCTTTCCGCCGTCGCTGCGATGCTCCATTCCTTTTATAACGGCTTCGAGTCAAGCCTGGGCCGCCAGCCTCCGCCGCGCTCGCCACATCGGCGACTTCCGGGCCTGGAAAGATCACGACCAATACCGGAAGTCGTTCGACCGGTTATTGCGCGGCCTCAAAGCGTAGCGCAGGGCCCGCACTCCGGCCCCTTCGCTCGGCTCAGAGCTTGCCCTGAGCGCAGCGAATGGGGCAGGCTCTGCGGCTTTTCCAGCGGTGCGGGTTGCTGTCGCGCCGCCGTAGCGCTGACCCCGCAAGGCGGGGTCAGCAGGTCGGGCGCCCACGAAAAATGCCGACCCCGCAGGGCGGGGTCGGCGCTACACTTGCTTGGCCGCGCCCCCAAAACCACGGCGCGCTGGAAAAGCCGCAAGGCTGGAGAGCGAGCCTTGCGCTACATTATTTCTTGCCTGTTTTCATACCCTTCGCGTCTCACCACATGTTCATGAGCGCTTTCTATACTTGTGATCGTGGGTGGTAAGCAGATTCGCGGGTGGCGCACATGGCGCGCTTCTTGCGATGTGTGCGGTTGGCTGATTCCTCCTCTCGCGAGGGTCACTGCACACGAAGATCTGGGTGGCCTACATCATCCAGGATTTCGGTGTTTAAATCTCGATCGACCGATGTCACGTACACCCCGCCGCCTCTCCGTGCAATCTCACGGGCGCGGGTGGCGGATATCTGGCGTGTTGTGCCGTGTGTGCGGGGCTTTGGGCTACCATCCCGGCATACCTCGCCAGCGGAATTACTTACGGGTTGAACCACCTGCCTTTTGTCACTGCCAGCACGTGAGTCATGGTTTCTCCGGCAGCCGATCTTTCAGAATCTCTTTCAGGTCCTGGTTCCCGTGTAGAATGGCTACCACTTGCAGTGGTTTGCTTTCCGGACGGTAGACGATGATGTAATTCGGGTACTTGGGAAGGGTGCAGAAATGCACCGGCAGAGGTGTGATATCCTGCCTTTTATGCCCTATGAAGGGCTATCTGGCGAGCCTGCGGCATGTGGCGATAATCTCCATTTCCAGCCGGTTGGCGGCTTCCCCGCTGTCTTCCTCAATGAGGCACCAGATGCCATCAAGGTCTTCGGTTGCCTGAGGGGTGAGTTGGAAGGGCGCACTCATCGCCGCGTCTTCAAGCGCGCGAGGCGGCGTTGGTGCAGCATCTCGACCGCCGCCTCGCCGTCCATGAGTTCGCCGCGCTCCGCTTGCGCAAAGCCGGTGGCAATATGGGCAGCCAGCGCTTCGGGTTGTTCCGCCAGCCAATCTTCGCTGTCAAGTTGTGCGCGGATGATCTCGAACGCTTGATCCAGCACCTCGCCGGAGTCATGATAAACTCCGGATCGGACCGCCAAGTGGATCATTTGCTGATGTTCCGGTTTCAGTTCGATGGTCATGGCCGTGTCTCCGTGGGCTGTGCCGTCGCCTCCCACCCATCCCGCTTCCCTTTTTCCGGTCAGTCCCGATATTGGAACATAATATTCTTGATGTCGTGCTGCTCCTCCAATATCCGGTACACTTTTTTCGCGCTTCGGCGAGCCGGCTACGTTTTGATTCGGAATCACAACGCGGCGCGCGGATTTCCGGTGGCATCGGGCGCGCGAGTCTTTACCGGGCATTGTCGGTCCGTGGCAACCCTCGTCTGTCCACGTTGGTTGCCGTCACCAAGGCAATTGGGCTCAGACTCACCGTTGAAGCCGCTCAATAATTCGCGCTGCAATCTTCTCGGCGAATGGGGTGGAAAGCCCATCGAAGGGAGGGTGGAGGCATGGGCTTGTCTCGATGCCAATTCACAATCCGGGATTCAGAATTCATAATTTCACAATTCATAATTGCTCTTGCCCTTCCGCCGCTCTTCAATGCTTCAGTGATTCAATGAATCAATCCCCTCGGCCCTGGGCTAGGCATGTGGACATAATGTCTCTTGACAACGCCCCGCCACCGTGGTAGCCTACTAATGTCAAAAGTCCAAGCCGCGGGGAAGTCTTTTCTTCGTGAAGCTAACACCCCGCCCCAGGAGGAAGCATGTCCTTACGCAAATCACCCCAACTTACGCCCGCGTTGCTCGCTGCCGCGCGCGACAATGCCCAGCACTCCACCGGACCGCGCAGCGCCGCCGCCAAGCAGAACTCCAGGCTCAATGCCTTGAATTCAGATGGTAGGTGGTATGTGGCAGGTGGTAGGTGGGGGAAGAGCAGTGGCTAGGTTTCAGGTGCCAGGCGCATTGCTCAATTCTGAAGTCTGAATTGTGAATTATGGATTGTGAGTTGCCTTCTTACTTCTGGCCACCGCCGACTGCCTTCTGCTTACTGCCTACTGCTTACTGCGTTTGAGAGGAGTTGGAACTGGCGGGACTCTTGGCCCGCACCGCAGTCTAAGACAAGATGTCACCTCCGACAGGGAAAGAAAGAACTGGTAACGTTAAAAAGTGAGGGAACTACGCGGGAATGTCTATGAAAACAAAGGGTCGGCTTTCCACAGGTGACAACAAAGCGGGAATGTTACAGAAAAAAAGGTAGTTATGCGTAGAAAGCGGGAAGTTTGTTGAAAAGAAAGGAGGTAGGTGGCAGACGGTAGGTGGTATGTGGCAGGTGGCAGGTGGGGGAAGAGCAGTGGCTAGGTTCCAGGTGTCAGGCGCATTGCTGAATTCTGAGTCTGAATTGTGAATTATGGATTGTGAGTTGCCTTCTTAACTTCTGGCCACCGCCGACTGCCTTCTGCTTACTGCCTACTGCTTACTGCGTTTGAGAGGAGTTAGAGCTGGCGGGACTCTTGGCCCGCACCGCAGTCTAAGACACAATGTCACCTCCGACAGGGAAAGAAAGAACTGGTAACGTCAAAAAGTGAAGGAACTACGCGGGAATGTCTATGAAAACAAAGGGTCGGCTTTCAGCAGTCCGGAACAGGGATGGTTCGGGACAGCATAACCCGGACCGGAGCGAGGGGCTCTGGGGTAGAGCGGCGCAGGCCGTTCGCGTGGAGGTTTTCCAGGGCGCGGCGTGCTCCGGCACAGAACGGGGAGTGCCACGCTGGCAGCGGTGAACACGAAGGGCGGAGGCAAACTGGTGGGCGCGATAGCTACGCACCGTCCAGGAAGGTCCCGTCTGAGAAACCAGCCTTGAAGCCGCAGCGAGGAAAACTCGCCGTACGGAATTATAGGGGGGGCGATGGAAACGTCGGCACCATTCGAAAGCCGCTACGCGCCATCGCTCTACCTGACATGGCACTGACTCTAGCAAGTACCGCAATAGGGGTCGAGGATTACTTAACCTGGTATCACTAGAACACTCGCACTCTCAGCGTCAGGTATTTCTTGGGGCTCTTCTTGAATTCCGTGAGGAAATCTCTTAAGGATTGTGAACTCTCGCTCAGGTTGTTGTAGAGCGTCGGGTCGGTAGAAAGCTTTCCCAGGGTGCCCTGGCCTTGGTCCATTCGTGTTGAAAGGGCATCGAGATGGTCGAACGTTTCGTTCAGGCGGTTATAGAGCTGGGGATCCTTCGCCAGCTTTCCCAGCGTGCCCTGGCCCTGATTGATGTTATCGAGGAGCGAGTTGGCCTGGGTCACCAGGTGATTCACATTGTTGTAGACCGAAGGGTCAGAGACGAATTTAGCAAGACTTCCCGGGCCGTGTTGCATGTCGTCGATCACCTTATTCAGGCGGTCAATGGTGGCGACGGTTGTGCCATACAGGGTCTCATCGACCAGGAGTTTGCCGAGCGTTCCCTGGCCCTGTTCGACACGGGTAACCATGCGGTCGACGGTGTCGGTTGCCTTATTCAGCCGGTTGTAGAGGGTCTGATCGTAGACGAGCTTTCCCAGCGAGCCTTTTCCCGTCTGGACCTGGCTCGAGATGTTGTTGAGTGTGGCGCTCAACACGCGCAGGTTGACGAAGACGTCATTGGCGTTTTGAACCACCCTTTTGACATCCGCTTCCTCGGAGGTTTTCACCACGCCGCCATCGGCAATCACTTCCTGGCCAAGAGTCCCGCGCGTAATATCCACGTAGCTGTCGCCCAGCAGTCCGACGGTCTCAATGCTTGCCGTGGAGTCGGCGCGGATTTGGTCTTGGTAGTCGCGCGCTACGCGCATCACAATTTCCACGGCGCGCGCGCGCTCAGGGTAGGGTGAGATTTCTATCCGTTCCACGCTGCCCACGGCGACTCCGGCCAGGCTGACCTGGGCACCTTGGCGCAGCCCTCCGGCCTCGGAGACATAGGCTTTCAGCTTATATCGCCTTCTGAAGAATCCCTCCTGACCGCTAATGAAGAATATACCTATAGCGAGGATTGCCAGGCCGATGATCACCATTGTACCGACACGAAGTTGAGCCCAGTTTAGTCGCTGCTGTTGAGGCATGGTTTGTCTCCTTCGAAGGAAGTCACCCTTCTATTGTAGACCAAGTTGCGGGCGGAATCGCCCTCAGGCGAGATACTTGAGCAGGTAGGGATCATGCGTGCCGGCCAATTCCTTCGGAGTTCCCTGGAAGTAAACGCCGCCATCCCGCAACAGCAGGAAACGGGTAAGGGGTGTAGGGCCTCGGTGGTTCACGCCGCCAGCGGGGACCAGCGCCTGTTTTCGCTCCGAAAAGACGTAGTTTGCGAGCACATAAGCATCCTGGAGACGTTGCGTGACTACCAGCGATGTCACGCCTTGCACGTCGCGCAACTGCGCAATGTGCGTGTCAATGGTGTAGCTGGTGATCGGATCAAGTCCAGCGGTGGGAGAATCATAAAGCATGATCGCGGGCCCGCCGATGATCGCGCGGGCGATGGAAACACGCCGGCGCATTCCGCCGGAAAGTTCCGACGGCATCTTATCGATGGCCTGCTCCATCTCCACAAGTCGCAGTACTTCCCGGACTCTCCGCTCGATCTCTTCTTCCTGGATGACTCCCTCTTCTCTTAAGCGGTAGGCGACATTTTCATACACAGACAGCGAATCGAAGAGCGCTCCTTCCTGAAAAACAATGCCCATTCGCCTCCGAAATGTATCGAGCTGCTCCTCCGGAATGGGCGTAAGATCCCGCCCTTCCACCAGCACCTGGCCTGAATCCGGTTTGATAAGGCCAAGAATCAGCTTGAGGAGCACGGATTTTCCTGTCCCCGTGACTCCGAGGAGGAACAGTGTCTCGCCCTGGTCCACGTGGAAGGATAGGCTGGAGAGAACTTGCTTCTCATCGAAGGCCAGCGAGACCTCGCGAAGTTCGATGACAGGCGGATTGCCCATAGCTTGGAATCAACGTTGGCAGTCTCGGGTCCGGGTCCAGTCACCGGCGGGGGCTGCGACGGGTTTGCACAACCACTGCAACCTTGATGTTAGCATGATCGCGCGGAGAGCCCTCAAAAGAATCGGATGGCGATCAGGAATTTCGTGATAAAAAAGTCAAGCACAAGAATCAAGACAGAGGCGACAACCATGGCTTGCGTCGTCGAACGACCCACGCCTTCCGTGCCACCCGTCGTGTTCAACCCGTAGTAACAACCCACCATGGCGATTACGACCGCGAAGAAAAAGGGTTTGAGCAGGCCCTGGGTGACGTCCTGAAAGGTGAGTGACTGTTGCACGGAACTCCAATACTCCCTGCTACTCAGGTGGACCGTGGAGAAGCTTATGAAAAACCCTCCCAGCATCCCGAAGAAGTCTGCGAGAATGGTCAGAACCGGCAATGTCATCAAGGTTGCAAATAGGCGCGGCAAGACCAGTTTTCGGATGGGATCGGTGCCGAAGGCGCGCATGGCGTCGATCTGCTCGCTGACCAGCATCGATCCGAGTTCGGAAGCAATGCCGGAACTGATGCGCCCAGCGACCATAAGTGCCGTGAGGACAGGACCCAGCTCTCGGACGACAGACAGCGCAACCATTTCTCCAAGCAGGCCGACCTCACCGAAGGTGCTCAGAGTCCGGTAGCCTTGCAGGGCCAGCACGCCCCCAGTGAAAAAACCCGTCAACAGGACGATAGGCAAGGAGCCAACGCCGATGACGTCCATCTGGAGCAGTGTGTCGACGATGTAACGCGGCGGGGTGAAGGCGCGCCGCAGGGAACTAACCAGTAGGAAGCTGAAATCCTGGACCGCCAGCACCTTGCGCTTCACAAAACCCACCATCAAGGTACTGATCATCATATTCCTTTAGACAATTCTCCCTCTATTCGTCGCTCTTAAGCCACTCTAGCCAGCGAAGTGTCTGAAGTCAAGCGGCTCGGAGGGCGGAACGCGCCTGAGCGGAAGCAGGCGACCCATGGCAGGAAGCGGCGAGGCCCGAAACGCTTGCTCGGCGCACTCTCTTCCACGACCCTTGGGGTAGGCAATTGGGTCGGAGGTCAAGTCAGGGTTCCTCCTTGCGTGTCCTTTCCGCGCGGTCAGCAGTACAAAGACTGGAAAAGTGTTTCGCAGGGAGCAAACCATTGGCCAAGCGGCGGGTGAAAAAGAAAATGAGGGGGAAGTCCCCTCCCCCCTCCAAGCGTCGGGTCTTGGGTCTATTATCCGGACTCTTATCAGCAATCTTTGATAGTCCGGTGTTAGTCCGTTTTTAGTCTGAGCACGCGGCATTCCAATATGGTTCGGAACTTAGAGCCTTTTACCTTCACGCTAACTGGTTTAATTTCAGCGAATTGTTGGGAGTGTGGGAGAACGCGCGGCCAAACAGAGGCGCAGTTCAATACAATTTTCTATATTATGGATTCGAAATTCATATTTCTGCAAGCCTTGGCCGCGCAGTCTCTGTGCGCAACTACCTGGAACGGACTATTCAAAACGTGCCCTAAGCGCTGCCACTTGCGGGGTGAAATCATTGCCACTGAAGCATGGGCAGCCTGCCCCCACCTGCCGGGGCTCGCCCAGGCGCCTACGCCGGCTTGCCGCGGGCGCCGCAGGTCTCGCTCGTGAAGGCGGTGCTGCGAAGCAATGGCGGTCGTGGCAGGGGTGCTCACCCTAGCCCCGACCCGTTGGGGTGGGTCTCGACCCTCGAGGACCGTGGGCGAGATGTCCATGCCACGCGTAGCAGGGGTGCGGGCGCTGAGGTGTTCATCCCACCGGAGCCCCTCGACAAAGGTATTGATTTTTGCACAACTCGCCCTGCGAATTTCCAGCCCGGCAACAACCCATGCTAAACTTACATCGTCGCGACCGAATGGTTCGGGTCGGGTTTTGAATCAAATCTGGAGGATGGGTTCGACTACCTGTTGCAGCAGTTCCCGATTTGACCGGTCTCGCGAGCTTTCAGGCATTTCGATGATTGATATTCATAGTCACCCCTTGTGGGAAGTCGATGACGGCGCTAAGACGTTAGAGGACGCTATTGCCATGTGCCAGCTAGCGGCCGAGGATGGCACTACGCATCTTGTTGCCACACCGCATTGTAATTATACTTACCCTTTCAATCCGGACGTCAATCGCCAGAAGATTGCAGAACTTCAGTCGGCAGTGGGAGAAGCGCCCAAGCTCCTTTTGGGATGTGACTTTCACCTTTCCTACGACAACATTCAGAAGATTGTCGAGACGCCGTTGGATTTCACTATCAACAACAGCTCGTACCTGCTGGTTGAATTTGCTGACCAGTTCAATCCTGATGACTTCGACCGCGTCTTTTATGAGATCCAGATGGCTGGGCTGACCCCCATCATCACGCATCCGGAGCGCAATCCTGTTTTTGCGCGCAAGTCTGGGCTGCTATATCACTGGGTAACGCGTGGATGTTTGGTTCAGGTCACAGCCCAATCTTATACCGGCCGGTTCGGCCCGCCGGCCCTTCGCTTGGCCGAAGCTTGGCTGGAGAGAAATCTCGTCCATTTTTTCGCCTCAGACGCCCACGACGTCAAATATCGCCCTCCTATCCTTTCGGAATGCTACCGCAAAGTGGCTGACTCAAAGGGGGGCGAAACGGCGGAGAGGCTACTGAAGAAGAACCCTGAGGCCGTAATCAACGGCATGCCAATGCCCCCCCAACCCCCACCCATGGAGTCAAGCAAACAAGAACCGAAGCGCGGCTGGTTTTCTTTCTTTACCCGTAGGTAGTAGGTGGTATGTCGTAGGTGGGGCAGGATGGGAGGTTCCAGTCACTGATTCAATGGTTCAATGAACTAGTCACTGAATGCTTTTGATGGCTGAACGCTGAACGCTCACTACTAACAACGGGCAACTATTCATGTTCGCACGCAGAATCCAAGTGCAATTATTGAGTCCACAGGGGCCGCGGGCCTGCCCCATTGCCTGGCTGGATAGTTTCTTTATGCGGAGTTTCACCGGACGCTCGGCTTTTGATGAGAGTCTTCCCATAGCGGATGGCTTGATCGAGGTGAGCTTCGGCGTGGATCTGCAGGCTCTGAGAGTAGACCTTGAAGATTGGCTCACGCGGAAGTTTGGCGCCGGCAAGCAGGTTAACTTGGCTCTGACTGAGATCGATTCCGACAAGCCTACCCGCCCTTAGAGGTCGCTGAAAAGAGGGGCTGGGGGCTAGATTTTAGAGGCTAGGGACTGGGGCTAGAGCAATTTCGAATTCTGAATTATGAATTATTCTCTTGCCCCAGCCTGCTGCCATCTGCTTACTGCCCACCTGCTGACTCCTGAATCCTGACTCCTGCTTCCTAGCAGGCCAAGGTCTGCGATCTCCCGCCTCAGCTCAATAACGCTTGGTGCAGTTTTGGAGCTCTTCTTGGTTTGGGGGTCTGCTTTGAGCACGGTGATTTCCCTGATTCGCTTCTTGGATTTGGACCGCCCTAATGAGTCTATCCAGCCTAATGGCAATGCAATTTGTTCTTGGCCGCACGAGAGAAGCATGTTGAAAAAAATCGTAGTCTCAGGTAAGATTACCTATTTGTAGTTTGCAGCGTGCGACGGAGTGTGCAGTGGCGACCTATTTTGCGAAAGCGCGCCGGGGAAAAATTCACTGGCGCATTGTTGATGCGGAGGGATGGGTGCTGGGGCGCTTGGCTGCCCGAGCGGCTTTGGTGTTGACGGGGAAGGATTCCCCGGACTACACCCCGCACGAGGATCATCGTAGTGGGTTGATTATCATAAATGCCGGGAAGATTCGCCTTACCGGGAAGAAGCTGGACGGAAAGGTCTATCGGCACAGTACCGGATATCCGGGCGGGTTGAAAGAGATCACGGCGCGTGAGCTTTTTGAGAGGAGGCCGGAGAGCCTGATCCGGGAAGCGATTCTGGGCATGCTGCCCAAGAATCGGCTGCACGACCGGCTGGCTCGGCGGTTGAAGGTCTACGCAGGAGGCACACATCCGCACAGCGCACAATCGCCTCAACCGCTTTCCCTTGCGCGCTAGTTGGAAGTCTAAGGAGTTTTATGGCAGACGGAGAATCTGTGGCAGAGCTTGCTGAGTATAGGGCGACGGGACGTCGCAAGACTTCTGTAGCCCGAGTCATCCTGAGGCCCGGCGAGGGCAAGTTAGTTGTCAATCGCCGTGCTTTCCAAAGTTACTTTCCCTCTGAGGCCTTACGGGCTGAGATCCAGCAACCTTTGATCAGCGCTGAATTGGCGGGGAAATTCGACGTTTTGGTGAATGCTCGGGGAGGCGGTATTCACGGGCAGGCGGGTGCAACGAAGCTGGGCATCGCCCGGGCCTTAATTGTTTTCAATCCGGAACTGCGCCCACGTTTGCGTCAGGGCGGTTTCCTTACCCGGGATCCGCGCGCCAAGGAGCGCAAGAAGTACGGGCAGAAGGGCGCGCGCAAGCGGTTCCAATTCTCGAAAAGATAGCTTTCAGCCATTCGCTAGCAGCGATCGGTTGCCGTTCCGGGCGGGCGATTTGGCTCAACGCCAAGGGTTGATGGTTGGCTGTTCGAAGAGCGAGGAGGAGTTTTGGCGAATATTACGATGAAAGAATTCCTGGAGGCTGGAGTTCACTTTGGCCACCAGACGCGCCGCTGGAACCCGAAGATGAAGGAGTACATTTACGGGGAACGCAACGGCATCTACATCATCGACTTGCAGAAGACACTGAAGCTCTTTAAGGAGGCGGCCAAGTTCCTTGCCGATCTTGCGCGCGAGGGCAAGACGGTGTTGTTTGTGGGCACTAAGCGTCAGGCGCAGGAGGCCATAGCCGAGGAAGCCACCCGCTGCGCCATGTACTACGTCAACCATCGCTGGCTAGGCGGCTTGCTGACCAATCATTCCACTATCCAGAAGTCGATTCAGCGCCTCAAAGAACTGGAAGAGATGAGTCGGGATGGACGGTACGAGTTGCTCACCAAGAAAGAAGTCCAGCGGCTGGAGCGTGAACGCCATCATCTGGAGCAGAACCTTTCCGGTATTAAGGACATGCCGGAACTCCCGGGCGCGCTCTTTGTGGTGGATTCCCACAAAGAGGAGATCGCCGTCCAGGAAGCGCGGAAGCTCGGGATCCCCGTAGTGGGCATCGTGGATACGAACTGTGATCCTGACCTGGTCGATTATGTGATTGCCGGGAATGACGACGCGCTGCGCGCCATCCGGCTATTTACCTCGCGGATTGCCGACTCCATTATAGAGGGACGCCAGGCAGCCTTGGATAAACAACTGGAAGAAGAAAAGATTGCGGCGGAGAAGGCGGCGGAGGAGTTGGAAGCTCAACGCCTTGCCGCAGCTATAGCGGCCGGTGAGGTGCCTCCTGAGGGCCAGGGCGGCGAAGAGATCTTTATGGGTAAAGAAGGGATTGACCTTTCTCCTGCTGTGATGGAGGCTGAGGAGAGCGCCGACGGCCGGGTGCGTGTCCCCAAGATCAGACGCAAGGGCATTGAGCCGAAAGGCCGTTCTCGAAAGGGCGAGGATGGCGATGGCACCCCGATGCCTGACATACCCTAGTGCCGGTGAATTCAAACCCAGAACTTGAAATGAGTGGGGCGGCTGGCTGCGCCCACTCTTCTGGTGTGCGGAGGACATAAAAGGATGAGTGTACCCGCTGAGCTCGTCAAGAAGCTGCGCGAAATCAGTGGCGCTCCCCTGCTGGAGTGCAAGAAAGCCCTGGAAGAGGCCCAGGGCGACCTGGAGATGGCTTTTACGGTGCTGAGAAAACGAGGCCAGGCGACGGCGGCCCAGAAGGCAGGCCGCGCCACTTCCGAAGGTATCGTGGGGGCCTATATCCATGCGGGTGGAAAGATGGGCGTGCTGGTGGAGGTTAATTGCGAGTCTGATTTCGTGGCCCGAAACGAAGAATTCCAGCAATTGGTCCACGACCTGGCCATGCAAATCTGTGCCACCGATCCCCGTTTCATCCGAAAAGAAGACGTCACGGCTGAAGTTCTGGAGCGGGAAAGGGAAATCCTGAAGGAGCAGGCTGCGGCTTCGGGCAAGCCCGAGTCCGTATTGGATCGAATTGTGGAGGGCAGGCTGGGAAAGTTTTACGAAGATAACTGCCTTTACGAACAGCACTTTATCAAAGACACGACAGGAGCGGTCACCATTGGAGAGTTGATCGCTTCTAAAATTGCCAAGTTTGGAGAGAACATCACGGTCCGCCGATTCGCGCGTTTCAAGGTGGGGGAAGGCATGACGACGCCTGCGGCGGGAGCTCCGGCGGAGGCGCCCAAGGTCGGTTAAGGCTCTGCCGCGCCAGGCATTCGCGTAGGCCGGTGAGCTACACTACCGGGGTGGACGAAAATCATGAGTGAGCCCGCTTTTCGACGTATTCTCCTGAAACTGAGCGGTGAAGCTCTGATGGGATCTCAGGGATTCGGAGTTGACCCGGTAACGGCGGCGCGGATTGCCGAAGAGGTGGGGGAGGTTCGAAAGCTGGGGGTCGAGGTCGCCATCGTGATGGGCGGCGGGAACTTTATCCGCGGCGTGGTTGCTTCCGAGTCAGGCATCGACCGCGTGGTAGCCGACCATATGGGAATGTTGGCAACCGTGATTAACGGCTTGGCCCTTCAAGACGCCCTCGAGAAGCGTGGCTGCCACACGCGGGTGACTACGGCAATTGAAATGCGGGAGATTGCGGAGCCCTTTATTCGTCGCCGTGCTATCCGTCACCTGGAAAAAGGCAGAGTGGTGATTTTTGCGGCTGGAACGGGCAGTCCCTATTTTTCGACGGACACGGCTGCGGCGCTGCGGGCTATAGAAATCAAGGCGGACGTAATCCTGAAAGCCACGAAGGTGGATGGCGTCTATGATGCGGACCCCCAAAAGGTCCCCGATGCCAAGATGTTCTCGCGTATTAATTATCTGGATGTGCTATCCCGCGGGCTGAAAGTGATGGACACCACGGCTATTTCGATGTGCATGGATAATAGCTTGCCGATTATCGTATTTAATCTTAATGTGCCGGGCAACCTCAAACGCGTCATTCTGGGTGAAAAGATCGGCTCACTGGTAGTTCGTTGAGTGCCCGGGCGGAAAGGCGGGCGAAAGATGATTAAAGAGACTTTAGCACAAACCAAAACCCGCATGGGGAAGGCGGGAGACGACCTGCGCTCAGAACTGGCTTCACTGCGGACGGGGCGCGCCTCGACCACGTTGTTGGAGCACATAAAGGTTGAGTACTACGGCACGCCCACACCTCTGAACCAGGTCGCCACATTGGGTGTTCCCGATCCCTCCCTGCTGACGGTCCAGCCTTGGGACCCGAGCTTGTTGCCGGCGATTGAAAAGATTATTCGATCGTCGGGCCTGGGGTTGAATCCGGTGAACGACGGAAAAATCCTGAAGGTTCCGATTCCTCCGCTCACCGAGGAGCGCCGGAAGGAACTCGTAAAGCACCTGCATAAGGTTCTGGAGAACCACCGGACAGCAGTGCGGAACATTCGCCGCGATGGAAACGAGGAACTGAAGAGATTGCTCAAGGATAAGAAGATATCTGAAGATGACGAACGCCGCGGTCTGGAGGAAATTCAGAAGCTGACCGACGAGACTATGGAGAAGCTCGAGAGTGTGGGTAAGAGCAAAGAGCGGGAAATCCTTGAAATGCGGTAAGACTTCGCAAAAGTTGCTGAGGTTTTTTGCCTGAACTTACTTGACAGGTTTTGAAGAGGTCTGTTAGATTTGAAAGGATTAGGTTTAAACCTGATTTAGCCCCGTAGAAGCGCACAGGTATGAAAGACCCGGTGTGGGGGTGCGAGAGGCCCTGGAATGCCAACTTTTAGCCAGATGGTTCGACTTGGGCGGAAGCAGCCGAGATACAAGACTTCCAGCCCGGCGCTTCAAGGCTGTCCCCAGAAGCGCGGGGTGTGCATTCGCGTGTACACACAGACGCCCAAGAAGCCGAACTCAGCATTGCGGAAGGTGGCGCGAGTCAGGTTAACGAATGCCATGGAAGTGACGACCTATATTCCAGGCGTGGGCCACAATTTGCAGGAGCACTCGATTGTCCTGATCCGGGGTGGGCGCGTCAAGGATCTGCCGGGAGTTCGCTACCATGTGATTCGCGGGACGTTGGATTCCGCCGGGGTGACGGATCGCCGGCAGGCACGGTCCAAATACGGGGCCAAGAGGCCGAAAGCTTCGTAGGTAGGATTTCAAGGAGAGTAGAGAGTCTTCAAGCGCAAGATGGTGAAGATCGAATATGCCGCGTAAAGGTACAGTTGAGCGTCGAGAGGTAAGCGCCGATCCGGTTCATGGCAGCCCACTGGTTCAGAAGTTTGTGAACTGCGTCATGCTGAGGGGGGAAAAGAGTGTTGCTCAGCAGGTTGTGTACGACGCCTTCGGATTGATCCAACAGCGGGCCAACGATGACCCGCTCAAGGTCTTCAAGAAGGCGGTGGAGAACGTTAAGCCGACCCTGGAAGTGAAGACCCGCCGTGTGGGTGGAGCGAACTATCAGGTGCCGGTGGAAGTCAATCGGAATCGTCAAACCTCGTTAAGTCTCCGCTGGATTATCGGCTATGCGCGGGAGCGGGGCGAGAAGTCCATGGTGGAGAGGCTGGCCGCGGAGCTGCTGGATGCGGCGAATAACCGAGGCGGCGCCATCAAAAAGCGGGACGACACTCATCGCATGGCCGAAGCCAATAAGGCTTTTGCCCATTACCGCTGGTAACCTTGGTCAAGGCGGGATGTGACCACCCTGGGCCACGATCCGCTTTGTGGCCGCCATCGGCGGCTCTACCGATCAATAGGCTGCTGGGGGGCAGGATCTTGATTCGAGGATCAAGATCGTGGCCTGTTTTGTTCGCATAAGGATCTATGCCGCGTCAGACGCCGCTCGAAAAAACCCGGAACATCGGCATCATGGCTCACATCGACGCCGGGAAGACGACGACCACGGAGCGCTTCTTGTACTATACCGGCAGGACGTACAAGATGGGCGAAGTGCACGAGGGCACCGCCGTCATGGACTGGATGGAACAGGAGCAGGAACGCGGCATTACCATTACCTCTGCAGCAACTACCTGTTTTTGGAACGATATTCGTATTAATATTATTGACACGCCAGGTCACGTGGACTTTACGGCAGAAGTTGAACGGTCGCTCCGGGTACTTGACGGAGCGATTGCCATTTTAGGGGCGGTCGAGGGCGTCGAACCGCAGACTGAAGCCGTCTGGCGGCAAGCTGACAAGTATCGAGTTCCGCGCATCGTCTTTGTGAACAAGATGGACCGGGTGGGAGCGGACTATGAGATGTGTGTCAGCCAACTGCGCTCCAAACTTCATGCCAACCCCGTGGTTGTCCAGTTGCCGCTGGGAGCGGAAGACAACTTCGAGGGGGTCATTGACCTGGTCAGGCAGCGCGCCATTGTTTGGAAAGGAGAAACGCTGGGGGCGGCTTTGGACGAAGTTGAAGTCCCTGCCCAGCACTGGGAGAGGGCCCACCTTTATCGAGAGCAAATGATCGAGTCGTTGGGCGAAGTCGATGACCAGATTATGCAGAAGTACGTCCACGGTGAGACCATTCCAGAAGCGGATACTCGTGCCGCCATACGGCGAGCCACCATTGCCATGAAGGCCTTTCCAGTGCTCTGTGGGGCGGCCTTCAAGAACAAAGGGGTTCAGCCCTTGCTCGATGCCGTGGTTGATTATCTGCCCTCACCGCTCGATATTCCCCCGATTGAGGGTTCGGCTCCTGACGACGAGGAGAAAACCCTGATCCGCAAGGCCTCGGATGATGATCCATTCGCTGCCCTGGTGTTCAAGATCATGACTGACCCCTATGTTGGTCAGCTTGCCTTCCTACGTGTTTATTCGGGCACCTTGGAACAGGGGGATTCGGTTTACAATCCGCGCCGCGGCCGCCGGGAGCGCATTTCGCGATTGTTGCAGATGCACGCCAACAAGCGCGAGGAGCTCACAGAGATGTTTGCGGGTGATATCGGCGCTGCCGTAGGTCTAAGGAGCGTTTCCACGGGCGACACGATTTGTGATGAAGATCACCCCATCGTGCTCGAGTCCATGGATTTTCCGGCTCCGGTTATATCCGTAGCCATTGAGCCGAAGACCAAGGCGGACCAGGAAAAGTTGGGGAATGCGCTGTCCAAACTGACGCAAGAAGACCCTACCTTCAAGGTTCACACTGACCCCGATACGGGACAAACACTGATTTCGGGCATGGGAGAATTACACCTGGAGATCCTGGTGGACCGAATGGTGCGCGAGTTCAGCGTGGCGGCCAACGTGGGACGTCCCCAGGTGGCATACCGTGAGACTATTTTGGCTGCGGCGGAGGGAGAAGGGAAGTACGTGCGACAGACCGGTGGCCGAGGGCAGTACGGCCACGTTTTCCTGCGGCTCGATCCCCTCCCTCACCCTGACCTTAACGCCATCGCAGAAATCACCAGGAAAAAGTCCACCAACAAGTTTGATTCGGAGTTGAAACTTCTGTTCCTGGACGGGATTGCGGGCGGAGTTGTTCCGAAGGAATATATCCTGCCCACGTATGAAGGCATCCGCGAGGCCATGGAGTCCGGCGTCCTTGCGGGTTACGAGATGAATGGTGTTTCTGTTACCCTGCTTGACGGTTCATATCACGAAGTCGATTCCTCCGAGATAGCTTTTAAGATTGCGGGGTCGCTGGGCTTCAAAGAAGCTGTTCGCAAGGCCAAGCCGGTCCTGCTTGAACCCGTGATGAAGGTGGAAGTGGTAGTTCCCGAAGAGTACATGGGCGATGTCCTGGGGGACCTGAGCGCGCGCCGCGGCCACATCGAGGGCCTGGAGAAGCGTGGCTCGACGCAGATCATTCGCTCCAAAGTTCCCCTGGCGGAGATGTTTGGCTATGCGACCGACCTGCGCTCGCGTACCCAGGGCCGCGCGTCGCACACGATGCACTTCCTGCGCTACGAACAGACGCCGGCGGCAATTTCTGAGGAAGTCATCGCCCGCGTGCAGGGGCGCGTGGTGGGGAAGTAGGCAAATATGGACAACGCCGGATTTGATGTTGTTGTCTTGGGTGCGACAGGCAGTCCGGAGGAGTGGAGACGCGCTCTTCAGGCTCCAGCTTCTGAGCTTCCTGTTCTGGATCCTGCACAGCGCGAGGATGCTAGGCGACGAGGCGTCTCCGAACCGGATTACGCTCGCGGAGTATTGTTCGAGAAGCTTGCTGAGAAAAGGTGGCAAGAACAGGGACAAACGCTCGGCGACCTCGTCCGAGAGGTCTTGAAGCCGCTTGAGTCTGAGTACCGCTTGGTAACGGTCCTCGCAGAAGTCCTGCGGCGGAGGTGGACGGTACGGTTCAAAGGTCGCGGCACGGTCTCGGATGTGCACGTGGACGGAGAACTTGTGGATGATCTCCTAAACTACAATGCACTGGAGGACACCGAAAGGCTTAGAGTAAAGCTCTTGAAAGGTTTGGGACGCGGGGAGCTCGTCGTCAGGGAATAAGAGTATGGATCTCTCTGGCAAGGTTGTTTCGTTGCGGCTGACAGCGGAGGGGGCTGGTACGCTTCGTGAGGCCCTGCCTGGCGCAGGTCCGTTCGAGGCTCTTGTGATGGACTCGGATGCAACCGGGGTGTGGATTCTGGTCGGCGACGAGTCGGGCGAGGGAGGGTCGTTGCGCTTTCCTGTCCTGCTTGTGAAGTGGGATTACGTCGCAACATTATTCTCCGACTATAAGTTGCCAAGTCCTCCTACTCGGCGTTCTAGTATCGGTTTTCGACCATTATCGAGAGAGTCTTCAGCTTAGAGGATAGCGAAAAGAGAATTCTGATAAGAATCCGAGGAGTGCATCAGCCATGGCCAAAGAAAAATTTGATCGTTCGAAGCCGCACATGAACATTGGGACGATTGGGCACATCGATCACGGCAAGACGATGTTGACCTCGGCGATCACCAAGGTATTGGCGAAGGGGAATCCGAAGGTGAAGTTCCGGCCCTTCGACTCGA
>JBEKME010000080.1:0-29019 GCA_050008675.1 Terriglobia bacterium
CAAGGCGTCGGAACAGGACTCGGCGGCCACACTGGAGTTGAAAATGTAGTGTAGACCTTCGAGACCGCTTTGCTGAAAACACAACACTTACTGCCTCAATGACCCCTCAACTGCGAAAGTTCGGCTATCCGTGACGTTATGATGGTTCGAAATACTGGGTGGCGGAATTCCAGGCGCATGCCTTGTCCGATAAACCGTACCTTCAGCATCGAGCCACCCCACGTTGACCCCGCGATCCTCACCGGCACGGGATCAGGACAGTATTTCGGATGGCCGGAGATCAGGTCCCCGCCGCGCCCGCGAATGACGATGGTGTACCCATGATGCTGCGTCTCAACTTCCAACACCGCGCCCTCGCAGAGCTCGTCCAGGTATACACCACCTTCGATCTCCGACTGCACGATGTTCCGGTTCACCTCATCACTGAAGTTGGGATGAGGCATAAACGGCCTGGGAACGGGGACCGCCGCCGTGGTATCCATTCTCGTTGTCTCCGCCTGCCTTCTGCCTACTGCCTTTCCCCTGACTCCGAAGCTCGAATCCCTGACACCTGACACCCGGCACCTGACACCTGCTGTTACGGCGGGAGGTTCATGCTTCGCACCAGATCCTGGAAGCGAAGCACGGAGCGCGGGGATTATTTCAGCTTTGCGTATTCCGCCTTCGCTTCCCTCAGCACGGGAACATCCGGGTCAGCGTCTTTCCAGAGCGTGAGGAAGTCCTGATAGGCTGCGCGGGCCTTGGCGCGGGCGTCCTGCTGTAGCGGCGGCTTTATGCCGCCATTTTCGCCGTGGCGGGATAAACCCGCCTCTACAGCGTAAGCGCGCGCCAGTCCCAGCCGGGCCAGCGCACCCCAGGGGAAGTTCACCACCAGTCCTCGGTGGTCGATGAATTTCTGGAATTCCGCTGCCGCGGCGTTGCCGTCGTGCAGCATGAGATAGGCTTCCCCACGCACATAAACGGGGCACATTGATATCGTGAGGTTGGCTGGTGAGCTAAGTTCGATCGTGCTCGCCACCTTCAATAGTTCGATGGCCCGGTTCGGGTCTTGGCGGTCCAGGGCCACCCCCGCCCGGATGGTGGGCAGCCAATACCTCTGCACCCGCGTGTCCATCGGCAAAGTCTTGTCGAGTTCGGCCGCCAGCCTCTCCGCCCCGGCCGTATCGCCTGCCCGCGCCAGGGCCAGCGCTGCTATCGCCCGCACATCGCGGTTCGGGGCCAGCTTCAGCGCCGCATTGGCATCGGCACGCGCCTGCTGCCGGTTTCCGGCTTCCACCTCGCGCAGCGCTGCCTCTGCCTGGTAGATTGCAGCAGTCTCTTTGGCGTCGTTGTGCTGGGCTGAATCCATCGCCCGCCCGGTCAGCTCGTGCGCGTTCTTCAACTTGCCGTACCAACCTTTCGTGTTCTCTTGCATGTGCAGCCACATCTCTTCCCCGCCCCCCTTCCCCGTGGCGGCTGAGACCAAATGCGCCATCTGCGGCGTATCGCCCTTCAGAAAAGCCAACAGGTAGAGCATCCCCTCGATCTCCAGATTGCGTTCCTGCGCCTGCTTGTACACCGCCTCCGCTTCATCGAGCCGGTTTAAGCACGTATAGGCGTGGCCGAGGTTGCCATAGTTGGCCAGCAAAGTTGGCTCCAGGCGCAGCGCCTCGCGATATTCCACCAATGCCTTTTCCCAGTTTCCCAGGATGGCGGAAATAATTCCCAGCTTTCTGTAAGGGGCGTCGTCTCTTGGGTAGGTCTGCTGCCACAGTTCGTAGGTCTGCGCCGCCTTCTCCAGATCTCCCGGTGCATTCACATAGTAGTCCCCGTCGATGTAGAACCGCTCCCGTTCGCTTACCTTCTCCCGCAGCGCGTAAGCCTTGCGCGCATTTTCGGCCCCCCGCCTCACTTCGCCTAGGTCCCTGTATTCAGTCGACATCATGCCGTAGCCCATGGCAAAAGTCGGGTCAAGCTCCACCGCCCGTTTGAAGAAGGGCAGCGAAGCGGCTTGGCCTTTCGAATAGAGCGTCTTGCGTCCCAGGCTGTAGGCTTTCAGCGCCTCCAGGGATGGCGTGGTCGCTTCCTCCAGCGGCGTGGCGTGTTTCTGCAGCGAGCTGAGCGACTCGCCCAGCTTGCCGCGCAAGCTGACCGCAGCGGCGTCCAGAGCCTTGAGCACCGCTTCCTTGCCCGCCGCCTGCTCCTGCGCTTCCGCCAGCACGTCCCCCGTGTCGCAGTTCACTGCCTTCAGGCCAATCACGTACTGGCTGCCCAGCCCCGCAATCGAGCCGGTCAGCATGGCCTTGCTGCCCGTGCGCAGGCAGACCTCGTGTGTGACCTCCGGCGTCAACCGGTCACCAGCGGGACGGCCCATCAGCTTCAATGTCTCGTTCACCTTGCGGTCGGAAACCAGGGCGAGAAAGGGCGATTGCTCAAGCTGCACCGAGAGCCCCTGCTTCAGCGTGTCCTCGAATACGCTGTCACCGGTCTTGTTGTCGAAATCGGAGAGGACAATGGTGTCCTTGTCGGTCAGGCGGGTCATCGCTTGGCGCGAGCGGAAGTAGAGCGTCCCCCCGATGGCAGCCGCGACAAGTATCAGCGCGGCGGGAACAAGAACCTTCCAGAGTTTCCTGCCCGCCACAGGAACTTGGGTCGCTCTCGCCTCGCTCGATGGCGAAGGCCGCCCGGATTCCGTGTCGCGCTTCAGTCGCTTCAGGTCGGCGCATAGCTCGGCGGCGCTCTGGCAGCGCAAGTCGCGGTCTTTCTCCAGCGCCTTGTTGATGATTTCTTCCAGCTTGGGCGAAAGTTCAGGGTTCAGCCGCACCGGTGGGGTCGGGGCCTGGGTGAGGATGGCCGTGAAAATCATCGCGGAAGTGTTGCCCGTGAAGGGCTGCCTGCCCGTCGCCATTTCGTAGAGCAATGCGCCGAAGCTGAACAGGTCCGTACGGGCGTCGAGTTCCTCGCCCCGCGCCTGCTCTGGCGACATGTAGGCGATGGTCCCCATCACCGCGCCGGAACTGGTTAAGTGCTCCTCCGCGGTTCCGGCAGTCGCGGTCGGCATCTCTTGCAGGGCTTCTTTCCCCAGCCCCCAGCCCCTAGCACCCAGCCCCCGTTTTTCCGGCGCCAGCTTGGCCAAGCCGAAATCCAAAATCTTGGCTTGGCCACGCTGGGTGACAAAGATATTCGCTGGCTTGATGTCCCGATGGATGATCCCTTTCGCATGGGCAGTGTCCAGCGCATCGGCAATCTGAATCGCCAAGTCGAGCAGTTCGTCCGTTCGTAGAGGCGGCTTTATGCCGCCACGTTCGGGCTGGCGGGGTAAACCCGCCGCTACCGCTAGCCGCTGCTTCAGGGTCTGTCCCTCCAGCAACTCCATAGCGATGAAGGGCTGGCCTTCGTGCTGGTCGATGTCGTAAACCGTGCAGATGTTGGGATGATTGAGCGCGGACGCTGCCCGCGCCTCGCGCTGGAATCGTTCCAGAGCTTGCCGGTCCTTAGAGAGTTCTTCAGGCAGGAACTTGAGGGCAACAAACCTACGGAGCTTGGTGTCTTCGGCCTTGTAGACGACGCCCATGCCGCCGCCACCCAGCTTTTCGAGAATCCGGTAGTGCGAAACGCTCAGACCGAGCACGGGGGAACCCACCGCTGGCCAAGAATGTTAGGCTCAGCCTTCAGGGAAGTCAACGAAAAGGCGAAAGATGGTAGTAGGTCAATTTGATGTAGAGGCGGCTTTACGCCGCCATTTGGCGAGGTAAACTCGCCGCTACAGCATCAAATTGACCCACTACCCGAAAGATCGGAGAGATTAGTGACGAAGAGCGAAAAGAGGCCCGTGTGCAAGTGGATATTGGGCCTTACCCTTGTCGGCTCTGGCCGATAAGAAATGCCGCGACGATCAGCACGCCACTTCCGGCGATCATTCGATAGAATGCTGCCCTTTTAGCCTCTTTCCATTCGGAGAGCAAGACTCCCCAGGCATTCGACGCCAGAATAATGAGCGCTACAAAAATCGGCCAACCAAAACTGTTTCCCAGGCGGCCCAGGCCAAAGGCGCTGCGGCCGTAAATGAACACACTGGATATCCACAACAGGCTCATGGCCAGCACTTGGGGAGCGTCACGGCTGAACATTCCCTTACGGAAGGTCTCCATCGAGCGATCGTGGAGCACGCGTGAAAAACAATACCCTGCCTGCACCACGGCCGCGGAGGAGAGAAACACAGCCCAGGCAAGGTAGACCGCAGCCGGAAAACCCTGCTTCCCGAGAACCTCACCGGCTTGACCGAGGAGATGGGTTCCGTATTGAATGCCGAAATTGAGGGTGGGCGCCAGGAGGCCTCCGAGGAGTGCGATGATTAATCCTAAGCGGAATTTCCCTGGATGCGAGCTGCCGGAAGCGCCCTTCCTTCCCCCGGCTTGAGCGCACAGGATCACGCCCAACAGCATCAAGGCCAGACCCAAAACGAACAACCAATCTGCCCGCGAGCGCAGTGCGAATGCCCCGGCCCACAGCAACGGCAGTAATGCGCCCAGGACAATCGAAAGTCCAAGTTGGATGGCGAAGCCGAGGGCAATTCCAAGCAGGTCCACGGCGACGCCGTAAAGCAACGAGGCAATGCCAAACAGTACTCCCCACCCGATCAAAATCAGCAATCCGCGCCACTGAAGGCGGGTTACGATCTCAATCCAGTGACCCACGGTTGCCATCACAACGAGCCACGGAATCACACCCATGGCAAGGAGCGAATGGACGGTCCAGATGTGGTTGAACTTCCAGATGCGCGTGGTTTTCAATGGGACGGCAAAACTCCCGTTGAGCAGCCCCGCAAGAACGACTCCGGCCCAGGTCAACATAACGTGGCTCGCTTATCGCAGGCGTGGCGCAACCCTGGCAATGTATTCGTCAAACACTTTGTGGTTATTCTCCGGGCCGACGCTGGTGACGTTGGGAGAAACAAAGGCCCGGAAAGCCACGTTCCGACTGGCGAGCTCGGCCGCCATCTGCGCAACCAAGGCCATGGAAATAGCAATCACCGCCAGTGTGGAGCTTGCCCCCACGGGGATCTCGCCCACGTTAACGAGAGAATCCTGCGGTGGACAGCAGTTGTCAATCACCACGTCACCCAGGTCGGCAAGCTTCTTGCCGCTGGAATGGGTGGCTTGGGCGATTCTGGCGTTGTCCATGGAGGTGACGGCGACGACCTTCAGTCCCAGCGATTTGGCGTGCAGCGCCACGTCGATCCCGGCCGCGTTCACACCGCCGTGGGAGTAAATCACCATGGTGTCAATCGGCTCGAACTTGAAATTGCTGAGAAAGGTTGCGACGTACCCTTCGGTGCGTTCAAGCTTCAGTAGTTCGCGGACGCCACCCGAGCCGAGCACCTGGGTCCACATGAGGCGGGAGTCCATCAAAGGATGGAAACCGGCGAAGCTGCCGTAACGTGGGAAGACGTCCAGCACCGGGATGACGGAGTGGCCGCTGCCAAACAGATGAACCAAGCCTCCTCGGGCAACAGAGTCCGCAGCAAACTGTGCGGCCCGTTTAATGTTTGGGAGCTGTGTGGAACGAATGCGATCGTAGACCTTTTGTGCTTCCGCGAAATATTTTTCGGCTGACATTTTTCATCTCCTCCAGTCTCAGGAACGCATATCGTGCCGCGCCCAGAATCCCGGCCTCGTCTCCCAGACACGATCTCACGACGCGAACCTGCCTTGTTGCCAGCGGCTGGCCCCATTGGCGCATGGAGCGGCGGAGAGGAACAAGAAGCGGGTTTCCGATACGAGCCAATCCACCGCCCAGCACCACAACCTCGGGATTCAAGAAGCTCACGATATTGGCCACGCCCAGTCCGAGATTCGTCCCCACCTCGCGCAGTACTCGACGCGCCGCCTTGTCACCGCGTCGCGCGGCTGCCGCCACCACTTCGGCTGTAATGTTGCCGGCGTTTTTCTTTGCCAAGACGCCGATCAAGCTCCTGGGGTTTTGTTTGAGCGCCCGCGCGCCGATCCGGGCCATCGCCGGGCCTGCGCCCAACGCTTCGAAGCAACCCAGGCGGGCGTATTCCGGCTTCCGCAGGCGGTCGATCACCATCCAACCGGCTGCCCCGGAAACACCGTGAGCTCCGGGAATCAATCTACCCTCCGAGATCAATCCTGCGCCAATGCCCGTCCCTACCGTTAGAAAGACCAGATTCCGCATCCCATTTCGCGCCCCAACCCCCAGCCACGCTTCTGCCAGCGCCTGCATATTGCGGTCGCCTTCAACAAAGGTGGGACGCTGCAAAGCCTTCTCCAGCAGATTCTTCAGCGGCGTCTTTGACCAGCCCGGCAGGTTGGGCGCCCAGACGGTTTCGGTTCGTGGATCAAATGCCCCTGGCACGCCAACTCCCACCGCGCTAATCTGTCGCCAGGGAATCCTGGCGGCGCTCGCGGCTGCGTGCGCCGCGTCGAACAGGGCAGCCACGTCCTTCCTTACACCTTTGGCGGGAGTCGGCAAGCGCACATTGGACAAGAGAGCTCCCTGGGAGCTCACAACGCCCCCGGCTATCTTTGTCCCGCCGAGGTCCAGACCAAGCACGAATTGGGTGGTCATCGTTTCATTTTTGTGCATAGCGAACAACCCAAATGCCGCCCGCAGAAAACTGCTTGGTAAGAATCAATCGCCTATCGGACTGACTGAACGCCACCTTTTGCTCATCATTCAGGCTGCGAGCGTCGCCCACCGTCCACGGGACGCCGACCGCGATTCTCGCATCCGCTGGACGGTCAGCGTGGTTGAAGCCGAAGAGGAATTGAACGCCGCTCCCCACCAATCGGCGAACTTCCACTTGGGAAGTGTTGTCACCCGAGACCGTGACTTCCGGGGCGACTCCCGCCCTGCGCGCGAACGCCAGCAACACCTGTTTAGTCGCATCCTCTTGCTGGCGCTGGCAGGCCATGGCCAGAAACGATCCCACCAGAATCGCTTTGCCTTTTCCGTAAGTGTTTTCAACGATAGCGGGTGCACCGTCCGCAAAGCGCCCCAGAACGAGCGCGCCCGGCATGGGTTCAAGTTCCTCTTCGAAGGCTTCCGCGACCGCGCGCGTACCGGGCGCCAAGCCTAGTATGCCGGCATTGGGCCCCAGAACAATCTCAGGCTTCTCCAGCGGACGAATCACCTTTTCGCGCGCGCCGAAGACTTTGGCGAGTCCCATGCCGGGGATTTCGTCGCTGGAGAATCCGCGCTCATCGTTCCATGCCAGGCGCGCTTCAGCCACCACGGTGCCGCCGTTCTGGATATAACGCACCACGCCCTCGGTCACACTTTTGGAAATCATCACCGGAAAGGGCAGGAAGAGAATCTTGTACTGGCCGAGCTTATCGTGCACGACGTCGATGGGATGGACGAAGTCCACGGGGATTTGCTGCTCGAAGAAGGCGCCATGCAGGCCCATCAACGAGTCGCGAGTGGCATTGCCAAGCTTGGAGAGAGAAGACTGCGAGCCGCCGACCATGTAGGAGAGTCGATTGAACAGCACCGCCACCTGGGCGCGAGCGGGAGTTGCGGCCAGCAGCTTGCTGCCGTTCCGGGCGATCTCCTGCGCCACCTTGCCCGCCGCGCGCGAGCGCGGCGTCAAGGTGCCGTCCAAGTTGATCAGGCCGTAACCGTTCGATTCAAAACCGGCGTTCATGGGATACCAGGCGTAGACAGCAATCTCCTTCGCGCCGTGCGACAGCACCTTCCACAGCCAGAACTCCTCGTCGTGCGAATCGATGGGCGCCGCGATGCGCATTCCGGTGACACCCTGGCCCGCCTGTAGCTCACCAATCCAGAAGCCTTTGCCGGAGCTGAGGCCGGCCGAACGCGTGAAGTCGAGCCCAGCCGCGAGCATTTGGTACGACCACCCCCGGGGAGAGTCGGCGTGCTTAGGATAGAGTGAGGTACCGAACGCGTCGGCGACCTCGGACATCTTGAAATCGTCGGGCTCGCCGAACCCGTCTGTGGGAGAGGTGAAGAGGCCGGGGACCGCTGCATGGCTGGTGATGGGGTGCACCGGGTCGGCGCTGCGGATGGCCTCGAGGCGCGTGCGCAGATCGCCCGCCAGCTTGTCATCGATGAAGGCCCGCCAGTCGAGGTAATCCGTGTAAGAAAGAATCGTGGAAGCGCGCGGCGGCTCCACCTGCTCCCAGCGCTCGAAGCGGCGATACCAAGCGGCATTGAGCGCCTCGAGTGTGCCGTATTTCTCCTTCAGCCATGCGCGGAAGCGTGCCTGGCTGGAAGGGCAAAAACAGAACTCAGGGTTGTAAAGGGATGGGAAGTCTGCCCAGTTGATGACGTGCGGCTCGCTCCAGACGTCCCAGCCGTAAAGCGCCGAGAACTTGTTGGCTGCGGTGGAAAGGGCGGTGAGGAATTTCACAATCTCGGCGCGTACTCCAGCGTCGTCGATACAAAAGCCGGGGGCGGCTTGCGATGTAATCACGGCGCCGCTACGGTCCACGAATCGGCCCTCGGGGTATCTTTCGCCCACCCAGTCGGGAGCCGAGTCGAGGTAGACCTGTATCACCACGCGCAGACCGCGCTCCTGGGCCAGGCGCATGAGGAGGTCAAGGTTCTGGAAGTCGAACTCGCCCGGCTTGGACTCTGCGCTCGCCCAATCCACCCAGCACTTCACGGTGTTGAATCCCACCGCCTTAATCTGGTCCAGATCCTTGCCCCAGCGCTGCACACTCGAGGCGTCCACGGGTTCCAGCATGGGTGCGCGAGCCTTCCCCCCTCCGTACCACACGGCCACCGGGTAAAAGACCGCGGGTTGGGTGGAGGAGGTGGGATCGTTCGCGGCGCTTTCGGCGCGTGGTGCGGCGAATGGAAGCACCAAGAACGCGCACACGGTAGCCCACACTATCCCCCGGATGTTCATAATGGTTCCCTCCAAGAGAGTGCTTATTGTACCCTTATTTGCGCATGAAGCTTCATCAATCGTCCGCCCTTACGGTTCCTTGATTTTGCGCTCTTCGTCTCTGATGCCGTAGAGCTCGTAAAAACACACGTCGCTTGGCCGAGCGCTTCGCCACCTACTACCTACGGCCTACTAACTACCTTTAGTTTCAACAACATTCCCGCATTAAGCAGATAACTCCTTTGTTTTCATTGACATTCCAGCTTCTTTCGCTGGTTTTCCGCAGCGCTCCTTTGTTTTCAACAACATACCCGCATCGTTCCAGCATTTTTGAAAGTTACTAAGGTCGTGGGGGAAGCGCAGGCCATGACGTATTGTCGGTTTGGAAAGAAGCATGGCGGAATCGTCTGTAGCACTAGTTCCTGGAACGTTGTTGCGCCGCAAAGATTTTGCGCGTCACGTAGGGGCGAGCGGCGCTCGCCCCAGGGCCGAACGCCGTTCGGCCCTACGTGTTGGTTGCGGCTCCGCCGCGCTGTTGCACTAGTCTTCATCTTCTTCTCGTGCGGCGAAGATTTTTCACGATCATCGCTTGGCCGAGGATGGCTGGGATTGCCGATTGTCGATTGCCGATTGCTGATGGACATTGGAAGGAGTTGCCGCGTCACTTCTTCAATCGACAATCGGCAATCGGCAATGAAAACCTGGTCTTTCGTTGCGGCCACTAGCCCGTGCTGTGAGGTCTCTACGACCATGACACAACAGTCGAGCACCGTTAAGTAGCCTAGCATGTTAGGTGCGGGTTGTCAAGAGTTCTTTTCGACCCTTTTCGAGGAGAGCGCCCGCTCACGTTCATGTTGCACTTCAACGAGTGGCGCGTACGGCACTCATTCGATGAGAAGACGACTTTTCAGGCCGAATCCCTACAAGCGCCGCAAGCGTCTGAGTCGCAAGCAATTGAGCTTACCTTCTTGATTTCTATTGTGAACTGTAAACTATGGACTGTGAGCTCTCCAGGAGGTCGCCAGTTGACAGTCGACAGTTAACAGCCAGGGCATTCTGATGTTTTTTGCTGTGAACTGTAAACTCTGAACTGTAAACTGTTCGTGTGATCTACCTCGACCACAACGCAACGACGCCGATTCTGCCTGCGGTGCTGGAAGCGATGATGCCGTACCTCACGACGGAATGGGGCAATCCGTCGAGCGCGTACAAGTTCGGCGCAAAGCTCAAATCGGTGATCGAGACGGCGCGCGAGCAGGTTGCCGAATTGATTGGGGCGCACCCGATGGATGTCATCTTCAGCTCGTGTGGGACGGAAAGCAACAATGCCTCCATTGCCGCCGCGCTCAAGGCCAACCCCGGAAAACGCCATATCGTCACGTCCCAGGTGGAACATTCCTCGGTGCTGAACTATTGCATGGCACTCGAGAAAACAAGCTACGGGAGTCCCCTCCTGGATGAGGAGGGGTGCAGGGGTGGTCGCCCGAAGGAGGATGGCTACCGCGTCACCTACCTGCCCGTTGACCGCGACGGCTTGCTGAAATTGGCTGACCTCGAAGCTGCCATCACTGATCAGACTGCCTTGGTGTCGCTGATGTGGGCGAACAACGAAACGGGCGTGTTATTCCCTGTCGAGTCAATTGCGGGAATTTGCCGTTCTCGGGGCGTGCTGTATCACTGTGACGCGGTGCAAGCAGCGGGCAAGGTGGAGATTGACGTGCGAAAGATTCCGGCGGACTACCTTTCGCTGACGGGCCACAAATTTCATGCGCCGAAAGGGATTGGCGCGCTGTATATCCGTCGCAAAGCGCCATTCACGCCTTACGTTTACGGCGGGCATCAGGAGCGCAACCGGCGCGGCGGTACGGAGAGCGTGCCGCTGATAGTCGGCATGGGGAAGGCCGCCGAACTGGCCCGCAAATACTTGCCGAATTATGAAAAGAAAGTGCGCCCGCTGCGGGATGAACTGGAGGAAGGTATTTTAAGTTCGATTCCGGACACGGAGTTGAACGGCCACAAAACGCAGCGACTGGCGAACACGGCCAACATTACCTTCCATGGCATCGAATCCGAATCTCTGTTGATCCTGCTGGATAAGGAAGGAATCTGTGCCTCGTCGGGTTCGGCGTGCCTCGCCGATTCCGATGAGCCATCGCATGTCATCAAAGCTATGAAACCAGGGTCCCCTGCCTCACGGGAAATGATCCGCTTCTCGCTTGATCCGGCAATAGCCAGGGGAGACATCAAAGTAGCAGCGGCGGCAGTCGAATGTGCCGCGACAGTGCTGAGGGGGACCATGTCCATTTCGCGTGCACCTCAAGCGGGGGGCGGCGGCAGTTTCTGAGGGAGAGAGTAGTCCGGGTCCCTTCTGACCTCGCGCAATGTATCGGTTAACTCTATCTCCTCTTTCGGCTTCATCTGGTGCATTAAATACAGGCACAGCTCGACAGCGGCCTTCCTGGCCTTACCCGACGCCTGGATTTTGCCTCTATTCCACAGTACCCCATCGAGAACCCCGCCAGGATTCTCGAAGTGAAGAGTCTCTAGCGCGTATTGGAGCATATTCAGGGTGCCCCTGCCGGCAAGATAAGCGTACAGGCGGGCAAGCACCTCGAGCCCGATGGGCCGAAAGAAGAGGTTCCGGTTATTGTCGCGTTCTTTCCGTAGTGTCGTGTCCTTTCGATGAAAGTAGCGGTTCAGCGAAGGCTCATGCTCGATAACGAAATCGAAGAACTTCGAGACGATCTGGTGGAAGGCGAGTACATTCCCGGGGGCGTTTTCCAGGGTCCGTCTGGGTTTCTTGTATAGTCTCCTCAGTTTCTTGCAAACCGTGTAAATCGCCAGGAGGCTTGTAAATCGTTCAATGTCGTCTATAACGAGGTCTTTCTTCCGCTCACTAACCGCAATCTCGCTGCCCTTTTTGAATGGAGGATAGGTCGTGTACAGCCTTCGGGTAACAATAGCGGAAAGGTCGTCCTCATCGATTACGACCTTGTCACCCTCAGAGACAGCAACGGCGTTCTTATTGACGTCGCAGAACAGGCGGCGCGTCCGAACCTTCCCCTCGCGCGTGTCAAGGTGTGCAACGAAAATTACCGGATACTGGTCTTCGCCGATGCGCTCAGGATTCTTGTTGTATGCCTGTTTTATTCCCTCGACCCTGTGTTGTCCGTCGATTGCGAACATCTTCTCGTCACCAGCAAAGATCAACAGTCCGAGACTGTCTTTGAGTTCGCTCGACTCCTTTATAGCCAGCTTCCGGGTGACCGTGTCTAGGTCAAACTCCGCCCATTGCGGTAGTCCATGGAAAATCCCAACGATAATTGAATTGAAGAAGCGCGAATCTCTTCTGCCGAGGTACTCTGCAATCTTACTGACTCGGGGTTTGAGCGTACGTTGCAAAAAATCCTCAAGCGCTTTGGCCTCGCGGATTTCATGTGACGGTTTGATTCGTTGAGAGATGTCCTGGGATTTCAGCAGGGCACTGTAGTAGACCCAGTCACCCAGGAGACCGCGCAATGCCGGTACGCACCAATTTTCGCTCATAGTCAGAATGCCGGTTTAAGCGGCTTCATGTCGACCGGATAGGCTTCATCCGCGACAGGTGGAGCTAGATAGCCGTGCAACTTCTTCTCTACTTTCCTGAGAGTAGCTGCGGGCTTGTTCACATACGCGAAGTGAACCCGGAGTGCGTGAAGGTAAAGGCAGATCATGCGATGAATGTTACTACGCTTCTTTATCGCGGTTATTCGAGTAGGGAGATAGTCAGCCAGTCGCTCCCAGACAGATCTTCCAGTCCCTCGCGCATTAGATATCCCGATGTAGAGTGCGTAGCTTGGAAACCCGTTTACGCACATGTCGGGCTGAACCGAGAATATATAAATGCCGGGCACGTCTTCCGTCGCCACTGCCTTGAGTTTCGCTACCGTATCAACCTCAGCATATCGATAGGTGTTCCATTCTAACTCAAAGATCCATCCGGGGGGTTTGTGTCTTTTCCAGTGCTTTGGGTCAACCCAGAACAGATGTTGATATGACCCGGCCCGAGCAGCATCTGGCAAGGACTGGAGGTAATCATGCCCTTCCCACAGGGGGGCATCGAGCGGGTCGAAGGTCGCCGGCTTAGCAGACACTCATTTTCCTCCATCCTTCCAAAACTGCCGGGCCACACCTGTAATGAGCTTCCCCTTTAAGCGCAGGACGGCTTCGCCCTTATCGAACTTCTGGTGAATGACGCCACCGAGAATCATCTTCTGATCGGAGTCGTTCAGCGTCTGCGGAGAGAAGTGGGCGCCGCACTCGGCGAGTTCGGCAAAGTTGGTTTCGTTCGCGCCGGTGGTCAGAAACTTGTCAGCATCTTGCGACGCCAGCCAGACGGGGAATCCCCAGGACCGGCCCTGGCGGGCGAGAGCGCTCAGTAATCCAGCCTTGCTTTCCTTCGGCAGCAGAAGGTGTGCCTCGTCCACAAACAACACCATCTTAATGGGCTGAACCCCGTTCACCACGCCCAAATTCTGGTTCAGCTTGTTGATTAACAAATTGAGAATCAAGGCGACCGCCAGAGCCTTCGTGTCGGTATCGTTACCAAACTCTTTAAAGTCGATTACCAGCGAGCCGTTCAGCCATTCCTCCGCACTTATCGCCTCATCTGCATTGGCAAATAGATGTAACCTTTCGATTTTCTGGACGATTGCTAGATCGACTCCGTCCGCTCCGCTGTTCGCCAACTCCTGTTCCAATGACTGAAAGTCCGGCGAGGCGAGGTGCTCATAAGCGTCAGCGATGCTGCGTTCCTGCTTTGCGCCTAATTGGGGAGCAAAATAGCGAATGAGGCTCGCAATGGCGTAAGCTACCTGTGCGTTCTGAGCTGGATTCGAGTGCCGGTATAGCGGGTTAATGGGCAAAGCTTGCTGGATCAATCGGACGTGCCTCGCGCCGGTCTGTTCGAGGAAACGCGTGCGGTTCTGGCGCTGTTGGGGATTGTTCGGATCGTCCTCGAGTTCCCCTTTCATGTCGAAGAAGACGAAGCGGACGCCCTGGGTGGCCAGTTGCGCTAGGAGATCGAGTGCAAGCTGGCTCTTGCCCGTTCCCGGCTGACCGGAGACCACCAGCAATCCATTGTTAGTGCCCGGACCATTGACGGACCATTCCGGGGCATCGATAAGGACTTTCAGCTTTACTTCAGCCTCCACCACCGGCAGGGAAACAATTGCCTGCGCCGCTCGCTCGCCGACGTAGGTACCCGTTCCGACCTTGAGCAGCTCGGCCACGAATTTCGCTTGGTCGTTGCCGGAGTACTCCCACATCTGCTTCAACCTTTGGCAACCGAATTCAAAATGCCTCCGGAATTCCTGGCGATAACCCACCTCATCGAGTGCGATCCCACTGCGGTGATTTAGGGCTGCCCGGACAACATCCTTAAGCTCGTCGCCGACCACTTGCTCGTCGTTGAGCGTGACCCCCTTTGAATCCTTGGGCTTAAACTCTGGAGGTACGCCCTCACCTAAGGCAAGGAAAAGCGCAGCGCGCCCCAGGACAGCTTGATTGCGTGCACCGACTCGGGGGAAAACGTTTTCTATGAAATTGTGTGCTTCTTCACTCGTGTCAAATTTCACCGAAGTTTGCCCCTCGTTTCGGCTTCGTTCTCTGCGCGCATACGCTGGTATGCCTCACGCGTCAAACGGAAATATTCCTCATAAACGCCGCGGTCGGCTACCAGCATCTTGGCCGCCTTTCGTGCTGCCCGGTTGAACTCTGCTGCCATCTGCCAATCCAGGGTACTGTGAAAAATTTCCTCGCGCATAATGTGCTCGATCATCACCGCGTCCTCCTGGCTGCAACCGGTAACTTCGATGATGTCTTTTTCATATCCGTCCATAATCTTCCCTTTCGCTTACACAACTTGTCCGAAGTAGTCACTCGTGATGCGCACCTGGTAATCGATGCTCTCGCCCTCACCATGCGGGTGCAAAGTGTAGACTCGCGCCAGGCGGTCTCGGATCCTTTCGAATAACGGTCCTTCAGGATCGACTTCGGCATTCGTGGAAAGAATAACAGACTGGTGGCCGCTCAGGTAAAGCTGGTCGAGCACGTTGGAGCGGACCTCTTTATCGAGCCGCGCCAGTGGAGTGTCCACCACAAGGGGCGGAACCAGTTTCGCCAAGCGCCGTAGCGCCTCGTAAAACGCAAGCATGCGAACTTGGCGTTGGCCCGCCGAGGTGTTCGTCTCCTCCCACGTAACCCGCCTACCGTCCCTCCGAATTAGGAAACATTGCCAATGGCTATCGAACTCCATACCCTCAAACTCGCGCGTCCGTTCCGTAATTTCTGACCAGAGTTCCCCGACCTGTTCGGAGATTCTCTTCCTTAGCCGGATGGCAGCTTGAGTCCTAATTTCGCCCGCAGCCTCGCGGTACCGGCTGGCAAGCGAGGCGAGACTCTCGCCCTTCTCGGCGCGCTCGACGACCTCGCGCTGATTCGTTTCCTGGCGTTTGAGCTCGGCCAATTCAACCTCAAGCCGCGAAACCTCCGCAGCAATCTCACTGAGACGCTTCACGATTTGGTTTTGCGTACTCCTAAGTTCTCCCCGTTTATCGTATAGCTCCGCACCACGCTTAAAAGCAGCCGTGTCCTGTTGCATCTGCTTGATTTTCTGGTCGAGCTCACGAAGCTCCGCGTCCATGTACTCGATACGTGCGCACATCTCGGCCAGTTCGCCGAGTGAACCTGCGGTCGCAAGCCGCGCACGAATCTGTGCGCTCGTGTCGCTACGTTCAGCGACAAACACTCTCTCAGACATCCCTTCTGGGGGCGGATGAAATAGCCGATGGAGCGCATCTTCGAGCCGCTTCAGATAGAACGATTCAATGTCGGGCTGCAACGTAAACTCCGCCGGCACAGCCCCGAAGACATCATTCTTGATTTGGGGAATTTTGGGCTCAACGGCAGACCTTGCACTTTCCCAGTCCCGCCGCCGTTCCTCTGAGCAAAGATAGTCGTGGAGGTCGGTGCGATAGTTTCCCAGCAAATAGACTGGAATTGCCAGCTCCCAGGCGCCGCCAAGCTTTGTCTCAAGCTCTGATTTGGCCTTGGTCAGTTCGTTCCGCCGCTCCTGTGCTCGCTGGAGGTCGTCCGGGTCAACGGCACCGAGCGTGCTGAAGTCATCTACGAGCTGAGGGGGGGCGATTCGGGAAGAAAAGACTACTGGTGTTCAAAACCGTGGCGTTGGCGGTGCCACCTGAGAGACTCGCAGTCGGGCAAGTAGTGCTGGTTTTGGGGGCGAAGTATGGAGCTGCCCGCGCGGGGCTTCAGAAGATGCGCGGCATCACCACGTTCATCAAAGCGGTCCTCTGCTACTAGAATATTGTAATCGTTGCTGATTGACCAAAAACCCTGGTCGAACAGCCAGTGGGCGGTTTTTGATAGCGCGATGCCATTCGTGGGGTGGTTGCTGCCGCCTTGCTTGAATTGATGGATGTGGGCGGCGTCGAGCACAGTCTTACCGTTCAACGCGATCATCCGGTAACGTGTTAAGGCACAGGTGTAGTCGTAGGCGGGCAGCACGCGCACCGCGAACTTGGCGTCTCGCTGGCTCTCGGACTCCCTGTCCGGCATAAACCGGCTGGCATCTGCGCCAACTACGTCTTCTGGAGGAACCGGAAGTTCGACAAGGCTGTAAAGCTCCGCCCTTTCCTCCGGCTGAAAGTATTTTGCTATCAGCGTGCGCCGAGCCAGCAAACGAAACTCCGCTTGAGCGAGGCAAACAAGAAATGAAACATCCAACTGTGCGATTTCTGAGATATGCCGATCTGTGGCAGGGTGTCCCCCTGCATCGAGCGGCTGCCAGAAGCCCTCTGATTTAAGGTGGTAAAACGGAAAAGTCAGATCAGCTTTTGTCTGGCGTCGCGGCGCAACGACTCGCCAGTAGGAACTGTATCGAAAAGCAAGATCGCCATCGCGTTTTAGAAGCCCGCCATCGAGCTTACCTTCTTCCACTAAGTCGCAGAGCACAAGAAGGAGGATTGGTTTTTGCGGGGCATCCCCGAGCGCTGGATGGGCTTTGTCGGGCCGAAGTGATGTTATCCGCTCAAGCCACCGCGTCCACTCTGGGGACGCTGAGGTGAGAGGGCCAGTCATCATTTAGTTGTCCACGATCATAGATTTTTCGCGATTCAAATCATCCTTAAGAATATTCAGCAAGTCATCGGGGAGGCCGCGGGCGCGGTGGCTTTCGCTGTATTCTTCCACTTTGGCGACCATGCGCCGGAGGGTTTCAGCGCTAATGCCCTTCTCGGCCGCGACTTTGTCTTCTATTTCGCGTAACCGGCTAAGTTCGCTCAAGTCGGCGTTCATGATGACACCTTTCTGCCGGTTGACGATGCGCGCCACGCCACGCCCGTCGTCGGGGTCGCGGGCGGCCTCCCACATTTGCTGAATCAACAGCAATTCCTCGGGGCTGATAAGCTTGAGGCCGACTTCTTCCTGCAAATCGAGCAGCTTGGTTAGGAGTTCGCGACGGGCGGAGATCAAGAGTGGCCCGGGGCCCTGATTGCCGTTCATGCGCCGGGTGTCGCGTTTGCCGTTGGCGGGGTCGCGGTAAAACAGAAGCGTTTCGCGGAATTCGATCAGTTTTTCCATGCGCTCGTCGCCGCTGGCCAGCAGTCCTTCGCTGGCCTTGTCGCGATCAACCACAGTACACGTCCAGCAGCCGAAACGGCTGTTGCCGCAACTGGGCGTGCTGGTGTCGATTTGGATTGGGCACTCACCGTTCGAGGCGCTGGCGTAAAGCTTGTAGAGGGGGCGATTGTCTCCACCCCAGGGGTTGGGATTCTGGAGCAGGTAGGCCCAAACCTCTTCGGTCGAGAGGAATTCAATGGGATTCGAAACCCACACACGGGGTAAGTCAGGATGCCGCCGCAATCCGTTACGCGTTTGGCGCGCCGCCATGGTTTGGGCCCGGGTGGAGCTTTCGGCGCGGCGCGCGCCGAGGTGCAGGATGGCCTCTCCCCAATGGCCAACCCGCTGCTTCACCAAGGCATTGACCGGATCAATCTTCATCCGCTGGGTGCACCAGCGGAAGGTGCGGTTGGGGGGAGGGTAGCCCCGTCCGATGATGTTGACCCAAAAGGATTCTTCGATGAGCGGCTTCAGCAGGTTGGCGTCGATATTCAGGTTGTGCTGCTCGGAGCACTTCCGCATGCGGTCCAGTGTGCCTTCGATCATTTCGGCGATGGCGGGAATCTCCACGCGCGTGTCCGTGCAAAGGACCGAGATGGGCTTCTTTCGCTGCTCGGCGGGGATGGACAGAACGGCGTCGAAAATCAGCGACGCCAGCATCGTGCTGTCCTTGCCGCCGCTAAAACCGACCAGCCAGGGCCGCTTGTCTTCCCGATAGAGTTGCTCGAGAGAAGCTTTGATCTCCTGAAACATTCGCCGTCCCCTTGCGGGGAGTATGCACCCCCCGACCTAGATTTTCAAGTAATGTCTTTAAGATAGCATCATTGGCAGCCGGCGGAAAAGCGCTTCGCTTGCCCGGGAACCATGCCGGACGGGTGCCTCGTCGGATTCGGCCCGATAAACGCCCTTTCCACGCCGGAATGCAGCCGGCCGCATTGCACTGCGCCGGTTGACGGCTAACCGACTTCTCAGGCGGATTCGCGCCTCTTGGTTTGACAACCGCATTCTTCGGTGCTGCGCGCGCTTGCGCCTCCTAGCTGAGTTTACTCAGCACATACTTGGCGGGAATCTCGCTAGCGACTGACCGGGATTTAAGATATTGTTGTAGCGTTTGATTAGCTCTTCGGCCCGGCGCACGACTGGCAGCAACAACCTGAGACATCGAGTGATCGCCAAGACCATCTCCCATTACCGCATCGTTGAGAAGCTGGGTATATGATCGAGGGTGGCCAGGGGGGCAAATCGGAAGTCCTGGGTAAGATCTTCCATGTACGGGAGCCCGAAATGGAAATTGCAGCTAACATAGTGCGGCCGGGCCCGCCGCGCCCGCTGTTGAGAGTGAAGGACTTGGGGTGGTTGGTCTACCTCTACCCTGGGAGGTGGCTGGCCCGTTTTCTGCCGCCGAGCTGGATGTACGCGGTTGGCGATGCGTTGGCCTGGTTCGCATCCTTCGCACTGCGCGCACCTCGCCGCCGCTTGATGGAAAGGCTTGCGCTCGCCTTCCCCGCGGAGGCGGGGAGCTCACGGCTGGAGCAGATCGCGCGCAACTATTTCCGGAACGCCGTCCGCAGATTTCAAGATGACCTAGTCATGGAGCGGCACGCGCCTGCAAGCCGCCCAAGCACTGCGGAGTTGGTGAACCTCGAAAACCTCACCGCCGCGCTTTCATCGGGCCGCGGTGCGCTTCTCATCAGCGGCCACTTTTTCGCCAGCCGAGTCGCCAAACGCTACCTCCACTCCGTTGGTTACCCCGCACTTTCAGTGCGCAACCACGAGCCGCCTGATGATTGGGCGGGCCGGTTCGGCAAGCGGTTCGTGCAGATGCGCTACGTCAAGTTCCTCGCCGGGGTTTTGGGAGAGGAAGTGGACGTGCACGACCCGGACTCGAGCCTCAAAATGCTTGCCCGGCTGCGTTCGAACGGGCTGATCGATCTCCACATGGATGCCTCGTTTTCGCGCGAGCTTGTGCCCCTCGATTTCCTCGGGACGCCGCGCCCCTTTCCAACCGGTTTTCTTCACCTCGCATGGATTGCGCGCGCTCCGCTAGTTCCCATGCTGTGCCTGGGCGATTCACGGAGGCTCCGGATCGAGTTCGGAACGCCTGTCCACCCATGCGAGTGGCAGAACCGCGCGCGCTTCGTGGAAGATGGGCTCGCACGAATGGTGAAGACGCTCGAAGAGCAAGTGCTGAGAGCGCCCGAGCAGTGGGATGCTTGGATTCGCTGGTGAGTGGAGGTTCGCGATGAGCTCGAACGACGTCATTCTGCAACAACTGCGGCAGCTTTCCTGCTCTGTGCTCAATCTGAACCTGTCGCCCGAAGAAATGGCCGGATTGATCCGCCTCGACGAAGTGGCCGGGATCGATTCGCTCACGATTCTCAATGTCGTCACCGCGGTGGAGAAGGAGTTCAGTATCACCCTGACGGAAGCGGAGTTGAAGACCGAGGTACTGTTGGACCTTCCGCGGTTGGCTGCATGCGTTGCCTCTCTTCAGGAGCGCTCATGTTGAGAGCTGCCTTCGACAAAGTTGCCGCGCAGCAACCCGATGCTGTCGCCGTCATCGATCACGGGACTGCCATTTCTTACTCCGAACTTCGTTTGCGGAGCGGGCGCTTTGCGCGTCTGCTCGCAGACAGGGCGGGTCTTCAACGCAGGGACCGCCTGGCAGTGTGCCTTCCCAACTGCTGGGAAGTCGCGGCGGGCGTGCTTGCCTCGGCGGGCATGGGCGCCGTCTGGGCGCCGTTCCACCCCGAGTGGCGGCCGCGCGAGATCGCCTGGCTCGCCTCGCAACTGTCGCCGCGCGCTCTCATTGCGCGCAGCGACATGCTGGGACAATGGCGCGAATCGGGAGCGCTGCCCGCCACGGTGGTGTTGATCGATGAGGCCGATGTGCGCGACGCACTTCTCACCTCCACGGCCCTTCTGCCGCCCTCGCCGCAACCGGAGAGCGAGCCTTGCGTCTGCTTCCCCACATCCGGGTCCACCGGCCGCCCACGCATTGTCTTCCGCTCCGCTCGCAATCTGATCTCGGCGCAGAGTTCCACTGCCAAGGCACTCGGCTTGGGCTCGGGCATGCGCCAGTTGAGCGCCGTCCCTTTCTATCACTCCGGGGGCTTCGACAACTGTCTCCTGCTGCCGCTGCTGTACGGCATGTGTGTGACGCTGCCGGACTCCTTCGCGCCGGCGGAAGTGGAAGCCGCCATCCGAGATCATTGGATTCAGGTGCTGATGGGATCGCCGTTCGTCTATACAATGCTCGCCGAAAGCGGCGCCACCCGCGCTTCATTTGAGAGCGTGGAGGTTGCCGTCTCCTTCGGCGCGCCAATGCCGCCGAAGACTGCCGGCGCTTGCGAGTCGATGCTGGGCCTGCGGATTCGGCAGCTTTACGGCTCCACCGAGACTGGCGTGATCGCCATTCAGCGTGCGGGTTCCTTCTTCCGGCCCGGACTCGCCGGCCATCCCGTCGAATCCGCCGAGGTCCGAATTCTCGGCGAGCACGGCGAATTGCTGGGGCCTGGTTGCACCGGCAACCTTGCGGTGCGCGGCCCGGGCGTCATCTCCGCCCACTTCGATCCCGTTGATTCGGACGCCGAGAGATTCCAGGACGGCTTCTACATCACGGGGGACTTAGCTCGCCTGGAACCAGAGGGCGAGCTAATCTTATGCGGCCGCTCGAAGGCGATCATCAACATCTCCGGCATCAAGGTAGATCCCGTCGAGATCGAGCACGTGCTGCTGCAGATGCCCGAGATACGCGCCTGCAACGTGCACGGTGTGCGCGACGAGCGGCAAGGGGAAGTGATTGAAGCGCTCATCGAACTCCGCCCGGACTGCACTCTCACACGCCGTGCTGTTGTCGCCCATTGCCGAGCCCACCTCTCGGAATCGAAAATCCCACGGCGTATCGAGTTCACCGCCGCTACCCCGATGGACGCCGCCGGTAAGAAACGGACGGAGTGGGCTCCCGCCCGGGAGTGATTCCCCATGGGTGGCGCACTTCCGCCATCAACACCAGGGTCCTCTTTCCCTAAAAAACCCGATTCATAATCGCGCCTTGCAAGTCGAAGAGATCCTCGATAACTTGGTTCCGGATTCTCTATCTGTTTTAAGGGCTTAACCATCGGCGACGAAATGGTATCGGGAAAGATCAAACAAACTCGAGGGCTGCCCGTTCGCAAAACTGGTCGGAGGACGCGAGCAGCCTGTATTTCCTGTGGAAGGCCCTGGAGAAATCCCGAAACGCCTTGAATTCATAGACGGTTGAGAACTCGTCGAAGACCACAATCTGTCCAGGAGACAGAAGGTGGTTCAGAGTGCTCAGGAGATACAGTGTGGATGTGTAAAGATCGGCGTCGCAGTTGATGACCAATCGGTTCTTGGGGACGAACGTGTTCAGGAAAACCGGCAGGGATTCCTGAAAGATCCCTTTGATGAAAGTCACTCTCGGATCCCGGATTTCCGGGGGCTTGCCCCCCATGCCCCAGGTCCCTCGCGGAATGACGCTGGTAAAGAACCTCCAGTCCTCGGGAAGCCCTTCGAAAGTATCAAAGCCGAAGAATCGCGAATCCGGATGTCGATTCAGGTCCGTCCAGGAGTTGATGGCATCTCCTTGATAGACGCCGAATTCCAGGTAATCGATCGGACCGTTGGCGGCGATTTCGTTGTTCAGATGCCGGTACAAATCCTGGCGCGATTCGAAGTGAACTGGAAACGGGTTTCCTCTCAGCCATTGACCGAGTTCCAGCAGGAGATTTAGAATCTCGATCCGGTGGGACGGAGGCAAGCCGGAGGCTGCAAACCCTTCCTTGATTCGCTTCATGATCCCGACATAGGTCATGTTCTTGCCCTCCCGCTTGCTGGATCCTATCCAAGAACCATGCCGCGCTTTCCCGCAATGCCCGCAATCAGGTTGAGATACTGGGTGATATAGGATTCTGCGCTCCACTTTTCCCGACACGCCGCATAGCCCTTCCCGCCCAGCGTTTTCCGCAGGGAAGGATCGAAGCATAAGCGATCCATCGCCGCAATCAGTTCTTCCTGAGTGTCATAGACGATCCCTCCGCCGCTTTCCGCTACGAGCTCGGGCATCCCTCCCCGGTGGCCGGCGATGACGGGAGTCTTGTGTCGGGCGGCCTCGATGATAACGAGCGGAGCGATCTCGTAACACAGGGAGGGAACAATCACGGCCACAGCATTCCGGTAAATGGAATGCAATTGAGGGTAGGGCATACGGCCGAGAAAGCGAATGTTGGGGCAGCCTTCCGCCATCTGCCGCAATCGGCGTTCCAGGTTTCCGCTGCCAACGATCCACAATTGGGCTCTCGGATAGCGACGGAAGAGCGGAATGAGCGTTTGCACGCCTTTCAGCTTCTCCAGCCTGCCGACATAAAGGAAATAGGAAGGCCCTCCGGGCCTCCCCTCCGCGCCTTCCTCGTCCGCCGAAGTCCCGTTGTCCTGAGTGGGCAGAAAAAAGGGGAGGTGGACGAAGGGAAGATCGAGTCCCTCACGCCGATGGACCTTTTCCGCGAAGTCGCTCAGGACGGCAAAGGCGTCGACGTGTTTCAACGCACGTTTGAGCATGCCGGAATAGCGCCACCACTGAGGTGGTCGCTTGTGAACCAGGGTGCAAGCGAGGCAAAACTTCCCGAGACAGGGCGCGGCATTGAACCGGAAAAGCATATGGCTGGGGCACACCAGCCAATACTCATGCGGAGTGTAGAGCTTGATCGCGTTTCCATATCCCAGGATTTTCGGACCGCCGACCAGTGAGATGTTGTGGTAATGAATGACATCAAATCCGGCCGATACGATCTTCCTAATCCGGCCCCGTTGGAAGAGCGGATATCCCGTCTGCTGGGCGCTGAGTGGGGAGAGAAATCCCCACCGGCTTTTGAGACCGTGGACTCTGACGTTCGGGTGGTCCTCGTAAAGCCCGCAGGGATCCTTACCTCCCAGCGCGTGATAGGAGTCCAGGCAATGGATTACTTCCACGTGATGTCCCCGCCGGGCGAGCTCATTTGACAGTCGGTGGACAAAGACGGCATCCCCGCCGAAATGATAGGGCGGGTAAAACGTGGTGATCATACAGAAGCGGAGCGGACGGGCGATCATTTCCATGGGCTCTTCATTCCGCTAGAACCATCAGGGAGAACCCGTCGAGCAGACGGGCAACCCATTCCCGATCTAGGGTAAATAACACCTTTTTCATTGACTTCAGCAGGGACCTCTTCCATCCGAGAGCTTGGGTCGAGATCGGTGAGAATGAATGGAATGAGTCCGTGATTTTATAGCCGGAATCCTCGAGGGTGGCCAGGGCCGTCTCTTTCGTAAAGTAGTGGAGATGGCCGTAAGATTCTCGCGCCCGGAGAATGGGGCGGCTCTTGCATAGGACCGATTGGACGGAGAGGTTTAACGGGATACGGAAGATTTTGTGGGTTCCTCTGGACTGCAGTTTTCTCAGAAAGCCCATATAGTCTTCCACGTGCTCGAAAACGTCAATCGCAAGCACGAGATCAAACCGGGCGCCTTCTTCGGGAACGTCGCCGAGAATGAAATGGAGGTTCTTTTTCTCCCTCAGCCGGCACAGAGCTAATACCTGCTCGGAGATGTCATAGCCTGTGAATTGAACGGAGGCCTCGAATTCCTGGGACAGCAGGTCCAGTATCCCACCCGAGCCGCAGCCCACTTCGCAAATCGACCTAGGTCGGAGCCCGTTCCTCGCCAGCAGGGTAATGATGTCCTTCGCCTTATAGCTCGCGTCTTCCGCGTGCCACGTTGGGTTCTTCCGGAGGTAGCTGCCGTCGGTATAGGTCTTGGCAGATGGGCCGTACATTCTCTCTTGCTCCTCCGGTCGTCCTGGTTAGACAAGCTCCAGATCGCTTCTTTTCCGTCTTACCATTCCCAGGCGCAGCCCGATCTCTCGGATCCACGAGATGGGACTGAGGTCCAGATTGAGGGTGTAGCGGCAACTGCAACCTGGGCAGTCTTTCGACAGCGCTTTCTTGAGCAGGGCGATGTACTGCTCGGAGCGCAAGATATCGTCGATTTCCTGCATTCGCAAGTTGCCGGCGGTTTCCATGGAGCAACAGGGGCGAATATCCCCGTTGGGCCGGATGCAGACCTTCAACAACGTCTGAAAGCAAGGCATTTTCCTCTGATGAGGGTCATCGAAATACCGGCATATCCAGGCCAGGTGATCCAGCCTGGGCATAAGGCGGGGGTGTTCGAGACGCTTCTGTTTGAGCCATTCGATCAGGGCCGTCAGGGCTTTTCGATTTTCGGGATCAAGCTCATACTGCTCCCGGGAGAAATCGGTGGCGAAGAAGTGATGAGTGAAGTTGATGAGGTTGAAAACAACTGTAAGGTTGTTGGAGAGCGCGAATCGCACAACTTCGGGGACTGCCGGGATCGTGCGCTTCATGATCGTCGTCGTGATGCCCAAGTGAAGCTGCGAGCTGGCCCGGTTCATGAGAAGGCGTAGAGCCGTCAATACTTTTCCGGAAGCATCCTTGACCCCTCGAATCTCGTCGAAGTCGTCGGTCAGCGTGTCGAGGGAAAGATGGAGGGACGCCACCTTCGACGCGGCTAGCGCCCTGGCGATGTCCTCAGTTACAGTATACGCGTTGATGGTGAGATGAGTCCGCAGCCCGAGCTCCCCGGCGAATTGGATGAGCTCGAAGATGTCGTCCCTCAGGAAGACGTCGCCGCCGACGAAGTAGATGATCTCCACACCCGCTTTCCTGAGGCGAAGGATGACGTCTTTCAGCTCGCGAGTGTCCATCTCGTCATGATCGTCCTCCCGCCATTGGGTGCACGTTCGGCACCGGCCTGAACATCGGGTCGTCACCCAGAAATTCGCGTAGAGCGGTCGGATGCCGATTCGTCGGACGATATCCGGATAAAGCCCGGCGAAATTGGAGCGAATGACCTCCCGAGCGATCCTGATTCGAGAAATCGGCATGGCCGACTTTACCTCTCCCCAGCTTTCGGATGGAGAAGAACCGCATTCATGTCCGGGGCGGTTCTTTGCCATCACCCATAGATTCTATGCTTCAGAACTTCGGTGTAAAGCACGATCTGCCCCGGCCTCGAGCCTGGCATAGCTTCCAAGGTTCTAGGCCTGGAAGGGCGATTTGTCCGCGATGGTGAAGCCATGGCCTATTCATATTCTAGCGCTGGAAGACATGTCAACACAGGTTCCGGACGACGGTTCTCATTGCCGCTCAATTCCCATAGACCGCACGTGGCACAACCCTTCCTTCCGTAGCTTCCGGTTCAACCTCACCCACCGGCGGTCAGGGCCGATCTGAAAACCGTCAAGGCTGACAAGGATAGACAGGCTGTGGCACTATATATGGCTAAGCTCCTGTCCCCGACCCTGATGAAACTCACGGTGATCATCCCGGTTCATAACGGCGGCGTGGATTTCGGTCGCTGCCTCCGAGACTTGATGAGATCTCAGACTCGACCGGATGAGGTCATTGTCGTGGATGACGCCTCCGCCGACGCCTCTGCCGAGGTCGCCCGACGCTATGGGGCACAGGTCGTCCGCCTGTCGCCGCCCCCCCACGGTCCCGCTTTTGCCAGGAACCGCGGCGCCGAAATCGCCCACGGCGAGATTCTGTTCTTCACCGATGCCGACGTCCTGCTGCATCCTGATGCGCTGGGGCTGGCGATAGAAACTCTGCAGAGGGACACTACGATTGATGCCTGTTTCGGGTCCTATGACGACATGCCGGTGGCCGACGGACTGGTGTCGCAATACAAGAACCTGCTGCATCACTATGTCCATCAGCACGGGGCGGAAAGCGCGGGCACCTTCTGGACCGCCTGTGGAGCCATTCGCAAGACATCGTTCCAGGAGGCGGGGGGCTTTAGTGAGGACTACAAGAAGCCGACCATTGAAGACGTTGAACTGGGAACCCGTTTGCGCTGCCAAGGTAAGAAGATCCGACTGGTAAAAGGGATGCAAGCCACGCACCTCAAACGCTGGACGTTCCGCCATCTCCTGCGTTCGGACATCTTACAGAGAGCGGTTCCGTGGTCACGTCTGGTCCTCGCCGAGCCGCGAGCATCGAAAGATCTCAACCTCAATGCCTCGGCACGATGGAGTGCGGCCGCCGTCCTGGCATTCATTCTGACCTGCATCTCCGGCTTCTTCTTTCCCCTTTTCTTCACGGCCGCTGCTGCCATGGCATCGGCTCTGTTTCTATTGAATCTCGACCTCTACCGTTTTTTCAAGCGCAAACGCGGGTGGTTTTTTGTTGTTCGCGTCATCCCTCTGCATTGGTTCTACTTCTTCTACAGTGCCATGACGTTTGCCACCGTGGTTGCCGTGGCGATACCAAGTGGAATTTTCCGGCGTGGCATACGTGCCCACCAGCACAACCTGACTGGAGTCACAAAACCTTCCGAAAAGAGCCCCAGGGGGTAGATACAAGCGCAGAATTCGTGCCTTTCAAACTCTGCGGCTTTTAGTTAAGGCCATTTCTCATTGAGGAGGATGACACCCTGTGTGGGGCCTCAAATTATGTGGCGAAGTCGAGAGCCGGTGTGTTGACCGCCAAGCGCTTAATTGGTTCCTGATACGTTCTAATCTCGAAGCGAAGCACGAGAAAGACAAAACACAAAAAGGGGACATTTCTAAAGAGGCTTGACACCCGCAGACCGTCAGCTTGAGCGGCACGGGCACGTGACTTAGGCTCTACGGGGTGTCGCTCGGCTTGGGCGCAGAGCCCGAGGTCACCACGAGCGTTGCCGTCAATGTCACGATGCTATACAATTCCTTTTGAACTGTGGCGGTCGAGGGGTCCACAGCCCACTCGACCGGCTGCGGGTGCCCGTAATCGGCAAGGCAGGGAGGATTACCGTGCAAGAAAACCTCTGGTTTGCATTGCTTGGTTACGAATGCGGGGATCACGTCCAGGAAATGGTTTTGAAGGGCTTCGAGGAAGGCAGGTTGGGGAAATGCCATGGAAGACGAAAGGGCTGATATGAAGATGACGAACTCGCGTTTCGGAACGAGGCTGGCTGTAGCCCTGGCTGGGGCGACGGTATGGGGTGTGGCGGGCAACGGGAAGCTGCCGGCGGCCGGTCCCCCGCAGGCCGAGATTACCAACGGCCAAATCCGGGTGAAGCTCTACCTGCCCGATGCCCGGAACGGATACTATCGCGCCACCCGGTTCGATTGGTCGGGAGTCATTGCCGGCCTCGAGTATAAAGGGCATAACTATTACGGACCATGGTTTAACAGGGTCGATCCGAAGGTACACGACTTCCGTTACGAGGGGGCGGAGATTGTCGCCTCGCCCTGTACCGGGGACACAGGTCCCGTCGAGGAGTTTCAGACTAATGGGAGCGCCCTGGGATGGGACGAGGCCAAGGCCGGCGGGACTTTTATCAAAATCGGCGTGGGGGTGCTTCGGAAGGACGAGGGCAGCTATGACGCTTTCAAACAGTACGAGATCGTAGACCCGGGCAAATGGACCGCCAGGAAGCATTCGGATTCCATCGAATTCACGCAGGAGCTTGCCGATCCGTCATCGGGCTATAGTTATGTTTATCGGAAGACCGTGCGGCTAACAAGAGGCAAGGCGGAGATGGTGTTGGAACACAGTTTGAAAAATACCGGCCGCCGCACCATCCAAAGCAGTGTGTACAATCACAATTTCCTGGTACTCGATAAGCAGCCCCCCGGTCCGGATTTCTCCGTCACGCTTCCCTTCCAGATTCAGTCGCCCGAGCCGCCCAACCAGGAGCTTGCCAAGATTCGCGGCAACCAGATCGTTTACTCGAAGGCGCTGGAGAATCAGGAGGTCGTGGAAATCCCCATGTTGGGGTTCAGCGACAGCCCCCAAGACAACGAGATCCGCATCGAGAACAGCAGAGTAGGGGCCGGCATGAGAATCAGCGGAGACCGTCCGCTATCGTCCGCAAACCTGTGGTCGATCCGGAGCGTGCTGGCCGTGGAACCCTTCATCACCATGACGATCGATCCCGGCAGCGAATTCACCTGGAAAATGTCGTACGAGTATTACACCCTCCCATCGAATGTGAAGTGACCGCCAGCCGCGCCGCTTCGCGCCCGAGGGATCCCCGCGGTGCTGCTTGGCAGCGCCAATTCTCGGGGTCGGGCGTTTCCCGGCCACCTGGCGGCAAACATCGCTAGACGCAAGGCGATTGCCGAGGAGCTATTTCCTCGAACCCCGTATCCGGGGAGTTTGCATGATTGCTGGTGGGAAGGGCTGTTACCAACAGTTATGCAGCGACCCTGGCCTGCGACCATTTTCCGGGAAGGCGACTTTTCAGGCCGAATCTCTGTTAGCGGCAGAACCTCATGACCGGCAGTAACTTGCAGTGAGACGAGCGAATAGATTCTTCTGCGACCACATGAGAGTATTTTCCGAGTGGGCGACCATCCGATCGGAATGCGGTGGAAACCAGGCCCCGTCGGAGTTCAATCGCGACGCGGGTTCGACAAAGGCTGGCCT